>NZ_LR732827.1:0-233741 GCF_902506155.1 Curtobacterium sp. 8I-2
CATCGTCATCGGCTGGATCACGGGCGCCGTGTCCGGTCGCGACGCGACCTCCCTGATCAAGGAGACCGACCCGCGACGCAACTTCGTCGAGGCGTCGAAGAGCTAGACGCACCCACGGACGCACGGGAGGCGCGGTGCCAGCTGGCACCGCGCCTCCCGTGCGTACGTGCTGCGTTCGCACCGTGCTGTGTTCACGATCTGGTGCGGTGTTGCGTGTTCGGTGCGCGCTTGCAGCGCCGCACGGAGCGCGGAACCTCGCACGGGTTGGGGAGGTGTGCGCGGAGGACGCCCTGAGCGCAGCGATGGCGGCACTCGCCGGGAAGACACAACAGAAAATGCCCCCCGACCGAAAGGTCAGGGGGCACGCATTTCCTGTGTCCGAGAGGGGACTTGAACCCCTACGCCCTAATACGGGCACTAGCACCTCAAGCTAGCGCGTCTACCAATTCCGCCACCCGGACAGGGTGTCTGGTGTCTGTTTCCCGGGGCGAACCCGGCGTTCCTGCCGAGAGAAGACACTAGCACGGGTCTGAACGCGCGATGAACACGGGAGCGCATCCCGGGCGAGTCCTCGGTGTGCCGTCCCGGCGTCGGGGTCGGTGTCGACCGATACCGTGGAGCCATGACGAACCCGGAGCCGTCCGAGCACCAGTCCGTGTCCGAGCTCGAGGCGACCGCGGCGATCGCCCGCGACCTCATCCGCATCGACACGACGAACTGGGGCGAGGGGAAGTCGCGCGGCGAGGCCGAGGCGGCCCACTACGTCGAGGACAGGCTCCGAGCGCTGGGTCTCGAGCCGCAGTTGTTCGAGTCGGAGCCGGACCGGGTGAGCGTGGTTGCGCGTGTCCCCGGGCGGAACCGTGACAAGCCGGCGCTCGTGGTGCACGGGCACCTCGACGTGGTGCCGGCGGATCCGGCGAACTGGTCGGTCGACCCGTTCGGCGGCGTCGTCAAGGACGGTTCGCTGTGGGGCCGCGGTGCCGTGGACATGAAGAACATGGACGCGATGATGCTGACGTCGCTGGCCGACGTCATCGAGCAGCACGGTGCGCCCGAGCGTGACCTGGTCATCGCGTACTTCGCCGACGAAGAGGCCGGGGGAGTCCTGGGTTCGCACCACGTGGTCGACCAGCATCCGGAGGTCTTCGCGGGAGCGTCGGCGGCGATCAGCGAGGTCGGCGGGTACTCGATCACGCTCGGTGACCGTCGCGCCTACCTGCTGCAGACCGGCGAGAAGGCGCTCATGTGGGTGAAGCTGATCGCGCGCGGTACCGCTGCCCACGGCTCGCACGTGATCCGCGACAACGCCGTCACGAAGCTCGCAGCGGCGGTCGCCCGGATCGGCAGCGAGGAGTGGCCCGTTCGGCTCTCGGCCACGACGGACGCGATGGTCGCCGAGGTGGCGCGGTTCCTCGGCGTCGACCCGACGGTGACCGGTCCGGACGAGGTCGCGCTGGCCACCGGGTCGGCGTCGCGGTTCATCCACGCCGCGCTGCACACCACGTCGAACCCGACGGTGCTGACCGCGGGCTACAAGCACAACGTCATCCCCGACACCGCCGAGGCGCTGGTCGACATCCGTTGCCTGCCGGGCGATGAGGAGTCCGTGCTGGAACGGGTGCGGGAGCTCGCCGGACCCGAGGTCGAGGTGGTCATGTCGTTCCGCGACATCGGCCTCGAGCAGGACTTCGGCGGCCCCCTGGTCGACGCGGTCCGCGATGTCCTGGGGCGGCACGACCCGGGCGCCCCGGTCCTGCCGTACCTGCTGTCCGGCGGCACCGACAACAAGGCGCTCTCGACGCTCGGCATCGCCGGGTACGGGTTCGTGCCGTTGCAGCTGCCCGCCGGTGTGGACTTCCCGGCGATGTTCCACGGGGTCGACGAGCGGGTGCCGCTCGACTCGCTCGCGTTCGGCCGGCGGGTGCTGGGCGACCTGCTCGCGACGTACTGATATTGTTCGTGGTCGCCGTCGTGGCGGTGCCCTGACCGACCTCCCCCCGAAAGGCCCGTGCGATGCACATCCTCGAGGCGATCTTCCTCGGCTTCGTCCAGGGGCTCACCGAGTTCCTGCCCGTGTCCTCCAGCGCGCACCTGCGCATCGTCGGGCTGTTCCTGCCCGACGCGAAGGACCCGGGTGCGGCCTTCACCGCCGTGACGCAGCTCGGCACCGAGACCGCGGTGCTCATCTACTTCTGGAAGGACATCACCCGGATCATCGGGCGGTGGTTCCGGTCGGTGGTCAAGCGTGACGTGCCGAAGGGCGACCCCGACGTCCGCGTCGGCTGGCTGGTGATCCTCGGAACGATCCCGATCGGGGTCGCCGGGCTCCTGCTCAAGGACTCCATCGAGACGACGTTCCGGTCGCTCTGGATCGTCGCGATCGTCCTCATCGTGTTCGGTGTCGTCCTCGGGGTGCTCGACCGGGTCGGCCGCAAGGAGCGCCGGATCGAGCAGATGACGTTCCGCGGCGGTCTGCTCATCGGCCTGGCGCAGATGCTCGCCCTGGTGCCCGGGGTGTCCCGTTCCGGTGCGACGGTGTCGATGGGGCTCGCCCTCGGCTACACCCGTCCGGCGGCCGCTCGGTTCGCGTTCCTGCTGGCGATCCCGGCGGTGTTCCTGTCCGGGTTCTACGAGGCCGCGACGAGCCTCGGTGACCACGGATCGCCGTTCGGACTCGCCGACACGCTCATCGCCACGGTCGTCGCGTTCGTGGTCGGGTTCGTCGTGATCGCAGCGTTCATGAACTACATCAGCAAGCGCAGCTTCATGCCCTTCGTCGTTTACCGGATCGCACTCGGTATCGTGCTCATCGTGTTGTTGTCGCTCGGAGTGATCCAGCCGTGAGGGCCTGGCAGGCCCCATCCGTCCCCGACGTCCCCGGCGCCGCGCCCCGACCGGTCGTCCACGACACCGCCACAGGCAAGCCGGTGGACCCCGCCCGCGACGAGGACCGTGCCGCGCTGTACGTCTGCGGCATCACACCGTACGACGCCACGCACCTCGGTCACGCGGCGACGTACCTGGCGTTCGACACCCTCGGCCGCGCCTGGCGCGACGCCGGGCTCGACGTCGAGTACGCGCAGAACGTCACCGACGTCGACGACCCGCTGCTCGAGCGCGCCGCTCGCGACGGGATCGACTGGCGCGAGCTCGCTGCGTCCCAGGTCGACCTGTTCCGTCGCGACATGGAGTCGCTGCGGATCCTGCCGCCGGACGACTTCGTGGCCGTGACCGACGAGGTCGAGCGGGTCGCCGAGGCCGTGTCGTTCCTGCAGGAGACCGGCTACGCGTACGAGGTCCCGACCGACGACGCCGAGGGCGACGACCTGTACTTCGACGTCAGCCGGCCCACCGACGCGTGGACCCTCGGCGACGAGAGCGGCCTCGACCGCGAGACCATGCTGACCCTCGCCGCCGAACGCGGCGGTGACCCCGACCGTCCGGGCAAGCGCGACCCGCTCGACCCGTTGCTGTGGCGCGCCGCGCGGGACGGCGAGCCGGCCTGGGACACCGAGATCGGCCCCGGACGCCCCGGCTGGCACATCGAGTGCAGCGTCATCGCCGGCGACCGCCTCGGTCTGCCGATCAGCGTGCAGGGCGGCGGGAGCGACCTCGTGTTCCCGCACCACGAGATGAGTGCCGGGCACGCTGCGGCCCTCGCCCACCAGCCCCTCGCGAACGCGTTCGTGCACACCGGGATGATCGCCTACCAGGGCACGAAGATCTCGAAGTCGCTCGGCAACCTGGTCACCGTGCGTGGCCTGCTCGACGATGGCGCCGACCCCCGGGCGATCCGACTCGCGCTGCTGTCGCACAAGTACTCCGACGACTGGGAGTGGTTCGCCACCGAGCTGACGAGTGCCGAGACGCGGCTCGCGGGCTGGGACGCCTGGGCCTCCGGAGCATCGGCCGGGCACGCCGACGACGCGGCCGACGTCGCCACGCGCATCCGTGCGCGGGTGTCGGACGACCTCGACACGCCGGGGGCGGTCGCAGCGGTGGACACGGCGATCGCGGGCGGCACGGCGTGCACTCCCGAGCTCGTCGACCTGATCGACGCGCTGCTCGGCATCCGCCTGGCCTGAGCTCGGTCGCGACCTGTCGCGTGCGTGCCGCCGAGGGGTCAGGAACCGTCGCCGAGGCGGGCCGCAGCCGACAGTTCGCGACCAGTCGCCGGAGGTGAGTGGTGTGTCGTGACCGTTCGCGGCCGCCGGACGGGAGGCTCGTGGCGGGTCAGCCCCGTGCCTCCCGTCCGCGGAGTGGTCGCGACGCGTCGCGTGCGCGCCGCCGAGGGGTCAGGAACCGTCCCCCAGGCGGGCCGCAGCCGACAGTTCGCGACCACCCGGCGGACGCGAGCGGCGTGTCGTGACCGCACACCCCACGACGGACAGGAGGCACGGTGCCAGCCGGCACCGTGCCTCCTGTCCGTCAGTGGGTGACGGCTACTGCTGGGGTCGCCAGGGCCCCTCGCCACCGGCGGTGCCGCCGTCCTTGCCGTCCTTGCGCTCCCGGCGACGGAGGTACTGCTCGAACTCCTGCGCGATGGCGTCGCCGGAGGCCTCGGGGGAGTCGACGGTGTCGCGTGCCTGCTCGAGCTGCCCGATGTACGACGCCATGTCCTCGTCGTCGGCGGCGAGGGCGTCGATGCCCTCCTCCCACTCGGTGGCGTCGTCGAGTAGCGACCCGCGGGGCACCGTGACGTCCGTGAGCTCCTCGATCTTGTCGAGCAGCGAGAGCGTGGCCTTCGGCGAGGGGGAGTTGTGCACGTAGTGCGGCACGGACGCCCAGAGCGAGAGCGTGGTCAGCCCCGCCTTGTCCATCGCGTCGGCGAGGACACCGAGGATGCCGGTCGGCCCCTCGTACGAGGACTTGTCGACGTCGAAGGCAGCGCGGACGCCGGCGTTCTCACTCGACACAAAGACCGAGATCGGTCGGGTGTGCGGGACGTCGGCGAGCATGGCGCCGACGAAGACGACGGCGTCGATCGAGTAGACGTCCGCCAGGTCGATGATCTCCGAGCAGAAGCCACGCCAGGTGCGCGAGGGCTCGGGGCCGACCAGCACGAACACGTCGCGGTCGGTGGGGGAGCCGGTGGCGCCGATGACCGGACGCCCTTCGGCTCCGGGGCCGTGCAGCACGATCCGGGGCCACTGCACGCCGCGGTTGCCGTCGTCGTCGGTGCCGACGGTGGGCCGGTTGAACTGGTAGTCGACGTACCGCTCGCCGTCGAGCTCGCGGAGTTCGTCGAGGCCGAGCGACTCGACGATGCGACGCGCCAGACCGCTCGCGGCCTCGCCGGCGTCGTTCCAGCCCTCGAAGGCGACGACGAGCAAGCGGCCGTCGCTGAAGGGGGAGTGCTGTGGCACGGAGCGGACCTCCTGGTGGTGGAGCGGAGCGGGGCGGGAGCGATGCCCCCGGCCGGACACGATTCAGGCATCCACTGTAGGCCCAGGGGGTGCCGGCGGACGTGCGCGTCCGCGCCCAGCGGAACGGCCCCGGTAGACTCGTCGCCCGTGACCGCGCATCCTCCTGCCCTCGTCCCGCCCGCAGCCGTGCTGTGGGACATGGACGGCACGATCATCGACACCGAGCCGATCTGGCAGCGGTCCCAGGTGGACCTGACGACCCGGTACGGCGCCGAGTGGACGGAAGCGGACGGCCTGTCCCTGGTGGGCAGCGGCCTCGAGCGCTCTGGCGAGCTCCTGCGCGCCAAGGGCGTCGACATGGAGGTCGAGGAGATCATCCAGTGGATGACCGACTACGTGATGGAGCACCTGCGCGACGGCGAGCTGCCGTGGCGTCCGGGTGCCCGTGAGCTCATCGAGGAGCTGCACGCCCGCGGCATCCCCACCGCGCTGGTGACGATGTCCCGGCGCAAGATGGCGCTCGTCGCCGCCGAGGCCCTGGGCGAGCGCGGCTTCCGCGTCGTCGTGGCCGGTGACGACGTCGACCGCCCGAAGCCGTTCCCGGACGCCTACCTGTCCGCCGCCGCGCAGCTCGGCGTCGAGCCCACCGCGTGCGTTGCGATCGAGGACTCCGCCACCGGAGTCGCGTCGGCCGTCGCCTCCGGCGCCGTCACGGTCGCCGTCGAGCACATCGTCCCGCTGTCCGAGATCGCCGGCGGCGACGTGCACCTGACCACCCTGGCGGGCGTCGACGTCGACCGGCTGGTCGAGTTGACGACGCCGGCACTGGCCGCACGGGCTGGAGGCGCGGTGCCGGACCCGGCGCACGCTGCGGACACCGAAGGGGTCACCCGATGAGCCACACCGACGACGCACGCGACTTAGCGGACGCGAGCAGCGCCTCCAGTCCGACCGCGGACCCGACCGCAGCCCTCCCGCACACCGCGGGCGGGGCACCACACACGCCGCCGCGCGGCCCGTTCCGGGCCGGCGACCGCGTGCAGCTCACCGGTCCGAAGGGCAAGCTCACGACGCTGTCCCTCGAGACCGCCGGTGAGTACCACACGCACCGCGGGGTGCTCCGGCACGACGACGTCATCGGCCAGCCCGACGGCTCGGTCATCCGGGCGAGCACCGGCGACGAGTACCTCGCGCTCCGTCCGCTGCTCAACGACTACGTGATGTCGATGCCGCGTGGTGCGGCGATCGTCTACCCGAAGGACGCGGCGCAGATCGTGGCCTTCGCGGACGTCTTCCCCGGGGCCCGCGTGGTCGAGGCCGGTGTCGGCTCGGGGGCGCTGTCGCTGTTCCTGCTCCGCGCGATCGGCCCGACCGGGCAGCTGCAGTCGTTCGAGCGCCGCGAGGAGTTCGCCGCGATCGCCAAGGGCAACGTCGGCACCTTCCTGGGTGCTGTCCCGGACAACTGGTCCGTCACCGTCGGTGACCTGGTCGAGTCGCTGCCCGACGCGACCGAGCCGCAGAGCGTCGACCGCGTCGTGCTCGACATGCTCGCGCCGTGGGAGTGCGTGGACGCCGCAGCCGACGCCCTCGTGCCCGGCGGACTCATCGTCTGCTACGTCGCGACCGTCACGCAGCTGTCCCGCACGGCCGAGGCGCTGCGCGACACCGGACGCTTCACCGACCCGATGCCGAGCGAGACCCTGGTGCGCACCTGGCACGTCGAGGGGCTCGCCGTCCGCCCGGACCACCGCATGGTCGGGCACACCGGGTTCCTGATCACGGCACGACGCCTGGCCGACGGCACGGTCCTGCCGAACCTGAAGCGCCGAGCGGGCAAGGCCGAGTTCTCGGACGAGGACATCGAGGCGTGGACCCCGGGAGCCGTGGGCGAGCGGGCGACGAGCGACAAGAAGCTCCGCAAGGTGGCCCGGCAGTCGGCGGCGCAGGCGCGCAAGGTCGCGGCGGCCGAGGCATCGTCGGCGGTGGTTCCGTCGGATGCCGCCGTGGCTCCGTCGGGGGCCGACGGGGTTCCGTCGGATGCCGCTGGGGCTCCGTCCGGGGCCGCCGAGGACGAACGGTAGGCTGACGGCGTGCCCGTCCTGCATCGAACGGAAAGAGGGTCCGTGCGCACCATCCCCGCACTCCTGGTCACCATCGGTCTCGCGGTGTCCCTCACCGCCTGCGCCTCGAACGGTGCCGGCACCACGCCCGCGAGCTGTGCCGCTCCCGGTGCCGCTTCCGAAGCGGTGACCGCCACCGGCAAGTTCGGCTCGGAGCCGAAGGTCACCGTGCCGAAGGGCCTCACCACCAAGGGCACCCAGGTGTCCGTGCTGAAGCAGGGCACCGGTCGCACCATCGACGACGGCACCCCCGTCCTGGTCGAGTACACCCTGGTCGACGGTTCCACCGGCCAGGTCGCCCAGACGAGCGGCTACTCGGGCCAGACCGCGCCGATCACCGCGGGCGCGAGCAACTACGGGGCCCTCGGCGACTCGCTGCAGTGCGCCCACGTCGGCGACCGCCTGGCGGTGGCCCTGCCGAAGAGCGCCCTGAGCAGCACCGGCGGCGCCGCTGGTACCGACTCGTCCAAGAAGACCGAGGACGCCGTGATCGCCGTCATCGACGTCAAGCGGGCGTTCGACGCCCGAGCCACCGGCACCCCGCAGCTCGCCGGCGACAAGATGCCCGCCGTCGTGCTCGCACCGTCCGGTGCCCCCGGCATCACGATCCCGTCGTGGAGTGCCCCGAAGTCGAACGAGACGCACCTGCTCCGCAAGGGCGACGGCCGCGAGCTCACCGCGAAGGACACCGCGGTCATCAAGTACACCGCCGTCACCTGGGGTGCCGACCCGTCCGTCGTCGGCTCCAGCTGGACCGACGGTTCCGGCGCGCAGGCGGTCCCGCTCACCAAGGGCCAGGTCGACGAGGGCGTCCGGAACGCGATCGTCGGGCACCGCGTCGGTGACCAGGTCCTGGCGATCGTCAACCAGCAGGGGACCGCGAACGCCTACGTGATCGACGTCCTCGGAGCGATCTCGAACTGACCTCCTCCGACCGTCCACGGACCGCGGCGCGGGTGCACTCCGGTGCACCCGCGCTGCCGTAGGATCGGCTCGTGCCAGCGACCCGTGTGCCCCGTGTGCCCGCCGAGGAGCGGCTGTTCAGCCTCGTGCTCGCGCTGCTCTCGACGGAGTCCGGGCTGACCAAGGCCGAGATCCTGGCCAACGTGCAGGGGTACCGGCAGCGGTTCTCGACCGGTGGCGACAACGCCTCGCTCGAGCGTCAGTTCGAACGCGACAAGGACGACGTCCGCGAGCTCGGCATCCCGCTCGAGACCATCGAGACGCCGGGTGCCGCGGGCAACAACCAGACGCTCCGCTACCGGATCCCGAAGGGCGAGTACGACCTGCCCGTCGACGTCCGGTTCACCCCGGACGAATCCGCGCTGCTGTCCCTGGCCGCGATGGCGTGGCGCGAGGGCGCACTGTCCGCCGACTCCCGCCGCGGCCTGCTGAAGGTGCGCTCGGCGGGTGCCGAGGACGACGACGGTGCCCTGCAGCTCGGGGTCGACGCCTACGCCCCGCGGCTCCGCGCCCGGGACGCCTCGTTCGAACCGCTCCGCTCCGCGCTCGACCGCGGCGCAGCCGTCCGCTTCGACTACATCACGCCCGGGCAGCACGAAGCCCGCCGGCGTGAGGTCGCCCCGCTCGCCCTCGTGCAGCACGGCGGTCGGTGGATGCTCGCCGCCCACGAGTTCGCGACCGACTCCGACAAGAACTACCTGCTGTCCCGGATCGTCGGACCCGTCACCCAGTACGCGGTCGGACAGCACACCGCGCCCGTCGGCGCGGGGGAGCGCACCCTCGCCGAGCTCGAGCGGATCTGGGCCGAGCGCACCGCACGCATCGCCGTGGCACCCGGGTCCGACGCCGAACGCCGACTCACCCGTCGCCGCGACACCGAGACCGACGCCGACGGCGGGCTCGTGCTGCACCACGTCGACCCACAGATCCTGGCCGAGGAACTCGCAGCATTCGGTCCCGAGGTCCGGGTGCTCGAGCCGGCCGACCTGCGGGCACGGGTCGAAGAGCGCCTCCGCGCGCTCGTGCGCGACCACACCGCCGACGACCGTGCCGCAGCCCCCGGAGAGGACCCCGTTCGTGGCTGACGCCCAACCCCTGCAGGCGCAGGACAAGCTCGCCTTCCTGCTCGCCCTGGTGCCGTACCTGATCGACCGCGAGCGTGTCTCGGTGGCCGAGGCCGCTCGGCACTTCGGGGTGCCAGAAGCCCGCATCCGCCGCGCCGTCGAACTCATCGCGGTGTCGGGGGTCCCGGGCGAGACGATGCAGTACCAGCACGGTGACCTGTTCGACATCGCGTGGGACGACTTCGACCAGAACGACATGATCGTCCTGACCAACCTGGTGGCGATCGACGACTCGCCCCGCCTGTCCGCTCGCGAGGCCTCGGCACTCATCGCCGGCTTGCAGTACCTGTCCGCGCTGCCCGAGGCCGCAGACCGCGACGCCATCCGCGCCCTCATGGCCAAGCTGTCCCGCGGTGCCGGGGGAGCGGCGTCGACCGTCGCCGTCGGGCAGGACCTGCACGACGTCGCCCTCGCCACCATCCGCCGGGCCATGTCGGACGGCCGCGGTCTGGTCTTCGAGTACGCCGGACCGCGCACGCAGGGCAGCACCCGACGGGTCGACCCGCTCCGCGTCGAGTCGATCGACACCGACTGGTACCTGCGCGCGTGGGACCTCGACCGGCAGGCGCTCCGGACGTTCCGGCTCGACCGGATGTCCGAGGCCCGTGTCGACGACCGTCCCGCCGAGAAGACGATCGACCAGGTCGTCATCCCGGACACGCTCTTCCAGCAGGCCGCCGACGACGTCATCGTCACCGTGGAACTCGACTCCACGTCGCTGCCGTTGGTCGCCGACTTCCTGGCCGACACCGCCGACGCGCCCGACACCGACGGGCGTGTGCGCATCCGGCTCGCGGCGTCGCACGGGTTCGACGGGGTGGTCCGGCTCGTCGCGGGGTTGCCCGGCCGCGCGGTGGTGCTCGACCCGCCCGCTGCCCGTGACGCCGTGCGCGACTTCGCCGCCGCGGCCCTCGCCGCCGGCTGACGTCCGCCCCGGGGTCTCCGTCGGTCGCTTCTCGCCCGATCTCGCCAGGTGTGCCCGTTCCCGCTCGGTGGGCCGCGGGTGCCTGGTCGTTCCGGGCGTACCTGGTGCGTTGATCCGACCAGGTACGTCCGATCTCGCCAGGTACGCCCCGTTGCGCCCGCCCAACCGGCCACCCGCCGAACCCGCTCGGCCCGCCCGCACCCCCCGCACCCCGCCCACGCCGACCCCCGGCGGACTGTCGGTCCCGACCCCGTAAGATCGACCACATGGCTTCGACGACCGCGCGCGGGCGAGCGAAGCGGCAGGGGCGCCAGAAGACCGACGCCGAAGGCCGCATGTCGCTCGGGCAGCACCTCATCGAGCTGCGCAACCGCCTCTTCCGCGCAGTGGTGGCGATCGTCATCGGCGCGGTCGGTGGATGGTTCCTCACCCCGTGGGTGCTCGACTCGCTGCGGGCACCGGTGACCGAGCTCGCCAAGGTCGGCGGGCACACCGCCGAGCTGAACTTCCCGATGATCACCGGGGCGTTCGACCTCAAGCTGCAGATCGCGATCACCATCGGTGTCGTCATCGCGAGCCCCGTCTGGCTGTACCAGATCTGGGCGTTCATCGTGCCGGCGCTGATCCGGCGTGAGCGGCAGTACGTGTGGGGCTTCCTCGGCACCGCCATCCCGCTGTTCTTCGCCGGGTGCTACTTCGGGTGGTACATCCTGCCGCACGTGGTCGGCATCCTCGGCAGCTTCGTGTCCAGCCAGGACACCTCGATCGTCGATGCGAAGGCGTACTACGACTTCGTCATCAAGCTCATCGTCGCGGTGGGCATCGCCTTCGTCCTGCCGGTGTTCATCGTCCTGCTGAACTTCGTCGGCGTTCTGTCGGCCGCCGCGATCATCAAGAGCTGGCGCGTCGCGATCCTCTGCATCCTGGTCTTCTGCGCCATCGTGACCCCGAGCGCCGACGTCATCTCGATGTTCCTGCTCGCCGTCCCGATGGTGGTGCTCTACATCGCAGCGTGCTTCGTCGCCTGGATCCACGACCGCCGCGTGGCCAAGCGGCAGGCGAAGCTCGACGAGGAGTACGGCCTGTGAGCGGCACGAGCGCAGCCGAGCGCTTCGCCGCGGCCAAGGTGCGCAACCGGTCGCGCAACCTCGAGCTCTTCCGGACCGACCTGCGGTTCGACCTCGACCCGTTCCAGTTCGCGGCCTGTGACGCGCTCGACCAGGGCCGCAGCGTGCTGGTCGCCGCCCCGACCGGTGCAGGCAAGACGATCATCGCCGAGTTCGCCATCTGGCTCGCCATGCGGCAGCCGACGGCGAAGGTGTTCTACACGACCCCGATGAAGGCGCTCAGCAACCAGAAGTACGCCGAGCTCGTCGACGTCTACGGCGAGTCCGAGGTCGGCCTGCTCACCGGCGACACCAACGTCAACCCCCGCGCCCGCGTCGTCGTGATGACGACCGAGGTGCTGCGGAACATGATCTACGCCGATTCGGACCTGCTCGACGACCTCGCCTGGGTGGTCCTCGACGAGGTGCACTACCTGGCCGACCGGTTCCGCGGTGCCGTGTGGGAAGAAGTGATCCTGCACCTGCCGACCGAGGTCCGCCTGGTCTCGCTCAGTGCCACGGTGTCCAACGCCGAGGAGTTCGGCGACTGGCTGCAGACCGTCCGTGGCGACACCGACGTCATCGTCTCCGAAGACCGCCCGGTCCCGCTCGAGCAGCACGTCCTGGTCGGCTCGAAGATGGTCGACCTGTTCGACTCGAGCGGCGCAGCGGCGACGAACCGTGTCAACCCCGAACTGCTCCGCATGGTCGGCGGCGGCGCACGGAGCGAGCGGAACGGCGGCGGACACCGCGGTCGTCGTGGTCGCGGGGGCTACCCCGAGCGCCGTGGGCCGCGCACCGAGAAGGTGCACCGCGAGCAGATCGCGCACATGCTCGACGAGCGGATGCTGCTGCCCGCGATCTTCTTCGTGTTCAGCCGCAACGGTTGCGACCAAGGCGTCCGGAACGTCCTGCGGTCAGGGCTGTCGCTGACGACGGTGCCGGAGCGCAACGAGATCCGTGAGACCGCGGAGTACCACTGCCGCACCCTGCCGGACGAGGACCTCGCAGTGCTCGGCTACTGGGAGTTCCTGGAAGGCCTCGAGCGCGGGGTCGCGGCGCACCACGCCGGCATGCTCCCCGCATTCAAGGAGGTCGTGGAGAACCTCTTCCAGCGCAAGCTGCTGAAGGTCGTCTTCGCCACCGAGACCCTGGCGCTCGGCGTGAACATGCCGGCGCGCACCGTCGTGCTCGAGAAGCTCGAGAAGTTCAACGGCGAAGCGCGTGTGCCGATCACCCCGGGGGAGTACACCCAGCTCACCGGTCGTGCCGGTCGTCGCGGGATCGACGTCGAGGGGCACTCGGTCATCCAGTGGACCGACGGACTCGACCCGCAGGCCGTGGCGTCGCTGGCCAGCCGTCGCACGTACCCGCTCAACTCGTCGTTCAAGCCGACCTACAACATGGCGGTCAACCTGATCGACCAGTTCGGCCGGCAGCGCACGCGCGAGGTCCTCGAGACGTCGTTCGCCCAGTTCCAGGCCGACCGGTCGGTGGTCGACCTCGCCCGCAAGGTCCGCTCGCAGCAGGAGTCGCTCGACGGCTACCAGCAGGCGATGCAGTGCCACCTCGGCGACTTCACCGAGTACTCGGCGCTCCGCCGAGAGCTCTCGGACCTCGAGCGCACGAACGTCCCTGGGGGTCGAGAGGCATCGCACGGCGCCCGCCAGGAACGCCAGGCCGCGATCACCGCGGTCCGCCGTCAGCTGCAGCGCCACCCCTGTCACACCTGCCCGGAACGCGAGGCCCACGCCCGCTGGTCCGAGCGCTGGTGGAAGCTCAAGCGCGCCAACGACAAGCTCGTCCAGCAGATCCGGTCCCGCACGGGCGCCGTCGCGACGACGTTCGACCGGGTCACCGAGGTCCTGCTCGAGCTCGGCTACCTGGTGGACGGCGGCAACGGTGAAGCCACCGTGGCAGCCGGCGGCCGTCGTCTGCAGCGGATCTACGGCGACCGCGACCTGCTCGTGGCCGAGTGCCTCGAGGCGGGTGTCTGGAAGGACCTCACCCCGGCGCAGCTCGCCGCCATGGCCGCGACGATCATCTACCAGCCCCGTCGCGAGGACGCGCCCGGCACCGAGCACGCGCTGCCCCGTGGTGCGTTCCGCCCGGCGCTCGACGAGACCCTGACGATCTGGTCACGCCTCGACGACATCGAGCGTGCGGCACGTCTGGCCGGCTCGCAGCCGCCCACCCCGGCGATGGCGGTCGGCATGTTCCGCTGGGCCTCGGGCTCGGCGCTCGACGACGTCCTCCGGACCCTCGACCTGCCCGCCGGCGACTTCGTGCGCTGGTCGAAGCAAGTCATCGACCTGCTCGACCAGATCCGGAACGCCGGCGACGACGACCTGGCCCAGACCGCGAGACGTGCGACGGACGCGGTCCGCCGCGGCATCGTCGCCTACGCAGCGGTCTGACAGGAGGCACGGTGCGGGTTCCGGAGACGACTGTGCGCGGGCTGCCCACGCGCGTCGGCCGCGGGGCGGCCGCGATCGGCCCGTTCGCCGCGTTGCCGCTGGGCACCGCGCTACCACTGGCCGTCATCGGCGGGATCCTGTTCGCCCTCGCGTTCCCGTCGCCCGGGTGGTGGTTCCTGGCCTACCCGGCGCTCGCCTGCATGCTGCTCGCGGTGATGGGGCAGCGTGCACGGCGCGCGGCGTGGATCGGCTACCTCGCCGGTGCGGCGTTCTGGATCCCCGCGATCTCGTGGGCCGGCCGCTACCTGGGCCCGGTCCCGTGGTTCGCGCTGGCGCTGTTGGAGGCCGCGTTCTTCGCCCTCGGCAGCGTGGCCATCGCCCTGGCGTACCGCTGGGTCGCGCGCGTGGTGCCGTCGACCGCCGGACGCGTGTGGGGCCTCCCGGCCGTCGTCGCCGCACTCTGGACCGGACGCGAGTGGTTCTCGGGGAGCTGGCCGTACGGCGGATTCGCCTGGGGGCGGGTCGGGCTGTCGCAGTCGCAGGGGCCGTTCGCGCACCTGGCCGCGTACGTCGGCGTCCTCGGACTCACCTTCGTCGTCGTGTACTGCGTCGCGGTCGTCGTGTCGCTCGCGCTCGTGGCGCCCCGCGCGCCGGGCGTCACCCTCCGCCTGCCCGTGCGGGTGGCGACGGCGGGCCTGCTCGTCGCGGCGGTCCTGGCGGTGCCGGCGTGGCCGACGGCGACGAGCGGCACCATCCGGGTCGAGTCGGTGCAGGGCAACGGACCGGCTGGCTACTTCGACCGCGCGCAGCCAGGCGACGTCCTGGCGGCGCAGGTCGCGGCGACGGACGTGGACGCGAAGGGTGTGGACCTGGTCGTCTGGCCCGAGGCAGGTGCGGAGTACGACCCGCGCCAGCAGCCCGTCATCGCCTCGGCGCTCGACTCCGTGGTCGACTCGCTCCACGCTCCGATCGTCGCGGGCGCCATCACGCAGACGCCGTCGGGGGTCCTGCACAACACGTCGTTCGTGTGGACCGCGGACGGTTGGCAGTCCTCGTACGACAAGAAGCGCCCGGTGCCGTTCGGTGAGTACGTGCCCGATCGCTGGTTCTTCTCGAAGCTCGCGCCGTCGCTCATCGGTCTGCTGCAGCGCGACTACACGCCGGGGACGAAGCCGAACGTGCTGTCCGTGGCGGGGGTCCGTGCCGGCATCTCGATCTGCTTCGACATCGTCGACGACTCTCTGACCGCCGACATGGTGCGCGGGGGAGCGCAGGTGATCCTCGCGCAGACGAACAACGCCGACTTCTCCGGCACCGACGAGAACCTGCAGCAGCTCGAGATCGCGCGGATGCGGGCCATCGAGACCGGACGCTCGCTCGTGAACATCTCGACCGTCGGAGCGTCGCAGGTCATCGACCCGAGCGGCCGCACGATCGACCGGGTTCCTGAGTACACCGCGACCTCGATGGTGACCGACGTGCCGCTCGGGACGTCCACCACCCCGGCATCGATCCTGTCCGGGTCGATCACACTCCTGCTCGCCCTCGGCGGGCTGCTCGTGCTCCTGGCCTGCGCCCCCTGGGGTCGTCGCGCTCGCTCCTGATCCGACCCGCCGCGCCCAGCCACTGGGAACGGACTGTGAATGCGCCGGTACGGGATTGATGGGGCGTGGGACAGTGTTGTGGAGGGCAGACGAGCGAGAGGAGCACACACATGGCTGATCGGAGTCTCCGCGGCATGCGGCTCGGGAGTCAGAGTCTCCAGAGCGAAGAGGGCGTCGAGCTCTCGGATCGCAAGCGCGCGGTCTACCAGACGGATTCGGGTGAGACGTTCGACATCGTCTTCTCGGCTGATGCGGACGTCCCCCAGACCTGGTCGGAGCCCCGCTCCGGCCGCGAGGGCCGACTGCTCGGCGACGACGGGATCCCCGTCGAGGTCGCCGAAGAGGACGTGAAGGCACCCCGCACCCACTGGGACATGCTGCTCGAGCGCCGCTCGCGCGAGGAACTCGAGGAGCTCCTCGAAGAGCGCCTGCAGGTCCTCCGCGCACGACGCGGCGCCTGACACCCCACGCACGAACGACGACGCCCGCCCCGGTTCCCCGGGGCGGGCGTCGTCGTTCGTTCGTGCCGACGTGTCAGCGCCGACCGGAGCCGTCGCTCGTCCGGTGACCGGAAGCGTCGTCGCCCGGCGTCGTCGGAGTGTCCTCGACCTGCTCGGCGGTCGCGTCATCGGCGGCCGCGATGTGGGCGTCGACGCTGCGGTTCGACTCGGCCAGACGCGCGTCGAGCTCGGACTCGGGGACGATGTCGGCGGCGGTGGCGTCCGCGCGCGGCATCGTCGTGTCGGCGGATCCGCCCGCGGCGGTGTTCGCCAGGCTCTCGTTCGCGAGCTTCGAGATACGGGACAGGAAGTCCGCGCCACCGGCAGCACCGGCGACCGGTCCGGCGCCGCCACCACCGCGGCTGGCGCTGAAGCCCTTGGCGATGCCGGACAGGGCCTCGGTGAACTCGCTCGGGATCATCCAGAGCTTGTTCGACGTGCCCTCCGCGATCTTCGGCAGGGTCTGCAGGTACTGGTAGGACAGCAGCTTCTCGTCGGGGTCACCGGTGTGGATCGCCTCGAACACGGTCGCGATGGCCTGGGCTTCACCTTCGGCACGCAGGACCTGCGCCTTGGCGTCACCCTCGGCCGCCAGGATCGCGGCCTGCCGCTGACCCTCGGCCTCGAGGATCTGGGACTGCTTGGTGCCCTCGGCCTGCAGGATCGCGGCACGACGGCTGCGCTCGGCACGGAGCTGCTGTTCCATGGCGTCCTGGATGGACACGGGCGGCTCGATCGCCTTGAGCTCGACTCGGCCGACGCGGATGCCCCACTTGCCGGTCGCTTCGTCGAGGACGACGCGCAGCTGGCCGTTGATGTTGTCGCGGCTGGTCAGGGCCTCTTCGAGGTTCAGGCCACCGACCACGTTGCGGAGCGTCGTGGTGGTGAGCTGCTCGACGGCGCCGAGGTAGTTCGCGATCTCGTAGGTCGCCGCACGGGCGTCGGTCACCTGGAAGTAGACGACCGTGTCGATCGAGACCACCAGGTTGTCCTCGGTGATCACGGGCTGCGGCGGGAACGAGACGACCTGCTCGCGCATGTCGAGCAGCGGCCGCAGACGGTCGATGAACGGCACGAGGAGGTTCAACCCCGGGTTGAGGGTCTTGTGGTACTTGCCGAGACGTTCGACGACGCCCGCGGTGGCCTGGGGGACGATGCGGATCGCCTTCGCCAGGACGACGATCACGAAGATGACGACGACGAGGATGAGGACGAGCAGTGCGATCGTCCCCGGGGAGATGCTGGTCACGAGGTGGCCCTTTCTGCGAGGCGTACGACCGCGGTCGACCCCTCGATCGACTCGACGACCACAGGGGTCCCGAGTGGCGGTGTGCGGTCGACGGAGTCCGCGGCGAACCGCGCGCTCCAGGTCTCGCCGTTGGCCAGGCGGACCTGGCCAGGGCTGGAAGCGGTGAAGGCGACCGCGACCGTGCCGGCGAGCCCGATGAGGCCCTCGACGTTGGTGCGGTGCGGGTCGGCGCCACGGCCGAGGGCGACGAGCAGTCGCGGTCGGACGAGCGACAGCAGCACCAGGGCGGCCACCGCGGCGACGATGGCGGACAGCCACCACGGTGCGCCCAGGAGCGCGGCGACCAACCCGCCGGTGGCGCCCGCCGCGAGCATGATGAAGATGAAGTCGAGAGTGAAGATCTCGACCACGCCGAGGAGCAACACCAGGCCGATCCAGACGATGCTCTGGATCCAATCGATTCCGTTCACGCGATCTCCCTCCCTCGGTCGCGCGCGGCGGCTCGCTGCGTCGCGACAGCCGGTACAACTCCGTTCAACATATCAAGGACGTCCGACGACCGTGCAGGCGATTGGTAGGCTCGGTGCGCCCGACCGGCCGGAACCAGACCTGGAGAACACGACTGTGAGCAACCCCCTCGCCCCCGGATCCCTCACCGACAAGCGCGCCGTCGTCACCGGTTCGTCCCGTGGCATCGGCGCCGACACCGTCGGGTACCTGGCCGAGGCCGGCGCGAAGGTCGTCGTGAACTACCGCAACAAGGCCAGGCGGGCCGAGCAGATCGCCGAGAAGATCGTCGAGTCCGGTGGCTCCGCCCTGGCCGTCGGCGCCGACCTCACCGAGCACGACTCCGTGCAGGCCCTGGTCGACACGGTCGTGCGGGAGTGGGGCGGCATCGACCTGCTCGTGCTCAACGCTTCGGGCGGCATGGAGTCCGGTGTCGGCGAGGACTACGCGCTCCGCCTGAACCGCGACGCCCAGGTCGACATGCTGCAGACCGCCGTGCCGCACATGCCTGCCGGGTCGCGCGTGGTCTTCGTCACGAGCCACCAGGCGCACTTCGTCGAGACCGCCGAGACGATGGACGAGTACGTCCCGGTCGCCAAGAGCAAGCGTGCCGGGGAACTCGCCCTCCGTGCGCTCATCCCGCAGCTCGAGGCCGCGGGCATCGAGTTCGTCGTCGTCTCCGGCGACATGATCGAGGGCACGATCACCGCGACGCTCCTGAACCGCCTGAACCCCGGCGCGATCGAGGGCCGTCGGCAAGAGGTCGGCAAGCTCTACAGCGTGTCCGAGTTCGCGGCCGAGATCGCCCTGGCCGCCGTCGAGCCGATCCCCGCCGACCACACCAAGCTGGTCGGCGACGTCAGCGGGTTCGTCGACTAACGTCGGGCGGGTGACCGCCAAGCCCGGCCTGCGCCGCACCTCCCGCATCCTGCTGCTCGACCCCCGTGGTCGCGTGTTCCTGATGGACACGAAGTCGCCCTCGTCCGACGGCGCGCACCGCTGGATCACGCCGGGTGGTGGCGTCGACCCGGGGGAGTCCCACCGCGACGCCGCGATCCGCGAGCTGCGCGAGGAGACCGGGATCGTCATCGACGAACCCGGCGAACCGGTCTGGTCGTGGGACTTCACCGTCGAGTGGGACCTCGCTGACCACGACCGTGGGCACGCCGAGTTCTACGTCGTCCGCACGCCGGGCTTCGAGTTGTCCGACGCCGAGTGGACCGACGACGAACGCGTCGACATCCTCGCCTCGCGCTGGTGGACGGCGGACGAGCTCGACGCGACCGACGAGGCGTTCGAACCCGCAGAGCTGCCGGACCTGGTGCGCCGTCACGGCGCCTGAGCACCCCACCACGGCCTGACGGCCGACCCATCAGCGGACGGGAGGCCCGTGGCGGCCCCGCCACGGGCCTCCCGTCGGTACGCTGACCCGCATGGACACCGATCCGGTCGACGACGACCCCGCCGGTGCCGTCGTGCACCCTGCCGACCGGCACGACCGGATCCGCGTGCGCGGAGCGCGCGCCAACAACCTGCGCGACGTCGACGTGGACCTGCCGAAGCGCCGGCTCACGGTGTTCACCGGGGTCTCCGGCTCGGGCAAGAGCTCGCTCGTGTTCGGCACCGTCGCCGCCGAGTCGCAGCGGATGATCAACGAGACCTACAGCGCGTTCGTGCAGGGGTTCATGCCGTCGCTCGCGCGTCCCGACGTCGACCTGCTCGACGGACTGACCACCGCGATCGTCGTCGACCAGGAGCGCATCGGCGCCGACCCGCGCTCCACCGTCGGCACCGCGACGGACGCGAACGCGATGCTGCGCGTGCTGTTCAGCCGACTCGGTCAGCCGCACGTCGGCGGACCGAACGCGTTCTCGTTCAACCTCGCCACCGTGACGGCCGGGGGAGCGATCACGGTGCAGAAGGGTGCGGACGCGAAGGCCCAGAAGGTCTCGTTCACGCGGCTCGGCGGCATGTGCGCGGACTGCGAGGGTCGGGGCCTGGTGAACGACATCGACCTGACGCAGCTGTTCGACGAGACGAAGTCGCTCGGGGACGGCGCGCTCACGATCCCCGGGTACGGGACCGACGGGTGGAACGTGCGGCTGTACGCCGAGTCGGGCTACTTCGACCGGGACACCCCGATCCGCGACTTCACCGAGCAGGAGCGGCAGGACTTCCTGTACCGCGAGCCGACGAAGCAGAAGATCGCCGGCATCAACATGACCTACGAGGGGCTCGTGCACCGGGTCCGCAGATCGTTCCTGCAGAAGGACCGCGAGTCGATGCAGCCGCACATCCGGGCCTTCGTCGACCGTGCGGTGACCTTCACGACGTGTCCGGCCTGCGACGGCACCCGGTTGAACGACACCGCCCGCTCGTCGAAGCTCGCGGGCCGCAGCATCGCCGACGTCTGCGCGATGCAGGTCACCGACACCGTCACCTGGCTGCGGGGTCTGGACGACCCGGGGGTCGGGCCGTTGCTCGAGGGGCTCCGTGACCTGCTCGAGTCCTTCGTCGAGATCGGACTCGGCTACCTGTCGCTCGACCGTCCGACCGGCACGTTGTCCGGGGGAGAAGGGCAGCGCGTGAAGATGGTGAAGCACCTCGGCTCCTCGCTCAGCGACGTCACGTACGTCTTCGACGAGCCGAGCACGGGGCTGCACCCGCACGACATCGAGCGGATGAACGAGCTGCTCGTCCGGTTGCGCGACAAGGGCAACACCGTCCTGGTCGTCGAGCACAAGCCCGAGGTCATCGCGATCGCCGACCACGTCGTCGACCTCGGACCCGGTGCCGGTTCCGGCGGTGGGACGCTCTGCTACCAGGGGTCCGTCGACGGGCTGCGCGCCAGCGGGACCGTGACCGGTCAGCACCTGGACGACCGCGTCACCGTGAAGTCCGACGTCCGTCGTCCGGACGGAGCGATCGCGATCCGCGGCGCGTCGGCCCACAACCTGCACGACGTCGACGTGGACGTCCCCACCGGGGTGCTCACCGTCGTCACGGGGGTCGCCGGTTCCGGCAAGAGCACGCTCATCCACGGGTCGCTGGCCCGACGCGACGACGTGGTCGCCATCGACCAGAGCGGTATCCGTGGGTCACGGCGGAGCAACCCCGCGACCTACACCGGCCTGCTCGAACCGATCCGCAAGGCGTTCGCGAAGGCCAACGGCGTCAAGCCCGCACTGTTCAGCGCCAACTCCGAGGGCGCCTGCCCGGCGTGCAACGGTGCCGGTGTCGTGTACACCGACCTCGGCATGATGGCGGGCGTCGCGAGCCCCTGCGTCGAGTGCGACGGCAAGCGGTTCGACCAGGCCGTGCTCGGCTACCACCTGGGCGGGAAGGACATCAGCGAGGTGCTCGGCATGTCCGTCGCCGACGCGTTGGCGTTCTTCGCGGCGGGGGAGTCCGCACTGCCGGCGGCCCACACGATCCTCGCCCGGCTCGCAGACGTGGGGCTCGGTTACCTGACGATCGGACAGCCGCTCACCACGTTGTCCGGGGGAGAGCGGCAGCGGCTCAAGCTCGCGACGCACCTCGGTGACCGGGGCGGCGTGGTGGTGCTCGACGAGCCGACCGCGGGCCTGCACCTGGCCGACGTCGAGCAGCTGCTCGGCCTGCTCGACCGGCTCGTCGACGCCGGCCGGACGGTCGTCGTGATCGAGCACCACCAGGCCGTGATGGCGCACGCTGACTGGATCATCGACCTCGGGCCGGGCGCCGGGCACGACGGCGGGCGCATCGTGTTCGAGGGGACGCCCGCTGCACTCGTGGCTGCCCGGTCGACGCTGACCGGGCAGCACATGGCGGCGTACGTCGGAGCCTGAGCCGGGGGACAGGCTCGGACGGTGAATCTGGGCACCAGCCGTGTGCGAGGACTACTGTTCTGACCGACGCTCACGATCGGCTACCTGGCCTGGATCAGCGTCCTGACCAGAAGGAGCTCCACCATGTCCAACCCCGGCAACGCACCCGCGACCAACAGCGGCAACGGAATCGCCGTCGGTTCGCTCGTCCTCGGCATCGTCGGCGTCGTCTTCTCGTTCCTCTTCGTGTGGGTCGGACTCATCGCCAGCATCATCGGCCTGGTCCTGGGCTTCGTCGCCCGTCGTCGCAACGCGGGTACCCGAGGCATGGTGCTCGCCGGCATCATCCTGAGTGTCATCGGCCTCGTGCTCTCGATCATCTTCATCATCGTCGCTCTGACGATCGTCGTTCCCGCGATGAACAACTGAGGCTGATCGCCGCATGACAGCGGGCGCGTGGCGGAGTCGCCACGCGCCCGCTGTCGATCTCCGGCGCCGCTGGTACGTGTCCAGGAACCCGGGCGTACCGTCCGGCGCATGAGCTACAGCCAGCCTGACCCAGCCGAAGAGACCACCCAGAGCGAGTCGCCGGAGCAGCCCGACACCGACCAGGCAAACCTGGAGGAACAGGGCGGCGAGCCGGCAGCGCTCGAGATCGACGCCGACGACGTCCCGACGAAGCCCGCCGACTGACGCCGTCGTCATCCAGTGAGCAGAAGAGGTCGAGTCCGGAGAACGGACCCGACCTTTTCTGCTTACTCAGCGCCGATCGGGTGTCCATGCGCGCGCCGATAATGCATATTATGTCAACTCAGGTGGACCGGACTCCAGAACGCCCCGCCTCCACCGGTCACAGTTCCCGACAGACGGATGCGGCAAGGACCAGCATGTTGACCTTCGCATCCGGGTCGTCACCGGCGTAGCTGACGTACACGGTCGGCGAGGTCCGGCCTCCTGAGAACTGCACCTGGGTCCACGTGCTCCGGCCCCGGTCGTCGCCACGGCGGCTGATGTCGTACCGCGTCCAAACCCGCTCGGCGTTGTCGAGCACTGTCCGTGGCGTCACTGCAGACGTGCTCGACAGGTTCACTTCCCGGCGGATCCCAGCATCACCGGTGGTGAAGCCGAGGACGTCGGTGTTCGAGCAGACGGAGTCGCCGGTCAGTTCCCCGAACGGCGCAGGCCGGGACTCCCCCTCGTCGTAGTAGTCCTTCCACTGCGACAAGCCACCGTTCGCCTCCATGAACGCGTTCACGACAGCGACGGTCCGTTCGTCCTGCTGGGTGGCGACGGCATCGGACGCGATGTACGGCCGGTGGCCTTGGCAGGCGGCAACGATGAGCACGAACACCGTCATGAAGACCGTACCGATCACCAGGTTCTTCACGGTCCGTCGACGACGAGCGGCGCGTCCCTCGAGCGTGTCGTCTTCCATGGCGCCCCTTCCCCCGCGGTTCAGCATGCCAGACAGGACGCGGGGCCGGCGCACCGTCAGAACGTCGCGACGGTCATCCCCGGAGAAGTGGCTGGCCGGTCCATCGCGACGAGCGCCTCGGGCAGGTCGTCGAAGCCGATGGTGCGGCCGATCGTCTCCTCCGGCCGGAGCCGCCCACTGACGACGGCGTCGAGCATCGCGCCGTACTCCCCGACCGCTGCGCCGTGACTGCCGAGCAGTTCGAGCTCGTCGGCGATGACCCGTCCCATCGGGATCGCCGGCGTTGCTTCGTCGTCGAGCAGCAGCCCGACCTGCACGTGTCGGCCGCGCGGACGCAGGGATGCAACCGCCGCGACCGAGGTGGCACGGCTGCCGTAGGCGTCGATCGACAGGTGCGCTCCCCCGGCGGTGCGGGAGCGAACCGTGGTCACCGCACCGGCGTCCATCAGCACCGTGTCGGCACCCAGTGCTGCGGCCCGTTCGAGCGCCGCCGCGGAGACGTCCACGGCGAGCACGTGCGCGCCGGCGGCCACGGCGACCATGATCGCCGACAGCCCGACTCCCCCGCAGCCGTAGACCACGACCCACTCCCCTGCGCTCACCCGCCCGCGGGCGTGCAGGGCGTGGAACGCGGTGCCGAAGCGGCAGCCCAGTGCCGCTGCCACCGTGAACTCCACGGCATCGGGCAGGGCGACGAGGTTCAGATCGGCGTGCGGGACCACCAGTGACTCCGCGTAGGACCCCTGCAGGTCGAAGCCGGGCTGCTGCTGGGCGGTGCACACCTGGGTCGCGCCGTCGAGGCACTCGGCGCAGGTGCCGCAGGCGAACACGAACGGGGCCGTGACCCGGTCGCCGACGGCGAAGCGCTGCACGTCGGTGCCGATCGACGCGACGACGCCGGCGAACTCGTGGCCGGGCACGTGCGGCAGCCGGACCGAGTCGTCGTGGCCCTTCCACGCGTGCCAGTCACTTCGGCAGACACCGGTGGCAGCCACCCGCACGACGACACCGTGGTCCGGGGCGACGGGCTCCGGCAGGTCGACGATCGAGGGGACGGAACCGAACTGGGCGTACTGGACGGCGCGCATGCCGCCATCCTGACAGACGGCGTCGAAGGACGACGGAGCCCCGACCCCGGAGGTCAGGACTCCGCCGCATCGTCGTGCTGCCGGTGACGGATCAGCGCTGTCGCCGCTGGTTCCGGTTCGTTCCGAGCATCGCGGCCCCGAGCGCCAGCAGCAGGAGTGCGACGCCGAGGACGAGCGGCGTCCCCGACGTGCCGGTGAAGGCGAGCCCCTGGACGCCCCCGCGCGCTCCGGGCGACGGCGCCACAGTCGGAACGGCCGTCGATCCGGACCCGCCCCCGGGCCCGGAGCCGGGGCCCGTGCCGGCGCCGGGAACCGTTCCGGGGTCGGGCCCGGGTTCCGGTTCGGGATCCGACGGCGAGTCACCGAGCAGCAGCCCGGCATCGACGGTGCGGTCGCGGGTGATCGATTCCTTCGCGCCTTCGTCGGAGCGTTCCCACGCGATCGAGACCGCGGGCGTCTCGCCGTCCTGGCCGGCGTCCGAGTCGATGGTGCCGTCGGTGCCGACGTGCTCCTTCGTGAACCGACGGCCGTCCGGAGCCGTGAAGGCCACGACGTAGTCCCCCGGGCGGAGTCCGTCGAAGGAGTACTCCCCATCGGGTCCGGACCTGGTCGCGCGTGCGACGTCGGTTCCGCGGTCGTCGACGCCGGACAGTCGGATCGGCACGCCGTCGATGCCCGGTTCGTCGGAACCCTGGAGGCCGTCGTCGTTGCTGTCCGTCCACACCCGGTTTCCGATGCTGCCGGCGACCACCCGCACGGTGGCGCGGTTCGACAGCGCGGCGAGTTCGAGGTTCGAGGCGCGGAGCCCGAAGCGGTTCGTGTAGGTGTCGCCGTCCCGCTCCCCGTGGGTCCGCAGCACGACGTGGTGTCGGACCGTCTGTCCAGGCGCGACACCGCCGGTCCGTTCGATCCGCACGGCGGTGACGTCGGCGAGTTCCGCGGATCCGCACGCGGGGTCGCCGAGGTCTGCCGCCGCGCACCAGAGCGTGCTGCCGCCCGGCTGGTTGGACGCTGCCGTGCCGTCGAGCGAGATCGAGGCCGGATCGCTGGTGGTGTAGCGCACGGTCTCACCGGCGCCGGGCGCGACGTCGACGCGGTCGGCCAGCGAGACGGTCCCGTGGAAGGCGGAGCCCTGGGGGTCGCCTCGGTGCGGCAGGACGTCGATGACGTCGAGCCCGCTGATGCTCCGGGCGTCGCGGTTCGTGTAGAGCAGGTCCCACTCGAGCTGGTCCCCCGTCGCGACGACCGGTTCGGTCGCCACCTTCTCCACGCCGACACCGACTGCGGCGACGACCTGCACCGCTCGTTGGGTGTCGCGGCGGAACGCTTCGGAGCGGTCCGTCGGCGAGGCGATGGTCGCGTAGTTCTGCACCGGTCCGGCAGGCGCGAGACTCGACACCTGCAGCTCGTAGGTGATCGGCGGGATCCTCGTGTTCGGCTGCAGGCCGTCGAGCGTCCACGTGAGGCGCTGGCGGAGGTTGCCGGCGTTGTCCGTGATCGTGTCGAGCTCGGCCGGCCTGGACGCACTCTCGGGGATGTAGTCGGTGTGCATCGGCAGCACGTCGCGGACCGTCACGGTGGTCGCTTGCCCACCGGAGTGGCCGTTGGTGAGTGTCGGGTAGAGGGCGTACTCGAGGGTGCTCCCGGACCCGACGAAGCTCGTCTTGTCCGGTGTGTCCTCCGCGGTCGTGCCCGGGTCGACGATCTTCTTCCTGATGCGTGCCAGGTTCTCCGTGATCACGACGCTGTCGGCCATCGCTCCGGCACCGTTCTCCGGCCGGGCCGTGTCGTGGGTCCAGACGTCGGTGTGTTCGCCGAGCAGGGCGTGTCCGAAGTCGTACGCGCGGGTCCCCGAGGGTGCGTCGGCCACTGCGACGTACGTGTGCAGCACCGCTCTCGCCCCACCGTCGACGTCGCCGAGCGCGCGCACGGCGCCGACCGCGGCGCGACCGCCCGGAACCTCGTCTGGGCTGGCGAACCACGGTCCGTCGTCATCGCCGCACGTGTGGTCCTGCCCGGCCGCGGGGTTCGTCATGTCGTAGGCCGCGTACTCGATGCGCGGCCTGCTCAACCCGCTGGTCCACGCCGTCGCACCCGGGGTGCCCCCGCGGGTGAGGCGCTGGGTCCCGCGATCGAAGGTGTCGCAGAGGATCGTGCCGGTCCAGCGGCTGTACCCGTCGTTGAGGACGGTGACGTCGCTCCGCAGGACCTGCCCCTGCGTCACCCACGGATCGCCCGCGCGGGCGGAACCCTCGACGGTGGTCCCGGCGCTGTCGATCACGCGCCAGAGTCGCTTGCCGGCGGTGCCGGACCCGAGACCCACCAGGTTGCGCGACGTGCTGTTGTCGGCGAGGGGCTCCTCGCTGCCGGGGTAGTTCTGTGCGCCACTCGCCGACGTGGTCTGCAGGGCCGAGTACCGGTTGGTCGACAGGACCGAGCCCGGCGGGTAGGGCAGCCAGAGGCTCAGGTAGCCCGAGACGAAGTACGCCCTGGTGCCACCCGTGACCGGGCCGCCGCTGAGCGACTGGGTGGGGATGCGGTCCGGGTCGGTGACGGTGTCCGTGATCGTCACGTCGACGTCCGCGCCGGGCGAGGACTGCGTGCAGACGATGGTCCCCGAGTCGACCACGTTGCGCGGCCCGCCACCCCGTCCGCCCGGCAGGCCGTCGAAGCGCCAGGCGTTCGTTGCGTTCACGCCGCAGGCAGGCGCGGTCCCGTTCCACAGCACGGCGGTCGACGGCAGGTCGCCGAGGATCTCGGACACGTCGTCGGTGAAGGCCATCGGGCCGGCGCTCGCTTCGAACCCGAGCAGGCCCTGTCCGGCGACGACGGGCTCCCAGTTGACCGCGATCGGGTAGACGAGACGCAGGCCTCGCTCGCCGTCGGGACCGATGACGTCAGGGGTGAGCGAGGACCCGACGACGTCCTTGCTCAGGTTGTAGCGCGCGGCTGCCGAGACCGTCACGGTCGGCGCGACTGCCGTCACGACGCCGTTGTCCGCGTTGTCCGCCGTGGCTTCGACCGTGACCTCGATCTCGTCGCCGTGCCGCATGGTGCCGGAGACGTCGAGCACGACGGGGACCTCGACGAGGTTGCCCTCGGTCAGGTCACCGACCGAGCAGGTGAGTCGCTGCCCGTCGATGCGCGATGCGGCCCCGGTGCACGGCTTCGGCAGCCCCGCCCAGGTCGTGCCGGCCGGAGCGGTCACGACGAACCGTTGGTTGACGCTGTCGCCGTCGTTCACGCTCATCTCGACGCTGTACGTGATCGCGTCGAGTGTCCGCACGATGCCGTTCGTTCCGCTCGAGTCGCCCCCGGGCCGGTCGTCCGGGGTGAACGGGCCGTTGCCGTCCTTGGCGACCTTCGCAGCGAGACCGACCGTCCCTGCCGGACGGACGGTCGACGTCGCAGGGTCCGTCGTGGCCGTGCCCACCGCTCCCCCGGCCGGGGTCGCGCCCGCGGGGGCGGCGGCGGTGAGCGGGAGCGTCAGCGACAACGCCGTGGCGACGACAGTTCGGATCGGGATGCGTGTTCGCATGGGACTCCTCGTGCGGGCGGGTGCAGGGTGCACCCACTGCCCAGGAGTGTAGGAATCCATCTGGAATGCTGCAATGAATATTTCGTATTCGCTCTGACGCCACGCCTCGGTCGGCATCGAGGACCGGTGCACCGGATCCCGATCGGACGTCGCCCCCCCGGCCGCGTCTCCGGTTGACTGGGACGATGACGGATCTGCGCTTCTCCACCGACCCTGCCGACCTCGACGTGGACCGCGTGCACCGCTGGCTCAGCGAGGAGTCGTACTGGGCGCGCGGGCGCGACCGGGCGACCCAGGACGCGATCATCGCCGGTTCCCGGAACTTCGGCGTCTACGACGCGGTGACCGGCGAGCAGCTCGGCTACGCGCGGGTGGTCACCGACGGTGTCACGTTCGGCTGGCTCTCGGACGTCTTCGTCGCCCCAGGGGCCCGGGGTCGGGGTGTCGGGGTCGCCCTGGTGCGCGGGGTGACCGAGGCGGTCGAGGCCCTCGGACTGAAGCGCTTCGCCCTGTTCACCGCGGACGCCCACGGCCTGTACGAGCGGTTCGGGTTCCGGCCGCTGCCCGATCCGGAGGGGTGGATGATGCGGCCCGGCCCGGGCTTCGGCGACGACGTGCACGACTGACGGAGCGCCGCCCTCAGTACTCGATGCGTCCCTCGCGGTTGTGGAACTCCCCCGTCGGCCCCTCAGTGCCGATCGTCGCGAGCGCGACCGTGGCGTCGGTGCCCTCGGTGATCGTCTGGTGCCCGCCGAACCCGTTGAACGCCGTCGCGGTGTAGCCCGGGTCGCTCGCGTTCACCCGGAACCCGGGCAGGTTCTTCGCGTACTGCACGGTCAACGCGATCACGGCCGCCTTCGACGCCGCGTACGGCACGGCCGGCACTCCGTACTCGTCGTGCCCGGGCGTGGTGAGCCAGCGTGGGAAGCCGACCCCCGACGCGACGTTCACGATGACGGGTGCTGCCGAGCGTCGCAGCAGGGGCAGCGCGGCCTGGGTCACCCGGACGATGCCGGTGACGTTGGTGTCGAGGACGGTCGCCATCGCGTCCGCGTCGAGGTCGTCGACCCCGAACGAGTCGCCGAGGATCCCGGCGTTGTTCACCAGCACGTCCAAGGACGGGATCGTGGCGATCGCCGCGTCGATGCTGGGCTGGTCGGTCACGTCCAGCTGCACGACGTGGGCGCCGAGCGCCCGGGCGTCGTCGCCGCTGGCCGGGTCGCGCATGCCGGCGTGGACGGTGTGGCCGGCTTCGATCAGTCGGCGTGCGGTCTCGAGTCCGAGGCTGCGGTTGGCCCCGGTGATCAGTGTCGTCGTCATGTGCCCAGCCTGCCCCCGCCGGCCCGGCTCCCCCAGGCACGGTGCGACGGTGGGACCGGCAGTACCAGGACGGACTGGAGGCGCGGGGCGATGATGGTGGACATGAGCGAGTTCGCGAACGTGTTGCGTTCCTGGCGTGACCGGGTGCGTCCCGAGGCGATCGGCCTGCCGGCCGGCCCCGGCAGACGGA
Source organism: Curtobacterium sp. 8I-2 (assembly GCF_902506155.1). Lineage (NCBI taxonomy): Bacteria > Bacillati > Actinomycetota > Actinomycetes > Micrococcales > Microbacteriaceae > Curtobacterium > Curtobacterium sp. 8I-2. The sequence goes on from NZ_LR732827.1 coordinate 29,259, forward strand.
CCCCGGGCCTCCGCCGCGAGGAACTCGCCGCCCTGGCGGGCGTGAGCGTGGACTACGTCGTCCGCCTCGAGCAAGGCCGGGCGACGAACCCGTCGCCGCAGCTGCTCGCATCGCTCGCGACGGCGCTCCGGCTGTCGTCCGAGGAGCGGGACCACCTGTGCCGGGTGGCCGGCGTCGCCCCGCCGTCCCGTCAGGTGGTGCCGCGGCACGTCACGCCCGGCGTGCAGCGTCTGGTGGACCGACTCGGCGACGTGCCGCTCGCGGTGTTCACGGCGACGCACGACATCGTGCTCTGGAACGACCTGTGGGCCGCGGTGAACGGCGATCCGACGCGGTACGTCGGCCTCGACCGCAACCTGGTCTGGCGGCACTTCACCAAGGCGCGCGACGGGGTGGACTGGGACGAGGAGCACCAGGAGGAGTTCTCGAGCGACCTCGCCGCCGATCTGCGGCAGGCGTACGGGCGCTACCCCGGCGACCGTGACCTGGCTGCACTCGTCGACCGGCTGCTGCGGGAGTCGCCGGAGTTCGCCCGCCGGTGGGAGACCGGCCGGATCGCCGAGCACCGTGCGAGCCGCAAGGTCGTGCACACGCCGGTCGGTCCGGTGGAGATCGACTGCGACGTGCTGACCGTGCCGGGTGGCGACCTGCGCATCGTCGTCTACACGGTCGTACCGGGCTCCGAGTCGGCGGCGAAGCTCGACCTGCTCCGGGTCACCGGCCTGCAGGAGCTCACGCCGCGGTGAACACCAGCGACGCGTTCTGACCGCCGAACCCGAACGAGTTGTTCAACGCCGCACCGAGCGGAGCCGTCCGCGCGGTGCCGGAGACGACGTCGAGGTCCACCGCGGGGTCGAGCTGGTCGAGGTTCAGGGTCGGCGGCACGGTCCCGGTCTCGAGTGCCCGCAGGGTCAGGACCGCCTCGACCGCCCCGGCCGCGCCGAACATGTGCCCGATCGCGCTCTTCGGTGCGGTGACCAGCGCTCCGGTGCCCACCGCACGGCTGATCGCGGTCGCCTCGCCGACGTCGCCGACCGGGGTGCCGGTCGCGTGCGCGTTCACGTGGTCGATGTCGCCCCCGGTGAGTCCCGCCATCCGGATCGCGGACCGCATGGCCCGTTCCTGCTCGCTGCCGTCGGTGCGCGGCGCGGTGATGTGGTGCGCGTCCGAGGTGATCCCCCACCCGGCGAGCGTGCCGTGCGACCGCTGCCCGCGTGCGGCGGCGTGGTCGGCACGCTCGAGCACGACGATGCCGGCGCCCTCGCCGAGGACGAAGCCGCGGCGGTCGGCGTCGAACGGCCTGGACAGGGTCGTCGGGTCGTCGCCGTCGGGTTTCGCGAGCGCCTGCGACTGCGCGAACGACGCCATGGTCACCGGGCTCACCGCGGCCTCGGTGCCGCCCGTGATGACGACGTCGGCCTCACCGGTCACGATGAGTCGCGCGGCGGTCGCGATGGCCTCGGCACCGGAGGCGCACGCCGACACCGTCGTGTATGCACCGCCCCGCGCCCCGTACGCGATGCTGATCTGCGCCGCGGCGCCGTTCGCCATGAGCATCGGCACCGTGCGCGGGGAGACCCGTCGGGCACCGGATGCTCCGAGCACGTCGTGCGCGTCGAGGAGCGTCTCCACGCCCCCGATCCCGGTGCCGATCACCACGGCGAGGCGGTCGCCCTCGACCGCGGGGGCACCCGCGTCCGTCCATGCTTCCTCCGCGGCGACGAGCGCGAGCTGCTGACTGCGGTCGAGGCGGTTCGCGCGGACCCGGCCCAGTGCCCCGTCGGCGTCGAGTGCCGCCTCGGCACCGACCCGGATCGGCACCTGTCCCCAGAGCGCTCCGTCGCGGTGCAGGGAGCGGACGCCGGAGCGACCGGCCACCAGGGCGTCCCAGAGCGGTGCGACGCCGTGGCCGAAGGGTGAGACCGTGCCGTAGCCGGTGATGACGATGTCCACGGGAACTCCTCTTGTACGTTGAACAAGTTGAGTTGTACCACGTACAATTCGGACATGGCAACCACGGTGGACGGCTCCGGCACGGCACGCGGCGCGGCGACGCGGGCGAGGATCCTCGCGGCGACGGCCGGACTGCTCAGCGCGGGCGCACGCACCGTCACCGTCAGCGAGGTCGCTCGGGCCGCGGGCGTGTACCCGAACCAGATCACGCACCACTACGGCTCGAAGGACCGCCTGGTGCTCGACGCCGCGTTCGCGCTGTTCCTCCGCGACACGACTCGGCTGCAGGTGGCCGGTCGTCGCGCTCGGTCGTCGGAGTCGTTCCGCCAGGTCCTCGCCCGCACCGCCCTCGCGATGCCGTCGACACCCCTCGTGGTCCGCGCGCTGGCGGCTGCGGGTGACGACACCGCCCAGCGGGAGCGCGTCCGACTGCTGCTCGCGGTGCTGTTCCGGCAGTCCGAACGCTACCTGGAGCGCGTCGTCGCCGACCAGGGATGGACGAGCCCCGGCGGCGTCGCCCGTGACGCCCGCACGTTCTGGAGCGCCGTGTTCGGTGCCACCCTGCTCGCCGACGCCGGGGTCACCGGCGGTCCCTCGGACCTCGACCTGGCGGGCACGGTCTCGATCCGGTGACCGGGGCGCGCACCGCCGCCGGGGACTCCCCCGGCGGCGGTGTCACTCGCCGAAGCCGGACCGGACCAGTTCGACCAGGGCGTCGACCGCGGCCTGCGCGTCCTGACCGGTCGCGTCGATCGACACCGTCGCGCCCTTCGGCAGCGCCAGGGCCATGATCGCGAGCAGGCTCTTCGCGTCCACACCGTTGACGTGCACGCTCGCGTCGTACTTCGCCGCCGTCTTGACGAACTCCGCGGCGGGCCGGGCGTGCAGCCCGGTCTCGTTCACCAGCTCGACCGACGCGCTGACGCGGTCTGCGCCGGCTGCGTCGCCGACGGGACCTGCCCCGTCGGCCGGCCCCGTGCCTCCAGGCTGGTCACCGGACGGACGGGAGGCGGTGCTCGCGTCCGCCTCGGAACCCGCGGCTGACGCCGCAGCGGCCAGGACCGCGTCGGCGTCCCCGCCCGTCTGGGCGGCGACCGCCGCGGCGACCGTGCCCTCGACCAGCGGGGCCGGCGACACGTGCACCCGTGCGCGGACGTCGTCGTCGAGGAAGTCGAGCGCGGTGTCGGTCGTCAGGTAGGCGGAGCCGAGGTCGCACAGCACCACGACGCCGTCGGCCCCGGCGAGTTCCTCGATGCCGGCGGTGATCGCCTCGAACGAGGTGCCGATGCCGCCGTCGTCGGTGCCGCCCGCGGCGACGAGTGGCACGTCCGCGGCCATCTGCCGGGCGAGCTCGACGGTGCCCGTCGCGATCGCAGCGCTGTGCGAGACGACGAGGATGCCGACGGTCACGCGGCGTCCACAGCTGCGCGCAGGATGTACGCGGTCGACTGCGCACCGGGGTCTCGGTACCCGATCGCGCGGTCGCCGAGGTAGCTCGCGCGGCCCTTGTGCGCCACGAGCGGCTCGGTGTCGGCGGCCCCCTGCGCTGCGGCGTCGGCTGCGGCGGCGAGCACGGCCTCCGGGTCGGCGCCGGCGCCGGCAGCCGCTGCGGCGGCGTCGACCGCGGGGCTCCACGCGTCGACCATCGTCTTGTCGCCGACGGCGGCCTTGCCGCGGGACACCACACCGTCACGCGCGGCGGTCAGGACCGCGACCAGCGTGTCCGCGTCGAGCTCGGACGCGTCCCCTGCAGCCTGCGCGGCCTTCAGATAGGCGGTGCCGAACAGCGGACCGGCCGCGCCGCCCACCGTCGAGATGAGCTTCGTCGCGACGGCCTTGAGGACGGCGCCCGGGGTGTCGAAGGAGCCGGCGTCGACGGATTCGAGCACGGCGCGGAAGCCTCGGTCGAGGTTCTCGCCGTGGTCACCGTCCCCGATCTCGCGGTCGAGCGTGACCAGCTCGGCACGGTGTTCGTCGATCGTCGCGGCGGTGCGACGGACCCAGTCGATGGCCCATGCGGTGTCGAGCGCCAATGCAGTTCCCTTCGTGTGTCCGGCCCGGTGGGGTCCGGTGTCGTGGTCCGGTGGTCGAGCGTCCGTTGCGGTTGCGGTTGCGGTTGCGGTCGCAGGCGCGGTCGCTCAGCGTCCCCAGCGCAGGGCCGGGGTCTCCACCGGGGCGTCCCAGAGGGCCGTGAGTTCGTCGTCGAGCACCGTGACGGTGAGCGAGAACCCCTGCATCTCGAGGGACGTGACGTAGTCGCCGACCAAACTACGCGTGACCCGGTAGCCGCGGTCGGAGAGCACCTCGGCGGCGCGTCGATAGGCGATGTACAGCTCGGAGAGCGGTGTGCCGCCCATGCCGTTGACCAGCAGCAGCAGTGCCGATCCGGCCGGGGCGTCCAGGTCCGTCAGGATCGGTTCGAGCACGCGGTCGACCAGCTGGTCCGCCGGCGCCATCGCGATCCGCTCGCGGCCCGGCTCGCCGTGGATGCCGATGCCGAGCTCGACCTCGTCGTCAGCGAGTACGAAGGACGGCTCCCCCGCGTGCGGGACGGTGCCCGAGGCGAGCGCGAGCCCCATCGAGCGCGTGACGTCGTTGACGTGCCGGGCCACGGCGGCGACCGCGTCCAGATCGTCCCCGCGTTCCGCGGCGGCACCGGCGCACTTCTCCACCACGACGGTCCCGGCGACACCGCGACGACCGGCGGTGAACAGGGAGTCCTGCACGGCGACGTCGTCGTCCACCACAACGGACTCGACCCGGACGTCGTCCATCGCGGCCAGCTCTGCGGCGGTCTCGAAGTTCAGCACGTCGCCGGTGTAGTTCTTCACGATGTGCAGCACGCCGGCACCGCCGTCGACGGCCTTCGTCGCGGCGACGATCGGGTCGGGGGTCGGGCTCGTGAACACCGGACCGGGGACGGCGGCGTCGAGCATGCCGTACCCGACGAAGCCGGCGTGCAGTGGCTCGTGCCCGCTGCCACCACCGCTGACGATGCCGACCTTGCCGGCCACGGGGGCGTCGGCGCGGTGCAGGTGGATCGGGTCCTCGACCAGCACGACGTGTCCGGCGTGTGCCCGGGCGAACCCCCGGACGGTCTCCTCGACCACGGCCTGCGGGTCGTTGATGAGCTTCTTCATGCGGTGCCTCCACGGGTACGGGGTCGAGCCGTGGCGGTCACACCGCGCGTCGTCGACCGGAGTGCGCCCAATCTACATCGGCGGCACGGCCAGCCGTCCGGCGGGGATGCACGTTCGTGCAGCACACCGAGGACGCGTCACCGGCTCCGGATCGTGCTGGGGACACTCGCCCTGCACGTTCGTGCACGATCCCGCTCTCCGCTCACGAATTCACCACCCGGCCGTGAGCGTCGTCACTATGGTTGGCCTCAATCACTCAACGGGGAGTGCGGCGCACCACGGCCGGACCCCCACCTCACGCACTGGAGGTCACCGATGGACGACATCGGCGTCAAGTTCCTGTCCGAGCTCGTCGGTACGGCGATGCTCATCATCCTGGGTGGCGGCGTCGTCGCCGCCGTCTCGCTGGCGAAGTCCAAGGGCTTCGGAGCCGGCTTCCTCATGGTCACGATCGGCTGGGGCTTCGCGGTCTTCGCCGGTGCCACCGTGGCCTACAAGTCCGGTGGCCAGCTCAACCCGGCCGTCAGCCTCGCGCAGGCGATCCTCGGCAAGATCACCGTCGGCGAGATGTTCCTCTTCTGGATCGCCCAGGTGATCGGTGCGGTCATCGGTGCCGTCATCGTCTGGCTCGCGTACAAGCAGCACTTCGACGAGGAGCCCGACGCGGCCGCCAAGCTCGGGGTCTTCTCGACCGGCCCCGCGATCCGCTCGTACGGCTGGAACCTCGTCACCGAGATCATCGGCACCTTCGTCCTGGTCTTCGTCGTCCTCGCCTTCACCAACGGCGGGACCCCCACGGACCTCGGCGCCATCCCCGTCGCCTTCCTCGTGATCGCGATCGGTGTCAGCCTCGGTGGTCCCACCGGCTACGCCATCAACCCGGCCCGTGACCTCGGCCCGCGCATCGCGCACGCCTTCCTGCCCATCAAGGGCAAGGGCTCGAGCGACTGGGCCTACGCCTGGGTGCCGGTCGTCGGACCCCTGATCGGTGGCGCCCTCGCTGCCGGCCTGTCCGTCGCCCTGCTGCCCGTCGTCAGCTGACCCACCCCCACCCCGAAGGCGTGGGCGGCCGTTCCGCACGACCGACCACGCACCCGCACCGAACACACCCGTAAGGAGCACCAATGGCCGACTACATCGTCGCCATCGACCAGGGCACGACCTCGACCCGAGCAATCGTGTTCGACCACTCCGGTTCGATCATCTCGACCGGGCAGAAGGAACACGAGCAGATCTTCCCGCGCGCCGGGTGGGTCGAGCACGACCCCGCCGAGATCTGGGACAACACCCGCGAGGTGATCGGTCAGGCACTGTCGCGTGCCGACATCACGCGCCACGACGTCGCAGCCGTCGGCATCACCAACCAGCGCGAGACCGCCGTCGTCTGGGACAAGACCACCGGCAAGCCGATCTACAACGCGATCGTCTGGCAGGACACCCGCACGCAGGCCCTCGTCGACAAGCTCGCCGACGGCGACACGGACAAGTACAAGGCCATCGTCGGCCTGCCGCTCGCGACCTACTTCGCCGGCACCAAGATCATGTGGATCCTCGAGAACGTCGAGGGTGCGCGTGAGAAGGCCGAGGCGGGCGACCTGCTCTTCGGCACCACCGACACCTGGGTCCTCTGGAACCTGACCGGTGGCGTCGACGGCGGCGTGCACAAGACCGACGTCACGAACGCGTCCCGCACGCTGTTCATGGACCTCGAGACGCTCCAGTGGCGCGACGACATCCTCGCCGACTTCGGTGTGCCGAAGTCGATGCTCCCCGAGATCGTCAGCTCCTCCGAGGTCTACGGCCACGTCGAGTCCTCGAGCCTGCTGCGCGAGGTCCCGATCGCCGGCATCCTCGGCGACCAGCAGGCCGCGACCTTCGGCCAGGCCGCGTTCGACCAGGGCGAGTCGAAGAACACCTACGGCACCGGCAACTTCCTGATCTTCAACACCGGTACCGAGATCGTCCGCTCCGAGAACGGCCTGCTCACCACCGTCGGCTACAAGCTCGGCGACCAGGAGACGCACTACGCCCTCGAGGGCTCGATCGCCGTCACGGGCTCGCTCATCCAGTGGCTCCGCGACAACCTCGGCCTGATCGGCAGCGCCCCGGAGGTCGAGGCGCTGGCCAAGACCGTCGAGGACAACGGCGGCGTGTACTTCGTGCCCGCGTTCTCCGGGCTCTTCGCGCCGTACTGGCGTCCCGATGCCCGCGGCGCGATCGTCGGCCTGACCCGCTTCGTCAACAAGGGCCACATCGCGCGTGCTGCCCTCGAGGCGACGGCGCTGCAGACCCGCGAGGTGCTCGACGCGGTCAACGCCGACTCCGGTGTGGACCTGACCGAGCTCAAGGTCGACGGCGGCATGACCGCGAACAGCGAGCTCATGCAGTTCCAGGCCGACATGCTCAACGTGCCGGTCGTCCGCCCGGTCGTCGCGGAGACGACGGCGCTCGGTGCGGCCTACGCCGCCGGTCTCGCGGTCGGGTTCTGGGCCAACCTCGACGAGCTCCGTGCCAACTGGCAGGAGGACAAGCGCTGGGAGCCGCAGCTCGACGCCGCCGAGCGCGAGCGGACGCTCCGCCTGTGGAAGAAGGCCGTCACGAAGACCTTCGACTGGGTCGACGAGGACGTGCAGTAACACCGCACGCGCACGCTGACCGCGTGCACTGATCGCACCGACGGGAGGCCCGGTGCCGGTTCCAGGAACCGGCACCGGGCCTCCAGTGCGTTGCGTCTCCTGCGGGTCGGTCGCGGTCGGCCCGTCGGCCCGTCGGCGCGTCGTCGGGTCGTTGGGGGCTGCCGGTACGGCACGGTGCGGGTTTGTCCACCGGGTGCAGCGGTGACCGCCGGGTGCGCGCTCGTGGCGCAGCACCGAGCCGTCAGGCTCGCACCGGCTGGCGCACCGCGCACGGTGCGGCTCTCGCGGAAGCTGCACGGGATCGCGGACCGCGCACGGTGCGGACTGGAGGCGCGGGGCTGGCTCACCACGGCCCTCCGGCCCGGCGTGGGGTTGCCGGTACGGCACGGTGCGGGTTTGCTCACCGGGTGCAGCGGTGACCGTCAGGTGCGCGCTCGTGGCGCAGCACCGAGCCGTCAGGCTCGCACCGGGTGACGCACCGCGCACGGTGCGGCTCTCGCGGAAGCTGCACGGGATCGCGGACCGCGCACGGTGCGGACTGGAGGCGCGGGGCGGGCACACCACGGCCCTCCGGTCCGGCGTGGGGTTGCCGGCACGGCACGGTGCTGGTTTGTTCACCGGGTGCAGCGGTGACCGCCGGGTGCGCGCTCGTGGCGCAGCACCGAGCCGTCAGGCTCGCACCGGCTGGCGCACCGCGCACGGTGCGCGGGGGCGGGGGCGGCGTGGACTACGCTGCGGGAGCTGCGCCGACCCAATCAGCCAGTTTGCGCGCACCGGCGCCGGAGTCGATCGCCTCGGCGGCGACGACGAGCTGCTCGCGGAAGCGCTGCAGGATCGGGCGGTCGGCCTCGTTCGGGTCCTGTGCCAGTCGGAACGAGACGAGCCCGGCCGCGGCGTTCAGCAGGACGATGTCGCGGACGGGTCCGGTCTCCCCCGCCAGCAGTCGGTGGACGACGGCGGCGTTGTGCTCGGGGTCGCCACCGAGCAGGTCCTCCGTCCGGGCGCGGGCGATGCCGAGGTCCCGTGGGTCGAGGTCGTGTTCGGTCACACGGCCGCCGGTGACCTCCCAGATGTGGCTGTGCCCGGTGGTGGTCAGCTCGTCGAGTCCGTCGTCGCCTCGGAACACGAGTGCGGTCGCCCCGCGCGTCTGGAACACGCCCGTGATGATCGGCACGAGTTCGAGCTGGGCGACGCCGACGGCGTTGGCCTCGCACCGTGCGGGGTTGACGAGCGGACCGAGGAAGTTGAACACCGTCGGGACGCCGATCTCCCGCCGCACGGGGCCTGCGTGGGCGAAACCGGGGTGGAACGCGTTGGCGAAGGCGAAGGTCAGCCCGACACGCCGGAACGTGTCCGCGACACGCGCGGCGTCCATCGTGAGATCGAGTCCGAGGGCGGCGAGCACGTCGCTCGACCCGGACTTCGACGAGCTGGCCTTGTTGCCGTGCTTGACGACGGGGACCCCGGCAGCGGCGATCACGATCGCCGCCATCGTCGAGACGTTCACGGTGCCGACCACGTCGCCGCCGGTACCGACGATGTCGAGCGCCATCGGGTCGACGTCGAGCGGAACCGCGGCGTCGAGGATCGCGTCACGGAATCCGACGACCTCGTCGACGGTCTCGCCCTTCGCGCGGAGCGTCACGGCGAAGGCCGCGATCTGGGCCTGGGTGGCACGCCCGTGGACGATCTCCTCCATGGCCCATGTGGATTGCCTGATCGTCAGGTCCTCGCGCGCCATGAGCGCGCTGATCACTGCTGGCCAAGAAAGTGCGTCAGGCATGGATCGATCGTAGTGAATTCGAGAGACCCGCCAGTCTCCTGCGAAAACACTGTCGGGGGTTTCGGCCATAATGGAGGACGTGACTAGCACCTCTCTCTCCAGATCAGCCAGCGGTCCGGCCCTCAACAGGCCGAACGCCGTGGCCGTGGGGACGATCGTGTGGCTGGGCAGCGAGGTCATGTTCTTCGCCGGCCTGTTCGCGATCTACTTCACGCTCCGCAGCACGTCCCCTGAGCTCTGGGCGACCGAGACCACGAAGCTCGAGGTGCCCTTCGCCTCCGTGAACACGATCATCCTGGTGCTGTCCAGCTTCGCCTGCCAGTTCGCCGTGTTCGCCGCGGAGCGCTTCCAGGTGCACCGGACGAGCTGGAACCCGCGCCACTGGGGCATGACGGAGTGGTTCTTCGTCACCTACGCGATGGGTGCGATCTTCGTCTGCGGCCAGATCTTCGAATACGCCAACCTGTGGCACGAGGGCGTCACGCTCTCCTCCAGCGCGTACGGCTCGGCGTTCTACATGACCACCGGGTTCCACGGCCTCCACGTGACCGGTGGCCTCATCGCCTTCCTGCTGACGCTCGGCCGCGGCTTCGCCGCCAAGAACTTCGGCCACAAGGAAGCGACCACCGCCATCGTCGTGTCGTACTACTGGCACTTCGTCGACGTCGTGTGGATCTTCCTCTTCGCCGTCATCTACCTTCTCAAGTAGGAACTGGACACCCCCCAGCACATGTTCAACAGAACCAAGTCCAAGAAGGGCCGCCGTTCACCGATGGCGACCGTGTCGCTCATCGTCGTTGGTCTCATGACCACCGGTGGCGCGTACGCACTGTTCAGCTCCACGGCGAACGCCGACGACAGCACGAGCACCCTCGCCACCTCGAGCCAGTCGCAGGTGAACGAGGGCGAGAAGCTCTTCGCGTCGAACTGCGCCACCTGCCACGGTCTCTCCGCGCAGGGCACGAGCGAGGGTCCGTCCCTCATCGGTGTCGGCGCCGCGTCGGTCGACTTCCAGGTCGGCACCGGCCGCATGCCGATGGCCGCACAGGGTCCGCAGGCAGAAGAGAAGCCCGCGCAGTTCACGGACGAGCAGGTCGACGCGCTCGCGCAGTACGTCGCTTCCCTCGGCCCCGGCCCGTCGGTCCCGTCCACCGAACTCACCAACGGTGAGGACGGCGACGCCGCCGAAGGTGCCGAGCTGTTCCGCATCAACTGCGCCATGTGCCACAACGTGGCCGGCGCCGGCGGTGCCCTGACCGAGGGCAAGTACGCCCCGAACCTCGAGACGGTCTCCGGCAAGCACATCTACGAGGCCATGCTCACCGGCCCGCAGAACATGCCGGTCTTCAACGACCTGAACCTGACGCCGGAGCAGAAGGCCGACATCATCACGTACCTCAAGTACGTGCAGGACAACAAGTCCCCCGGTGGCTTCGCACTCGGCTCCCTGGGGCCGGTCGCCGAGGGTCTGTTCATCTGGATCTTCGGACTCGGGGCGGTCGTCGCGATGACCGTCTGGCTGACCGCGAAGTCCAACTGATCGTCCGTGTCGAACGACACTGAAGGGAACACCATGGCAGAGCACGACGACGAGACGCTGAACTCGTCCTCGGCTGTCGAGAAGCACGGCACGACCACCTCCCCCGGGATCGCGGTCCTCCCCGTCGACCCGTTCGAGAACCCGGGCGAGCCGCCGCACCGTCCGCGTCGCACCGACGTCGACCCGAAGAAGCAGCGTCTGGCCGAGCGCCAGGTCGCCGCCTACTTCTACCTGTCGATCGTCGGCAGCGTCCTGTCGATCGCCGCGTACATCGCCTTCCCGATCGACCCGAGCGACTTCGGGACGGTCCGCACCGCGAACCTCTTCCTTGGCCTGTCGATCGCCCTCGCGCTCCTCGCCCTCGGTCTCGGTGCCGTCTACTGGTCGAAGTCGCTCGTCGTCGACCGTGAGATCACGGAGCTCCGCCACGGCACCCGCGGCACCGACGAGACCCGCGCCAAGGCGGTCGAGGCGTTCCAGCTCGCCGACAAGGAGTCGGGCTTCAGCCGTCGCAAGCTGATCCGCAACTCGATGATCGGTGCTCTGGCCGCGTTCCCGCTCCCCGGCATCGTCCTGGTCCGTGACCTCGCTCCGGCCGAGGACCCGAACGAGCTGCTCCGTCACACCTTCTGGAAGCAGGGCCTGCGCCTGACGAAGGACCCGACGGGTCTTCCGATCAAGGCCTCCGACGTCACCATCGGTTCGGTGTTCCACGTCATCCCCGAGGGCATGCTCGAGTCCGAGCACATGCTCGAGGAGAAGGCGAAGGCCTCCGTCCTCCTGATGCGTCTCGACCCGAAGGACCTCAACCCGTCCAAGGGCCACGAGAACTGGGGCTACGACGGCATCGTCGCGTACTCCAAGATCTGCACCCACGTCGGGTGCCCTGTCGCGCTCTACGAACAGCAGACGCACCACCTGCTGTGCCCGTGCCACCAGTCCACCTTCGATGTCTCGAACAACTGCGAGGTCATCTTCGGTCCGGCAGCACGCCCCCTCCCCCAACTTCCTATCGCGATCGACGACGACGGCTACCTGGTTGCCCAGAGCGACTTCCACGAGCCGGTCGGACCGTCCTTCTGGGAGCGTGAACGCTGATGACCAGCACCACCACCACCGCACCGAACACGTCGACGAACAAGCCGGCACCGGAGCGCGGATCCCGCATCATCGGCGGGGTCTCGAACTACATCGACGAGCGCACCAGCATCTCGGGCCTCGTCAAGGAAGTCGGCCGGAAGATCTTCCCGGACCACTGGAGCTTCATGCTCGGCGAGGTGGCGCTGTACAGCTTCGTCGTCGTGCTGCTCTCCGGGACCTTCCTGACGTTCTTCTTCCAGGCGTCCATGACCGAGGTCATCTACAACGGCTCGTACGTCCCGCTCAAGGGTGTTGCGATGTCGACGGCGCTGCAGTCCACGCTCGACATCTCGTTCGACATCCGTGGCGGGCTCTTCGTCCGTCAGGTCCACCACTGGGCAGCCCTGCTGTTCGTGGCGTCGATCATGCTGCACATGGCCCGCGTGTTCTTCACCGGTGCCTTCCGCAAGCCGCGTGAGCTCAACTGGGTCTTCGGCTTCCTGCTCTGGGTCCTCGCCATGGCCGAGGGCTTCACCGGATACTCGCTCCCCGACGACCTGCTCTCCGGAAACGGCCTGCGGATCATCGTCGGCATGATCGAGGGTGTCCCGGTCATCGGCGTGTGGATCGCCTACCTGCTCTTCGGTGGCGAGTTCCCGGGTACCGACATCGTCGGCCGCCTGTACACGCTGCACATCCTGCTGCTGCCGGCGATCCTCGTCGCGGTGCTCGGTGTCCACCTCGTGCTCGTCGTGATCAACAAGCACACCCAGTTCGCCGGTCCGGGCAAGACCAACGAGAACGTCGTCGGCGTCCCGATCCTCCCGGCGTTCGCCGCGAAGGCCGGTGGCTTCTTCTTCATCGTCGCGGGCATCCTGGCCCTCATCGCGTCGCTGTTCACGATCAACCCGATCTGGAACTACGGCCCGTACGACCCCTCCCCGGTGTCCGCCGGTACCCAGCCCGACTGGTACATCGGCTTCGCCGACGGCGCGCTGCGTCTGGTGCCGCCGCACTGGGAGGTCGTGTGGTTCGGCTACACGGTGTCGTTCAACATCCTGGCGCCGATCGCGGTCCTGGTGCTGCTCATCCTGGCGATCCTGCTCTACCCCTTCATCGAGGCGTGGGTCACGGGCGACAAGCGTGAGCACCACATCCTCGATCGTCCGCGCAACGCCCCGACGCGCACCGCGTTCGGTGCCGCTGGCATCACGCTCTACGCGAGCCTCTGGGCAGCAGCCTCGTCGGACATCATCGCGACGCACTTCCTGGTGTCGATCGAACACGTGATCCACGTGATCCAGGCGACGACGGTCCTCGGTCCGTTCATCGCCTTCTGGATCACGAAGCGTGTCTGCCTCGCCCTCCAGAAGAAGGACCGCGAGATCGTCCTGCACGGGTACGAGTCGGGCCGCATCGTCCGACTCCCCCACGGTGAGTACATCGAGGTGCACGAGCAGCTCGACGAGTACGAGCGGTGGAAGCTCCTGCAGTTCAACGAGTACAAGCCGCTGATGATCCGCCCGAACGCCAAGGGCAAGATCACGGGTCTGCAGAAGGTCCGCGCCGGCGTCTCCCGCTTCTTCTTCGAGGACCGCATCGAGCCGGTCTCGAAGGCCGAGCTCGAGGCAGCGCACGCCGCGCACCACGGCCCGAACCTCGAGGGTGGCCACCAGGCTCCCCAGGTCGGCCCCGGGGATCACTGATCCGAGGCACACGAAGCAACCCCCGTCACCAAGTGGCGGGGGTTTCTTCGTGCACAGGGCAACACGCCGCCCCCAGTTCACGGCTGGTTCACCGTCACGTGCTGGACTCGTCCAGGACGGTGTGGCAACGTGTTGCACCACGCATCCGCCAACGGAATGAGACCCCGATGGACAGCCGGACGGCCGAACACCCCAGGCCGAACCACTTCCTCCTCCACCTCAGCGACACGCACCTCGTATCCGGGGATCGTGATCTCTACGGCGATGTCGACTCCGCCGCGCGGCTCACGCAGATCGTCGCGGACATCGAAGCCTCGGGCACGCGTCCCGAAGCGATCGTCGTCACCGGCGACGTGGCCGACAAGGGCGAGCCGGGTGCGTACGCCCGCGTCCGCGCGATACTGGAGCCGGCGGCCGAGCGCATCGGTGCGCAGGTGATCTGGGCGATGGGCAACCACGACGAGCGCGGCGCTTTCCGCCGGGAGCTCTTCGGCCTGCAGCCCACCGACCGCCCGGTCGACTTCGTGTACGACGTCAACGGTCTCCGTGTGATCACCCTCGACACGAGTGTGCCCGGTCACCACCACGGCGAGGTCTCCCCCGAGCAGCTCGACTGGCTCGCCGAGGTCCTGTCCGAGGCGGCACCGCACGGCACCATCCTGGCGATGCACCACCCGCCCGTGCCGAGCGTGCAGGACCTCACCGTCCTCGTCGAACTGCGCGACCAGCAGGCCCTGGCCGAGGTCGTCGAGGGCAGTGACGTCCTCGCCATCATCGCCGGGCACCTGCACTACTCGACCAGCGCCGTATTCGCCGGCATCCCGGTGTCCGTCGCCAGTGCGACCTGCTACACGCAGGACCTCACGGAGTACCAGGGCGGCACCCGCGGCCGGGACGGCGCGCAGTCGTTCAACCTCGTGCACGTGTACGGCCACAACGTCGTCCACTCCGTCGTGCCGATCGGGCACTACGCCACCGTCGGGCAGCCCGTCTCCGCTCTCGAGACCGAGGCGAAGCTCGCGGCACACGGCGTGACGATCCCCGCAGCCGTGGAGCCCGCACCGGTCACCTCGAGCATCCCGGTCTTCACGCTCGACTCGGTGCCCGTCTCCCCCGTGCACCGGTAGCACTCCGCACTTCGCGTGCAGAAGAGGTCGGGTCCGTCACGCGGACCCGACCTCTTCTGCTCACGAAGCGGGGTGGGCGTGGGCGGTCATGACTCCCCGCGGGTGGTGCGTCGCGTGGTCACGTTCCGTCGTCTGGCGGCCCGGCAAGCGACGGGTCGTGACCGGTGGGCGGGCGGCCGACGGGGTCTCCTGACCGCGCGCGGGCACGCACGTCCGGACGGCACGCCGGACGGACTGGAGGCCCGTGGCGGGCGCGCCACGGGCCTCCAGGCTCGCGGGTGGTCGCGACCCACCGCACGTGGTGCGTCGCGGGGTCACGTTCCGTCGCGTGGTGATCCCGCAAGCGACGGTTCGTGACCGCTGGGCGGGCGGCCGACGGGGTGTCCTGACCGCGCGCCACGGACGGACTGGAGGCCCGTGGCGGACGCGCCACGGGCCTCCAGCCTTGCGGGATGGTCGCGACCCACCGCACGTGGTGCGTCGCGTGGTCACGTTCCGTCGGCTGCCGACCGCGAGGCCGACGGCTTGTGACCAGTCGGCGCGCAGGTCGCGGGGTGTCGTGACCGGTCGGCGTGCGGCTGCGGCCGACACGCGTGGCCGGGTTCCGGCTCCGGGCTCGCAGGCTCGCCCGGAGCGCCCCAGCAGGCCGCTGGCGCGTCCTACGCGCACCGTGGGACCCGGCTCGCAGGCTCGCCCGGAGCGCCCCAGCAGGCCGCTGGCGCGTCCTACGCGCTGGGGCGCTCCCAGGGCGCGGGGAACGGGAAGTACCGCTCCAGGAAGTCCGTCACGCGCTGCGTGCGCTCCTCGTCGCTGACCTCCGGGAAGCTGCCGTCGTTGAGGCAGAAGAAGTCCACGTTCCGCTTCTTCAGCAGGTCGTCGAGCGCCTTGAGTCCGGAGACCATGGTCGTGTCGATGTACCCGACGGAGGAGTTCTCCTGGATGATCGCCCGGCCGGTGAGCAGCGAGTAGTAGTGGTAGAGCGAGTTCGTCACCGAGATGTTGTCGGCGGCGCGGAAGCGTGACGCTGCAGTGGCCGCGAACTCGTCGGCGAACTCGTGCTCCATCTCGGTCATGATCGACGCACGCAGGGGCGTCGGCGCGTGCTCGAGGTGGCGGGTCGTCACCGCGCCGAAGCGCTGCTGCAGGAGGCCGCGGTTGACCCGGGCGGAGTTCTCGAAGCCGCTGCGTGCCGGGTTGTTGGAACCGAGGCCGATCCGGGTCGACGCGAGGATGAACTTCGTGACCGACCCCGGGCTGTAGAACACCGAGGGGTCGACCAGCCGGCCGAAGAACATGTCGTCGTTCGAGTAGATGAAGTGCTCGCTGATGCCCGGGATGTGGTGCAGCTGCGACTCGACGGCCTGCGAGTTGTGCGTCGGCAGCACGGACGGGTCGGCGAAGAACTCCTCGCTGCGGACGATCCGGACCTTCGGGTGGTCGGCGAGCCAGTGCGGCGCAGGCGAGTCCGTGGCGATGTAGATCTGGCGGATCCACGGCGCGAAGGTATGGACCGAGCGCAGCGCGTACTTCAGTTCGTCGATCTGGCGGAAGCGGGCGGGAGCGTCGTCGCCCTCGCCCAGGACGGCGTTCGACTGTGCAGCCTGGCGGGCGCGCTGGTACTCGATGGCGTTGCCGTCGACCCACGAGAAGACGATGTCGATCGGGAACCGGATGTCCGAGACGTGGTCGTCGAACATGTGCTCGACGGTGCGCCAGGTGCGGCCGTAGCGCTCGATGTCGACGAGGACGAACTCGTCGATCGGCAGGCTGCGACGCATCAGGGCGTTCTCGACGGGTGCGAGGACCTCGGTGTCGGTGACGCGCCAGAACTCGAGCTGGACGCTGGTCTCGGCGCCGTAGCGCAGGCGTCCGAGGGGCTCGAGGCGCGGGCGGAACACACGGAGCACGGGTTCCTCGACGGAGCCGAGTCCGTCGTCCTGCACGAGCACTGCCGGCTTGCCCGGGGGCTTCGCGTAGAACGGCTCGTTGACGGCGGCCGACATCACGGCGCTCTCGGCTCGCTGGCGGTCACGCTCGTCCAGGGCGATCACCGGACGCTGGTCGTTCCCGCGGATGAGGAGGTGGTCGACGTCAGCCGCGGTGAGTGCGTCGTCGAGGAACAGCAGGTCCTCGATCATCGACTGCTGCGGCGTGAGGTGTCCGTTGATCAGGGTCAGTCGTCCCTTGCGGACGACGACGTCGGATCGGTCGAGACCGCCGGAGGACGGTCGAGGGTTCAGCAGAGGACTCTCGGTCACCGGCTCGGTCTCGTCGTTCATCCATGCCCTTCGGGTCGTGCGGCCGGGTCCTGTACCCGACCTGCCGATCCTACCGTCCGTCGGTCTCGCGGGGCACCTTGACCACGATGCCCACCACGATGAACAGCGCGGCGGCCACCAGCTGCAGGCCCGCCCACACCTGCCCCGGGATCGGCACCGTGACGAGCGGGTTCCAGCAGACCGCGACGGCGACCATGAGCAGCGCGGCCCACCAGACCTTCCCCCGCACCGTGAAGACGAGCACGATCAACGCGAGGACGGTGACGCCCCAGCGGGCGAAGACGAACCCCGACGAGTCCACGATGGCGACGCACGCCAGGAGCACGATCGCAGCGATCAACCCGGGCGCCAGCGCCGGCCGGGTGAACGGCGGCGTCTCGCGTGCGCGGGCGGCCGGTGCGGCGGCCGCGGGTCGCGAGGATCCCGCGGGCACGCCGTGTTGCGACGACCCCACCGGGGGCCGCCCCTTGCGTGCGGCCATCAGTCCGAGTCGCCGTCGATGGTGATCGCCTGGATCGACCGCGACATCGGCGGCAGCTCACGGACCCGCTCGAGGGCCGGCACGAGTTCACCGACGAACGCGCGGTAGCCGTCCTCGGTCAGGTGCAGGCCGTCCTCGGTGAAGCGGGCGTCCAGGTGGTCGCCGTCTGCCAGGGCGGGCCAGGCGTCGAGGTACTGGGCGTGGCAGGTGGCGACGAACTGGCGCAGGTGCCGGTTCGCCTGCTCGATCTTCGCGGCGTACTCGGACTGCCGCGGCAGGATCGAGACGAGCAGCAGGCGGACACCCGGCAGTTCACGGCGGAGCGTGACGAGCGCGGTCTCGACGTTGCGGACCACGTGCTCGGCGCTGGCGCGGTGGCCGCCGAAGTCGTTCGTGCCGATGAGCAGCACGATCACCTCGGGCTGCTCGGCGACGACGGCGTCGAGTCGCGTCAGCACGCCGTCGGTCGTGTCGCCACCGATGCCCTGGTTCAGCGTGTGCTCGTCGGGGAGCCAGGTGTCCCAGTCGCCCTGTTCGGTGATGCTGTCCCCCAGGAAGAGGACGGGGCTGCGGTCGTCGGTCATGCTGCCTCCTCGTGCGCCGGCTCGGGGGTCCCGGTCTGCTGCGTCCGGTTGCGCTGCGTGGACTCGGTCTGGTCGGACTCCCGCTCGGCGGCGGCGGTGATGCGCTCGACCATACCGGGGAAGATGATGCCGTGGAACGGCAGGATGCCGTACCAGTACAGGCGTCCGGCGAGTCCCTGCGGGAAGTAGATCGCCCGCTGGCGGTAGTCGCTGCCGCCTTCGGGGTTCGGCGTGACGGTCATCTCGAGCCACGCGCGGCCCGGCGACTTGAACTCGGCACGGAGCCGCAGGTACCGGCCGCGCTCGAGCCGTTCGACGCGCCACCAGTCGAGCGCGTCGCCCTGCTCGAGGCGCTGTTGGTCGCGACGGCCACGGTTCAGTCCGACGCCACCGGCGATCTTGTCCATCCAGCCGCGGGCGACCCAGGCGAGCGGGAACGAGTACCAGCCGTTGTCGCCACCGATCGACTCGACGACACGCCAGACGTCCGCGGCGGAGGCACTCGAGTGCCGCTTGCGGTCGTCGACGTAGACGGTGTGCCCGGCCCAGTCGGGGTCGTTCGGCATCGGGTCGGCGGAGGCGCTGGAGAGCGTCGCGCTCCGCCAGCTGGTCTGCACCTGGCCGGTGCGCATCTTGTTGAGCGCGAGGCGGACGGCCCGACGGTACGAGGTGAGCCCGCCCTCGGGCTTCGGTACGACGTCGTCGATGTCGTGCTCGCGCTGGACGCACTCGAACTGCAGCGACTCGATGATGGGCGTCGCGAGCTTGCGCGGGATCGGGGTGACGACGTTGAACCAGTGCGCGGCGAGCCGCGGGGTGAGCACCGGCAGCACGGTGATCGGGCGCTGCGGCAGCTTCGCCTCGACCGCGTAGCCGTTCAGCATCTGGCCGTACCGCAGGACGTCGGGGCCACCGATGTCGAAGGTGCGGTTGACGTCGGCGGGGACGTCCAGGGCGGCCACCAGGTAGTAGAGGACGTCGCGCACCGCGATCGGCTGGATGCGGTTGCGGACCCAGCGCGGCGCAGGCATCCACGGCAGGACGTCGGTGAGGTGCCGGATCATCTCGAACGAGGTGCTGCCCGAGCCGATCACGACGCCGGCCTGGTACGCCACGGTGGGCACACCGGAGCCGAGGAGGATCTCCCCCACCTCCTTGCGGCTGCGGAGGTGCTTGGACAGCTCGCCGTCGGGGTGCAGCCCGCCCAGGTAGACGAACCGGCTGACCCCCGCCGTCTTCGCCTCGTGCGCCATGGTCTCGGCGGCCTCGTGTTCGGCCGACTCGAAGTCGCCGTCGGCGCCCATCGCGTGGGCCAGGTAGTAGACCGCCTCGACCCCGTCGACGGCGGCGCGGACCGCGTCGGCGTCCTGGAGGTCGCCTTCCGCGACGTCCACGTCGCTGCTCCACGGGACGTCCTGGAGCTTCCGGGGGTTGCGCACGAACACCCGGACGGAGTGGCCGGCTTCGAGGAGACGAGGGACGAGACGACCACCGATGTACCCGGTGGCGCCGGTGACGAGGACCTGCATGCCCTGCACGCTACGCGGCACGCCTGACGGGTAGGCTTGCCGGGTGGACAACGCAGCCTTCCCCGTCACCGCCGATGCCGTCCGCGGCCTCATCGACCACGCGATCCTGAAGCCCGAACTCACCCGCGCGGACGTCGACGCCCAGCTCGACGAAGCCGCCGCCCACCGCGTCTTCAGCGTCTGTGTCCGTCCGAGCGACGTTGCGCACGCCGTCGAGCGCCTGACGGGCACCGGCGTCGGTGTCGGCACCGTGATCGGGTTCCCGCACGGCACCACGTCGACCGCGGCGAAGGTCGCCGAGTCGCTGCAGGCCCTGGCCGACGGCGCCTTCGAGCTGGACATGGTGCAGAACATCGGCGCCGCGAAGTCGGGCGACTGGCAGCGCGTCGAGCAGGACGTCCGCGCGGTCGTCGACGCCGCCGGGGACACCGTCGTCAAGGTGATCCTCGAGACCGCCTTCCTGACCGACGACGAGATCGTCGCTGCCTCGCGTGCGGCGCAGACCGCCGGTGCCGCGTTCGTGAAGACCTCGACCGGGTTCGCCGGCGGCGGCGCGACCGCCGAGCACATCGCCCTGATGCGCCGCACGGTCGGTGCCGACACCGGCGTGAAGGCCTCCGGCGGCGTCCGCGGCCTCGACACCCTGCTCGAGATGGTCGAGGCGGGCGCGAATCGCATCGGCACGAGCGCCTCGGCCCGCATCCTCGACGAGGTCGCGCACCGCGCCGAGACGGGCGCCGCGTCGGCGCTCGGCGACGACACGACGTCCTACTGAGCGGACACGGCTGAGCCCACCCGG
Source organism: Curtobacterium sp. 8I-2 (assembly GCF_902506155.1). Taxonomy (NCBI): domain Bacteria; kingdom Bacillati; phylum Actinomycetota; class Actinomycetes; order Micrococcales; family Microbacteriaceae; genus Curtobacterium; species Curtobacterium sp. 8I-2. The sequence goes on from NZ_LR732827.1 coordinate 49,896, forward strand.
CTGAGTCCATCCCACCCAGCCCGACCCACCACGACCCACCACGACCAGGCCGGCGCCCACCGGACGCGACGACGCGTCGGTGACGCGCACCGGGCCTCCAGACCGCCGCATCGGAGCGCGCATGTCCAGCACCGCACCCCAGTCCCCCGCCCTCGCCCTGGCCGTCGACCTCGGCGGCACGAAGGTCGAGGCCGCGCTCGTCACCGACCAGGGGGTCGTGCTGCCCGCGACGCGGTTCCGCAGCCCCACGGGGCCGCAGCGCACCTCGGACGAGCTGCAGGCCGCCGTCGACGAGGTCGTCACGGCCGCGCTCGGCGCACTGCCCGCGGACACGACGCTCGTCGGCGTCGGCGTCGGCTCCGCCGGCCCGGTCGACGAGGAACACGGTCTGGTCTCGCCGCTCAACATGCCCGTGTGGCGGGGCCACCCGCTGCGCGACCGGATCGCGGCCCTCGTGCCGGAGAACGTGCCGGTGACGCTCCGCATGGACGGCCTGGCGATCACGCTCGCCGAGCACTGGGTCGGGGCTGCCCAGGGCTCCGACCACGTCATGGGCATGATCGTCTCCACCGGTGTCGGCGGCGGGCTCATCCTGCACGGCCGCACGGTCAGCGGCCCGACGGGGAACGCCGGGCACATCGGCCACGTCGAGTGTGGCGGCTACGACGACCCCTGCGCCTGCGGCGGGACCGGCTGCCTCGAGGCGATCGCCAGCGGCCCCAAGACCGTGGCCTGGGCCCGTCGGCAGGGCTTCGCGGGCACCACCGGCGAAGAGCTCTCGGCCGCGTACGCCGCCGGCGACGAGATCGCGGTCGCCGCGGTCAAGCGCAGCGGCCGAGCCCTGGGCCAGGCCATCGCCGCCGCCACCAGCCTGGTCGACCTCGAGGTCGTCGCGATCGGTGGCGGGTTCTCGCACGTCACGCCCGACCTGTTCGAGTACGCCCGGCAGGCCGTGGCGGAGCGTGTCGAGTTCGGCTTCGTCACGAAGGTGCGGATCGTGCCGACGGGACTGTCGCAGGACGGCCCGCTCATCGGCGCCGCGGCGCTCGTCCACCGCGCCGACGTCCTGCGCTGAGCGCGCACGCGCCGCGTCGCGGCCTCCCGGCAGGCTGCCGTCAGGTGGCAGCGTCGTCGACGCGCTTCGCGCTCTTGACGTGACCGGTGACCGCCTGGAGGCGCGGTGCGGGCCCGCCACGGGCCTCCCGGCCGGTCCGGGGCTTGTCCACAGGCCTGTCGGTCGCGACCGCAGGTCGGGCAGGATGTGCGGGTGCCCCGCCCGCGACTGCTGACCAGTGACGACTGGCCGGAACCCGAACTGCGGGCGGCGGTCCTGGCCGGCGAACTGGTCGCGGTCGGGCCGTGCTGGGCCTCCCCCGCCGAACCGCAGACGCCGTCGTTGCGTGCCGCCGCGGCTGGCTGGGTGCTGCGCGACGCACGCTTGATCGCCTGCACGCTGACCGCCGCGTGGATCTGGGGTGCGGTGTCCCGTCCGCCGGCGCCGCTCGAGGCGTGCATCCCGCCGCAGGTCCGCGTGCACGTCGGCCCGGAGGTGCGCCTGCGCGAGGTCCGGATCGACGTCGACGACACCGTCGTCCTGGCGCGGCTCCGGGTCGCGCTGCCGGCGCGGACCGCGATCGACCTGCTGCGGATGCCGGGGCCGACTGCGGGTGCGTTCGGCGCCGCTGAAGCGTCGGCCGTCCACGGGTTGCTCGCGATCGGAGCGGTCAGCGCCGCCGAGCTGCGGACACGCCTGACCGCTCTTGGCACGATCCCCATGGTGCGACAGGCCGAGCGGCGGTTGCGTGCGGTGCAGGACGGTGCCGGGGGTGCTGGGGGTGCTGTCCGGTAGTGCTTGTGGGTGGGGTCGTCGGTGGCGGGTGCAGGTGGTCAGGACACTCCGCTCACGTCCGCCGAGTGGACAAGGACTGTCGGTTGGCGGGGCCGCAATCGACGGTTCGTGACCGGTCGACGGTGCCCGCGCGACGAGTCGTGACCGGCGATGGGCGGAAGGAGCGGGTCGGGGCCGCCGCGCGCCTCCCGGTCCGGCGAATGCGGGCGGTCAGGACATCCCGCTCGCGTCCGCCGAGTGGTCTCGGACTGTCGGGTGGCAGGGTCGCAGTCGACGGTTCGTGACCGGTCGACGGTGCCCGCGCGACGAGTCGTGACCGGTCCGCGGGCGGGAGGCGCGGGGCGGGGCCGCCACGCGCCTCCGGTCCGGCGGGTGCGAGCGGTCAGGGCACCCCGCTCACGTCCGCCGAGTGGTCACGACCTGTCGGTCGGCGGGGCCGCAATCGACGAGTCGTGACCGTCCGAGAAACGGACCGGGAGGCGCTGGGCCCTGCTCCGGTACTAGCCGGCGCTGACGCGGTAGACGTCGTAGACGGCGTCGATGCGACGCACTGCGTTGAGCACACGGTCGAGGTGGATGGTGTCCCCCATCTCGAACACGAACCGGCTGAGCGCCAGGCGGTCGGACGAGGTCGACACCGTCGCGGACAGTATGTTCACGTGGTGATCCGTCAGCACTCGGGTGACGTCGCTGAGCAGGCCAGACCGATCGAGCGCCTCGATCTGGATCTGCACCAGGAACACCGACTTCGACGACGGGGCCCACTCGACCTCGATCATCCGGTCGGGCTCGTTCATGAGCGACTTCACGTTGGTGCACGACGACTGGTGCACGGAGACGCCCTGGCCACGGGTGATGAAGCCCACGATCTGGTCGCCCGGCACCGGGGTGCAGCACTTCGCGAGCTTGACGAGGATGTCGGGCGCCCCGCGGACCAGCACGCCGCTGTCGCTGGTGCGCAGCTGGCGACTGGTGACCTGGCGGGGGAACGCGAGCTCGGGTTCGTCGGCCTCGGTCTCGGTCTGGACGTTCCCGAGGACCTTCTCGATCACCGACTGGGTCGAGACGTGGCCCTCGCCGATGGCGGCGTACAGCGCGGAGACGTCCTCGTAGCGCATCGACGAGGCGACCTCGGCGATGCTGTCCTGGCTCATGATGCGCTGGAGCGGCAGGTTCTGCTTGCGCATCGCACGCGCGATGGCGTCGCGGCCCTGCTCGATCGCCTCTTCGCGGCGCTCCTTGGTGAACCACTGCTTGATCTTGTTGCGCGCGCGGGGGCTGCGGACGAACTGCAGCCAGTCCTGCGAGGGGCCGGAGTCGGGGTTCTTCGACGTGAAGATCTCGACCACGTCACCGCTGGAGAGCTGGCTCTCGAGCGGGACCAGGCGACCGTTGACCTTCGCACCCATCGTGCGGTGGCCGATCTCGGTGTGGACGGCGTAGGCGAAGTCGACCGGGGTGGCTCCGGCGGGCAGACCGATGACCTTGCCCTGCGGCGTGAAGACGTACGTCTCCTTGGCGCCGATCTCGTACCGGAGCGAATCGAGGAACTCGCCCGGATCGCTGGTCTCTGCCTGCCAGTCGGTGATGTGGGCGAGCCACGCCATGTCCTGGTCGTCCGTCGTGGACGAGGTGCCGGCGTCACGGCCGGCAGCGCGCTGCTTGTACTTCCAGTGGGCGGCGACACCGAACTCGGCACGCTGGTGCATCTCGTGCGTGCGGATCTGGATCTCGACCGCACGGCCCTGTGGTCCGAGCACCGTGGTGTGCAGCGACTGGTACAGGTTGAACTTGGGGGTCGCGATGTAGTCCTTGAAGCGACCGGGCAGCGGGGTCCACCGCGCGTGCACCGAGCCGAGCATGGCGTAACAGTCGCGGACGGTGGGCACGAGGACGCGGATGCCGACGAGGTCGTAGATCTCGTCGAACTCACGACCCCGCACGATCATCTTCTGGTAGATCGAGTAGTACTGCTTCGGCCGACCCATCACGTCACCACGGACCTTGGCGGCCTTCAGGTCCTTCTTGAGGGTGCCGATGACGTTCTGGACGAACTGCTCGCGCTTCGGTTGGCGTTCCTTGACCAGGCTGTCGATCTCGACGTAGAGCTTCGGGTGCAGGACCGCGAACGACAGGTCCTCGAGCTCGAGCTTGATCATCTGGATGCCGAGCCGGTGCGCGAGGGGCGCGTAGATCTCGAGCGTCTCCTTCGCCTTGCGCGTGGCAGACGCGGACTCGACGAAGCCCCAGGTGCGGGCGTTGTGCAGGCGGTCGGCGAGCTTGATGACGAGGACTCGGATGTCCTTCGACATCGCGATGACCATCTTGCGGACGGTCTCGGCCTGTGCGCTGTCGCCGTACTTGACCTTGTCGAGCTTGGTGACGCCGTCGACGAGCATCGCGATCTCGTCGCCGAAGTCCACCCGCAGCTGGTCGAGCTGGTAGTCGGTGTCCTCGACGGTGTCGTGCAGGAGCGCTGCAGCGATGGTGATCGTCCCGATGCCGAGGTCGGCCAGGATCTGCGCGACCGCGACGGGGTGCGTGATGTACGGCTCACCGGACTTGCGCTTCTGCCCGTCGTGCGCGCGCTCGGCGACCGAGTAGGCGCGCTCGATGAGGGTCACGTCGGCCTTGGGGTGGTGCGACCGGACCGTGCGGATCAGGGTGTCCACCGCACCGGCCGGCTGCGCGCGCGAGAACAGGCGTGGCAGCAGTGAGCGGAGGGAACCGAGGTTGCCGGTGGTGTTCGGACCGATCGGGCTCGCGGGCTGCGGGGCGGAGCCCGGGCGGCTCGGCGCGGACGGCTCTTCGCGGGTGTCCGTCATGATGCGCCTCCCAGGACTCGGTCCGAGAGCTCGATCCGAGCTCGATCCGACAAGACTACGCGTCCCCGGTCAGTGCCCGTGACGAGGTTCGCCCTGGGCGTCGCGCTCCACCGGTGCCCCCGCCTGCTCCCAGGCGAGCATGCCGCCGGACAGGTTGACGGCCGGGACACCCGACTGCTCGAGCGCCGCGACGATGCGCGAGGACCGGCCGCCGGAGTGGCAGACGATGATGGCCGGCTGGTCGCCGCCGTCGATCTCCTGCCAGCGGTCCACGAACTCGGACATCGGCACGAGCGTGGCCTGCGGAGCGTGGACCTCGTCCCACTCCCCCTGCTCACGCACGTCGTAGAGCCGGGCCCCGGCGTCGATGCGGCGCTGGGCCTCGGCGACGTCGATCTGCTGGATCTCGATGGGCATCAGGCGTTCGCCTCTGCCGCGTCGACCTCGCGCCGGCGCTTCTCGGCCGCCGCGGTCTTCTTGGCGTCGGACTCCTTGATCTTCGGCTCGTTCTCGCGCAGCTGCGCGTACATCGGCGACGCGATGAAGATCGTCGAGTAGGTGCCGACGATGATGCCGATGAACAGTGCGAGCGAGATGTCACGCAGGGTGCCGGCGCCGAGCACGTACGACCCGATGAAGAGGATCGCCGCCACCGGCAGCAGTGCCACGACCGAGGTGTTGATCGATCGGACGAGCGTCTGGTTGACCGCGAGGTTGACCGACTGCTTGAAGGTGCGGATCGACTCCTGCGCGGTGTTCTCGCGCACCTTGTCGAAGACCACCACGGTGTCGTAGAGCGAGTACCCGAGGATCGTCAGGAAGCCGATCACCGCCGCGGGCGTGACCTCGAGCCCGACGATGCCGTACACGCCCGCCGTGATGAGCAGGTCGTGCACCAGCGCCGCCATCGCAGAGAGTGACATCTTCCAGGTGCGGAAGTACAGCGTCATGAAGACCGCGGCGAGGGCCAGGAAGATCACCAGACCACGGATGGCCTGCGCGAGGACGTCGGCACCCCACGTCGCGCCGATGAAGGTCGCGGCGACCTGGCGCTCCGGGACGTCGTAGGCCTTGGCCAGGGCGTCCTGCACGTCGGTCGTCTGGGCGTCGGTGAGCTGCCCGGTCTGCACGCGGATGCCGTGCGTGCCGAGCTGCGAGACACGAGGGATGGTGTCGGCGACGACGCTCTCGACCGTGTCGGTCGCGATGCTCTGGTCGAGCGACTTGACGTCGGAGATCGTGAACTCCGAGCCGCCGGTGAACTCGATGCCGAGCTGGTACCCGCCACGCAGCCACGGCGTGACGAGCGAGATCACGATCATCGCCAGGGCGATGAGGTACCAGGTCTTCCGGCGCCCGATGATGTCGTACGACCGCTTCCCCGTGTAGAGGTCGCTGCCGAACTGGCTGAAGCTGGCCATCAGTCGTCCTTCCCGTCCGGCGTCGAGCCGTTGTCGCCGGAGGCCTGCTGGGCCTTCCGCTCCGCGATCGTCTGTCGGCGCTGCGCCTCACCGGCACTGCGCTGGCGCTTGCCGTCCACGACGGGTGCGCGGAACTGCGCACGCCCCCGGTAGACGGCACCGAGTGCTGCCGGGTCGAGCCCGCTGAACCGGTGGCCGTCCCCGAAGAACCGGGTCCGGGCGATGAGCTGCATCATCGGGTGGGTGAAGAGTGCGACCACCACGATGTCGATGAGGGTCGTGAGCAGCAGCGTGAACGCGAAGCCCTTCACGTCGGCGACCGCGAGCACGTACAGGGTGACGGCGGCGAGGAAGTTCACCGCGTCGGACGCCAGGATCGTGCGCAGCGCGCGCTTCCAGCCGGACTCGACCGCGCTCTCGAGGGCACGGCCGTCACGGAGTTCGTCACGGATGCGCTCGAAGTAGACGATGAACGAGTCCGCCGTGATGCCGATCGCGACGATCAGGCCCGCCACACCTGCCAACGACAGACGGTAGTCGACGCGCCACGACATGATCGCGATCACGAGGTACGTGATCACGGCGGCGATCCCGAGCGACAGCACGGTGACGAACGCAAGGGCGCGGTACTGGATCACGGAGTAGATGATCACGAGGATCAGGCCGATCAGACCGGCGACGAGACCACCGATGAGCTGCGCGGTACCGAGTGTCGCCGAGATGTTCTCGTTCGACTGCACCTGGAAGTTGATCGGCAGCGCACCGTACTTGAGCTGGTCGGCGAGGGTCTTGGCGGACTCGGCGGTGAAGTTGCCGCTGATCTGCGCCTTGCCGTTCGTGATCGCGGAGTTCGTCGTCGGTGCGGTGATGACTGAACCGTCGAGCACGATCGCGAACTGGTTCTGCGGCTGCTGGAGCGAGACGAGACGGTTGGTGACCGTCCGGAAGTCCTTCGAGCCCTCACCGTTGAAGGTCAGGTTGACGGCCCACTGGCCGGTCGACGTGCCCTGCGAGTCGGTGGCGAGCCCCGAGGTGGCGTTGCTGATGTCGGCGCCGGACACCTCGACCGGGCCGAGGATGTACTTGCCGGCGCCGTCCTGGTCGCAGGTGACCAGGGGCTCGTCGTCGGGCGCGGTGGTGACGTCGCCCGGTGCTGCGCAGTTGTAGTTGGTGTACAGGTCCTGCAGCTTCGGCGTGACCCAGTTCAGGTCGCTCGCGTTCGTGGGCTTCGCGCTGGGCGTCGCGGCGAGCGAGGCGGGCGGCGAGTACGGCGTCGGCGATGCGGTGCCCTTGCCGTCGTCACCGACAGCGGAGTTGGTCGCAGCCTCGGTGTACAGGACGGGCCGGAACGTCAGCTTGGCCGCGGCCTCGATGCGGTCGATGGTGGCCTTGTCGGGGCGACCCGGGATCGAGACGACGATGTTGTTCGCGCCCTGCGTGTTGATCTCCGACTCGGAGACACCGGTGGCGTCGATGCGCTGGCGGATGATGTTCACCGCCTGCTGCAGCTGCTGCGAGGTGACGGAGTCGCCCTCGGTGTTCTGCGCCGCGAGGGTCAGCTGCGTGCCGCCCTGCAGGTCCAGAGCCAGCTCGGGTACCCAGCTCGCGCCCTGGTACCACTTGTCGGTGTCGTCCTTCGAAGAGCCGGCGAGGATCGACGCGGCGGTGTTCAGGCCGGCGAGGATCGCCATCAGGATCACCAACCAGGTGAGCGAGCGCAGCGCCTTCTTGACGGGTGTCGATCGTGCCACCGGTCGTCTCGTCTTTCTGTTCAGGACCGTCGGCACACCGTGCGACGGCAAGAGGAAGCCGCCGGATCAGACGACCCGGCGGCCGAGGGCGTCAGTCGTCGGACTTGCGCTTCGTGGCGTCGGTCTCGTCGGCACGCTCGCCGTAGACCGGCTCACCGTTCAGCTCGGCCACGGGCTTCGGCTCGTCCTCGGTGGTCGTGGTGGTCTCGACGTCGGAAGCGTTGTCGTCGACGACGCGCGACAGGGTCTGACGGTGCACGGTGACGATGGTCCCCGGTGCGATCTCGACGTCAGCGGTGACCTTCTCCTCGTTCACGGAGAGGAGCGTGCCGTACAGGCCGAAGGACAGCATGACCTTGGCGCCGGGGACCATCTTGTCCACGAGCTCGGCCTGCTGCTTCTTGCGCTTGCGGCTGTTGTAGAACATGAAGGCTGCGAACGCCACGACGATGACGATGAGGATGACTTCTTGACCCATGATGCGTTGCCTTCTCTGGTTGCTCGGTTTCGGGCCGTAGCAGTCTAGGGCACGCCGGTGTCCGTGGCATGTCACTCGACTGATCGGCGTTCAGTCGTCGGTGTCCGGGTCGTCGAAGAGCCCCGGCTGCCCGCCGTCGGCCTGCCCCGGGGTGAGGCCGAGGTGCCGCCAGGCACGTGGTGTGGCGATGCGCCCACGGGGCGTGCGGGTCACGAGACCGACCCGGACCAGGAACGGTTCGACGACCGACTCGATCGTCTCGGACTCCTCGCCGACGGAGACGGCGAGGGTGTTCAGACCGACCGGTCCGCCGTCGAACCGGGTCAGCATGGTCTCGACCACGGCGCGGTCGAGCCGGTCGAGCCCGAGTTCGTCGACGTCGTACAGGTCGAGGGCGCCCTGGACCGCCGCCATGCCGTCGGTGGTGCGGTGCACGAGCGCGTAGTCGCGCACCCGACGGAGCAGGCGGTTCGCGATGCGCGGGGTGCCGCGGGAACGCCCGGCGATCTCGCGCAGGGCGGTCCGGTCGATGTCGAGCTCGAGCAGGTGCGCCGCGCGGATCAGGACCTGTTCGAGCTCGTCCTTCTCGTAGAACTCCAGGTGGGCGGTGAACCCGAAGCGGTCCCGCAGCGGGTTCGGCAGCAGGCCGGCCCGGGTGGTGGCCCCGACGAGCGTGAAGGGCGCGAGGTCGAGCGGGATGCTCGTGGCACCCGCGCCCTTGCCCACCATCACGTCGATGCGGAAGTCCTCCATCGCCAGGTAGAGCATCTCTTCTGCCGAGCGGGCCATCCGGTGGATCTCGTCGATGAACAGGACCTCGCCGGGGACGAGCGACGAGAGCACGGCCGCCAGGTCACCGGCGTGCTGGATCGCCGGGCCGCTCGACATCCGCAGCGGGCGCCCCGTCTCGTGCGCGACGATCATCGCGAGCGTGGTCTTGCCGAGGCCGGGAGGACCCGCCATCAGGATGTGGTCGGGCGTGCGCTCCTGCATGCCGGCGGCCTTGAGGAGCAGGTCGAGTTGCCCGCGGACCTTGCGCTGCCCGACGAACTCGTCGAGCGAGCGCGGACGGAGCGCGCCTTCGAACGCGAGTTCCTCCTGCGACTCGGCACCGGCGGACGTGATGCCGCTCATCGGCCGGCTGCCGCGGGTCGCAGGGCGCCGAGTGCGGCGCGGAGCAGCGCCTGGGTGCCCATCGCGGCGGCGCCTGGCTCGTTGGCGACGGCGTCGTCGACGGCGGCCTGTGCAGCGTCTTCACGCCAGCCGAGGCCGATGAGCGCCGAGACGACGTCGACCGCTGCGGGGTGCACTGCGGTCCCTCGCGCCGCGGCCACGACGGCGGCCTGTTCGAAGGCCACGAGCTTGCCGGAGAGCGCGACGATGATGAGCTTGGCGGTCTTCGGGCCGATGCCGGAGACCTTGCGGAACGCGCCGTCGTCCTCGTTCGCGACGGCGTTCGCGATCTGCGCCGGGTCCATGTGGGCCAGGACGCCCATCGCGGACTTCGGGCCGACGCCGGACACCCCGCGGAGCAGGTCGAACACCTGCAACGCGTCGGTCGACTCGAAGCCGAAGAGCAGGTGCTCGTCTTCGCGCACGATCATCGCGGTCCGCACGAACACCTCGGACCCGTGGCGCATGGTCAGTGCGTGCGCAGGGGTCACGGTGACGGCGTACCCGACTCCCCCGACCTCGACCACCACGGCCGAGCCGGCGATGTCGATGCAGGTGCCCCGGAGACTCGCGATCATGCTCCGAGCCTAGGGCCGCCCACCGACGACGCGGACCTGCCACGCTGCGGGCGGGCCGCGGCTGCGGCCGCGCGGGCGAGCGGCGAGTCGGTGGTGCCGCCCTGGGCGTCCCGCCAGGCACGCTGCGCCGGGGTGAGGTTCGTGGCACGCGAGCCGGCGGCGTCGGGTGATCCGAGCCTCCAGGCATGGCACACGGCCAACGCGAGCGCATCGGCGGCGTCGGCCGGCTTCGGGGCCTCGTCGAGTCCGAGCACGCGCGCGATCATCGTCTGGACCTGCCGCTTGTCGGCGTTGCCGTAGCCGGTGACGGCGGCCTTGACCTCGGACGGGGTGTGCAGCCCGACGGGCAGGCCGCGGGCCGCCGCGGCGTGCAGCGCCAGGCCGGCCGCCTGCGCGGTGCCCATCACCGTGCGGACGTTCGCCTGCGCGAACACCCGCTCGACCGCGACCGCGTCGGGGTGGTGCTCGTCGATCTCGGCGGCGATGCCGTCGGCGATCCGGAGCAGCCGCTGCTCGAGCGGCATGTCCGGCGGGGTGCGCACGACCGTCACGTGGACGAGTCGTGCGCGCCGGTTCGGTGCGACCTCGACGACGCCGACGCCGCACCGGGTGAGCCCGGGGTCCACCCCGAGCACACGGAGCACGGCTACTCGCCCTCGTCCTCGTCGAGCTCGGCCTGGACGTCCGCGGGGATGTCGAAGTTCGAGTAGACGTTCTGCACGTCGTCCGAGTCCTCGAGCGCGTCGATCAGACGGAACACCTTGCGGGCGGTCTCGGCGTCGACCGGGACCTTCAGGCCGGGCACGAACTCGGCGTCGGCGGAGTCGTAGTCGATGCCGGCGTCCTGCAGTGCCGTGCGGGCTGCGACCAGGTCGCTCGCCTCGGTGATGATCTCGAAGCCACCGCCCTGGTCGATGACGTCCTCGACGCCGGCGTCCAGCACCGCGGTCATCACGGTGTCCTCGTCCAGGCCGTCGGTCTTCGTGACCGAGATGACGCCCTTGCGCGAGAAGTTGTAGGCGACGCTGCCCGGGTCGGCCATGGTGCCGCCGTTGCGCGACATCGCGGTCCGGACCTCGGCCGCCGCACGGTTCTTGTTGTCCGTGAGGCACTCGATCAGCATCGCGACGCCGTTCGGGCCGTAGCCCTCGTACATGATCGTCGTGTACTCGATGGTCTCGCCCGTGAGACCCGCACCGCGCTTGACGGCGCGGTCGATGTTGTCGTTGGGGACCGAGGTCTTCTTCGCCTTCTGCACGGCGTCGACCAGGGTCGGGTTGCCGGACATGTCGGCACCGCCCATCTTCGCGGCGACCTCGATGTTCTTGATCAGCTTGGCGAACGACTTGGCACGGCGCTGGTCGATGACGGCCTTCTTGTGCTTGGTCGTTGCCCACTTGGAATGCCCGGACACGGTTCTCCTTGCGTATTGCGGAAAGTCCCGCTCAGTTTAGCGGCCCACGGGCCGTCCACCGGCCTGGAGGCACGGCGCGGCTCCGTCATGCCGGCGCGGATCCGGTGGGCGGTCGCGTCCACCGCCCTACGATGGTCCGGCAGGGAACGAACCACCAGGGGGGACGCATGACCGATCCGTTGTCCGCACTCGCCGCGGCCGTCACCGCGCTGCCCGAGGACCGCGCGCTGCGCCTGCGGTACGCCGAACTGCTCGCCGACGCCGGGCGGCACGGCGAGGCGATCGAGCAGGCGAGCACCGTGCTGCAGCAGGCACCGGACGACGAGCAGGCCGCCGGGATCGTGCGGGCGTCCGCCCTCGCCGCCGCGGCCTCACCAGCTGTCGGTCCGCAGAGCCCCGGCGAGGACGGGAGCGGCGAGGACGGCGGGGGCGAGGACGGCAGCGGCGAGCCGACGGCGGCCCCGGCGACGCCGACGCACGGCGACGGGATCGACTGGTCGGCGCTGGAGCGGTCGATCGCCGACCCGACCGAAGCGCCGTTCCTCGAGCGGGCGGTTACCGAGGACGGCGAGACGGTCGCGGCCGTGCCCGAGGACGCCGACCCCGTGGTCGAGGTCCGGCGTGAGACCGTCCGACTCGCCGACGTCGGTGGCCTCGAGGCCGTGAAGCGCCGGATCGACGAGTCCTTCCTGCAGCCGATGGCGCACCCGGAGATCGCGGCCGCGTTCGGCAAGCAGCTCCGCGGGGGCCTGCTCCTGTACGGGCCGCCCGGGTGCGGCAAGACGTTCCTGGCCCGCGCGATCGCCGGCGAGCTCGGTGCGCACTTCCTGTCCGTGACGCTGACGGACGTGCTCGACAAGTTCATCGGCGAGAGCGAGAAGAACGTGCACCGCGTCTTCCGTGAGGCACGGCGCCACGCCCCCGCGGTGCTGTTCTTCGACGAGATGGACGCGATCGGCGGGAAGCGCAGCGGCAACACGTCGTCGTCGTTCCGGAACGTGGTGAACCAGCTCCTCGTCGAGATGGACGGCGTCGACTCGCAGAACGACGGCGTCTACGTGCTCGCCGCGACGAACCACCCGTGGGACGTCGACGCCGCGCTGAAGCGCCCGGGCCGGTTCGACCGGATGGTCCTGGTCCGCCCACCGGACGAGGACGCCCGTGAGGCGATCCTCCGAGGACACCTGCAGAAGCGCCCGATCGAGGGCATCGACCTCCAGGACCTCGTCCGACGGACCCGTGGGTTCTCCGGCGCCGACCTCGAGCACCTCGTCACGACCGCTGCCGAGAAGGCGATGACCGACTCGATCCGGTCCGGTGCCGTGCGACCGGTGCGGATGCCCGACCTGCGCGACGCCCTCAAGGAGGTCAAGCCCTCCATCGGCCCCTGGGTGCAGGCCGCCCGGAACGTGGCCGAGTACTCGAACAGCAGCGGCGAGTACGACGACATGGCCGAGTGGTTGCGCGAGGAGCGCGAGCTCTGATGGTGGACGCCGTCGACGTCGTCGTCGAACGCGCGGACGCCCTGCTCGGGTTCGGGCGTCCCGACGAGGCGAGGACGGTGCTCACGGCGGCGGTCGCCGACGCACCGGACGACGTGCGGCTCTGGGCGAGCCTCGCCCGAGCCGAACGGGCGCGGCACGACCACGCGTCCAGCCGGGTCGCGGCGGAACGCGCGCTGGCCATCGACCCCGAGCACGCCGGCGCGATGTGGACCCGGATCAACGCACTCCTCGAGACCAAGGAGCGGGTCGAGGCCAAGCGCGCCGCCGACCGCCTGCTCGAACGCAGCCCCGACTGGGCGCAGGCGCACCTGCTCTGGGCCTTCGCGTACACCCGGTGGTCCCGGGCCAAGCGCACCATCACCGAGGAGCAGATCTGGCCCCTCGCCGACGTGCCGCGGGCCGCGGCCGCCCTCGACCGGGCACTCGAACTGGCCCCGCACGACGCCGTTCTCCTCGCTGACGCCGCCGGTTGTTACCGTGCCCTGGCCTGGACGGACGAGACCTACCGGGCGCGGGCGACCGCCGCACTGGATCGCGCCCTCGAACTCGATCCGAACGACGAGTGGGTGATGCTCGCGGCGGGATCGGTGCTGTCTGCGCCGGGGCGGGTCGCCAACGCGGCGCAGGTGCTCGCGCAGCACCCGAGGTCGTGGGAGGCCCTCCGCCGCGTGGACCACGGGGTCTGGAACCTCGTGTCCATCCCGGTGGCGGTCGTCACCTGGCTGCTGCTCGCCTCGGTCCTCGGCGCCCACGTCGCGGCGGGCGGCGGCGCGAACGTCGTGATGAAGACGCTCGGCTGGGGCGTGACCGGAGTCGGGGCCCTCTGGGTGTTGGTGGTCGAGGTGGGCTCGTTCGTGGCGTTCCCCCGCGGCCTCCTCCGCCGGACCGTGCGCCGCATCCCGCTCGTCCCGGTCGTCCTCGTGCTGACGGCCGTCACCTGGATCGTCGGCACCGTCGTCGCGGTGGTGCTGCTCACCGGCACCGTGCCACCGGACGGCGACGCTGCCGCCGCGCTCGTCGCGGTCCTCGCCGTCGCCCTCCTGCTCGAGTCGGCCGCGCGGAGCGCGATCACGATCGCCCTGCGGCGGACGCAGGTGCGATCGGGGCTGTGGGCCGGACCGGTCGCCGATCGGGGACGCCGCAGAGAAGACGACAGCGACCGGACCGGAGCGCTCCTCGGGGGCCTGGCTGCCCTCGCCGCCTGGCTCCACGTCGCACTGTCGGCGCCGTCCGTCGCCACCTGGGCAGCCTGGTCGGTACCGCTCCTGCTCGCCGCGCGGGTGTTCGTGTTCCGGTACTCGGCGGAGCTCCTGCGCGCGGACGACGGACGACGCCGACCGCGGGCCGTGGTGGATGCCGTGCTCGCGGGCGTGTTCGCCACCGGGGCGGTGGGCGCCGTCGGCCTGCAGGTCGCGACGGCACTCGGCGTCGTCTGACCGACGGGCAGGGTTCTTCGCTCGGTGCTCCGTGGTCGGTGCTCGGCGTCGCCGTGCCCCGACGTCGACGTGCCCCGCGGTCAGGCGGTGCGGACCAGGTCCAGGAACCGGCGGTGGAAGCGGTCCTCGCCAGCGACCTCGGGGTGGAACGCACTCGCGATGACGTTGCCCTGCTGCACCGCGACGACCTGGCCGTCCGGCAGGGCGCCGAGGACGTGGACGTCGCCACCGCGCTGCTCGACCACCGGGGCGCGGATGAACACCGCGTGCACCGGTGCCTCGCCCAGGTCGGGCATCGGGATGTCGATCTCGAACGAGTCGTTCTGCGCACCGAACGCGTTGCGCCGCACCGTGGTGTCGAGCACGTCGAGGGTCTGCTGCCCGCTGATGCCGTCGGTGATCCGCGACGACAGCATGATCATCCCGGCGCAGGTGCCGTAGGTGGGAAGCCCGGCACGGATCGCGTCGGCGAGGGGCTCGGCGACCCCGAACGCGCGGGACAGCTTGTCCATCACGCTCGACTCGCCGCCGGGGATCACGACACCGTCGAGGGTCTCGATCTCCTCCGGACGACGGAGTGGCACCACGTCGGCGCCGAGCTCGGTCAGCGAGGCGATGTGCTCCCGGAAGTCACCCTGCAGCGCCAGGACCCCGACGCGGGGCCGAGCACCGCTCGTCGGACTACCAGCCACGCTCGGCGAGGCGGTGCGGTGCGGGGACGTCGGCGACGTTGATGCCGACCATCGCCTCGCCCAGACCTCGGGAGACCTCGGCGATGACCTTCGGGTCGTCGTGGAAGGTCGTGGCCTTGACGATCGCAGCGGCACGGGCCGCCGGGTCGCCGGACTTGAAGATGCCGGAACCGACGAACACGCCGTCGGCGCCGAGCTGCATCATCATCGCGGCGTCGGCCGGGGTGGCGACACCACCGGCGGTGAACAGGACGACGGGGAGCTTGCCGGTGCGGGCGACTTCCTGCACGACGTCGATCGGGGCCTGGAGCTCCTTGGCGGCGACGTAGAGCTCGTCGTCGCGCAGGTTGCGGAGCGCCGCGATCTCCTTGGCGATGGTGCGGATGTGCTTGGTGGCCTCGGACACGTCACCCGTGCCGGCCTCGCCCTTGGAGCGGATCATGGCTGCGCCCTCGGTGATGCGGCGGAGCGCTTCGCCCAGGTTGGTGGCACCACAGACGAAGGGGGTGGTGAACTTCCACTTGTCGATGTGGTTGACGTAGTCGGCCGGGGACAGCACCTCGGACTCGTCGATGTAGTCGACGCCGAGCTCCTGCAGCACCTGCGCCTCGACGAAGTGGCCGATGCGGGCCTTCGCCATGACGGGGATCGACACCGCGGCGATGATCTCCTCGATCATCGAGGGGTCGGACATGCGGGCGACGCCGCCCTGCGCACGGATGTCCGCGGGGACGCGCTCGAGGGCCATGACGGCGGTCGCACCGGCTTCTTCCGCGATGCGGGCCTGCTCGGCGTCGACGACGTCCATGATCACGCCGCCCTTGAGCATCTCGGCCAGGCCGCGCTTGACGCGGTCGGAGCCGGTGATCGAGGTGCCAGGGGTGCCGGAGGTGCTGGTGCTGTCGCTCATGATGCCGACCAGTCTAGTGCGCCCCGGGCCACCCGTCGGCGACGAGTCGACGGGTCTCGCCGAGCATCTGCGACATCGACTTCGTCCGGGCGATGATCGGGAAGAAGTTCGCGTCGGACTGCCACCGCGGAACGATGTGCTGGTGCAGGTGTGCGGCCACCCCGGCGCCGGCGACCTCGCCCTGGTTCATGCCGATGTTGAAGCCGTCGCAGTGCGAGACCTCGCGCAGGACCCGCATCGCGGTCTGGGTCAGCTCGCCGATCTCGCGCAGTTCGTCCGGCGTCGCCTCGTCGTAGAGCGGGACGTGCCGGTACGGACAGACCAGCAGGTGCCCGTTGTTGTACGGGAACAGGTTGAGCAGCACGTAGGCGTGCTCACCCCGGGCGACGATCAGGGCGTCCTCGTCGGACTTCCGTGGTGCTTCGCAGAACGGGCAGTCGTCGTCGTGCCCGCGACCCCGGCCCTCGCGGCCGGCGTCGATGTAGGCCATCCGGTGCGGGTTCCAGAGCCGCTGGAACGCGTCCGGGACGGCTGCACCGGTGGCCGCGTCGCGGATCACCAGCGGATCGGTGTCCGCACCTTCGGAGCCCGCGGCGGCGGTGGGGCCGGCCACGTCGTCGACGTGACCGGTCCCCGCGGCCTGCTCCGGGCCTCCCGACTGTGCCATCAGACCTGCGTGCGCTGGCGGATCGCGGTGAGGATGCGGTCCACGGCCTCGTCGACGGGCACCGCGTTGTCCTGGCGACCGTCGCGGAAGCGGAAGCTGACGGCGCCGGCGTCGCGGTCGTCGCCACCGGCGATGAGCTGGAACGGCACCTTCGCCTTGGTGTGCGTGCGGATCTTCTTCTGCATGCGGTCGTCCGAGTGGTCGACCTCGGCGCGGACGCCGTGCGTGCGGAGCTTCGCGATGACCTCGTCGAGGTAGTCGCCGTACTCGGCCGCGACCGGGATGCCGACGACCTGGACGGGCGACAGCCACGCCGGGAACGCACCCGCGTAGTGCTCGGTGAGGACACCGAAGAAGCGCTCGATCGAACCGAACAGCGCGCGGTGGATCATCACCGGACGCTGGCGCGAGCCGTCGGCGGCGGTGTAGTCGATGCCGAACCGCTCGGGCAGGTTGAAGTCGAGCTGCACGGTCGACATCTGCCAGGTGCGCCCGATGGCGTCGCGGGCCTGCACGGAGATCTTCGGGCCGTAGAACGCGGCGCCGGCCGGGTCCGGCACGAGCTCGAGACCGGACTCCTCGGCGACCTGGCGCAGGGTCTCCGTCGCGACGTCCCAGATCTCGTCGTCACCGACGTACTTCTCCGGGTCCTTCGTGGAGAGCTCGAGGTAGAAGTCGTCGAGGCCGTAGTCGCGCAGGAGCGAGAGCACGAACGCGAGGGTCGTGGTCAGCTCCTCCTTCATCTTCTCCTGCGTGGTGAAGATGTGCGCGTCGTCCTGGGTCAGGCCGCGCACGCGGGTGAGGCCGTGGATGACGCCGGACTTCTCGTTGCGGTACACCGTGCCGAACTCGAACATCCGGAGCGGCAGGTCGCGGTAGGAGCGGGGCTGCGACCGGTACGCCAGGATGTGCATCGGGCAGTTCATCGGCTTGAGGTAGTAGTCGGCGCCCTGGCGGGTGACGTTGCCGTCCTCGTCGCGTGCCTCGTCCATGTGCATGGCCGGGAACATGCCGTCCTTGTACCAGCCGAGGTGCCCGGAGGTCTCGAACAGGTCGCCCTTGGTGATGTGGGGCGTGTAGACGAACGAGTAGCCGTTCTCCTCGTGCCGACGGCGCGAGTAGTCCTCCATCTCGCGGCGGATGATGCCGCCCTTCGGGTGGAAGATCGCCAGGCCGGAACCGATCTCGTCGGGGAACGAGAACAGGTCGAGTTCGGCGCCGAGCTTGCGGTGGTCACGCTTGGCGGCTTCTTCGAGGCGCACCAGGTACGCCTTGAGCTGGTCCTTGTCGGGCCAGGCGGTGCCGTAGATGCGCTGCAGCTGCGGGTTCTTCTCGGAGCCACGCCAGTAGGCAGCGGCGACGCGCATGAGCTTCGCGGCGTTGCCGATCCAACGGGTGTGCGGGACGTGCGGGCCGCGGCAGAGGTCCTGCCACAGCACCTCGCCCGACTTCGGGTCGACGTTCTCGTACACCGTCAGCTCGCCGGCGCCGACCTCGACGCTCTCGCCGGAGTCGCCGTCGCTCGCTGCGCCCTTGAGGCCGATGAGCTCCTGCTTGTACGGCTCCCCCGCCATCAGCTCGCGTGCCTGCTCGTCGGTGACGACGACGCGACGGAAGCGCTGGGCCTGCTTGACGATGCGGTCCATGCCCTTCTCGATCGCCTTGAGGTCTTCGGGGGTGAACGGCTCGGCGACGTCGAAGTCGTAGTAGAAGCCGTCGGTGACGGGCGGACCGATGCCGAGCTTGGCGTCCGGGTTGATCTGCTGCACGGCCTGCGCCAGCACGTGGGCGGCCGAGTGGCGGAGGATGTCGAGCCCGTCCTGCTCCTGCAGGGTGACGGGCTCAGCGGTCTCACCGGCCTGCACGTCCGCCGCGAGGTCCTTCAGGACGCCGTCGACGCGGATGGCGACGATGCCGCGCGCACCGTCGAAGAGCTCGGTGCCGGTCGTGGTCGTCGTCGCGGTCCGGGGCTCGGGTGCCTGGGGAAGCTCGGCGGGCGCGGGTGCGACTGACTCGGTCACGATGATGGGACTCCTCGATCGAAATGGTGCGTCAAGACTAGTGCGAGACGTGCTCGCGTGCGGACGGCCGCGGGCGCTGCTCGGCCGTCGGCGCTCAGGCTGGGACGGCGCCGAGCGTCGCGACGGGCAGCCGCGGCTCGAGGCGCTCGCGTCCGTTCAGGCCGTCGAGCTCGAGCAGCGCTGCGAAGCCGATCGCCTGGTAGCCGGCGCGCTCGAGCAGCGTGATGGTCGCGGCTCCGGTCCCCCCGGTGGCCAGGACGTCGTCGACGACGAGCACCCGCGTGCCTGCGGGCAGCTGACCCGGTCGCAGTTCGAGTTCGGCCTCGCCGTACTCGAGCGCGTACTGCTCGCTCAGGACCTCGCCGGGGAGCTTGCCCGCCTTGCGCACCGTGAGCACACCGACCTGGTGCTGGGCGGCGATGCCCCCGGCCAGTGCGAAGCCACGGGCCTCGATGCCGGCGACGGCGTCGAAGCCGGCCCCGACCGCGAACGGTGCCGCGAGTGCTTCACACACCCGACCGAAGGCGACGGCGTCCGAGAACACCGGCGTCACGTCGCGGAACAGCACCCCCGGCTTCGGGAAGTCCGGCACGAGGGCGGTGAGGCGTTCGACGAGTGCAGCTGCGGTTTCGGTCACCCGCCAACGGTACGGGAGGCCCGGGCTGCGTCCGACACGTCGGCGCATGGTGCGAGGCTGGTCGCCTCGTGCGGGCCCCACCGTGCGCTGCACGGTGCGGGTTCCGTCGGACGGTTCACCGAAGGTGGCTCGGTGCGAGGTTGTTTCCTCGCACCGAGCCGTTCAGGCCGCACGGGCTCCGGAAGGACGCACCGTGCGTGCGTGACGCCGACGACAGTGCTGGCGACAGTGCCGACGACAGTGCTGGCGACAGCGCCTGCGGTCAGCGCCACATCCGCATCGCGGCGCCCTGGGTGATCCAGTCGGTCTCGCGCTGTCGGCGTTCCCGCTCGAGGCGGGCCAGCGTGGCGAGGTCGATCTCGGGCCGCTCCTTGCGGGTGCGTCGGCTCCAGATGATGAGCGACATCCCGACGCGGAGTGCGATGCGGTCGGCGAGTGAGACCCGGCGGCGCACCGCGCGGGTATCGGGTGGACGGGTGGTGGTCTTCGTGGTCACGGTGTTCCCCTTCAGAGCACGGCAGAGCTGCCCGGGTGTCGGGCAGGACGAATCCGCCCGGGTTGCGGGCAGCAGGAATTGAATGCGTGAGAATGCACTCCGGGATGGTCCGGAAATGTTCGGACAACGATCGCGGAATGCGCGTCGACACCGAGAGCGTCGCACTGCCCACCGACATTCTTCCGGCGTCGTCCGTACAGATCGGACGGGACGCATCGACGTGCCGTCGAGCCGTTCGTCGGACGAACGAACCGGTGCTGCACGAGCCAGATCGGCTCAGCGCAGGGTGCCCGGAGGCACAGATGTCAGGAGAGTGGGACGCCCCGGGTCAGCGGACGCGGAACGGGGTACCGACGCGTCCACGGATTCCACGGAACGGAGTGGTTGCGGAGATCATCATGGTCGGCCCCCTTTCGGTCTCGAGCTGGCGGAGTCGTCCGGGTCGAATGTTCGACCGTTCGCGACGAGTGAACACTATCGGCACCGCAAATCGGAGCGCAACCCCTTTTTCGGAAAACGTCTGGAATTGCATTCCCGAACAGGCCGATCACGGTGCGAGGTTCGTGTTCTCGCGCCGACTCGCCAGCTGCGTGCAGAGTTCCCGTCGTGCACCGGCGCCGGGCCTGCCGGCTGCACCGTGCGCTGTCGGCGGACCGGTGGCAGCCTGCGTGCTCGGTGCGGGATCGCAGGCCTGCACGGTGCGGGCAACCTCGCACCGGGTGACGGAGCACGCACGGTGCACGTACGGAGCACGTACGGAGCACGGCGGAGGCCCGGTACCGAATCGGTACCGGGCCTCCGCCGTGCGTGCGAGCGGACTAGACCGCGGCGTGCTCCGCGACGCTCGCCGTCAGGGAGTCACCCTCGACGTCGATCCGCACGGTGTCACCCGCGGTCACCCCGCCCTCGACCACGAGTGTCGCGATGCGGTCGTCGACCTCGCGCTGGATGAGCCGACGGAGCGGACGGGCGCCGTACTCCGGCTCGTACCCGTGCTCGGCGAGCCAGGCGACCGCGGCGTCGGACACCGACAGGAACATGTCCTGTGCGACCAGCCGGAGCGCCGTGTCCTGCAGCAGCAGGGACACGATCGACGCGATCTGGGACCGGTCGAGCTTGCGGAACAGCACGATCTCGTCGATGCGGTTGATGAACTCGGGCCGCATCGCCTCGCGCAGCTTGCCCATGACGCGGGCCCGCAGGTCGTCCTCGGCGAAGCCGTCCGTGGCACCGACCGGGGAGAACCCGAGCGCTCCCGAGCGGGAGGCCAGGAACTCCGAGCCGATGTTCGACGTCATGATGACGACGGTGTTCCGGAAGTCGACCGTCCGCCCCTGACCGTCGGTGAGCCGGCCGTCGTCGAGCACCTGCAGCAGCAGGTTGAAGACGTCCGGGTGGGCCTTCTCGACCTCGTCGAGCAGGATCACCGAGTACGGGTTGCGACGGACACGCTCGGTGAGCTGGCCGGCCTCGTCGTGGCCGACGTACCCGGGAGGGGCACCGACCAGGCGCGACACGGTGTGGCGTTCGCCGAACTCGCTCATGTCGAAGCGGAGCATGGCGGACTCGTCACCGAACAGCGACGACGCCAGGGCCTTCGCGAGTTCGGTCTTGCCGACGCCGGTCGGTCCGAGGAACAGGAAGCTGCCCACCGGACGACGCGGGTCGCCCATGCCGGTCCGGCTGCGCCGAACCGCCTTGGCGATCGCCCGCACGGCGTCGTCCTGGCCGACGACGCGGTCGCGCAGCTCGGACTCGAGCGCGGCGAGCCGCGTCTTGTCGGCCGAGCCGAGTCGGGTCACCGGGATCCCGGTGGCACGGGACACCACGGCGGCGATGTCGGCTTCCGTGATCGACGTGTCCGCGGATTCCGGACGGGAGGTCTGGCTGGCGTCCGCCGACGAGGCGGCGGTGATCCGGGCCTCCAGTCCGACGATCTCGTCACGCAGGTCGGACGCTTCCTCGTAGTGCTCCTCGGCGACCGCGCTGTCCTTGCGGGCGGTCAGGTCGGCGACCTGGGCCCGCAGTGCCTCGACGTCGACGTCGCCCGACAGGGCGAGGCGGCGGCGTGCACCGGCCTGGTCGACGAGGTCGATGGCCTTGTCCGGCAGGTGCCGGTCGGTCACGTAGCGGTGCGAGAGCTCGACCGCGGCGCGGAGTGCCTCGGGCGTGTAGGCGACGCCGTGGTGCTCCTCGTAGCGCGGGGCGAGGCCGGTCAGGATCGCGACGGCGTCCTCGACGTTCGGCTCCCCCACCGTGACGGGCTGGAACCGGCGCTCGAGCGCGGCGTCCTTCTCGATCCGGCGGTACTCGTCGAGCGTCGTCGCGCCGACCAGGTGCAGGTCGCCGCGGGCGAGCCGGGGCTTGAGGATGTTGCCGGCGTCCATCGAGCCGCCCTCGCCGCCGCCACCGGCGCCGACGACGGTGTGGAGTTCGTCGACGAAGACGATGAGCTCGTCGGCGTGCGCCGCGATCTCGTCCATCGCCGTGGTGAGGCGCTCCTCGAAGTCGCCGCGGTACCGGGTGCCGGAGAGCATGCCGGGCAGGTCGAGCGCGACGACCCGCTTGCCCTGCAGCAGGGCGGGGACGTCGCCGTCGACGATGCGCTGGGCGAGGCCCTCGACGATCGCGGTCTTGCCGACGCCGGGCGCACCGATCAGCACCGGGTTGTTCTTGGTGCGGCGGAGCAGGATCTCGACGGTCTGCTCGATCTCGTCGGCGCGGCCGATCACCGGGTCGACGTGCCCGTCACGGGCGCGCTCGGTCAGGTCGGTGCCGAACTGGTCGAGCGTCGGGGTGTCGCTGTCGGAACCGGACTCGGCCGTTCCGGTCGTCGCAGCGGTTCCTGGCATGGAGCGCCCCGCTCGTGCTGCTGCCGCGGCCTGCTGGGCGTAGTCCTGCATGACCTGCGGGGTGACCCCGGCGCTGGCGAGCAGCTGGCCGGTCACGGTCTCCTGGTCCATCACGAGCGCGAAGAAGACGTGCTCGGGGTCGGTGTAGGTGCTGCCGAAGCCCCGCGCGGCCTGCGTCGCCTCGACGAGGATGCGCTGGGCGGTGCCGGTCAGCGCCGGGCGGCTGGGCTGCTCGGCGAGCGGCTCGTGCGCCATCGGCAGGCGCTGCTCGATCTCCTCGGCGAGTCGCTGGGGATCGACCCCGGCGGAACGCACGACGGCGTCGAACGGTTCGGTGCGGACGAGCACGTGCAGGATGTGCAGTGCGTCGATCTCGCGCTGCCCCTGCGCGAGCGCGAACTCGGCGGTGTGCTGGAGCAGCTCGTGGGTCCGGCGGCTGAGCAGCCGGGTGATGTCGACCGGTCGACCGAACGCGCGGACGCGCTGCTGGTCACCGGTGCGCTGTGCCGCGAGCAGGCGGGCGAGGAACTCGTCGAACGAGTCGTTGCTACCGGTCGGGCCGAACGTCTCTGGCAAAGGGACCTCCTGGGAACTTGAGTGCCTTCGACTCAATGCAACGCAGGAGGGACCGTGTCATTCCCGGTTCCGGAATGAACTTGCGGCGACTCGACTCAGGTCCGCGCGATGGGTGCGGAGACCGCCTCGGTGATCCGCGCGAGGTCCGTCGGCGCCACCTCGACGTCGAAGCCGCGACGTCCGCCGGACACGAAGATGCTCGCGTACGACAGTGCTGACTCGTCGAGCACGGTGCGGAGCCGGGTCTTCTGGCCGACCGGACTGATGCCGCCGACCACGTAGCCCGTGCGCTTCTCGGCGAGGGCGGGATCGGCCAACGTCGCTTTCTTGCCCCCGACCGCCGCGGCGATGGCCTTGAGGTCGAGCCGGTTCGCCACCGGCACGATCGCCACCGCCAGTGCGCCGTCGACCGAGACGACCAGGGTCTTGAAGACCTGCTCCTCGCGGAGGCCGAGGGCGGCGGCCGCCTCTTCGCCGAAGTTGGTGGCGCTCTCGTGGTGCTCGTACACGTGCGGCGTGTACGGGACCCCGGCCGCCTCGAGCGCGACGGTCGCTGGGGTGCTCGGCGAACCTGCGGTCATGCCGTGATCCTCCCCCGCCGCACCTTCCGGTCCTCGACGGCACGCGGGCGTTACGCTGAACGGACCATGACCGCCGTCCTGCTCGTGCTCCGCGCCACCGCCGCGCTGGTGCTCGGTGACCCCGCCGCGGGGGTCCTGCCCCTGCTGGCGGTGGCGGCGCTCGGACTGACCGCGGTCGCCGTGACCGTGGTGGTCGCACGCCTGCTCGTCGCGGTGCTGGCGGCCGTCATCGGCGTCGGATCGACGTCGATGTCCGATCGGACCGCCGTGCCCGACCTGGTCACCCGCATCGGGTGGAGCCACCCCGACGCCGACGGACACGTCCGCTCGCGGGCACCGGGGGTCGCGACCCCGGCCTGACCACCGACCGGTGGCCGGGCCGCACGCGCACCCCGCTGACCCACCACCGATCGGAACCGTCATGGACCTGTCCACCCTGCCCCTCGTCGGCCCGCTGCTGCACGGCGGCGCGGACCTCGTCGCCGCGCTCACCGCGGCGCTGTCCCCCGTCGCCGGCTCGTTCGCCGCGGCGATCGCCGTCGTGCTCCTCACCCTGGCCGTCCGCCTGGTGCTCGTGCCGCTGTCCGTGCTGCAGGTGCGGGCCGAGCGCGACCGTCGGCGCCTCGCACCCCAGCTCGCGGCGCTGCGGAAGCGGTACGGCCGCGACACCCAGCGCCTGCAGCGCGCGATGCAGCAGCTCTACACGGACGAGAAGGTCTCGCCGCTGGCCGGCTGCCTGCCCGTCCTCGCGCAGGCACCCGTGGTGTCGCTCGTCTACGCCCTGTTCACGCATGCATCGATCGGCGGCACCGCGAACACCCTGCTGGACGCCACGTTCGTCGGGGTCCCGCTCGGGCACTCCCTGATCGTCACGCTCACGTCGCCGCTGTGGGTGCACGCCTGGGTGGTGCTGGTGTTGTTGGCGGTGCTCGCGGTCGTCGTCGAGCTGAGCCGCCGGTCGAACCTGCACTGGAACCCGGTGGCGGCGCCGGAGCCCGGCACGCCCGGGGCCGCCGCGACGGTCGCCGTCGGCCGGTACGTGCCGTTCGTCACGGTCGTGTTCGCGGCGATCGCACCGCTCGCCGCCGCGCTCTACGTCGTGACGAGTGCGGCCTGGACGTACGGGGAACGCGCCGTGCTGCGCCGGGTGGTCCGCTAGCCGCCCTGGCCCTCCTGCTGCGGGCCCTGGTCGACCGGGTCGTACTCGGTGCCGCGACCCTGTTCCTCGTCGGCGGTCGGCACGTGGCGTTCCGTGCCGGTCCCGCCGGGGCTGGTCGCCACGTAGTCGGCCTCGCCGGACTGGGTGTCGTGGCTCAGCGGCTCGAGGGTCTCGGCGTCGGCGTCGGCGTCGTGCTGCGGCGTGGGGTCGGTGCTCATGCACCACGCCTACTCCCTCGTTCTGGGTGCGCGCGCACGGCCGGGCGGTGCCACGATGGACCTGTCCACGCGACCGGCAGAGCGGGAGTGCGCATGGCCCACGACGACGTGGCAGCGGAACGGGCACGGCTCGAAGCCGTCGCCTGGGGAGCAGGGTCGAGCCCGGCGGACGCGGCGCGCGCCCGGATCGCGCTGCAGGACCTGGAGCGCGGACGGCGACCGCGCAGGCGCCCGGTCGCGACGGCACGGGATCCACTGCCGGGAGGCCCGGGACCGGCCCGCACGTCGGCCCCGTCCGCAGCGCGGTCGAGTCCAGGGCCCGTGGCCGGGCCAGTGCCGGCTTCTGTACCCGCGCCCGCCGGCGCGGCGGCCGTGCCCGCTGCAGCCGACGCGCCGGAGCCGACCGACGGCGGTGGGGGCGACCACGTCGACGAGGCGCGGGGTGACGGCGGAGGCGAGCCGGGCCTCCAGGCCGTGCCGACCGCTCGCACCCGGTGGCGTCGGTGGCTGTGGACGGAGCGACCACGCGCCTGGATCGCGGGCGGCGCGGCGGCGGCGGTGGGCGTGGCGTTCGCGGCCGGGACGCTCGTCGGGACCGCGCAGCCCGACGTCGCAGCCGCGCCGAGCGTCACGCCGACGGCGGGGACGGTGACGCTCGAGCAGCTGCTCGACGTGCCGCAGACGTACGCCGACCAGCTGCCGGGGCCGGTCGCGGCGCCCGTGAGCCTGCACACGACGCGACTGGTCTTCACGAACCGGGCGCTCGACGGCGGGACCGCCGAGACCCCATGGAACGTCTGGGCCGGCATCGGGACGGACCGGTCGACGATCTGCCTGGTGGCGACGGCGGACCGCATCGAGTCGTCGACGGCGTGCTTCCCGCGACAGGCGGCGTTGCACGGTTCAGTGTCGATGTCGGCGCAGTCTAGGAGCGGCACGCTGACGATCGAGCTGCGCGGCGGTGGGGTCCAGGGTCGGGTGACGAACGAGTACTGAGCGAGCGGTCGGGAGCTGAGTGTTTCGTTGGAGCGCTCCGACAAATGTGCTGGATGCCCTCGCGAGAGACGTTCCATCGTGCAACACTGGATGAGCGCACTCGTCGTGGAGTCGTACCCACATCATCCACATCCGCCAGCGAGCGCGCCCCGCAGACCCTCCAGGTCACCGCCGTCAGAACGATCGGCATCGTCGCGCGCTCCACCGTGCCTCGGAGGAGGTCAGCAGCGTGTCCACCAACACCACCACCTCGGCCGTGTCGACCCACACGCGGCCGATCACCGTCACCAGCCAGTCGATCGTCGGCATCGCCGTCCTCGGACTGGCCACGTTCTTCGCCATCACCACCGAGCTCATGCCCGTCGGGCTGCTCGGCACGATGAGCGCCGACCTCGGCGTCACCGAGGCCACCATGGGCATCGTCATCACCGTGTACGCCGCCGCCGTCGCGATCCTCGCGCTGCCGCTCACCGCGTTCACCGCGAAGCTGCCGCGCAAGACCGTGCTCGTCGCCACGCTCGTCGGCTACACGGTGTCGAACCTGATGGTCGCGCTCGCACCGTCGTTCGCCGTGGTCTGCGCTGGACGCGTCGTCGGCGGCATCGCGCACGCGCTGTTCTTCTCGGTCGCCTCGGCGTACGCCACCCGGATCGTGCCGCCGCGGCTGGCCGGCCGCGCGATCGCGTTCGTGTACTCCGGCAGCTCGCTCGGGTTCGTGCTCGGCGTGCCCCTCGCGACCTGGGTCGCGCAGCACATCGGCTGGCGCCAGGCCGTGTTCTCCGTCGGGGTCGCCGCAGCGGCACTCGCGATCGTCGCCCTGCTGTTCCTGCCCGCCGTCCGCGGTGCCTCGTCGCCGCACATCGGATCACCGAAGGCCTGGGCACGCACCGGGCTGCTGTCCGTCGTGATCGCCGACATGCTGCTCTTCGCCGGGCACTACGTCGTCTACACCTACATCGGGCCGTACGCGATCGACGCCGGGCTCGATGCCGGCATGGTGAGCGGGGCGCTGCTCGTGCTCGGTGGCACCGGTGTCGTCGGGCTCTGGCTCGCCGGCATGTTCGTGGACCGTGCGCCCCGGCAGACCCTGATCGCCTCGGTCGCCGTGATGGCCGTGGCCTTCGCGACGATGCCGTTCGTGCACGTCTCCCTGATCGGGACGATGGTCGTCGCGGGCGTCTGGATGGCCGCGAACGGCACCACGGGCACGCTCTTCATGGCCGCGGCGATCCGCGCCGGAGGCGTCTCCCCCGACATCGCCGGCGCACTGGTCAACGGCGCGTCCAACATCGGCATCGCCGGTGGTGCGGCGTTCGGCGGGCAGGCGCTCGGGATCGTCGGGCTGCAGTACCTGCCGTTCGCCGGCGCCGCGGTGCTCGTCGGGGCGCTCGGGGTCGTCGTGCTGGCGCGCCGTGGGTTCCCGGTGCACTCGCACGCGCAGGAGCACCTGTCGACCTCGTCCATCGAGGCCATCACGTCGTCGCTCGCGGTCGTCACCACGTCGGTGCCGGTCGTCGGGCGGGCGATCCAGACGGTCACGGGGTCGATCGGTGTCGTCACGGGTTCGGTGCGGCGGCAGCGGACGCGTTAGGGGCTGGCGCGGGCGGCGGGCGGTCGGCGCCCGAGCGGCGTGTCGGCCCGCCGAGTGGTCACGACATGCCGTTGGTGGGGCGTCGGGGGTGCTTGAACTGTCGTCTTGCGGGTCGGCGGGCGACGGTTTGCGACCACTCGGTGGACGCCGGCGGCGTGTTGTGCGACCGCTGCGACGGCGGAAGGCCTGGCGCCGAGTGGTCACGACATGCCGTTGGTGGGGCGTCGGGGGTGCTTGAACTGTCGTCTGGCGGGTCGGCGGGCCACGGTTTGCGACCACTCGGTGGACGCCGGCGGCGTGTTGTGCGGCCACCGCCACCGCCACCGCCACTGCGCCCGCCGCGCGGTCAGTCCTGCAGGTGGTCCGTGCGGCGGCGGTTGCGCACCGCGCGGTAGACCAGCAGCGCCGCACCGAGCAGCACCAGCACCCCGGCGGCGATGAGTCCCGGACCGAGGTCCGCCCCCGTGTACGCCAACGGTCCACCGCCCCCCGCGTCGCCCTGGCCCGACACCGGCGCGGAGCCCGAGCCCGAGCCTGCAGCGGGGACGGTCGGAGCCGCTGAAGGAGCGCCACTCGGCGACGGTGACGGCGACGGAGCGGGAGCCGGACCCACCGCGGCCCGCACCACGAACGCCAGCGGCGTCGCGGCCCCGGACTCCGGGGTGACGACGGTCGCCGCCTCGGCCCCCTCGACGTCGACCGAGACGACGTACTCGGTCGTGGGCTCCAGGCCGGTCAGGTCGAACGCACCGTCGTCGTCCGTGACGACCGACACAGGATCGCCGGACTGCGTGTCCGTCGGAGCCGCGACGACCTCGACGTCCGGAACGGGCTCGCCGTTCGTGTCGACGACCGTGCCGGGCTGGTCGGTCGTGACCTCGGCTGCGGTTGCTGCGGAGGCGAACGGCAGGTCGGACGAAGCACGCTCGCCGGCGACGGCCGTCACACCGGTGTTCGAGGTCGCCCCGGTCGCCCCCGGCTCGGGACGTTCGGTCCGGACGGTGTACGTGCCCGCCGCGGTGGCGAAGACGTAGCGACCGTCGGCATCGGTCTCCGTCGATGCGACCACGGCGCCCGTGCCGTCGACGAGCTCGACCACCGCGCCGGCGGGCACGGATGCACCGTCGAGCGAGACCGCACCCGCTACCGTCGCGACGACGGCGGCCGGCACATCGATCTCGTCGGGGACTGCCGGTGCCGCGTCGACGTCGCCGGTCGTGATGGTCACGGGCGGCTCGTCGGCGACGGACACGTCGAGGTCGGTGTCCGCCGGCAGGTCCGAGCCGGTGTAGACGCCGTCGCTGTTCGTCGTGGTGTCGACGAGGACGTCCCCGGAGTCCGGGTCGGTGATGACGACCTCGAGGTTCGAGACCGGTCGGCCGTCCTCGTCGACCACGGTGCCGATGACCGAGACGGTGGCGGTCGGCGCGGTGAACGCGAAGTCCGCTCGCTGATCGACGCCACCGGGCGTCCCCGCCTGTGCAAGAGACACGAGAACGGACTGGTCCGGACCATCTGCACCCTCGGGCGGAACGACCTCGACGCGGTAGTTCGCGATGACCGGCAGCTGCGGGAACGCGTAGGTGCCGTCGGGGTCGGTGGTCGTCGTGGAGACGGTGCCGCGCGGAGCGGTGACGCGGACGACCGCCCCGGGGATGGGGGCGCCGTCGAGGGTCACCGTGCCGGTGATCGCGGCGGTGCGGTTGGCGAACCAGGTCTGGTAGACGGGGAACCCGCTGCGCTGCTGGTACGTGATCGTCAGGCTGGTGAGCGACACGGTCGGCGTGAACCACGCCGTGGCACCGGCGGTGTCGACCGCGCCGGTGTTGCCCGTCAGGGTCCGGGTGGCCGGGTCCCAGGTCGGCCGGTCCTGCCCGGTCGTGCCGTCGGGGTCGGC
Source organism: Curtobacterium sp. 8I-2 (assembly GCF_902506155.1). NCBI lineage: Bacteria > Bacillati > Actinomycetota > Actinomycetes > Micrococcales > Microbacteriaceae > Curtobacterium > Curtobacterium sp. 8I-2. The sequence goes on from NZ_LR732827.1 coordinate 79,619, forward strand.
GGTGCACGACGGCCCTCCGGCGACGGCGGCCGAGCACGAGTTGTAGGAGCTCACGTAGCCGAGCTGCTCCGCGGTCGCGGCGCCACCCCCGGAGACGGTGGCCGAGATGGTCGCCCGGTCGGCGTCGACGTCGCCGAGCACGAACGACCAGCTCTGGGCACCCGGCGTCGGCTCGGCGAACGTGTAGGTGGTCGTCGATGCCCCGGTCGTGGGCGAGTCGACGTTCGGCCGCTGGTTCATGTAGGTCGTGCCGCGGCTCGTCCCGTAGACCGCGCCCGACGGGGTCGACGCCGACTGCCAGGTCGATGCCCCGCTGACGACGGTCGACTGCCGGGAGTCCGACGTGAAGGTCGTCTCCGGGAACCCATCGAGCGTCATCGTGCCGGTGTAGGCCCGGCTCGCTCCGCTGAGGGTGAAGGTCCCCCAGTTGCCGACCGGCTCCGCCGACGCACTGGTCGCGCCGCCGATCGCGAGTCCTGCTCCGAGTGCGAGGGCCGTCAGCCCTGCCGTGACCGCGCGCCAGCGCCGCATGTGTGCTCCCCCGCTGTGGCGCCGGAGAACCCGACACCCCCTCAGACTATCCAGCGGGCGCGGCTCGTGTCCGGGGCACGACACAAGCAAGAAGGTCCCGCCGAGTGGTCACGACATGCCGCGCGCCGATCGTCGAGTGGCCGAGAAGTGTCGGCTGGAGGCCCGCCGGACGACGGTTCGTGACCCCTCGACGAACACGAACGGTGCGTCAAGAGCCCAGCGCCACCAGGGCGTCGAGCGCCGGCACCTGCCCGGCCACCACGAGCTCCCGCGCCTGGTCGACACCGACCCACCGGGCGTCATCCACCTCGGGCACCTCGACGAACCGCCCCGACCCGCGCGGCAGTTCGAGCCGCACGGTGTTGCTCCGCACGGTGTCGACCGAGAACCCCGACGCCGCGGCCGCGAAGACGCGCACGCGCTTGCCGGATGCCTGCCGGAACTCCCCCAGGTCGGTCAGGTCTGCGGCGCCCACCGGTGCGGGCACGCCGATCTCCTCGGCGAACTCGCGCAACGCGGTCGCGTCGGGCTGCTCACCGGCCTCGACCAGGCCCTTCGGGATCGACCAGGCACGCGGCCGGTTCCGCCAGAACGGCCCGCCCATGTGGGCGAGGAAGACCTCGGGCCCGGACGGACCGGTCCGGTGCAGCAACAGTCCGGCGCTCACGACCACGGCCCGAGACTACGCAAGGACCTGCCGGGAGGCCCGGGTCACCGCCGCCGCGCCGCGCACCACCCGACGTGGCCGGGCCCACCGCCGGTTCCCCGGCCCGCGCCGGGAGTACCGTGTGGCGCACGGAGCGCCGTGTGACGCCCCCGGAGGACCTGCGATGGAGGAGGCCGATCGGGATGGACGAACGATGGACGACGGTGACGCTGGCCGCGGACGCCGCGATGCCGCACGACGAGGCCCTGCGGTGGATCGTGTCGCGTGCGGGCAACGGCATCGAGCGGATCCGGATCATCGGTGCGGACCCGGCGATCGAGGGACCCCGACCGGTCGCCGACCGTCTGGCCGAGGCCGCCCGCGCCGCCCTGCCCGGGGTCACCGTCGAGGTGCACCGGCACGCGGGGCCGTTCGCCACCGCCCTGGTCGAGGAGTCGGACGGGGGCGACCTCCTGGTCATCGGCACGTTCCGGAGCCGGCGGGGTTCGACCGCCGGTGGCGACCCGGCACGCGTGGCGGTCCGGGCCGCCGTGCCGACGGTGATCGTCCCCGAGGGGCCGCACCCGATCGACGGCGACGTGGTGCTGGCGGTCGAGGAACCGAACGACGAACGCGCCGTCTCGATCGCCGTCGGCGAGGCCGTCCGGCTGCACCGCCGACTGACGCTGCTGCGGGCGTGGGAGATGCCCGTGCTGACCAGGACCGGGCTCACCGACTTCGCCGAGGACCCCCTGCGGTGGCGCGCCCGGAACGCCGAACTGCTGCAGCGGGTCACCGAGGACCTGACCGTGCGGTTCCCGGCGGTGCGGATCCGGCCGCTGCTCGTCGAGGGACACCCGGGGCACGCAATCGCATCGCGCACCCGGCGGGCGTCGCTCGTGGTGCTCGGAAGGGGGCACGTGCGGGTGCTGTCCGGCGCACTGCTGCACGACGTGGTGCGTGAGACGGCCGCACCGGTCTGCGTCGTCCCGCCGGCCGCGCACCCGGACAGCGCGGTGCCGGAAGGGGTCAGCCGGCGAGTTCCCGGATCGCGTCGGCCATCTGGTCGGTGAGGTAGGCGACACCGCGGCCGTTCGGGTGCAGGGCGCCGGCCTGCAGGTCGATGCGTCGCAGGTCGCTCGAGCCGGTCAGGCTGACGCCCGCGACGTACCGCTCGTCCGCCGGGGCGCAGGCCGAGTGGGCCTCGGTGCGGTCGAGGACGTCGACGAACCGGACTCCGGCGGCGTCCGCGGCGGAAGCGGAAACGGTGTCGAGCTCCTCCTGCACGCCGTGCAGGTACGCGACGTCGTCGTCGGTGAAGGGGAAGGTGTCCGACGGGAAGGACCCGGCGAGGGTGCCGAGGTCGAGCGCCGAGCGGAAGCAGCCCTTCGCCGGGGTGTGCTCGGTGTCCGGGAAGATCGCCGGGTACCCGAGGAACACCACGACGGCGTTCGGTGCGGCCCGTTTCACTGCTGCCAGGGTGTCGGCGATCCCGAGCGCGACCCGGGACTGGATCTTGGCGCTGAGTTGGTCCTCACCGTCCTGCACGAGCGTGCTCTCGCACGACGGCGCGTCACGTCCGGAGAACACCGGGCCGTCGGCCGAGATCGCCAGGCACGACGCGGCGGTGCCGAACAGGTCGGCGTCGTTGCCGCCGATCGTCAGGGTCACGAGCCGGGTGCGCGACGACAGTGACTCGATCTGCGGTGGGACGCCGTTGAACTGGTGCCCGGTCGTGACGTCCTCGCTCGTGGCGCCGGCGCACGTGACGTCGGTCAGGTCGAGGCCGAACCGTGCCGCGAGCCGGTGCGGGTAGTCGCGGGCCGACTGCACGCACGCGCTCGTGGGCAGCCGGGTGCGATCGCCGAGCCCGTACCCGGCGGAGTACGAGTCACCGAGCGCGACGTACTCGCTGCCGGGCGGCAGGTCGGCGAGCGATTGGGCGGGGTCGTCCGGCACCGGGTAGGGCTGCGGGACGGGCCACATCGGGGCAGCCGAGGCGGGCTGCACCGAGCCCGGAGCCGCGACCCCCGCCACCACCAGCCCGACGACGGCCACCGCTGCCAGGGCGGCGAGCAGCGTCGTACGGGCGGTGCGGAGCAGTTGCGGCCTCCGGGCGGGTGCGGCGGATCGGTCGGTCGGGTCGGGCGGTGGCGCGGGACGGTGTCAGCGGCGTCCGAGTCGGCGTTCGCCACCGCTGCCGGTGCGGTACTCCAGCCCGTAGTGCTGGAACAGCACCGGCTCGGTGGCGGCGTCGAGCTCCCCGTCGGTCGGGATCGACGGTGCGTCCTTGACGAGCTTCTTCGGGAACGTCACGCGCAGGTGCTTCGGGGCGACGGTCGCGCCGAACAGCGGGACGAAGACGAGCTTGTGGAACCCGACCATGCCGGTGGTCAGGGCACCGAACGCCGGCTCGGACGTGGCGGTGTCGTAGTAGATGCTCTCGAGCGTGCCGACCTTGTCGTCGGCCTCGTCGACGACGGGCAGACCGATCCAGTCACGGATGTTCGCGGCTTCGAACACGAAGGACTCCCTCCGAGCAACCGGCAGGTCCGGGTGGCTCTCGGTCGACGCTACCGCTCGGTCGCCTGAGCGGTCACCCGGAGCCGGTCGACTGCGCCGAGCACGTCGTCCGCGGTGACGGCGAGGATGGCCGGGTCCGGGTCCTCGGCGAAGACGTCGCCGCGGCGCACCGAGGCGTCGGTGAGCACGATGTGCGGGCCGGTCGCGGGCGGACCCCACGCCTCGGGCGGTGCCGGGCCGAACAGCACCACCGAGGGCACCCCGTACGCGGTCGCCAGGTGCGCAGCACCGGTGTCGACCGTGACGACGAGCCGCGCCGCGGCGATCACCGCGGCGAACGCCTGCAGGTCCAGCGTGCCGGCCAGGACCGCCTCCGGCGCCAGGCCGGCCGCGTCGGCGACGGCACGGGCGCGCACGACGTCGTCCGAGCCTCCTGTCAGGACCACGTCGGCACCGCGCGCCCGGAGCCCGCGCACCACGTCGGCGAAGCGGTCGGTCGGCCAGTGCCGCGCACCGTGGAAGGCACCCACGTGCACGACGGCCGCGCCGGCGACCACCGGCGGCTCGGCGGGGCGGTCGATGTGGACCTCGGTCGCGTCCGCGGGGATGCCGTGCCACGTGAGCAGGTCCGCCCAGCGGTCGCGCTCGTGCACGCCGTCGGGCCAATCCGGGCCCTCGTAGTCGTGGGTGGGGTCGGCGTGTCCGATCACCCGGCGCGGGCCGAGCGCGGCGACGAGGTCCGAGGACTCCGGGCCGGCGCCGTGCAGGTTGACGGCGACGTCGACGGCTCCGTGCGGCACCCCGATCGGGTGGTCGAGACCGTGCTGGGCCAGGTGCACGTCCACCGCCGGGACGAGTTCGACGACCGGCTCCAGCCACGCCGTGGTGGCCAGGGTGATGCGGTGGTCGGGGAAGGCACGGCGGAGCGCGTGCAGTGCGGGGACGGCGACGAGCAGGTCGCCGAGCTTGATGGCACGGAGGACGAGCAGTTCCGGGCGTCCGTCGGAGTCGGGCAGTCGTTCGAGTGCGGTCACCGCCGCGACGGTAGACCCGCCACGCTGACGGGGCTGCCGGGACCGCGCTCCGTGGCGCTTCCTGGGGCGGTGCCCGGCCGTCGACCGGTAGTCACGGAGCATGCCCCTCGCACCGGACCGCGTCATCCGCGGCCTGCTCCTCGACCGCGACGACACCCTCGTGGTGGACGTCCCGTACAACGCCGACCCGCACCTGGTCGTCCCCGTCCCCGACGCCCGTCGCGCCGTCGAACGGGCACGTGCCGCCGGGATGCTGCTCGGGGTCGTCACGAACCAGTCGGTGATCGCCAAGGGCATGGCCACCCGCGAGCAGGTCGACGCCACCAACGCCCGGGTCGACGAGCTCGTCGGCCCGTTCGACGTCTGGTGCGTCTGCCCGCACGACGCCGGCGACGACTGCGCCTGCCGGAAGCCCCGGCCCGGGATGGTCCTCGACGCCGCCGACCGGCTCGGCATCCCGCCGGAGTCGATCGTCGTCGTCGGCGACATCGGTGCCGACGTGCAGGCCGCCCGGAACGCCGGTGCGCAGGGCATCCTCGTGCCCACCCCGCGCACCCGCCGCCAGGAAGTGGACGCCGCCGAGACCGTCGCCGCCGACCTGGACGAGGCCGTCACCCTGGTGCTCGAACACGTCGGCAGCGTGGCGGACCGGGCGTGAGCGCCGCTCGACGCGTCCTCGTCGCCCGGCTCGACTCGTTCGGCGACGTCCTGGTCGCCGGGCCCGCGGTCCGCGCGGTCGCCGCCGGGGCCGCGCACGTGACGATGCTGTGCGGACCGCAGGGTGCCCCGGCCGCCGACCTGCTGCCCGGCATCGACCGGGTGCGGGTGTGGGCGGCGCCGTGGGTGACCGAGACCGCACGCCCGATCGACGACACCCTGCTCGCCGGGTTCCGCGCGTTGATCGCCGAGGAACAGCCCGACGAGGCCGTCGTCCTGACGTCCTTCCACCAGTCGCCCCTGCCCCTCGCGCTGCTCCTGCGCCTGGCCGGGGTCCCCCGGGTCTCCGGGGCCTCGGTCGACCACCCCGGGTCCCTGCTCGACGTGCGGCTGCGCCCCGGCGAGGACCTGCCCGAGGACCTCCCCGAACCCGAGCGCGCGCTGCGGATCGCCCAGGCGGCCGGGTTCCGGCTGCCGCCGGACGACGACGGGAGGCTCGCGGTGCGCCACGACGCCGTCCTGCCCCCGCCCGTGGCCGGCCTCGACCGCTACGTGGTCGTCCACCCCGGAGCCAGCGTCCCGGCACGGTCGTGGCCGGAGTCGCACCACCGTGCGCTCGTCGCCGCCTACGCCGAGCGCGGCGTCCCCGTCCTCGTCACCGGCTCCCCCGGCGAACGCACGCTCACCGCAGCCGTGGCGGGCGACACCGGCATCGACCTCGGCGGACGCACCACGCCGGCCGAACTCGCCGCCGTGCTGGCCGGAGCCGAGGTCGTCGTGGTCGGGAACACCGGCCCGGCACACCTCGCCGCCGCCGTCGGGGCGCCCATCGTCAGCCTGTTCTCGCCCGTCGTCCCCGCCGTCAAGTGGGCGCCGTACGCACCGCTCGTCGAACTGCTCGGCGACCAGGCCGCACCGTGCCGTCTGAGCCGTGCCCGGGAGTGCCCCGTCCCCGGCCACCCCTGCCTGTCCGGAGTGCGCATCGAGGACGTCCTGGCGGCCCACGAACGGCTGCTCGACCGCGTTTCGCGGACTGATCGGAGAAGTCTGCGGTGCGGCCCAGAAGGCGCTGCGTAGCGTGCGCCACTGCTTCTCCTGCTCCTTCTGCTGCTGCTCCGGCAGCGGCCCGGAGTGACCTGTTCGACCCGACCGGAAGGCCCCGCATGCGGATCCTCGTGTGGCACGTGCACGGCGGCTGGATGGACGCCTTCGTCCGCGGCCAGCACGAGTACCTCATCCCGACCACCCCGGCGCGCGACGCCTGGGGACTCGGCCGCGGCGGGCGCGCCTGGCCGGACTCCGCGATCGAGATCGACCCGGCCGAGGTCGCCGAGGCAGAGGTCGACGTGGTCGTCCTGCAGCGCACCGAGGAGCTCGAGGAAGCCCGCCGCCTGCTCGGTGGCCGCGACGTCCCGATCGTCTTCGTGGAGCACAACGCGCCCCGGGTCGACGTGCCGGACAGCCTGCACCCGATGCGCGACCGCGACGACCTGACGATCGCGCACGTGACGCACTGGAACGCCCTGATGTGGGACTGCGGCACCACCCGGACCACCGTCGTCGAGCACGGCGTCGTCGACCCCGGCCCGCTGTACACCGGATCGCTCGAACGGCTCGGCGTCGTCATCAACGAACCCGTCCGGCGCAACCGTGTCGTCGGCACCGACCTGCTCCCCCGCTTCGCCGAGGTCGCCCCGGTCGACGTCTGGGGCATCGGCACCGCACGGCTGCCGGAGCTCGGCTTCGGTGACCGTGTGGTCGCGCGGGGCGACGTCCAGGCCGACCCCATGCACGCGGCCCTGGCCGAACGGCGGGCCTACGTGCACCCGAACCGCTGGACCTCGCTCGGCCTGTCGCTCATCGAGTCGATGCACATGGCCATGCCGGTCCTGGTGCTGGCGACGACGGACGCAGCCCGCACGGTCCCTGGTGAGGCCGGGGCGATCGCGACCGACGTCGAGGAGCTGGTGCGGGCCTCCAGGCTCCTGCTGGAGGACCCGGACGAAGCGCGTCGACGGGGACTCGTGGCGCGGGAGGCCGTGCTCGCACGGCACGCGCTCGGTCGGTTCCTGGCCGACTGGGACGACCTGCTCGACGACGCCGTCGCGCGCGGTGCGCGACGGGACCGTGCGGCGGCAGCCGCGCTCGAAGGGAGCCTCGGATGAAGATCGCCATGGTGTCCGAGCACGCGAGTCCACTCGCCGTGCTCGGCGGGGTCGACGCCGGTGGACAGAACGTCCACGTCGCCGAACTGTCCGCTGCGTTGGCCGACCGCGGCCATCACGTGACCGTCTACACGCGGCGCGACGACGCGTCGCAGCCGGTCCGCGTGCCCCTGCGTCCCGGCGTGGACGTCGTGCACGTCGACGCCGGGCCCGCCCGAGCCGTCCCGAAGGACGAGCTGTTCCCGTTCATGGGGACGTTCGCGTCGGTGCTCGCCGCCGAGTGGTTCCTCGACCGTCCCGACGTGGTGCACGCGCACTTCTGGATGTCGGGCCACGCCGCGCTCGACGCGGTGACCCAGGTGCAGGCGCGGACCGGCGGCGTGCGGATCCCGGTGGTGCAGACCTTCCACGCCCTGGGCGTCGTGAAGCGCCGACACCAGGGCGCCGCGGACACCAGCCCGACCGAGCGCGAATGGGTCGAACCCGCCGTCGGGCGCAGCGTCGACCAGGTCGTCGCCACCTGCTCGGACGAGGCGTTCGAACTCAAGACCCTCGGCGTCCCGCTGCACCGCATCTCCGTCGTGCCGTGCGGGGTCGACGTGTCGCTCTTCCGTCCGGACGGCCCCGTCGAGGAGCGCGACCGTCCGCTCCGGGTGCTCACCGCGTCACGACTCGTGCAGCGGAAGGGCGTCGGGACGACGATCGCCGCACTCGCAGCGCTGGTCGAACAGGGCCGTGACGTCGAACTGGTCGTCGTCGGCGGGGCCGGTGTCGCCGGTGCCGACCTGGTGGACGACCCCGAGTACCAGCGCCTCGACGCGCTCGCCCGGTCACTCGGCGTGCGCGACCACGTCACGTTCCGCGGGCAGCTCGGGCAGCAGGACATGCCGCCCGTCTACCGGAGCGCCGACGTCGTCGTCTGCGCCCCCTGGTACGAGCCGTTCGGCATCGTGCCGCTCGAGGCGATGGCCTGCGGCCGCCCCGTGGTCGCGTCGAGCGTCGGTGGGCTCATCGACACCGTCGTCGAGGACGCCACCGGTCTGCACGTGCCGCCGCGCGACGAGCGCGCGGTCGCCGAGGCCGTCTGTGCCCTGCTCGACGACCCCGAGCGCCGTGAGGCGTACGGCCGCGCCGGACGGCAGCGGGCCGAGTCCCGCTACACGTGGCAGAAGGTCGCGGCCGACAGCGAGCGCGTCTACGAGCGGCTGCTCGCCGGCGCGACGTCGTCCGCCAGCACCGCCGTGCCCACCGCCGCCCGCTCGCGTACCACCCACGCCGGCCGGGTCACCCGTGCCGCGCAGCCGACGGAGAGGACCGCACGATGACCATCGACCAGCAGACCGGGGTCGAGGACCGCGCGGTCACCGACAGCGCACGCGTCGTCGTCGACCACGTCGCGGCGTCGGTCCCCGTGATCGCCTCCCTCGTCGACCACAAGGACCACATCGCCGCCTGGGCGGACGACATCGCCGGGCGGCTCGTTGCCGGTCGACGGTTGCTCGCCGCGGGCAACGGCGGCTCGGCTGCCGAGGCCCAGCACCTGACGTCCGAGCTCACCGGCCGGTTCGAGGGCGACCGGCCCGCGTACTCGGCCATCTCGCTGCACGCCGAGACCTCGGCCGTGACGGCGATCGGGAACGACTACGGCTACGACCAGGTCTTCGCACGCCAGGTGTCGGCGCACGCCCGGGCCGGTGACGTCCTCGTCCTGCTGTCGACGAGCGGGAAGAGCCCGAACCTGCTCCGCGCCGCCGAGGCCGCACGGGCCGTCGGTGCGCGGTCACTCGCCCTGACCGGATCCGGGCCGAACCCGCTCGCCGACCTGGTCGACGACGCGATCTGCATCGAGGGGCCGTCCGCCAACGTGCAGGAGGCGCAGCTCGTCCTGGTGCACGCGCTGTGCAAGGCGATGGAGCCGGCGCTGCGTCGCGGGGGTCGTCGATGAGCGGGGCCGCTCCAGCCGTCGGCGGTCGGGGTGCCGGCGGTGCCGCTGGCCGTGCCGCCGCCCCGCGGTTCCGCATCGCCGTTGTCGGGGACACCCTGCTCGACGTCGACGTGTCCGGCACGAGCGAGCGGCTGAGCCCGGACGCGCCCGTGCCCGTCGTGGACGTCGCCACCGACGACCGTCGCGCCGGTGGCGCAGGACTCGTCGCGACGATGCTCGCCCGCGACGGCCACGACGTCACCCTGGTCACCGTCCTGAGCGACGACGGTCGTGCCCAGGAGATCCGCGACCTGCTGCCCGACGTCACGATCGTCGCCGGGCCGTCGGGTGTCCCCACCCCCGTGAAGACCCGCGTGCGCGTCGTCGACCATGCCCTCGTGCGCATCGACGAGGGCTGCGCGACCCCGCCCGTCCCCGGGGCCACCGAGACGATGACCGCCGCGCTCGACGGTGTCGACGCGATCGTCGTCGCCGACTACGGCCGCGGGGTCGCCGCCGCGCCGGCCCTCCGCGATGCGCTCACCCGTGCGGCCGAGCACCTGCCGGTGGTCTGGGACCCGCACCCCAAGGGCGCAGCCCCCGTCCCCGGCACCACCGTCGCCACCCCCAACGCGGCCGAGGCGCGACGCTTCACCGACGTCGAGGGACACGGTGTGCCCTTCGCGACCGTCGCCGCCGCCCGGCTCGTCGAACAGTGGCAGGCCGGTGCCGTCGCCGTGACGATGGGTGACCGCGGTGCGCTCCTCGCCGACGCCCAGGGCGACAGCCGCTTCGTGCCGGCGCCGTCCGTCAGTGCAGGGGACCCCTGCGGAGCCGGCGACCGGCTCGCCGCTGGCGTCGCCGTCGCACTGGCTTCGGGGGCGGACGTCCCCGACGCGGTCTCCGCCGGTGTGGTCGCCGCGTCCGAGTACCTGGCAGCCGGTGGCGTCACCGCGCTCTTCGCCGATGACGGCCCCGCGCCGCTCGCCGTGCCCGGGGCCGACCGGGACGCGATGCGCCTGGTGCACGACGTCCGGAGTGCCGGTGGCACCGTCGTCGCGACCGGAGGCTGCTTCGACCTGCTGCACGCCGGGCACGCCCGCACCCTGTCGGCCGCCCGTGCACTCGGCGACTGCCTGGTCGTGTGCCTCAACTCGGACTCGTCCGTCCGCGGTCTGAAGGGCCCCGACCGGCCGATCATGACCCAGGACGACCGGGTCGAGCTGCTCCTGGCGCTCGACTGCGTCGACGCCGTCGTCGTGTTCGACGAGTCGACCCCCGACGAGGCACTGCGGCGCTTCCGCCCGGACGTCTGGGCGAAGGGCGGCGACTACACCGCGAGCGAACTGCCCGAGACGGCGACCCTCGCCGAGTGGGGTGGCCGCGTCGTCACCGTGCCGTTCCACCCGGGCCGGTCGACCACCCGACTCGCCGCCGCGATCGAACGCGTCGGCTGAGCGTCCGCTCGCCGTCCCGCACCTGCTCGACCACTTCCCGCTCCACTACGCAAAGGACATCCATGCCCGTCCCCACCACCCCCATCGGCCGCGTCCTCGTCACCGGCGGCGCCTCCGGACTCGGCGCCGCCGTCGTGGCCGCCGTCACCGAGGCCGGCGGCACCCCGATCGTCCTCGACCTGCGGATCGACGCGGTGCCCGAGGGCGTCGACGCCGTCGCCGTGGACGTCTCGGACACCGAGGCCGTCGAGCAGGCGGTCCGTGACGCCGCCGAGCGCCACGGTGGCCTCGACGCCGTCGTCACCGCCGCGGGCATCGACACCCCCGCCCCGATCGACGCGATCTCCTCCGGCAAGTGGGAGCAGATCGTCGGCGTCAACCTGATCGGCACCGCCTCGACCGTGCGCGCCGCCCTGCCCGCGCTCGAGGTTACGCACGGCCGCGTGGTCACCATCTCGTCGTCGCTCGCCCTGCGCGGCGTCGGCGACGGCACCGCGTACTCGGCGTCGAAGTTCGGCGTCCGCGGGTTCTCGCAGGCGCTGGCCGCCGAGACCGCCGGTCGCATCGGCGTCACCAACATCATCCCCGCCGGGATGCGCACGAACTTCTTCGCCGACCGCACCGAGCAGTACAAGCCCGGTCCGGACGCGCAGCTCATCGAGCCGGAGTACGTCGCGAACTCGATCGTCTTCGCGCTGTCGCAGCCGGCCGGCTGCGAGATCCGCGAGCTGTCGATCATGCCGGCGACGGAGCCGAGCTGGCCGTAGCCGCTCGCCGCTGACGGGCGGGAGGCGCGGTGCCGGCGGTCGCGTGTCCCGAGCACGGTGCACGGTGCGTCACCTGGTGCAGCGTTGACGGCTGGGTGCGCGCTTGCAGCGCCGCACGCAGCGGTGAACCGCGCACGGGGCGACGGCGTGCGCACGGTGCGGCCGGGAGGCGCGTTGCGGGCTGGCAGCGGGCCTCCCGTCCGGCGTCCGGTCGCGTTCCGTGCACGGTGCACGGTGCACGGTGCACGGTGCGCGGTGCGTCGCCTGGTGCAGCGTTGACGGCTGGGTGCGCGCTTGCAGCGCCGCACGCAGCGGGCAACCGCGCACGGGGTGACGGCGCGCGCACGGTGCGGCCGGTGCGGCCGGGAGGCGCGTTGCGGGCTGGCAGCCGGCCTCCCGCCCGGCGTCCGGTCGCGTTCCGTGCACGGTGCGCGGTGCGTCGCCTGGTGCAGCGTTGACGGCTGGGTGCGCGCTTGCAGCGCGGCACGCAGCGGGCAACCGCGCACGGGGCGACGGCGTGCGCACGGGACCGAAGCTCGCACGGTGCGAGGCTCATCAGGTCGTGCGGAGCAGGTCCTCGACGTCGGCGAGGACGGCCTCCGGCTCGACCTGGTCGACGTAGGACGGGTCGTGCTCGCACCGCTCGGCGGTCCAGCCGACCTGCGTGACGTCGATGCCGCACACCGGGCACCGCGTCACGAAGGACAGGTGCACCCGGTGCCGACCGCGGTCGAAGGGTCCGGCGTTGATGACGTTGCCGAACCAGAACACCCCGACGGTCGGCGTGCCGACGGCCACGGCGAGGTGGCGCGGACCGGAGTCGTCGCCGACCATGACGTCGGCGGCGGCCAGGACGTCGGGGAGTTCCCGCAGCGGCAGTGACCCGGTGCGGTCGTGGACGCGCTCCCGAAGCTCCAGCGGCAGCGACGCGACGATGGCGGACGACGCCGGCACGTCCGAGTCGTCACCCATGAGCACCACGTCGTCCCCGGCGGCGAGCCGGGCACGGGCGACCTCGGCGAAGCGCGAGGGGCTCCAGCGGCGACGTGGGTCGGTGGCGCCGGGGTGGATCGCGACGAGTCGTGCCCCGCTCCAGACGCCGAGGCGCTGCCGAACGTCGGCCCGTGCGGCTCCGGAAACGTGCAGTCGCGGGTCGAGGGTGACCGGCTCGGCGCCCGCGAGCGAGGCCACCTCGAGCGCCCGGACGACCTCGTGCTGGTAGTACACGTAGCGGACCCAGCGCTCCAGCACCCGTGCGTCCTCGGTGGCGGTGCCCACGGTGTGACGCGCACCGAGCCGGAGCAGGAACGGGTTCGAGTTCCGACCGCCGCCGTGCAGCTGCACCGCGAGGTCGAAGCGCCCGCGCAGCCGGTCGAAGAAGTCCTGCTCGGTCGGCGCTCCGCGGCCCGAGTCCCGGACACCGGGCACGACGGGGAGCTCCTCGAAGGCGTGGACCGCGTCGGTGCGTCCCTCGAGCACCGGGCGCGCCGACGGTGCCCCGAGCAGCGTGATCCGGGCCCCGGGGTAGGCGGCGGCGAGGGCCTCGACCGCCGGCAGGGCGAACATCAGGTCGCCCAGTCCCCCGCCGCGGAGCACCGCGATCTCGCCGACACCGTCGAACCGTTCTCCGCCCACACCGATCTGTTGCACGGCTCCACGTCTACCGGTCGGACCCGGTCGGACGTCCAGCAGCGACCCCGGATGGACGAGAAGCGCGATGCCGTGACCGCACACAGCGGAGCCCGAGCACCGTGTGAGGCCCCGCCCGCTCCGGAAGGACCCCATGACGATCGCACCCCCCGCCGCCGACGACCTCGTGGTGACCGACCCCGTCAACGGGTCGATCGCGTCCACCGTGCGCCGCTCGACCGAGGACGACGTCCGCAACGCCGTCGCTCGCGCCCGAGCCGCTGCCGGCGCGTGGGCCCGGACGGCACCGGCCGAGCGTGGCGCCCTGCTGCACGCTGCGGCCGAGCACCTCCGTGCCCACGCGCAGGAGCTGGCGGACCTGAACACCCGCGAGACCGGCAAGGTGCCCGGCGACGCGATCGGCGGGGTCGAGGCCGGCATCGGGACGCTCGTGCAGTACGCCGAGCTCGGGCCGGTGCACCGCGGCGAAGCGCTGCGCGGGCAGTTCGGTGCCGCCGACTGGTCGGTGCCGCACCCGCGCGGCGTGGTGCTCGCGCTGACGCCGTGGAACGACCCGGTCGCCGTGGCCTGCGGGATGCTCGGTGCGGCGATCGTGACCGGCAACACCGTCGTGCACAAGGGCAGCGAGCGGTGCCCGGCGACCTACGCCCGCCTGAACGCCCTGCTCGCCGAGGTCCTGCCGGACGGCGTGCTCATCGGTGTGGACGGCGACGCGACCACCGGCGAGCTGCTCCTGGCGCAGCAGGGCATCGACGTCTACGCGCACGTCGGCTCGACCGCGACCGGTGACCGCCTGAGCGAGGTCGCTGCGAGCACCCGAGCCCACGTCATCCGCGAGAACGGCGGCAACGACCCGGTGATCGTCGACGCCGACGTCGACCCGGAGTGGGCCGCCGCACAGGTGGCCCTCGGCGCCTTCGCGAACACCGGCCAGATCTGCACCAGCGTCGAGCGGGTGTACGTGCACCAGGACGTCGCCGAGCCCTTCGTCGCAGCGCTCGTCGCCGAGGCGGAGCGCCGCACCGCAGCACCCGCCGCCGAGTTCGGGCCGCTCGTGGACGACCGGCTGCGCGAGCTCGTCCAGACCCACGTGGACGACGCGATCGCCCGCGGTGCCTCCGCACGAACGGGCGGTGTCACGCCCGGCGGGCTCGGCTCGTTCTACCCGGCGACCGTCCTGACCGGCTGCACGGACGACATGCTCGTGCTGACCGAGGAGACCTTCGGCCCGATCGCCCCGGTGCGCATCGTGTCAGACTTCGCGGAGGGGCTCCGGCTCGCCGCGACCGACCGCTACGGGCTCGCCGCCACCGTCCTGACGAACGACATCGCGCACGCGCTCCGTGCCGCGGCCGAGCTGCCCGTCGGCACCGTCAAGGTGAACGCGGTGTTCGGTGGTGCTCCGGGCGGCAGCGCCCAGCCGCGCGGTGCCTCGGGTGCCGGGTTCGGCTACGGCCCGCACCTGCTCGACGAGATGACGACCACGACGGTCGTGCACCTGGAGGCAGCCCCGCCGCGGCGCACCGTCGAGCCGTCGACCGCAGCAGCCGGCGGCACCGCAGCAGCCGGCGGCACCGCAGCAGCCGGCGGCACCGCAGCAGCCGGCAGCACCGCAGCCACCAGCAGCACCACCGCCGACACCGGCGCCGCCGCAGGTGCCACCGGCCCCGCAGCCGCTGCCGGCGCCACCGCCGGCAGCGCCGACACCGTGGGAGGCACCCGATGACCGCCGACGTCCGCCTGGTGCGCGACCTCGTCGCCACCGTCGACGACCGCGAACCCCTGGTCGTCGTCATCGGCGACTGCATCCTGGACCGCTGGACCGTCGGCGAGGCCGAGCGGGTCTCGCGCGAGGCCCCGGCCCCCGTCGTCCGCGTGACCGAGACCATCGCGGTGCCCGGTGGTGCTGCGAACACCGCCGTGAACGCCCGCGCCCTCGGCGCCCGGGTCCGCATGGTCGGGCTCATCGGCGACGACGAGGCCGGCGACGTCCTGCGCCAGCGGCTCGAGGCAGCAGGCGTCGACACGTCGTTCCTGGTCGAGATCCCCGGCGCCCGCACCACGACGAAGTCGCGCGTCGTCGGCGGTGACCGCGTCGTGGTCCGGGTCGACGAACTGGCTGCGACCCCGACCGCCGAACACGGCGAACGCCTCGCCCGCTCGGTCGCCCGAGCCGTCCGGTGCGCCGACGCCGCCGTGGTCTGCGACTACGGTCTGGGCGTCCGCGCCGAGGACGTCGTGCCGATGCTCGACCGCGACCGCCCCGGTGCCGTCGTGGTGGACGCGCACGACCTGACACGGTGGGCCGCACTGCACCCGGATCTCGTCACACCGAACGCCGGCGAGACGGCCGCGCTGCTCGGCACGGACCTCGGCACCGGTGCCGACCGGGTCGGCACCGTCGTCGCCGCGCGCGCCGACGTGCTCGCCCGCAGCGGTGCGCGCGCCGCCGTGGTGACGCTCGACCGTGACGGTACCGTGCTGCTCGAGCCCGGCTCCGACCAGGGCTTCCGCACGCGTGCGACGCCCGCCTCGGAGCAGCAGGCCTCCGGCGCCGGAGACACCTTCTGCGCCGCCGCGACGGTCGCCCTCGCCGTGCAGGCGCCCCTGCGCGACGCCGTGGCGGTCGCCCAGGCCGCCGCCGACGTCGTCGTCCGCGAGGCCGGCACATCGGTCTGCACCGCCGCCGCCCTGCTGGACTCGGTGACCGCACCGGCGGCGACCGTGGTGGACCACGACGAACTCGCCACCGCGGTCGAGGCTGCACGGCAGGCCGGGCGTCGGGTGGTCTTCACGAACGGTTGCTTCGACGTCGTGCACCGCGGCCACACCACCTACCTGCGGCAGGCCCGGGATCTGGGCGACCTGCTCGTCGTCGCGCTGAACGACGACGACTCGGTGCGCCGCTTGAAGGGCCCGGAGCGGCCGATCAACCCGGCCGAGGACCGCGCCGGCGTGCTCGCCGCACTCGCCTGCGTCGACCTGGTCACGGTGTTCGCGACGGACACCCCGATCCCGCTCATCGAACGGCTGCGCCCCGAGGTCTACGTCAAGGGTGGCGACTACTCCCCCGAGATGCTGTCCGAGACCGAGGTCGTCCGCGGCTACGGCGGCGAGGTCGTCATGGTCGACTACGTTCCCGAGCACTCCACCAGCGCCGTGGTGCGCCGGATCCGCGAAGCCGCCGCGCGGCCCGAACCGGACCCCGCACCGTGACCGCCCGCTGGTCCGGGTCCTGGGCGAAGGCCCCCGATCCAGCGGACACGAGCACGGTCGACGTCGACGTGCTCATCCCGACCGTCGGCCGGCCGGCCGAGCTCGCCACGACGCTCGCCGGCCTCGCCGCCCAGACCGACGTGGACATGCGCGTCGTGCTGAGCGACCAGTCCGCGGACGGGGACGCCGCCAGCGCGCCGGCGGTCGCCGCGATGCTCCGCGTCCTGGAGGCCCAGGGCCGGCCCGTCACGCTCCTCACCCACCCGGAACGGCGTGGCCTGGCCGAGCACCGGCAGTTCCTGCTCGACCACGCCGAGGCAGCCGCGGTGCTGTTCCTCGACGACGACGTCTGGCTCGAACCGGGCTCGGTCGCGCGGATGCTCGACGCGCTGCGGACCCTGGGTTGCGGGTTCGTCGGCAGCGCCGTGCAGGGGCTGTCGTACCTGCAGGACCGTCGCCCGCACGAGACCGCCGTGTTCGAGCGGTGGGACGGCCCCGTGGTGCCCGAGGTGGTGCGCCGAGGGACCTCGGGGTTCGACCGGTGGTCGCTCCACAACGCCGCGAACCCGACGCACGTCGCCGCGGAGCTCGACCTGCACCCCGGCGAGTGGGTGCCATACCGGGTCGCCTGGGTCGGCGCGTGCGCCCTGTACGACCGCCGTGCACTCGAGGAGGTCGGCGGCTTCCGGTTCTGGGACGCCCTGCCGCCCGAGCACGCCGGCGAGGACGTCGTCGCCCAGTGGCAGGTGATGGAGCGGTTCGGCGGCGCCGGCATCCTGCCCTCCGGCGCGGTGCACCTGGAGGCACCGACCACCGTCGTCGACCGTCGGGTGGACGCGCCCGACGTGCTGTTCGACCACGGTGGAGTCATACCGCGGTAGGGGGTGGTCGAGACCGCAGCGGGATGGCAGCGGCGCCGCGGCTCCGTAGCGTCGTCCTCGTCGACGAACGCCGTCGGCGGGAGGGAACACCCCGTGTTCGACCAGATCACCCCGCTCGTCGTCGAGTTGGCCGCGAGTCCGCTCGTCTACGTCATCCTGTTCGCCCTGTGCCTGCTCGACGGCTTCTTCCCGCCGGTGCCGAGCGAGTCCGCCCTGGTCGCGGTCGCCGCGATCGCCGCGACGTCGGGGCAGCCCGTGCTCGCGGTGGTGCTCGTCGCCGCCGCCCTCGGTGCGATCGCGGGGGACTCGATCGCGTACTGGATCGGCCGCCGGATCGGGTTCGCCCGGTTGGCCCGGTCGAAGCGACCACGGATCGCGGCGGCGTTCGCCTTCGCGGAACGGCAGATGCAGCGCCGGTCCGCCAGCCTCATCCTGACCGGTCGTTTCATCCCCGTCGGCCGGGTCGCGGTCAACATGACGGCCGGTGCCACCGGCCTGCCCTACCGCCGGTTCCTCGCGATCAGCGCGATCGCGGGGCTCGCGTGGTCGGCGGTGTCGATCGGGATCGCGCTGGCCGCATCGAGCGTGCTGCACGAACCCATCGTCGCGGCCCTGGTGTCGATGGTGGTCGCCGCCGGGCTCGGGGTCGTCGTCGACCGGTTGCTCGGGAGCATCAGCCGCAGGCGCGACGCACGTGCCGAAGCCCGAGCAGCAGCCCCGAGCACCCCGAGCACCCCGAGCACCCCGACGGCGACGAAGCCTGCCACGATGGCTTCGACGAAGGCCGTCACGAAGGCCGTGCAGTCGTCGTCCCCCTCCCCCGCACCTCGCCTCGCCCGAACCGGAGAGATCGCCCGCCTGTGACCATCGTCCCCGATCCACCCCGGCCCGACCGACCGACCCGGGGCACCCTGGCGCTCCGGATCGGGTTCGTGCTCGTCGCGGTCTCCCTGTTCGCCGTCGCGGCCCCGGTCACCGCCGTACACGACGGCGTCCCGGTGCCGCTCGCCCTGCTCGTCACCGCCGTGCTGTCGGCGAGCATCGGCCTCGCGCCCCTCTTCCCCCGGACCGCGTCGGTCGTGCACCTCGCCGCCCTCGCCGGCCTCGGGGTCCTGACGGCGGACGGGTCCGTCGGACCCTGGCCGATCTCGGTGACGAGCATCATCGGACTCAGCCTGTTGCTCGTGGTGCTGGGCGTCCGCACCACCTGGCGGCTGACCGCCGTGGTCTGGGTCGCGGCGACGCTGCTCCCCCTGGTGCTCATCGGTGTGACGCCCGGCCGGTGGGGTCAGGTCGACGTCTGGGCGACGAGCTTCGTGGTGAGCGCCGGCGACACCCTCGTCCTGGCCGCCGCGGCGGTCGTCATCGGGCAGCGCCGGTCCGTGCGCGAGGAACTCGCAGCGGCCCGCCGCGACACCGAGCTCGAGCAGGCGCGGCGCCGGACGGTCGAGGAACGCTCCCGGATCGCCCGTGAACTGCACGACGTCGTCGCACACAGCATGTCCGTCGTGCACATGCAGGCCGAGTCCGCCCCGTACCGCGTGGCCGACCTGCCGCCCGCGGCCCGAGCGGAGTTCGCGGCGATCGCCGAGACGTCGCGCACGGCCCTGCGGGAGATGCGGCAGCTGCTCGGCACCCTGCGCGCCGACGCCGACGCCGAGCGTGCGCCGCAGCCGCGGCTCGCCGACCTGCCGGCACTGGTGCAGGCCACCCGCGCGGCCGGCATCCCCGTCGAGCTCCGCCTCGGCGACGACCTCAGCCTCGCCGACGACGACGACATCGACCACGTCGGGCGGCTCGCGCAGCTCACCGTGTACCGGGTCGTGCAGGAGGCGCTCGGCAACGTGGCCCGGCACGCGCCCGGTGCGGCAACCGTCGTGACGGTCGACAGGCACGGGTCGGCCCTCACGGTCGAGGTCGCCAACACCGCACCCCCGGCCGGCAGCGTGGCCGGTGCGCCGCCGGACGACGGCGGCTTCGGTCTGGCGGGCATGCGCGAGCGGGTCGCCGCGCTGGGCGGCACCATCGACCACGGACCGGACCCGGACGGCGGCTTCCGCGTCGCGGTCAGCCTGCCCGCCCAGCCCACCGCGACCACGTCGCAGCCGACGGCCGAAGGAGGATCGCGATGACGCGGGTGATGGTGGTGGACGACCAGCAGATGTTCCGTGTCGGACTGCGGGCGATCCTCCAGGCCCAGGACGACGTCGACGTCGTCGGCGAGGCAGCGAACGGCGCCGAAGCGGTCGCGATGGTGACCGTGCTGCGGCCCGACGTGATCCTGATGGACGTGCGGATGCCGGAACTCGACGGCATCGAGGCGACCCGCCGGATCACCGCGGCGCCCACGGCGTCGCCGGTCCGCGTGGTGATGCTCACGACGTTCGACATCGACGACTACGTGTTCGACGCGCTCCGTGCCGGGGCGAGCGGGTTCCTGCTCAAGGACGCCAGCGCCGAGGAGCTCGTGCAGGCCGTCCGGACCGTGGCGGCCGGCGACTCCCTGCTCGCTCCGCGGGTGACCCGGCACCTGGTGGAGGCGTTCGTCGCCGGTCCGCAGCCGGCGGCACCCCGGACCGAGGTGCTCGACGTGCTGACCGACCGTGAGCGTGACGTGTTCCTGCTGATGGCGCGGGGGCGGTCGAACGGCGAGATCGCGGCGGAGCTGTTCATCGCCGAGCAGACCGTGAAGACCCACGTCGGTCGGGTCCTGGCGAAGCTGCAGCTGCGGGACCGGGTGCACGCCGTCGTGCTGGCCTACGAGAGCGGGTTGGTCACGCCGTCGGCGTGATGTGCGGGCGCGGGACGCGACCGCAGACGGACGGGAGGCCCGGTGCCAGCTGGCACCGGGCCTCCCGTCAGCGCTGTGGTCGCGACTCAGGCGGCGAGGTGCGCCTGCAGGAACCAGCGGTCCTTGGTCAGTGCGCGCTCGATCTCGATCGCGACGTCCTGGCTGTTGAGGTCGACCTCGTCGAGGCCGTCGACGGCACGGCGGACCTGCAGCAGTGCCGCGTCGATCTGGGCGATCACCTCGGTGACGGTGACGTCGGAGTTCTGGAAGCCCTGCGACAGCGGCGGCAGGGTGGTGTTCGCTGCGACGGTCGCGATGCGCGAGTCGACCGGCAGGCCGAGGGCGACGATGCGCTCCGCAGCCTTGTCCGCGTAGTCCTGCGCGTGCTCGACGATCTCGTCGAGGAGCTCGTGCACGCCGACGAAGTTGCGGCCACGGACGTGCCAGTGCGCCTGCTTGCCGTTGACGACGAGTGCCTCGAGGTCGATGACGACGGGGGCGAGGAACTGGGCGACCCCGGCAGCGAGCTCCGGCGTGGTCGAGAACGGGGACGTGGTGCTCGTGGTGGTCGTGCTCTGCGTGGTCATGGGACAACCATGCCCCCGTCTTTTGCACACCGCAAGGAAGAGCAGGCTGCCCTTACCCGCCGTACTCGACCTGGACCTGCTGGCCGGCGTCGGTGAGTTCGAGCTGCACCATGGACCGTGCGCGCTCGATCCACGGGCTGTCGGCGCACCCGATCCAGACCGAGGTGCGGGGCTCGCAGTCCGTCACGCACCACTCGGCGGCCCACCCGGTCAGGGCGTGTGCCAGCGCTTCACCGTGGTCGGCGAAGACCAGCGGGGCGACGGCCGAGCTGCGGGCGCTCCGGACCAGCCACGTCACGGTGACGCGCGGCGGGGCCGGCAGCAGGCGGATCTGCTCGGCGAGGGCGACCTCGACGAAGACCTGTCCGTACGCGTTCTCGGGGAGTTCCGCGAGCTGGCGGTGGATCTCGACCAGGTCTTCGGCACCGCCCGCGATGAGGATGCGTTCGCTGGGCTGTCGCCGGGTCCGTGCCATGTGCCCACGGTAAGGGAAGCCTTACCTCATCACAAGGGGGAACGGCCGGTTCCGGCGATGTCCACAGCGGGCACACTGAGTTCGTGCGACAGGAACCGCCACATCCACGACAGGGCGACCGTGTTGGTGAGGCCAGGCACGCCCTGGGCGATCTGCGTCGCGACGCCGTCGCTGTACGCGGCGAGCTGCAGGGCGACGGTGTCGGCGTCGACCGGGTCGGTGCTCCCCGTGCTGTCGCGTGCGCCCCCGAACACGCCGGCGTCCACCCCGCGCCGGATGACCCGCACCAGGCAAGCCTCCCAGACGCGGATCCGTTCGGCGTACTCGGCGGCGACCTCGGGCCGACGCACCACCGCGGTCCAGTAGTCGGACCAGATCCGCCAGTGCTGCCGGACCTGCTCGGTGTCGCCGAACAGCGGCGCCACGAGCATCCGGAGTCCCACCAGCACGTCGGGTTCGGCGTCGACGGCCGTGACGATCGCGCCGTAGAAGCGCTCCGTCTCGAGCACCACGACCTCGTTGAGGATCTCCGCGACGCTGCCGAAGTGGTACGTCACGGTGCCGACGGAGACCCCTGCCTCGGCCGCGATGTCCCGGAGTCCCGTGGCACCGACGCCGTTCCGGACGATCACCGCGCGGGCGGCCTCGACGATCATCGCGCGTCGGACCTCCGGCCGCTGCCGCACCCGTGCTGCCGCGGTCACGCCGAGGTCCTCGGCACGTCGTCGACGAAGGTGCGCTCGGTGACGAGCACCTCGGGTTCGTCGGGTCCGCCGTCGCGGGCCCAGGCGCGCACGGTGTTGACGACGTGGAAGGCGTCGGCGTCGGCGGTGACCTCGGACGTGGTCTCGAGGCGCGCGGCCCACGCGGGCTTCGTCAGCCCGATCGCCCAGCGGGAACTCGCCCGTGCGCTGGTCGGGTCGTCGGAGCGGATCCGGTAGGTCTCACGGGCGTCCTCAGTGAACACCAGGCCGTCCGGGTAGACCCGCCCGCCGCCGTACCCGGGGTCGACGTCGAGCGTCCACTCCCCCGTCTCGACGTCGTGCGTCACCGTGCGCTGCGGCAGCGGATCGGCGGGGGCGACGCGCTCGATCACCAGGGGCTCGGACCGTTCGGGCTCGGCGAAGGCCACGCCGTCGTCGGTCGTCCGGGTCCAGGTGGGCAGGGTCACGCTCGAGGCGGTCGGGTCGATCGTCACCGTGGCCTCGACGCCGTGCGGCCACACCCACGGCCAGTAGGACGACGAGACGGCGATGCGCAGCCGGTGTCCGGCGGCGAACCGGTGGCCGGTCGAGACCAGGCGCACGGGCAGCTCGGCCGGCGTCCCGGGCACGAGCACGTCGTCGCGGTCCATGCCGTCGCGTTTCGCGGCGTTCAGCACCCCGCGGGTGACGAGCGTCGACGAGCCGTCCGGGGCGACGTCGCAGAGCCGGACGGTCAGGGTGGCCCGGGGCTGGTCGCTCGTGACGGACAACCGCACGAGCACGTTGCCGAGCAGGTCGAACGCCTTGCCGACGGGCAGGTCGAAGGTGACCGACCGGCCGTCCTCGGCGCGCTGGTCCGGCGGCAGGTCGGTGGCGTTGCCGAACGGGAAGAACCGGCCTGCGTCCATCCCGGTGTGCTGCGGGGACCGCACGACGACGGGCCCGAGGTTCCCGCCCCGGAGTGCGGCGAGGGGCAGGACACGTTCGTGGGTCGCGGCGGAGGGCCATGCCTCGGCACCGATCCAGCGACCGCGGCGACCGGCGTAGTACGGCGCTGGGGCCTCGCCCTCGTTGATCCAGGCCCGCAGTGCGGGGTCGTCCTCGACACCGGTGTCCACCCCGAGCAGCCAGCGGTCCCACCAGCGCAGGGTCTCCTGCAGGAACCCGATCGACGGACCCGGCGCCAGCCCACGGTCCGGGTACTGGTGCGACCACGGGCCGACGATGCCCTTCACCGGGGCGCTGACGTGGTCGACGAGCCGGAGCACGGCGTCCCGGTAGGGGTCCGCCCAGCCACCGACGGCGAGCACCGCGGCGCGGATGCCGTCGTAGTCCTCGGCCGCGCTGCCGTGCCGCCAGTAGTCGTCGCGCTCCTGGTGCGCCAGCCACACCGGCGTCATCGGTCGGTTCGCCTCGAGCCGTTCCCGCCAGCGGTCGACCCAGCCGGAGCCGACGACCTCGGGCCGGGGCGGCCGGGAGTTGAAGGCGAACATCGTCGCACCCCAGGCCGCCATGTCGATGCCGAGCACGGCGCCGCCGACGTAGTGCACGTCGTTGTCGTACCGGTCGTCGGTCGAGCAGACGGTCACGATGGCCTTGAGCGCGGCGGGTGCCCGGGCCGCGAGCTGCAGCGCGTTGAAGCCGCCCCACGAGATGCCGAACATGCCGACCGCACCGGTCGACCACGGTTGCTCGGCGAGCCACGCGATCACGGACTCGCCGTCGAGCAGCTCCTGCTCGCTGTACTCGTCGTCGAAGAACCCGTCGGACGAGCCGGTCCCGCGGATGTCCACGCGGACCGAGGCGTACCCGTGCTGGGCGTACCAGGGGTGCCGCTCCGAGTCGCGCGGCGCGGTCCAGTCGTCGAGCCGGTACGGCAGGTACTCGAGCAGCACCGGGGTCGGGTCGCTCGGCGCCCCGGGCTGCGACTGCGCCGGGGCCCATATCCGAGCGTGCAGCCGCACGCCGTCGGGCATCGGGATCCACTCGTCGCGGACCGTCACGCCCGCGGGCAGCGAGCCGGGGTCGCCGATCGCGGTGAAGGTGGCGGCGGCGGTGCCGTTGTGGGTGCCGTCGTCGGTGGTCATGCGTCCTCCCAGTTGCGGGTGCGGTGTCCGTCGCCGTGGTCGGTCCAGCCGTCGGCGTGCCGCCAGCGCGGTACCCCGTCACCGACGTCGGGCAGGGTCGTGCTGCCGGGTTCGAGCGT
The DNA here is from genome assembly GCF_902506155.1 of Curtobacterium sp. 8I-2. Lineage (NCBI taxonomy): Bacteria > Bacillati > Actinomycetota > Actinomycetes > Micrococcales > Microbacteriaceae > Curtobacterium > Curtobacterium sp. 8I-2. The sequence goes on from NZ_LR732827.1 coordinate 103,833, forward strand.
CGCCGCGAGCAGCGTCGACGTGTACGGGTGGTTCGGGCCGGTGAACACGCGTTCGGTCGGTCCGGTCTCGACGATCCGGCCGCCGGTCATCACCGCGACCCGGTCGGCCACGCCCCGCACCACGGCGAGGTCGTGGCTGATGAACAGGCAGGCGAGGCCCCGCTCGCGCTGCAGGTCGGCCAGCAGCGCGAGGATCCCCGCCTGCACCTGCACGTCGAGCGCGGTGGTGATCTCGTCGGCGATCACGAGCGACGGCTCCGCTGCCAGTGCGCGCGCGATCCCGACGCGCTGCCGCTGCCCGCCGGACAGCTGCGCGGGCAGTCGGTCGGCGAACTCCGGCCCGAGCCCGACCTGCGTCAGGAGCGTCCCGACCCGCTCTCGAGAGGACGAGCCGCTGAACAACCGGAGTGGCCGTGCGATCGCGGCGCCCACGGTGCGCCGCGGGTTGAGCGACGTGTCCGCGTTCTGGAACACGAGCTGCACCGCGCGCCGCAGGTCGGCCGCACGACCGGCGATCGGCACGCGCAGGTCACCGCTCGTCGTGCCGTCGTCGTAGGTGAAGGTCCCCGACTCGGCGGGCACCAGCCCGGCCAGCGCCGTCGCCAGTGTCGACTTGCCGCTGCCGGACTCGCCGACGACGGCGAGCGTCTCGTGTGCGGCGATGGTGAACGAGACGCCGTCGACGGCGGCCGGCAGGCCGCGGCCGTAGCGGATCACCAGGTCGTCGGCGGTCACCACGGGGCGGGCTGCACGCTCGGGAGGCGCGGTGCGAGTCGCCGTGGAGCCGACCGTCCCCGGGACGGTCGCGTCGTCGGGCACGTGGCCCGCTCCTCCCGGCCGTCGCCCGTCCGGTACCGCGGCCAGCAGGGCGCGCGTGTACTCGTGCTGCGGCGCGGCGAAGAGCGCCGCCGTGGCGGCGTGCTCGACGACCTCGCCGGCACGCATCACGGCGATCTCGTCCGCCATGGCGGACACGACCCCGAGGTCGTGGCTGACGAGCAGGACGGCCATGCCGAGCTGCTCGCCGAGGTCGGCGACCAGGTCGAGGACCGCAGCCTGCGTGACGACGTCGAGGGCGGTGGTCGGTTCGTCGAGGACGAGCACGCGCGGCCGGGCGGCGACGGCCATCGCGATGGCGATGCGCTGCTGCTGCCCACCGGACAGCTGGTGCGGGTACCGGCGGACGATCGCGTCGGGGTCCGGCAGCCGGACCAGCCGGACCAGCTCGGCGACGCGTTCGGGCCCGTCGGGCTCGCCGTGCGCGCGGAGGGCTTCGCGGATCTGCTCCCCGACGCGCATCGACGGGGTGAGCGCCTGGCCGGCGTTCTGGGCGACGACCGAGGCGGTGCCGCCGCGGAGCGCCCGGCGGCCGGCCGGCGACAGGGCGAACACGTCGGCGCCGTCGACGCGGACCGTCCCGCCGTCGATCGCCGACCCGGCCCGCAGGTGCGCGAGCAGCGTCCGCGCGACGGTGGACTTGCCGCTGCCGGACTCGCCGACCAGGCCCAGGGTGCGACCGGCCTCGATCACGAACGAGACTCCCCGGACGACGGAGACGCGTCGCTTGCCGGCGGCGTACGAGATGGACAGGTCGTCCACGCGGACGATCGCGTCGGGCACGGTCGCTGTCGCTGCGGACGTCGAACCGGTGTCGGTGCGGGTCATGCGCTGACTCCCTGCTTGGCGCGGTCGACACCGAGCGACTTGCTCAGGCCGTCGGCCGCGAGGTTCAGTCCGATCACCAGCGTGGCGAGTGCCACGATCGGGGCGAGGGTGCCGAGCGGCACCACGGTGAGCGCGGTGCGGTTCTCCTGCACCATCAGGCCCCAGTCCGGGTTCGGGGGGTTCGCGCCGAAGCCCAGGAAGGACAGCGACGCGACGAGCAGCACGATCCACGAGGCCCGCATCGCGTACTCGACGAGCACGACGTCGAGCACGTTCGGCAGGATCTCGCGGAACACGATCGACAGCGGTCGCTCGCCCCGGGCACGTGCCGCGGTGACGTAGTCCTGGGTGATCACGGTGCGGGCGGCGCCGCGGACGACCCGGGTCACCGCGGGGGCGTAGACGACGGTGACGGCGAGGACGATGACCCACAGGCCGGCGTCGAACACCGTGACGACGACCAGGAGCGCCAGGATCGACGGCACACTGAGCAGGGCGTCGACGACGCGCATGACGACCTCGTCGAACCAGTTGTCGGCGTACGCCGTGACGCAGCCGAGCACGGTGCCGACCGCGACGGCGATCGTGGTGGCGAGGAACGTCACCGACAGCGCGTACCGGCCGCCGTTCAGGGTGCGGGAGAGCACATCGCGCCCGTACTGGTCGGTGCCGAGCCAGTGCGTCCACGTCGGACCGGCGAGCACGTCGCCGGCGTTCGTGGCGACCGGGTCGTGTCCGGCGATGACCGGTGCGAGCAGGGCGAGGACGACGTGCAGGGCGATGAGGCCGAGCCCGATGCTCAGCGCCGTCGACCCGCGCAGGGGTGCGAGCGCGCCGGCGAGGACGTCGCGTCCGGTGCGGCGGCGGGGTGCGGTGGCGGTCATGCGGCGGCCTTCCTGGTGCTGCGGGCGCTGCGGGTGCGCGTGCGCGGGCGCCGCTGGCGGGTCCGCAGCTTCGGGTCGAGTGCGAGCGCGACGAGGTCGGCGGCCAGGTTGCACACGACGTAGATCAGGGCGCTCAGCAGGGCGATCGCCTCGATCGTGGGCAGGTCGCGGTTGAACACCGACTCGAGCATGAGCTTGCCCATGCCCGGGTAGTTGAAGACGTTCTCGACCACCACGACACCGCCGAGCAGCCACGCGACGTTGAGCGCGACGACGTTGAGCGTCGGCAGCAGGGCGCTCGGCACCGCGTGCTTCCAGACCACTCGGCGCATGGTCAGGCCCTTGAGCTCGGCCGTCGTGACGAACTCCGACGCCATCACGTCGATGGTCGACGAGCGGGCCGTCCGCACGATGTAGGCGGCCATCGCGAGCGTCAGCACGATGATCGGCAGCCAGATCGTGGGCAGCAGCTCGGCGACGGTGGCGTCGCTCCCCCGCAGCACGACGGCGGGGAAGACCGGCAGGCCGATCGCGAACAGCAGCACCAGGACGGTGGCGACCATGAACTCCGGCACGCTCATCACGACCAGGCTGACGATCGAGATGACCCTGTCGCTCGGACGGCCGCGGCGGACACCGGCGACGACACCGAGCGTCAGGGACACCGTGACGCCGACGAGCATCGCGGGCACGGCGATGAGCATGCTGTTCCGGAACGCCGTGAACAGGGTCGGGGCGACCGGTTCGCCGCTGACGAGCGAGGTGCCGAAGTCGCCGTGCACGGCGCCGCCGAGCCACTGCAGGTAGCGGAGCCAGACGTTCTGGTCGAGGCCGAGCGTCTCGCGGAGTTGCTTGACGGCGTCGGGGGTGGCGTTCTGCCCGAGCAGCTGTTGGGCGACGTCACCGGGGAGCGCCTGCACCGCCAGGAACACGAAGAGCGAGGCCAGCACCACGGTCAGCAGGGCGATGCCGACCCGGCGGAGGACGGGGACGAGGACGTCCGACGGTGTGTTCGTGGTCGTCATCGGCGCAGTCCGATCCGCAGGTAGTCGAACTCGAAGCCGTACTCCGAGTAGTTCACGACGTCGCGGGACAACCCCACGAGCCGGTCGCCGAACATCGGCGTCATGTCCGCTCCCTGCTCGACGACGAGCCGCTGGGCGTCCTGGTACAGGGTGAGCCGCTTGGCGTCGTCCATCTCGGCTCGGGCGTCGTCGAGCAGCCCGTCGAAGGTCTCGTTCGACCACGCGCTCTCGTTGTACGACGAGCCCGAGCGGAAGATCTGGTTGAGCAGCTGGTCGATCGGCCGCCCCGTGAACCAGTAGCTCACCATGAGCGGCTTCTGCATCCAGATCTGCGTGTAGTACGAGTCGGAGCTCGCGTTGCGGACGGTCAGGCGGATGCCCGCGTCGGCGACGGCGTCCCGGTAGGCCACGGCCATCGGGGTGAACACCGACTCGTAGCTCGACGTGTAGATCTCGGCGCGGAAGTCCGCACGCCCGGCCTGCTTGAGCAACGCCCGGGCCTTGTCCGGGTCGTACTCGCGGTGGTCGTCGACGAACGCGGCGAGCTGCGGCGGCACGGGGTTGTCCCAGCCCGCCGAACCGGTCCCCTGCAGCGCCGTGTCGACGATCTTCCGGGGGTCGTAGGCGAGCTTCATCGCCTGGCGCACCCGTGGGTCGCTGAACTCGTCGCTCGTGGCGAGCATCGGGATCGTGTACCACTGGGCGTTCTTCGACCGGGCGACGGTGGCCCGGCCGGACGCCGACACCACCCGGGCGGTCGCGAAGTCCAGGTTCGTCTGCGAGATGAGGTCGATCTGCCCGGCGAGCAGGGCGTTCACCCGCGCCGTGGTGTCCTGGATCGAGTAGAAGTCGATGCCGTCGAGTGCCGGGCGGCCGGCGAAGTGGTCCGGGAACGCCTCGACGCTGCCCGCGCCGGCCGGGGTGAAGGACGACAGCCGGAACGGCCCCGTCCCGATCCCGGTGCGACCGATGTCGGCGACGGCGTCTGCCGGCACGATGTAGCACTGGTACGCGGTGAGCAGCGAGGGGAACTCGGCGTTCGGCTTCGTCAGCGAGAAGCGGAGCGTGTACGGGTCGACGGCGCGCATCGAGTCGGCGTCCATGACCTCGCCGAGCACGCCGGCCTGCGGGCTGCCGGTCTTCTCGTCGAGGATGTGCCGGATGCTCGCGATGGCGTCGTCGGCGGTGAAGCGGGAGCCGTCGTGGAAGGTCACGCCACGGCGGAGCGCGAAGGTCCACTCGGTGCCGTCGGCGTTCGCGGACCACTCCTCGGCCAGGTCCGGCACCGGTGTGCCCTGCTGGTCGAGCTTGACGAGCCGGTTGTACAGCGCACCGAGGTACTCGTAGGCCGACAGCGAGCTGGCGGAGTCGAGGGTCTCGGCGGCCGAGGCCGCCGGCCGGGCGATGCGCAGGCGCCCGCCGCGGCGTGCGACACCGGTGGCTGCGGTCTCGGGGATCGTGGGGGTGCCGGCGGACGCGCCGGAGCTGCACCCGGCGAGCGTGAGCAGGCCGAGGCCGGCCAGACCGGCGGCGCCGGCGATGAGCGCCCGACGGCTCGGACCGTGGGCGCCTCGGGGTTCGGGGACGATGGGCTGCATTCGGGGTGACCCCTCCTGTAATCGTTCCGGTGAACGATAGAGGTCCCCGGCCGATCCCCCAAGCCCGCTCCCGGCGGTCGAGGCGGGACCAGGGGCGCCGGGAACGGCGGACCGGTGCGGATCCGCCCCCGAGGACGACCGTTCCGTGCACGGGTGGAACGTTTACCAACCCGTTACACGGCGCGCTCCGGCACGCGGCATGATCGGGAACGCACCGACGTCCCCGAGGAGGACCATGGCCACGTTCACCCGCGGGTTCGGCGGTCGCCGTGCCGACCGCGACGAAACCCGCATCCCGCCCGGGCAGACCCTGGTCCGTGACTGGCCCGTCCTGTCCGCCGGCGCGACACCCGACATCGAGCCGACCGACTGGGCCTTCTCGATCCGCACCGAGTCCGGCCTGCACCAGTGGACCTGGGACGAGGTGCACGCGCTCGGCGTCGAGGACGTCACCGTTGACATCCACTGCGTCACGCACTGGACCAAGCTCGACATGCCGTGGCGGGGCGTCCCGCTCGACCGCCTGTTCGAGGACGTCGAGACCGAGCTCGACTACTGCATGGTGCACAGCCACGGCGGCTACACGACCAACGTGCCGCTCGACGAGCTGCTCGACGGCAAGTCCTGGATCGCGTTCGAGGCCGACGGTGCGCCCCTGACGCCCGAGCACGGCGGGCCGGCCCGCCTGCTGGTCCCCCACCTGTACTTCTGGAAGAGCGCCAAGTGGGTGCGCGGCATCGTCATGCAGTCCGACGACGAGCCCGGCTTCTGGGAGAACGCGGGCTACAACCTGCACGGCGACCCGTGGAAGGAAGAGCGGTACTGGTGACGCTCCCCGACACCGGCCTGGAGGCACGGATCACCCCCGCCACGCGACCCGCCGCACGCAGGCGGCCGGCCTGGCACGCCGCCACCGTCGCGTCCGTCGTCCGCGAGACGACGAACGCGCGCCGGATCGTCCTCGACGTCCCCACCTGGCCGGGCAACGACCCCGGGCAGCACCTGGACCTGCGGCTGACCGCCGAGGACGGCTACCAGGCCCAGCGCTCGTACTCCATCGCGTCGGCCGGCCCCACGACCGATGTCGTGCTCGCGGTCGACCGCGTGGACGGCGGCGAGGTCTCCCCGTTCCTCGTCGACGCTGTCGAGGTCGGCGACGCGCTCGATGTCCACGGACCCCTGGGCGGCTGGTTCGTCTGGCGGCCGGGCGAGTCCACCAGGCCCGTGCAGCTCATCGCCGGCGGCTCCGGCATCGTGCCGCTCGTCGCGATGGTGACCGCCCACGCCGAGGCGGACGACCCGGCGCCCTTCCGGCTCCTCGCAGCCGTCCGCACGCCGGACGACGTGTTCTTCCGTGCGGAACTCGACCAGGCGCTCACGAGCCGGGCACCGCTCGAGGTGACCCACGTGTACAGCCGCACCGCGCCTCCTGGCTCGACCGTGCCGGCCGGACGGCTGACGCGGGACGCGCTCGCTGCGGCGGTGTTCCCGCCGGACGCTGGTGCCCTGGTCTACGTGTGCGGGTCGACGCCGTTCGTCGAGCAGGTGCTGCGCTGGCTCACCGAGCTCGGGCACGACACCGGTGACGTCCGCGCCGAACGGTTCGGGGGCACCTGATGGTCGTCGTGGACGGCAACGCTCTCGCGGGGACGCTGGCCGACAGTCTGGGGCCCGAGCCGACCGTGGTCGCCCTGCGGTGCGCCGGGTGCGGGTCGCTCGGGGTGCTCGGGCAGACCACCGTCCACCGCACCGCGATGGGGTCGGTGGCGCGCTGCCGCGGGTGCGACACGGTGCTCGTCACGGTCGTCGAGTCCGGAGCCCGGCGGTGGGTGGGGTTGCCCGGCGCCCGCACGATGTCGGCGTCGATACCGGACGGCATCGAGTAGCACAAGGCTCGCACGGCGGGTCGTGCGGGGTTCTTGCGGGTTCCCGCAACCCTGGATCCGGTCCCCACCCGAACGGGGGGCGGCTCCGGATACATCCTCGGAACTGCGCCGGGCCACCCACCCGGTGCGTGCCAGTGGGGGCAGGGTCGCCTCCGCGCCCGGTGGGCGCGGGTACCCGAAGCCTGCGCCCGCTGGGCCCCCACGCCTTCGGCACTGCGACGCCCCGCAACGACGGAACCCCCGCCGCTCTTCCGAGCGACGGGGGTTCCGGTCTTCCTGTTCTGAGCGGATGACGAGATTCGAACTCGCGACCCTCACCTTGGCAAGGTGATGCGCTACCACTGCGCCACATCCGCATTCACACGCCGTGCTGGCCGTGCGGAGATGACTCTACCCGATGACGGGCGGCATCACCGGTTCCACCCTGGTTCCCGGCGTGTCCGGCGCGGCGCGGGCGGTCCGTCAGGTCGACGGAGTTCGATCGGACCATGAGCTACGTGCACGACAACCCGGGCGGGACCGAGGCCCACGGCGTCGACCTGGTCGACGGCGACGCCCCCGCCATCCGGATCCTGGTGCACGGCGACCTGCCGACCACGATCGAGCACGAGGGCCGCACCTGGCTCGCGACGGGCGACGCCCACGACGCCGGCACCGACGACACCCCGCCGATCGCGATCTACCGCCCGGTCTGAACCGACCCAGGGCGGCCCGGTCAGTGACCGCGGACGTCGCCCGTCAGGATCGCGTGCTCGACACCCGCTGACAGCTCGTCGTGCAGGGCGTCCGCGAAGAACTCGCCGGCACCCAGGCTGATGAGGTGCGCGACCGCGGCCTCCGCCGCCGGGAACCCGGGCTCCCACTCGTCGTGCAGGAACGCGCGGACGTGTCCGGACTCGTGCACGACGACCACGCCGATGTGCTCGTGCCGGGTGCCGTCCTCGAGCACGGCGTCGAAGACGATGGGCTCGGTGTCCTCACCGAGTTCCTCGAGCAGGACGGTGCCGGTACCCGGCCACTCCGTCCGGTACGGCGGCAGGTCGGGTGCGTGCAGGTGCCCGGCGAGCTCGTCCGACGCCGACTCGATGTGTCCGGTGGACAGGTACTCGTCGACGACGTCGTGGATGCGGGCGTGCAGGTCCGGCTCGTACTGCCACCAGCGCTGGTGCACGGTGCGGAGCCACTCCTGGGTCGCGGGGCCGGCCGATGCCGAGATCCCCACGAGCTGCGGTGCGGTGCCCGGCGAACCGACGACCTCGAGCTGTTCGTCGTGGGTCTCGACCGTGATCGACCCCGTGGTCTCGTCGGGGTGCACGCCGTGGACGTCCTCGGGCGCGGCGGCCCAGATGCTGGCGGGGAGCTTCGGTGGCAGGTCGAAGGGCACCGCGATCGCCGGCTGCGTCATCGCATGGTCGATGGCGTCGCCGAGGTGCACCTCGTCCGCCCGGGACCCCATCACGATGCCCCCGGTCGGTGGCACCAGCGACAGGCGTTCCAGGTCGTCCGGCGCCGCGTTCATCGACGTGAACACCACGGTGTCCGCCCACTGGACGAACGCACCGGCCGACCGGTCGTCCTCGCCGAACGGCACGTCCCACGCCGTCGGGTCGGCGAGCACCCACGATGCGGTGCGCCCGGCCGGTCCGTGGCGGACGGCGTCGACGATCGCCGGCACCAGTCCGGGCAGCTGCCGGTACGCCGGGCGGACCGTGAGTCGGTCGACGGCGAGCAGGTCGGGCTTGCCGAGCATCTCGGCTGCGTGGGTCTGCAGCGAGAAGAACGTCTCGCCGGTCGCGTCCTGCGCAGCGACGGCGGAGGCGAACGCCCCGGCGACGTCGGAGACCTGGTAGCCGAGCACCAGCGCCTCGAGCGACTCCGGCGCCCGGCTCGTGAACGCGGTGACCTCGGCGACGGAGACCGCCTCGGTCTCGTCGTCGTCGGTGATCGGGACGCGGACGTCGATCACCCACCGGTCGACGTCCTGCCCGGGGTAGGCGTCACCGTCCTCGTCCGAGATCGTGATGTGCACCAGGCGCAGGGAACCGTCCCAGGCGTCGTGGACGTGCTGGGCGATGGCGGCATCGGGGTCGTCGTTCACGGATGCAACGGTACCGGTGCGATCGGCAGCGTCACGCGGACGGCGACCAGCGGCATCGACCCGTGGGCTCGACGTCGGGGGCAAGCGAGGGGGTGCGATGCGCACCACGTGGCCGACGGCCGCAGTGCTGGCTGCGGCGACGCTGCTCACGGCGACGGGCTGTTCGTCGTCGTTCTTCGAGCCGATGGCCGACCCGGTCGGGACCTGGACCCTGACGCCGGACGGGGGCAGCACCATCGTCCTGCGGCGGCAGGAGCCTCGGCTTCTGGGTCGGGGATCGTGAACGCCCCGACCCGACGTAAGAGTACCGGCACGACTGAACCGTCCGAGGACCCTGAGCGAGCGCGGGCAGCGTCGGGCACTGACGGTGCGGCTCTGCGACGCGACCCCGGGACGGACGGGAGGGCCGGTGCCGGCTGGAACCGGGCCTCCCGTCCGTCTCGCTGCCGTCACCTGCCACAGCACTCCGATCGGTCGGTCGTCAGCCCGGAGCGCTCGGCGCGCTCGGCGCGCTTCGCGACGAACACCGCGACCTCGTCGGCCACCGCGACGGGCGCGTCGATCACCGGGAGCCGCGGCCTTCACCGGCGACCGACATCCCCGCCGTTGAACGGTCAGCGCATCACGGACAATCCCGGGACGGCGTCAGGGCAGCCACGCTCATGGTGGATCGACAGGAGCGACTCCGTGGTCCCGACCGGCACGATCGCACGGTCGTCGCTCCTGTCCCGTGATCCGCACCGATGCGACTCAAGGAGGCCGCGATGGAACACACGAACCCCCGGCGGTGGGGCGCGAACGCGCCCGCTGCTGACCGACTCTTCGCTGGGACACCACGATGAGGGCCCGGAACCTCGCCGCCGCTGCGATGGTGACGGCTGCTGTCGGCATCGTGGTCTCGCGCCGCCGACGCGGCGCACCCGGGCCCGCACGGAAGGTGCTGGCCGAACCGCGTTCCGGCTGGCACGCGGTCACGGTGAACCGCGGTCGGGACGCGGTGCTGCCAGGCGGACGAGTCCCCGCGCCGCTCACGGCGTTCGGGCAGGACGTCGAGGTGGAGGCCCGTCCCGCGCCCGGCGATCGCGGCACCGAGCTCCGTGCCCGGTTCCGAGGCGGCGCCCCGGATGCACGAGGCCGGTTGCGGGCCGCGCTGCGCGAGGCGAAGCAACTCATCGAGGTCGGCGAGGTGCTCCGGGTGGATCCGGTCCCCCACGGCCGACGGAAGGCCACACCCACCGACGCGTTGGTGGACGTGGCGACGAGACGGAGCAACGAGGAGGGTGTGCTGTGAAGGCGCTCTGTTGGACCGGGGTCAACGAGACCGCGGTGGAGACGGTGGAGGACCCGAAGATCCTCAACGATCACGACGTGATCCTGAAGGTGCGTCTGAGCACCACCTGCGGGTCGGACCTGCACCTGCTCGGCGGGTACATCCCGACCATGCGATCCGGTGACGTCCTGGGGCACGAGTTCATGGGCGAGGTCGTCGAGACGGGACCGGCCGTCACGAAGCACAAGGTGGGCGACCGGGTCGTCGTCTGCTCGTTCATCGCCTGCGGGCAGTGCTGGTACTGCACTCACGGCCAGTTCTCACTCTGCGACAACGGCAACCCGAACCCGGGCTTGACCGAGGCGATGTGGGGATCGTCGATCGGCGGATGCTTCGCCTACAGCCACGCGCTCGGCGGGTTCGCGGGCAGCCACGCCGAGTACGTCCGCGTGCCCTACGCCGATCAGGGGGCGTTCACGGTCCCCGACGGCGTCTCCGACACGGCCGCCCTGTTCGCCTCCGATGCCGCACCCACCGGGTGGACCGGAGCCGACCTGGCCGGGATCACCCCGGGTGACACCGTCGCAGTGTGGGGCGCCGGAGGTGTGGGCCAGATGGCCGCTCGTGCGGCGATGCTCCTCAGCGCCGAGCAGGTGATCGTGATCGACCGCCTGCCCGAACGGCTGCGACAGGTGCGCGAGCACATCGGTGCCGAGATGCTCGACTACACGAGCGACGCCGTGCTCCCGGAACTCAAGGAACGCACCGGCGGTCGGGGTCCCGACGTCTGCATCGAGGCCGTCGGCATGGAAGCGCACGGTACCGGACCGCTGTACCTGTACGACCAGGCCAAGCAGCAGCTTCGGTTGCAGACCGACCGGCCGACCGCCCTGCGCGAGGCCATCTACGCCTGCCGGAAGGGCGGCAGCCTGTTCTCGCTCGGGGTCTTCGGTGGGCTCGTCGACAAGTTCCCGTTCGGCGCGATCATGAACAAGGGCATGACGGTCCGCGGCGCCCAGCAGCACGGGCACCGCTACATCCCGATGATCCTCGACCGCATCGCCGCGGGAGAGCTCAGCACCGAGCACCTCGCCACGCACGTGATGCCACTGTCGCAAGGGCCGCGCGGGTACGAGATGTTCAAGAACAAGGACGACGGTTGCGTCCGCGCCGTCTTCACTCCCGGCATGTGATGACCGACCACGCAACGGAGCGGAGGAAGGAACGATCATGAGGGCACGACGATGAACGATCGGATTCTCTCCAGGCGCCGGGCGCTCGTCACCGTGGGGATCGGGGTCCTGGTCGGGGTCGCGTTGACCCTCACCGGGACTCCGTCCCTCGGGCCGCTCGCGGCCTGGTGCACGGCCGGCCTGATCGCGCTGGTCCAGGTCTGGCACAAGTGCTGGCGCCAGGACGCCGACGGCACCGAGCGTCTCGCCCGCGAGGAGTCCGAGACACGGGTCAGTGACAACGCGATCATCGTGGCCTGTTTCGCGAGTCTCGCCGCCGTTGTGCTGGCGCTGAGCGAAGCCAGCCAGGCGCGAGATCCGGCTTCGGTCGCGGCGGTCATCCTGGGTGTGCTCGGCACGATGGTCGCGTGGGCGTTGGTCAACACGGTCTACGCCCTGAAGTACGCCCGGACCTTCTTCCTCGACCACCGGGGCGGCGGGTTCGACGTCAAGCAGGACGGGCGACCGACCTCCAGCGACTTTGCCTACTTCGCCTTCACGATCGGCATGTCGTACGCGGCACCAGAGGTCGAGCCGGACGACAGTGAGACCCGGCGGAAGGCGTTGCCGCACGCGCTGCTGTCGTACTTCTTCGGAACGGTGCTCATCGCGGTGGCCATCAACCTGGTGACGAACCTCGGTCAGGGGTGAGCGGAGGGATCCTCGTTGACCCTAGGCTGACCGACGTGACCGACCTCGCTCCTGACCAGACCGCGCCGAACGCCGCAGGGTTCCCCGCATCGGCAGCCGTGCCGCTACCGCCCCTCAGCCTGCTCGCGGTGGTGGCGATCGCCCTCGCGTTCGTCGCGCCGATCGGCGGTCTCGTCGTCGGGTTCATCGCGCGCCGCGACGTGCGGCTGACCGGTGAGCGGGGTGACGGCATCGCGTTCGCGGCGATCCTGATCGGGGCGACGCTGACGTTGTTCGGGATCATCGTGCCGCTGTTCCTCGGCGGCGCGGGGATCCTCGACCTGGACCTGCGGCTCTGATCGCTAGCCTTCCGGCATGGGGAACCACGACGGCGCGATGCCCATCCGATCGGCGACGGTCCACGATGCCGGGGCGATCGCCCACGTGCACGCGGCCTCGTGGCGTGAGACCTACGGCCGGTTCGTCGACGATTCGGACACGAACCCGTGGTTCGACGTGGATCGGCGGGTCGACATGTGGCGGTCGATGCTCGCCGGCCCCTCGACGTGCCGGGGCGTGCGTGTTGCGCTGGACGACACCGGCGTCATCGGCTTCGCTGCCGTGCAGCCGACGCCCGGACCCGAGGCCGCCCGACCCGAGGAACTGACGATGCTGTACGTCCTCGCCCGCGCGCACGGAACCGGCACCGGCCAGGCGCTGCTCGACGACGTGCTCGCCGATCGTCCGGCGTCGCTGTGGGTGGCCGCGGACAATCCTCGGGCACACGCCTTCTACCAGCGGAACGGCTTCACGCCCGACGGCGCGGAGTCGGCGTTCGGACCGATCCCGCTGACGGTCCGGCTGGTGCGCTGAGGCTCAGTCCGCCACGGGAGCCGACAGGTCCCAGACGGTGTCGGCCTCGTACTGCTCGGACCAACCGCGCCGCATCCGGGCGGCGGCGCGGTCGAAGGCGTCGACGACGTCGGTGTCCGGCGTCAGGAGCGCCTGCAGGCGGAGCCCGTCGAACAGTGCGACGAGCTGCTGCGCGCCGCGGATCGGGTCCATGGTCGCGGGCTCACGGCCGGCGTGGACGTCTCGCTGCAGCGCGGTCCGGACCGTCTCGCGGAACTGCAGGTAGGCCGACCGGTAGTAGTCGGCACCGTCGGTGGACGGGTCGGTGGAGACGGCCAGCGTGGCGGCGATCAAGCGCATGAGGGCCGGATCCTCGGCGTGGGCCGCGAGCAGCGCGTGCAGGAACGCCACCGTCCCCTTCTCGCCGGCGAGCGGGAGCAGCGGGGCCGACACTGCCCGGGTCCACCGCATCACGGCGGCAGCGAGCAGCGCGGGCTCGGACGGGAACAGCTCGAGGATCTCCGCCTGCCCCATCCCCGACCGAGACGCGACGTCCTCGAGCGAGAAGCGTGAGAGTCCACCGTCGTGCAGGACGGCGATGGCGCCGTTGATCGCCCGGGTGCGCGGGACTTCCTCGTCCGCGGCGTTCTGGTTCGTCAGCGGTGCCAGCGGGTGCTTCCGGAACCAGTCCAGCAGCGCACGTGCGCGGGACGCCCCGAACGCCGGGTCGGTCGGACGACCGGCGGTGAACAGGTCGCTGAACCCGGGAACGTCCTGCATCAGCGGGTCGAGCGACTGGAACGCCATCGACCAGTCCGGGAACGAGCGCCGGGCGATCGGCTCGTCGAGCAGCACCCGGACGTTCGTGTGCCGCGGGTCGGCCTGGACCTGGTCGAAGCGCTGCCGGACGACGTCGTCCTCGCCCTCGATGATGCCGATGCAGTTGTCGTCGCGGTGCGCGAGCATGCCCGTGACACCGAGTCGTGTGTTCTTCTCGCGGCCGACCGCCAGGATCTGGGCGAGTTCGGAATCCGTGATCGGACGGGTCTGGGTGCTGGTGTAGACGAGTGATCGCATGGTGCTGCTTCCTGGTCGGACGGTCCCCCGGTGTGGGAGGCGCCGCCGTGTCGAACCCGAATCGACTCGACGGCACCTCGTGGTCACCGTAACCAGCGGTGACCACCTTCACTGCGACGCAAGACGGTCCGTGGCTGTCCGGCACCCGGAGGATGCCGACCTCTGAATGGAACCATCCGACGGTCCTCGGCGGTACCCCCACTACGGGGAACGCTCGTTCTCCGGCGGTCGCTCGTGGCGCTCGTGGCGCACGTCAGGTTGCGCGGTCGCCTGTTCCAGGCGTCTCGACGATGCGGTCACCCGTCGTCGGGTCCCATCCGACCGTGCGGGGTTCGGCTGCTCGAGGACGCCGTGCACCCCGCGGGAAGAACGGTCGTGCGCTCGGCAGGTAGCTGAGCACCGCCGCGACGACGATGCAGACGGCGTCGACGAGGCTCCGGTCCATGCCGTCGGTGGCGATGGTGATCACCGCGCTGCAGGCGGTCAGCCCGGCGATGATCGCGAGCCAGAGTCGCGCGTTCCCGGAGCCTCGTCCCATCAGCGTCGCAAGCCACAGGAACAGTGCCGACCAGGCGAGGACGAAGAGGAGCCCGAGCGACGCCCCGATGATCGCGCCGCCGGCTTCGCGCATGGACACGACGATGCCGGGCGCCGCGGCCGCGAGGCTGATGACGACGGAAACCCACCAGAGCGCCACGGCGACCGTGACGACCCGCGGTCGTGTGCGCTGTTCGGTGCGCTGTTCCATCAGGTGCTCCCCCGTCGTGCCGGATCCGGCACGACGATCCTACGGTGACGGCTGACGCACTCCGGCCATGCGCGATCGGCGGAGGATGACCAGTCCCACGGTCAGTCCGGCTGCGAGTAAGGCGAAGGTCAGGAACGACGCGAACCCGATCGTCACCAGCCGGTCGTGCGGCGCACCGACACCCAGGAGCAGCCGAAGCGTGAGCAACGGCACCACGACGGCGGCCGTCCACGAGGCGATCACCAACACCGAGAGCAAGATGACCGAGCCCCGGTGCGGAGCCGTCCCGGGGGCGTTAGTCATGCGACCATCCAACCAGTGGCCTGGTGCGAGCCCCTAGGGGCGGTAGTCCTCACGACGCGGCAGGAGCTCGGCCGCGTGGGAATCGATGTACGGCTTCGCGCCCAGCATCCCGCCGATCGTCTTCGCGACCGTCGTGAGCAACGCTCCGAGCCCCCGTGCCACGATGCTCAAGATCCTCATGGTGCCCCCTCGTCGGACCGACCTGCGGTGTCGGACTCTTCCCGTCACACCGTACGCGGAAGGCCGTGCCCCCGCCAGGGACGGCAGACTCTCGGGCCCGTCGTCGATCGTCGTCGCGCATAGGCTGGACGCCCGACCGGGGAGGAGCCGCGATGCCGGTGGTCCGCGAGCGAGTGCCGTTGTGGCGCACGCCCTGGTGGCACCCTCGCCGCTGGGAAGCGCGCATGTGGGTGCTGCTCGTCGCTGCTGCTGCTGGCGGCGTCCTCCGCGAAGTGGCGCATCCGTTCTACGACGACGGGGTCGAGGCGATCGTGAACTGGCTCGGCCTCTGCATCCCGGGATGTGTGATCGCGTACGTCGTGGTCGGTCGGTGGAAGAAGGGTCTCACCACGCTGTGGAAGCCGTCCTGGCGCGAGCTCCGACGGATCCTGGTCGCGGCACCGCTCGGGGTGCTGGCCCTGCGGCTGCTCATCGAGGACGACGACGCGTGGTTGTGGCTGCTCGCCGGGGTGTCCGCCGCGCTGCTCGCGCTCGCAGTGGCTCGCTGGGGCGCTGCCCACCGCGATCGTCGACGTCGGACGAATGCGTACGGGACGGTGTCCGCTGACCCCTACGCGTAGCTCCCGATGGGGTTCGTCGATCCCTACGCGTCCTGTGCCGAGTCGGTCTTCGACGGCAACCGCGATGCCACGAGCGTCCCGACCAGCGCCACCACCGCGAAGGCCGCGAACCCGAACGGCAGCCCGATCGCGCTGCCGACACCACCGACGACGAGCGGTCCGACGGCGTCCCCGGTCTCGCGCCCGAGCTCCGCGGAGCCCATGGTGCGACCGAACCGATCCGGCGGAGTCGTCCCGGCGAGGTGCGCGAACGCAACGGGCGTCAGCGTGGCGACACCGGCCCCGGCGAGCAGGGCCGCGATGAAGACGGCCACCACCGAGGGTGCCACGGCGACCACCAGGAAGGCCGCGGCAACCGCGGCCGTCCCGGCCACACCCGCGACCCCGGTACCGAGGCGCCCGGCGTCGTGCAGTCGACCGGCGACGGGCTGCACGAGCGACGACGTCACGGCGAGGACGGCGACCGCGAGCGTCGAAACCAGGAGCGGGATGCCGGCCTCGGTGCCGAGCGCCGGGAGCATCCCGGTCAGCGCGCCGATCGCAGCGCTGCCGACGGCCAGCACGACGACCGGGATCAGGAACTGGCGGTCCGTGGCCGCTCGGACCATCACGGCGAGCGTGGCCCGCTGCCGGGGCAGGGGCACGATCGGCTCGACGGCGACGAACACCGCCACCGCGGTCACCAGGGCCATCACGACGAGGATCCCGAAGAGCCACTGCGTGCTGCCGAACTGCACCACGAGTGCACCGATGACCGGTCCCCCGGCGTAGCCGAGACCCTTCCACGAGCCGTACCGACCGAAGTACGTCCCCCGACGGTTCGCCGGCACGAGACGGGCGACCGCGGCGGACGATGCCGGCGAGAACGCGGAGGCGCCGGCACCCTGCAGCAGACGCGCGAGGCCGAGCCAGAACGGTCCGGTCCCGAAGACGTCGATGAGTGAGGCCGCTGCGAACACGACGAGTCCGCCGACGATCACCGGTCGCGGCCCGATGCGGTCGGACAGTGCGCCGAAGACCGGCTTGAGGACGAGTTCGGCGACGTCGTAGAGCGCCAGGAAGAGCCCGAGCCACGCGAGCGTCAGGCCGAGTTCGAGGTGCTCGCCGCCGACCGCTGCGGCGATGCTGTTTGCCCCGAAGGCGGTCACGAACCCTGCGGCGTACAGCGGCGCGAGCCGAGGGGCAGTGGTCGTCGACGGGGCGGTCACGTGCTCACTTTGGCCGACCACGGGCCGGACCGCCAACGCTCACGATCATTCCTCGTGACTGCGTGACGCTCTGCCTCGTCCACGATCGGCCATCCCTTCGCCGGTGTGTCTGCGGTGTCCACGGGGTGGCGCAGCCTCGGATCAAGCGTGTCGAAACCCTCACTGTTCGGCCTCGATCGACATGACGTTGACGAATCGTCAGCGACCGCGACGCATGATGGGTGGCATGAAACAGTGGACTTCCGCAGAGACCACCGAGCTCATCGTCAAGAGCTGGTTGTGGATGACGCTCCTCACCGCGCCGGTCGCCACCGTCATCGCCGTCGCGTGGTGGAACCCCATCGCCCTCTCCCTCTTCGTGCCGGCCTCGCTCATCTTCACCGGCATCGGAGCAGCCATCGGCGGCATCGCCTCCATCCCCTTCTCCCACGGACTCGGCCGAGCCCTGATGCGAGTCCGGAGCCGCCTCGTCCATGCCATCGCACACTCCCTGCTCGCCGGCGCGCTCGCGGCAGCCTGCCTCGCGCTCTTCCTCGTCATGAACGATGGGGACGACCTCTCGACGTGGCCGCTCATCGCGTCCGTAGCCGCCGGCATCGCCGCGGCGATCGCACGGTGGCGGCTCGACCGCACCAGGACGACGGCAGAGCCGACAGCAGCGGACGTCGTCGACGACGCCGGGGCCTAGCCGGACCACGACCAGCGCCCGTCGGGACTGTCAACGGGAAAGAGGGGTGTCGGCGCCGGTGCCGGGGGATGTACTCGAGTTCGTCTGAGGTGGCGACGGCCACGTCCGACCGGTCGATAGGGTCGGTTCGTGGGGAACTCCGTGACGCTGAACGTGCTGGCCGCTTCGTCGACGACGGCGGGAGACGACCCGGCTGTCCGCGCCGGCGAGGTCGACCTGGACGCGGTCACCGGTGAGTGGGAAGTGCAGTGGCTCCTGCCGTTCCTGTGGATGGGGCTCGTTCCCGAACCCTGGTTTGCAGCGCACGCTGACCGGCTCCTCGCAGCGCTTGCAGCTGGTGAAGACGAGAGCCCGGGCCTCACCGATGTCGTCGTGCCCTGGCCCACCGCTGCTGAGGCGTTCCGAACGCGGCTGCCAGCGGTGGTCGCCGTGTGGCCGGAGTTCGCTGAGCCCGCGAACCGGTTCCTCTCGGATGTCACCTCGGTGGCGGAGCGGACAACGAACCCCGTCATCCGACTGCAACTCGACGAGCTGGTCACGGCGTCGTGGGGCGATGAAACGGAACTCAGCCGGTACGTCGCCGACGTCCTCGCTGACGCGGACCAATGGGACGACCCTCGACGGACCGCTGAGGGTCGGGTGTCCGACTTCCACCGGGCAGCGACAGCAGACGAGCCAGGCCGGTCGTTCCTGCTCGGTGGTGAATGGATGTACGGCGGGTCTTCGTTGCCGCGTGACGAACCGGCCCCGTTGCCGGCTCCTACCCGGGCGGCATCATCGGCTCCGCAGGATGCGCGCGTCGACCGTCAGGCGGAGACGCCTCGGGTGCCGAGACCTTCGTGGATCAACGAGCGGCAGTGGGCCGGCCGCTACGGGATCCATGGTGAGGACCTCTGGCAGGTCGCGGCCTTGGCCGCAGCTCGGAAGGCCCGAGCGCAGGCGAACGTGTGGCCGTGGCACTGGATGGTGGCGATCGCGGTGACGTTCGCAGTCGTGACGTGGCTCATCGTCGGCATGTTCTCCGACAGCATGCTGTGGGCGACCATCGCTGGAGCAGTCGTCCTCGTCAGCGTTGCTGCGATGTGGGGGCGTGCTGCTGGTCGAGCTCGCCGAAGCTAGCGCAGCGGACGTCGCTGGCTCGACCGGGCGGTGCTGATGAACCGGTCGAGTGCGTCGCCGACGTCGTCGTGCCAGGAGCCGTCGGACCAGGCGCCGGCTTTCTCGTCGGTTGCCCAGACGTGCCAGCGGTCACCCTCTTCGTCAAGCGCTGTCGCGTCGGCGGTTCCCCGCTCGCCGGGCCAGAGGACCCGCAGGCGTTCGTCGGCGACCACCGCGCGGGCTTCGTCCAGGTCGGTGAACGGCAGCGGTTTCCGCCAATGGTCGATGACGACGCCGATGCGCTTGCTGGGGGTGCCGTCCCAGTCGATGTCGAGTCCTCGGTCGGAGAGGACGCTGGCGACCCGTTCCCCTGCGGTGAGCTGGGAGCGTTCGTTGACGGCTGCTTCACCGCGGGTGGAGAGCATCGACTTCGCGACCAGGTCGGGGTCGATGTCAGGCGCTGGGCGGAACGACCCGTACGCGAGGCGCAGAACGCACCGTTCCAGGGCGAGCCCGTCCGTGTCCTGCTCATGGAAGAACACGTACGCCCACTCTCGCTGTCCGTCGGGCGCTGTCTGGTCCGGTGTTCGCCGGTCACGCGCTTCCAGGAACCCGTCGCTCTGGTCGACGCCGAGGTTCATCCCGGTGACCAAGCCGTCACGGGCGAGCTCCGCGAAGGCGAACTGGAGACGGTCGTACTGGCTGCTGCGCCAGTCCCAGGTTGCCTCCTCCTGCCGGCGTGCATCCCAGATGAGCCGGGTGCGCGCGAGGACGGTGCGGCGGAGGTCGTCAACGTCCGGTACGTCGTCCTCGTACCATTCGACGACTGTCTCGACGACGTCGTCGAAGCGGCGGAACCCGGGCAGCATCTGCTCGGTGACCGTTTCGTCGATCATCTGCTCGTCGGGTTCGACCTCGTCGAGGATGTCGTAGTCGGTCTGGTCGATGCTGTCGTCCGGCTTCCGCCGCCGCCACTTGTCGAAGATCCCCACGGACGGATCCTATGCGGCGCTGGTGTCGCGCCGCCGGGACGCGGACCGGTCCGGGAGTCTGGTGCAGCAGCTCGAGGTCCTGCACCGGCAGGCCGGTGACGCTGGCTCGAGACGGTCGACCGGAGCGGAATCTTGCGGTTTGCGGTCTACGTCTGCGTGAGGACCTTCGCGTGACCGTGGCCGTCGGCGAAGACGTACGCGGATCCGCCGCCGAAGTTCACGCCGAGGGGGTCCTCGTCGAGCATCGCGACGAACCGGTATCCGTCCGGAGTCTCGTCGTTCTGGATCCACGCCGGTCTCCCGCCCCACTGGCCGGCGACGGTGACACCGTCGGCGCGCGCCTCGGCCAACGCGTCGGAGTAGTCGTCCGCGGCTGCCTGGTGCACGCCGAGGAGCCACGGTGCACCGGCCATCACGGCGGTGCCGGACGATGATGCCGGCCGTCCGGCCGGGTGCAGGTCGCGTCCACCGACGACGATGGCAGCGTTGCACCCGGCGTCCGGGTCCCAGGACGGGCAGGAGCCCGGGTCTGCCTGGCAGATGAAGACGAGGATGAGGCTGCCGTCGTGCTCGAGCTGCGCGGTGAACTGCATCGGCTCGTGGTGTTCAGCGCACGTCGGCCAGTCGAAGCCGTCGGGAACGCTGGGCTGCCCGCCGAGTCGTGAGGACACCAACGGTGCGGTGAGGTCCGACCGGTACGCGCCGAGGAGCCGAACACCGGCTCGGGTTCGACGTACTGCGACAGCGTCGTGACTCCGGGTCGACGACGACGCGGCGCTGAGGCGGATGCTCTCCGGCGTGCCGCTGCGGATGGCGGCGACGACGAAGGACGGGTCGTCGGTGGGGAGGTCCCATCGCAGGAGGGACTGGTAGGGCTCCTTCCCTGTCCCGGTGTACGGGGCAGGGCCGTTGTCCTCCGCCAGGAGCATCCGCTCGACCTGCCAGGCGTCCAGGAGTGGGTACCCGGCGCCAGTTGCCTCGGAGACGATCCGGGTTGCGGTTCGCCGAGCGATCGCCTGCCGGCGCTGGCGGCCGCTCCGGTACAGGACGAAATGGAGCAGGTGCGCGACGATGGGGAACGGGAGCACCCACACGGCCGCGAGGAGGGACGACTCGCTCTGACTGCGGTAGTCGAACGCGTCGTAGTACACGGAGAGGGCGATGTAGGCGATGACGCCGAAGGTGTACACGAGTGTGTACACGGCGCCGAACACCCGCAGGCCCGGCGGGGTGCGCACCGCAGCAGCAGCGCTGGTGTCGATGATGACGTCCGGCGGCAGATCCGCTGTCAACGGCGGGGACCGAGCGTGTGACGCGAGACGACGGCGGAGACTGCCACGCCGACGAACGATGCGGCGGCGTCTGCACCGGTGAGGACACCCGCGGACGGACGGTGTCGGTGTGGACGGTACGTGCTCATGCTGCTCCCCCGAGAGTGCTGTCCCTCCACGCTACCGCCATGCCGGTGGTCGCCTGCCCACCCCACTCGAGCGGTCCACCCACGCAGTCGCTGATCAGATGTCGGGAAGCAACGGGCCGACACGAGCACAACAGCTCGAGTCGGACCGATGCAGCGAAGACCGCCGACGGGGTCGCCGTCGCCGGATCCGTGCCGGGTCCGCGGACCGGCCCATCCGGCCACCCTTGGAACGAAGAAAGCCCCCGACCGGACCTGGTGGTCCTGCCGGGGGCTCCGTGGTGGTGGGCGATACTGGGATCGAACCAGTGACCTCTTCCGTGTCAGGGAAGCGCGCTACCGCTGCGCCAATCGCCCAAGTCCCTGCGTGGACCGGAGTCCATCAAGGTCTTGGAGGGTGGATCTGGAGGTGGGGACGGGATTCGAACCCGCGTGGACGGCTTTGCAGGCCGCTGCCTAGCCTCTCGGCCACCCCACCATCGAGGTTCACGTCTCCGTGAGTACCCGAACGGTGGGATACCCTCTGGTGAGTCGCGGGCCTTCGAGAAGACCCACACTCGAGCGGATGACGAGATTCGAACTCGCGACCCTCACCTTGGCAAGGTGATGCGCTACCACTGCGCCACATCCGCACTTGTCGTTCCGCTGTCGCGGCGACGACGTAAACTCTATACGCACCGGGGCACTTCCACCAAAATCCTTCCCGTTCACCGGGCGTGTCCCCCGAGTTCATGCGGATCGGGGCGGTTCGGCGCCCCCTGCGGACAGCGCGCCACACCCGGGCCGCGCGATGTGTTCGATGCGTCGCCGGACTTCCGCTAGTATCGATCCGCACGAACAGTGCAGGGGGCGATTGGCGCAGTTGGTAGCGCGCTTCGTTCACACCGAAGAGGTCATCAGTTCGAGTCTGGTATCGCCCACACAGCAACACGAACACCACTGACAAGAGCCCGACGCAGCAGCGTCGGGCTCTTGTCATCTCATCAGGCCGCAGCACGCGGGCCAGACCACCAGCACGATCGGACGAAGGGGCGCATGACCGACGTCGACCTCGAGTTCGCCCGGGTCCGAGCGGTCCTCGACCGTCCGACCCTGCGGCTCATGTCCCGGCCGACCAGCGCCACGGTCCTCGCCGTGTTCCGCACGGTCTTCGACCGCGACGTGCAGTACGTCCCCGCCGACCGCATGCACCTGCAGGTCGAGGAGCACGTCGCGCGCCTGCAGGCAGCGGGTGCCCGCGTGCCCGCCAGCGACCAGGCGGTGCCGACGGCCAGTAGACAAGCCGACACCGAACAGTCCGACGGTGAGCAGGAGGCCCGCCCGAACGGCCGCGCCCTGTGCCGCGAGTGGGTCGGCGCCCAGTGGCTCGTCCGCTCGAACTCCCCCGACGGCGACGAGCAGTACTCCCTGACGAGCCACGCGCTCGAAGCGCTGAGCCTCGTCGACGCCCTGTCGGCCGACCGCGCCCTGATCAGCGAGAGCCGGCTGGCGATGATCGTCGACGCGGTGCACCGGTGGGCCGCCCGTGCCGAGCCGGACCCCGACGTGCAGATCCGACGGATCGACGCCCAGATCGCCGAGCTGCAGTCCGAGCGTGCACGCCTGGAGCACGGTGACGACGTCGTGGCGGTGGACGACGACCGGATGCGCGACGGGTACACCAACATCTCCGACCTGATCCGGCAGCTCCCGAGCGACTTCAAGCGCGTGGAAGAGGCGGTCGCGACGATGCACCGCTCGATCGTCGAAGACTTCCGGCAAGAGGTCCGCCCGATCGGCGAGATCCTCGACGACTACCTGGCCCGCACCGACAACCTGATGGAGGCAACACCCGAGGGCCGTGCCTTCGAGGGCGCCTTCGAACTGCTGCGCGACGACGCACTGCTCCTGCGGCTCCGCGATGACATCGCGACGATCCTGGCGCACCCGTTCGCGCAGGGCCTCGGAGCTAGCGAGCGTCGGGCCTTCCGCAACACCGTGACGATCCTGCGCCAGGGCATCGAGGACGTCCTCGCCCAGCGCCGTCAGCTCACCGCCACGCTCCGCGACCAGATCGTCGCCCACGACGTGGTGCGCGACCGCGAGCTCGACGCCGTGCTCCGCTCGATCAACCGCGGCCTCGCCACCCTGATGGACCAGGGCGGCGCGCGTGACCGGATCCCGCTGCCGCTCCTGCCTGAGGCCGCCGAGGTCGGCACGCTGCGCGAGCGCTTCTACGATCCGGACGCCGAGTCCGTACCGCCGCCGATCGAGGAGCCCGACGACGACGTCTTCGAGGACCTCGACGTCGAGATGCTCCGCAAGCACGGCGGGCCGCTGCTGACCGAGCTGCGCGCGGCGCTGCGCTTCGCCGAGGCCGACTCCAGCGTCGACGCGTTCCACGGGCTGCCACCCGAGCAGCGCCGGCCGGTCGAGCTGTTCGGCCTCGCGCACCTGCTGACGGGGCACGAGGACTTCGAGTCGGCCGCCCACGTCGCCGAGCACCGGACGGTGCGTCCCGACGGCACCGCGATCACCTTCCAGATGCCCACCGCTGCGCTCGACGACGAGCGCACTCCGGTCGGCGACGCACACGACGAGAACGCACAGGAGGCACGGTGAGCGACACGACGCCGGCACCGGTCGACGACACGGTCCCCTACGACGACCCCGCATCCGTGATGCAGGACGACGAGCGTGACGAGTCCAGCTTCGCCCTCTTCGAGGGCGACGAGGGCCGGCTCGACGAGCACCAGCGGCGCGCCCTGGTGGCGATGCTCCGGCACTCGTACGTCAGCTCCCGCACGCACCCCGACGAGTGGCGTGCCGTGCTCGACGCCGAGTACCAGCTGCGGTCGCGCCTGAACGACCTGTTCCTCGAGCTGCACGTCGACCGTGACCGCGAGGTCGCCTGGAAGCGCCAGGCCCGCTCGGAGAGCCAGCGCCGCACGTTCCCGACCCTGCTCCGCGACCTGCCGTACACCCGCGAGGAGACGATCGTCCTCGTCTACCTGCGGATGCGTCTGCGCGCCGACGCCCGACCGGGCCCGGACCAGGTCGTCGTCGACCGCTCCGAGATCCTCGGGCACGTGGCGGGCTTCCGTCCGGCGACCGCGACGGACCGCACCCGCGACGAGGGCCGGGTCGCGAAGGCGATCGAGCGGCTCGTGACGGCGCGCATCCTGATCCGCACGTCAGACCCGGACCGCTTCCGGGTGGCGAGCGTCGTCGAGGTGCTGCTCCCCCTGGAGCGCCTGCTCGAACTGGACGCCTGGTTGCGGACCACCACCGCGCAGGACGAGGCGACCGCCCCGGGCGGCGAGCGGACCGACGGGGACGACCCGGGCCTCCCGGCAGACGGCGAAGCCGAGACCGACACCGAGGACGAAGGCGAGACGGAAGCGTGACCGACACGTTCGAGATCCCGGCGCTCTTCGACACGGTCGCGCAGTGGCGCGCCGAGTCGATGCAGGTCGTCAACTGGGGTGGGTTCCACGGCCACCGGCAGGTCGAACTGTCCGGCACGGCGACGCTCATCTCCGGTGCCTCGGGCACCGGCAAGTCCACGCTGATGGACGCCTACCTGGCCGTGATGATGCCGTCCGACGTGCCGTTCAACGGCGCCTCGAACGACGCCACCACCGGCCGCGCCCGCAGCGCCGACCAGCGCAACCTGCTCACGTACCTGCGCGGCAAGGTCGACACCCGGCGCGACCCGGAGACCGGCAGCCTGCGCGACGTGAACCTGCGCGGCGACGACCAGACCACGTGGGGCGCGGCGGCGGTCACGTTCCGGAACGACGACGAGCGACGCTTCACGGTGCTGCGCGCGTACATCGTGCCGAAGCGTGCCCGCGGGGTCGGTGACATCCAGATGACCATGGCGACGGTCGACGACACCTTCGACCTGCGCCGGCTCGAGGAGTTCGTGCCGGCGCGGTTCCACCACCTCGAGCTGACCGGCCGCGTGCCGGGACTCGTCATCCGCGACACCTACCAGGAGCTCGCGTACACGCTGCAGACGCGGCTCGGCATCGGTGACTCCGGTGGCGGCAACCGGGCGATGCGCCTGCTCGCGCGGATCCAGGCCGGCCAGCACCTGCCGACGGTCGACGCGCTGTACAAGTCGCTCGTGCTCGAGACCCCCGGCACGTACGAGGCGGCCGACCGGGCGCTCGCGCACTTCTCCGCCCTCGACGAGGCGTACGAGGCGATGGACACCGAGGAGCGCAAGGTCCGCATCCTCTCCCCCATCACCGACCTGCACGACGAGATCTCGCGCGCGACCGAGGCCGCAGCGGCCCTGGACGGCATCGCCACCGGTGCCGAGGTGTCGCCGTTCGCGCACTGGACGGCCTCGCGGAAGCGTGACCTGCTCGACGCCGAGGTGTCGCGCAACGCTCGCGAGCGCACGGCATCGCGCGCCGAGGTGGCCGCGGCTGAAGCCCGGCACGCCGCCGTCGAGATCGAGCTGCGCGACGCCGAGGCCCGACTCCGCGACCAGGGCGGCAACGCGCTCGCCCAGCTCGAGGACCGCATCGAGCGGCTCACCCGGGAGCGCGACGGGGTCGTCCGGACCCGGGCGACGTTCGACGAACGGACCGCCGTGCTGGGCACGTCCGTCGCGACCGAGGCCGACTTCACTGCCGCGCAGCGCAGCTCGCACGAGTTCCTCGGGTCGTACGCCGACGCCCGCACCGCGCTCGATGAGCGGCGCGACGCCCTGACCCGCGAGGAGTACCCGCTCCTCGACCGCGAACGGTCCCTGCGGCAGGAGCGCCAGTCGCTCGAGCACCGGCAGGGCGCCATGCCGCTGCCGATGCACGAGGCCCGGCTCGCGATGGCGCGTGCCGCCGGCATCGACCCGGCCGAGCTGCCCTTCGTGGCGGAACTGCTCGACGTGCTGCCCGGCGAGGAGCGCTGGCGCACGGCCATCGAGTCCGTCCTGGCGCCCGTCGCCCGCACGCTGCTCGTCGACCAGGACCGCCTCGGCGACTTCAGCGAGGCGATCGACGCACTTCGCCTGCCCGTCCGCGTGCAGTTCGAGGGTGTGCCGACCGGCCCGCACCTGGACCTCGACGGCGACCCGGCCATGGTCTCCGGCAAGCTCGCGATCAAGCCGTCGCCGTTCAGCACGTGGGTGCGCGAGCGGATCGAGTCGGACCGCACCGATGCCCGCTGTGTCACCTCGGCATCGGACCTGGGCGGTGGTGGCCGCCGGGTCACCGAGTCCGGGCAGCTGCGCGACGGCCGTCGTGGCGCGCACGGTGACCGCCGGCAGTCGAACGTCATCGGGTTCACGAACGAGGCCCGCGTCGCCGCGGTCGAGCAGGAGCTCGCCTCGATCGCCGAGGACCTCGCGACGCTCGAGGCACGCCGCACCGACGTCGCACAGGACCTCACCGCGCTCGACGTGCTCCGCGCCGCCCACCAGCACGTGGTCGACGCCACGTGGGCCGCGATCGACGTCGACGGGTTGGGCGCCTCCCTCGCCCGGCTCGACGAGGAACGGCAGGCACTGCTCGCCGCCGACGACGGTCTCCGGACGCTCCGGGCCTCGGTCGCCCGGCTGCGCAAGTCGCTGGACGAGGCGGCCGACCGTCGCTCCGCCGCACGGCTTTCCGTGCAGCGGCTCGAGGAGCGCCACGCGGTGCTCGTCGACGGCCAGGATGCCGCAGCCGAGATCCTGGAGCGCTTCGAGTCCTCGCCCGGTTCGCTGCCGGACGACCAGCAGGCCCGCCTGCTCGAGGAGACCTTCGAGGAGATCGGTGCACCGGACGGCGTCGACGGGTTCGACGACGCCACCCGACGGCTGAAGCGCCGGCTCGAGGAGCGGCTCTCCCAGGCCCTCGACGGCGCTGCGGCAGCCTCGACCTCGTTGACGCTGACGTTCCAGCGGTACCAGGATGCCTGGCCCGACCCGAACCTCGGCACCGGCGTCGCGTCGTACCCCGATTACCACGCGATCCTCGAACAGATCGTGGCGACCGGCCTGCACGCGCGTCGGAGCGAATGGCGTCGACGGCTGTCGCAGTGGAGCGGCGAGGACCTCGTCCCGCTCGCCGGCGCCTTCGACCGCGCCGTCGTCGAGATCGAGGAGCGCCTCGAGCCGGTCAACGAGATCCTGCGGGAGCTGCCGTTCGGCGCGAACCGGGACCGCCTGAAGATCCAGATCCGCCGGGTCACTCGCGAGGACGTCACCGCGTTCCGCCGCGAGCTCCGCGCCCTGTCCGCCTCGGTCGACACCGAGCTGACCGACGACGTGCTCGAGACCCGGTTCCGACGGCTCCGGCGCTTCATGGCCGTCATCCGGCCCGACCCGGACGCCGCCCGTGGCCGCACCACCCAGCGCGACGCGGTGCTCGACGTCCGGCGGCACATGGAGATCACGGCGGTCCGGTACGACACCGACGGCAACGACCTCGGCGTGTACTCGTCGCTCGGTGACAAGTCCGGTGGTGAGACGCAGGAGCTCGTGGCGTTCATCGTCGGCGCCGCGCTGCGCTACCAGCTCGGTGACGAGACCCGTCCCCGGCCCCGGTTCGCGCCGGTGTTCCTCGACGAGGCGTTCATCAAGGCGGACTCGGAGTTCGCCGGCCGTGCCGTCACCGCGTGGCTCCGGCTCGGGTTCCAGCTCGTCGTGAGCGCGCCGCTCGACAAGGTCACGGCGCTCGAACCGTCGATGGAGCGGCTCCTGTCGATGCGGAAGCACCCCGAGACGGGCCACTCCTCCGTCACCGAGATCGCCCGGGTGGAGCCGGTCGCCGTCTGACGCGGGCGGGGGTGGTCGCGGACTGGTCGCGGGCTGGTCGCGGGGTGGTCGCAACACCCTGCTCAGGTTGGCCGAGTGGTCACGAACCGTCGCCTGGCGGCGCCGCAGCCGACACTTCGTGACCGGCCGACGCGCTCCAGGCGGGGTGTCCTGACCACCCGGGCCGCGCTCTGGACGCGCCCAACAGTGGCCCGGAGGCGCGGCGCGGGCCCGCCACGCGCCTCCCGACCGTCGTCCCGCCGGTCGCAACACCCCGCTCACCTTCGCGCGCTGGTCACGAAGTGACGCCTCGCTGCGCCACCGCCGACACTTCGTGACCACCCGACGCGATGCCGACGGGGTGTCCTGACCACCCGGCGGGGTGTCCTGGGGTCACGATGACGGTCTGGAGGCGCGGGGCGGGCCCGCCACGCGCCTCCCGGCCGTCGTCCCGCAGGTCGCAACACCCCGCTCACCTTCGCGCGCTGGTCACAAACCGTCGGATGGAGGCCGCGTCGCCGACAGTTGGTGACCAATCGCCGCGATGCCGACGGGGTGTCCTGACCACCCGGCGGGGTGTCCTGGGGCCACGATGACGGTCTGGAGGCGCGGCGCGGGCCCGCCACGCACCTCCCGGCCGCTGGTGGGCAGGTCACAACACCCCGCTCACCTTCGCGCGCTGGTCACAAACCGTCGGATGGAGGCCGCGTCGCCGACGGTCTGCGACCGCTCGTCGCACGCACGGCGGGGTGTCCCGACCACCCGGCAGCGGGGCCGTCAGCGTGTCGGCAGGCGCCGCACAGACGTTCCTTGACCGCCCGACGCTACGGTGATGGCGTGTTCGGACGCCGCCGCTCCCCCAGTCCCCGCCCCGACGACGCTGCCGGTCTCGGCATCGGTGCCCTCGTGCAGGTCATCGATACCGATAAGGGTGGCGAGCAGTGGGCCGACGAGCCGATCGGGGTGATCGTGGCTCCCGGTGGGAGCCAGATCGGCGGGACACAGCGCACGTGGACTGTCGCGTTCGAGGAGCCCGTGTACACGAAGGACGGCCGCGGCCCCTTCGAGCGCGCGACCGTCCTGAGTCGTCAGCTGGTGCCGGTCACGACCGACAGCGGCGAGTAGTCCGGGTCAGGGACTCAGTACTCTTCGGAGCCGCTCTTCATCATGGCTGCGACGGCCATGCAGCACCCGACGCCGCCGAGGACGCCGACGCCGATGATGATCCCTGCGATGAGTTCGAGCATGGGTGGTGACTCCTTGGTTGCTTCGGCGTGTGGCTGCGCTCAGGTTACCGGATGCCGCGCATGAGCCGCAGCACTGGCTTGGCCAGGATCAGCAGGACCACGCCCACCGCGACGGCGACCAGGCCGAGGATCGTGAAGTACGGGGCTTCGTTCGACGGGTCGTAGTACCGGGACAGCACCCCGGTGACGGCGGTGCCGAGCGACACCGACAGGAAGAACAGCGCGACCATCTGGGTCTGGAACTTCGGCGGCGCGAGCTTCGTGGCGACGGACTGACCGACGGGCGAGAGCAGCAGTTCGGCGAGGGTGAACACCAGCAGGATGCCGACGAGTGCGAGCAGCGGCGTGCCGTTCTCGCCCGAGCCGACGAACGGCAGGAACAGCAGGAACGCGAGCCCCATGATCCCGGTGCCGAGCGCGAACTTCGTCGGGGTGGACGGCTGGCGGTCGCCGAGCTTCGTCCACAGGGCCGCGAAGACCCCGGACAGCACGATGATGAAGATCGGGTTGATCGACTGCACCCACGACACCGGCATCTCCCACCCGAACAGGGAGCGGTCGAGCCGCTGGTCCGAGTAGACCGTCACGACGGTGAACTGCTGCTGGTACAGCGACCAGAACACGGCGCTGCCGATGAACAGCGGGATGAACGCGAAGACGCGCGACCGCTCGTCGCGGGTGATGCCGCTCGACAGGATGACGACGAAGTACCCGATGGTGGCCAGCACGACGACGACCACGACGACGGTGGGCAGGTTGCCGACGTTCAGCAGGCCGGTCAGCACGGCGATGACGATGACGACGAGTGCGACGATGACGCCCGCACCGATCAGGGGCAGCCGGCGACGGTCGACGGGGTTGGCGACGTGCCGGACCACCTCGGGCAGCTTCCTCCGCCGGATCGCGTACTGCACCAGGCCGGCGGCCATGCCGACCGCGGCCAGGCCGAAGCCCCAGTGGAAGCCGAGCGAGCTCTGCAGCAGCCCGGTGAGCAGCGGCCCGAAGAACGCGCCGAGGTTCACGCCGAGGTAGTAGAGCGAGAAGCCGGCGTCGCGTCGGGGGTCCTCGCGGCTGTACAGACCGCCTACGATCGTGGTGGCGGTGGCCTTGAGTCCGCCGGAGCCGAGCGCGATCAGGACGAGGCCGACCCCGACCCCGGCCACCCCGGGGATGAGCGCGAGGGCGATGTGCCCGAGCATCACGACGATCGCGCTGCCGAACAGCGTGCGGTCCGCGCCGATCAGCCGGTCGGCGATCCACGCCCCGATGATCGTGAACAGGTAGACCGCGCCGCCGTAGGCACCCATGATGCCGGTGGCGATGCCCTTGTCGATCCCCAGACCGCCCTGCGTCAGGGAGTAGTACATGTAGATGAGGACGATGCCCTGCATCCCGTAGAACGAGAACCGCTCCCAGAGTTCCACCGCGAACGGTGTCGACAGCTCGAACGGTTGCCCGAAGAAGGTGCGCCCGGGACGGGCTTCGCGGTCCGCGGGGGTGGTACGTGACATGGCGGCAAGTCTGCCCCCGGGCGGCCGGGCGCGCCCAATCGTCGAACACCCCTCATTTCTTTGGAGGGTTCCCACGACGCCGTGACGGCACCGACGACACGGGGTTGTGCGGCCCGCACGGCGTTCCCGCCACTGTCGGCAGGGGTGTCTAGCGTGGACGGTGCAACACGGACACCGCAGTTCAGGAGGACTCCGCCCATGGTCGACACCGCACCCGCCCAGCGCACCACCCCCGCCAGCGGCAGCGACACCGCGCCGGACGTCGACGCGAAGAACGCCGCGCAGCACGCCGCGCCGAACGCCGACGCCGCCGGCGACCCGGCAGCGGGCACCCCGACCGCCGGCACCGACACCGATGTCCACATCGACGTCGAACTGGTGCAGGAGCTCCTGCTCGGACGCTGGGCCGAGGACCGCCGGATCTCCCGCCGCCTGGCGCTCGACCCCGCGATGCAGAAGATCGAGGGCCAGCCGATCCCCGAGCACCGGGCACGCGTACTCGAGCAGCTCCGCACCCTGGTCGACGCCGGTGCCATCCAGCGCCCCTACCCCGCCGAGTTCGGCGGCCAGGACAACCACGGCGGCAACATCGCGGCGTTCGAGGAACTCGTCGTCGCCGACCCGTCGATGCAGATCAAGGCCGGGGTGCAGTGGGGGCTGTTCGGCTCCGCCGTGCACCACCTGGGCACCGAGGCGAACCACCGTGAATTCCTGCCGGGCATCGTCTCGTTCGAGGTCCCCGGCTGCTTCGCGATGACCGAGACCGGCCACGGCTCGGACGTCCAGAGCATCGCCACGACCGCCACCTACGACCCCGCGACCCAGGAGTTCGAGATCCACACGCCGTTCCGTGGCGCGTGGAAGGACTACATCGGCAACGCGGCCCTGCACGGGCACGCCGCCGTCGTGTTCGCGAAGCTCGTGACCGCGGGTGTCGACCACGGCGTGCACGCGTTCTACGTGCCGCTCCGCGACGCCGAGGGGGCGTTCCTGCCCGGTGTGAGCGGTGAGGACGACGGGCCGAAGGGCGGCCTGAACGGCATCGACAACGGCCGGCTCGCGTTCGATCACGTCCGGGTCCCCCGCACGAACCTGCTGAACCGCTACGGCGACGTCGCCGCGGACGGTACTTACTCGTCACCGATCGCCTCGCCCGGCCGCCGGTTCTTCACGATGCTCGGCACCCTGGTGCAGGGACGGGTGTCGCTCGACGGCGCCGCGGTCGTCGCGCAGAAGATCGCGCTGCAGATCGCCCTGACCTACGCGATGCAGCGCCGCCAGTTCCCGACCGGCAACGGCACCGAGGGCGTCCTGCTCGACTACGGCCGACACCAGCGTCGTCTGATCCCGCGCCTGGCGACGGTGTTCGCGCAGTCGTTCGCGCACGAGAAGCTCCTGCGCACCTTCGACGACGTCTTCAGCGGGCGGAAGGACACCCCGGAGCGACGCGAGGACCTGGAGACCCAGGCGGCCGCGTTCAAGTCGATGTCGACCTGGTCGGCGCTCGACACCCTGCAGGAAGCCCGTGAGGCCTGCGGCGGTGCCGGGTTCCTCGCCGAGAACCGTCTGACCGGGCTCCGCGCCGACCTCGACGTCTACGTGACGTTCGAGGGCGACAACACCGTGCTGCTGCAGCTCGTCGGCAAGCGCCTGCTCACCGAGTTCCGCGCGAAGGCCCCGAAGGACCCGGCGTCCACCGCGAAGTTCGTGGCGGCCGTCGCCGCGTCGAAGCTCGCCGACGCGTCGGGCATCCGTCGGCTCGGCCAGACCGTGGCCGACCGCGGCTCGCTGGCCGCGAGCGTCGCCGACCTGCAGGACCCCCGGACGCAGCGCGAACTGCTCGCCGGTCGGGTCGACACCATGGTCGCCGAGATCGGGATGCGCCTGGCGTCGGCCGGCAAGGACCGCGCCCGCGCGGCCAGACTGCTCAACCGCTCGCAGCACGAGCTCATCGAGGCGTCCAAGGCCCACGCCGAACTCATGCAGTGGGACGCCTTCACCGAGGCGCTCGACGAGGTGACCGAGGGCGACACCCGCCGCGTGCTCGTCTGGCTGCGGGACCTGTTCGCGCTCGGCCTGCTCGAGCAGCACCTGGACTGGTACCTGCTGCACGGCCGGCTGTCGGCGCAGCGTGCCCGTGCGGTGTCGGCGTACGTCGACCGGCTCGTCGCCCGGGTGCGTCCGATCGTGCCGCAGCTGCTCGAGACCTTCGGCTACGAGCCCGGTCACGTCCGTGCGCCGATCGCGCTCGGTGCCGAGCAGGCCCGACAGGACGAGGCTCGTGCCTGGTTCGCCGCCGAGGCCGCGGCCGGCCGCCTGCCGGAGCAGGAGAAGAAACCCCGTCCGTGACGGACGAGCAGCCGCGCCCATGACGGGCGTGGCTGCTCCGGACGACTAGGAGTCGGCCGGCGCGGAGTCGGACGGTGCGGACGAGGCCGGGCCGTGCGCGGCAGCCCCGCCACGTGCCCCGAGTGCCGCGCGCAGCTGCGCCTCGGCGTCGTCGCCGGCGGCAGCGGCCTCGGCGTTCGCCTCGGCGACCGCACGCACGACCTCTTCCCGCTGGATCTTCACGCCGCGCGGGGCGTCGATGCCGATCCGGACGCCGTCGCCCCGGGAGTCGAGCACCGTGATGACGATGTCGTCGCCGACGAGGATCCGCTCGCCGACCTTCCGCGTGAGTACCAGCACCCGTTCAGCCTAGCGACACGACGGGGAGCCCCAGCAGGTCCGCCGACCCGGGCGTGGCGGTCTCCCCCGCACCGATCGCGACCACCCCGACCACGGGCAGCCGCGACGCCACCGCGGACACCATCGCGGCCGAGTCCTCGGGCTTCCGCCCGACGTCGACCACGACCCACACCTGGTCGGCCTGCAGCCCGTCGCTCGTCGCGCGGTCGTCCCACGCGGCGACCGCGAGCACGGCGTGCCCGTCACGGACGCCGTCCGCCCGCGCCAGGATGGCTGCCCGGCGGTCGGCGGCGTCCGTCGGCCGGAGCGCGTGCCGCACCGCGAAGAGTCCGGCGGCCGCGTCGACGTCGTTCGGCCGCCCGACCAGGAGCACCAGGTCGCCGTCCGCGGACCGCACCGCCGGTGCGGTGGGCCGGTCCACCGGTGCCGGCGAGGGCGTGTCGAGGACGCGGGACGGGCCTCCCGACCGGGTCTCGGTGACCGCGTCGACGGCGGCCTGGAGGCGCGGGTCGACCCCCGCGGGCACGTCCGGCTCGGACGGGGCGCGCGTCGGGCGCGGGGCGCTCGTCGTGATGCCGTCCGCCTGGAACCCGTCGAGCACCGACGCGAACGCGTCGGCCCGCGTCGCCCTGGTGCCGTCGGTGCCGGCGATGCGTGCCTCGGCCGCCTCGGCGTCGGCGAGCAGCGCGGCGATGCCGACGCGCTGCTCGGGCGAGTCGGCGATGACCACCCGGGCGGTGGGCTGGTCCCCCGGTTCCGGCACCTCGACGGTGGCCTCGACGTGTGCCTTGCGGAACAGCCCGCCGAAGCCCGGCGAGGTCACCCGTTCGGCCGCGACGATCCGTGCACCCGCGCCGAACTCGGTCCGGACCGCGTCGCGGAGGGACTCGAGCGTGGCGCCGCTACGCTGCAATCGGGTCGGCGGCACGGACCACTCCCACGGTCTCGATGGTGGAGCCCGCGGCGGTGGCCTCCTGGTACGACAGCACCGGGAGCCCGTTCGACTGGGCGGCGACCATGCGGTGCACGGCCGGGCGGAGCTGCGGGGCGCAGACCAGGACGGCGGAGAGCCCCTGGTCCTCCACCGAGCGCACGGCGTCGCGGACGGAGCCCAGGACCTGCTCGATGCGGTGGGCGTCGAGGACGATCTGGCTGCCCTGCTCGGACGGCCGGAGCCCCTCGAGCATCGACTGCTCGAGCATCGGGTCGATCATGATGACGCGCAGCGTGCCGGCGTCGGTGTGGCGGGCGGCGAGGGCCGGTCCGAGGGCCGCGCGGGCGGACTCGACGAGCCCCTCGGGGTCGGTCGACACCTTGGCGCGGAGCGTGAGGGCTTCGCAGATCCGGCCGAGGTCGTTGATCGGCACGCGCTCGGCGAGCAGGCCCTGCAGCACCCGCTGCAGTTCGGCCATCGAGAGCATGCCGGGGACGAGTTCCTCGACGGCGGCGGGGTTGACCTGCTTGACGCCCTCGGTCAGGACCTTGACGTCCTCGCGGGTGAGCAGGCGTGCGGCGTTGTCGCCGATGACGGCCTGCAGGTGGGTGACGAGCACGGAGACACGGTCGATCACGGTCGCGCCGGTCATCTCGGCGGCGTGCCGGAGTTCGGCGGGCACCCACTTGCCGGTCAGGCCGAACACCGGCTCGACGGTCGCGGTGCCGGGCAGGCCGTCCAGGTGGTCGCCGAGCGCCAGGACACTGCGCGCGGGGGCGGTGCCCCGGCCGGCCTCGACCCCGGCGATGCGGATCGCGTACGTCGACGGCGGCAGGTCGATCGAGTCGCGGGTCCGGACCGGCGGGACGACGATGCCCATGTCGATCGCGATCTTGCGGCGGAGTGCCCGCACGCGGCCGAGCAGGTCGTCGGACGCGCCGGACACCATGTCGACCAGGTCGGGGGCGAGCAGGATCTCGAGGGCGTGGACGCGCATCTGCTCGAGCAGGTCCTCGGGGGTGTCGCCGGTCGGGGCCGCCGCCTCGAGCGCCTGCTGCTGGGCGGCGTCGGCCTCGGCGCGGGCGGCGTTCCGGCCGATGCGCCAGCCCGTGAACAGCAGGGTCGCGCCGACGAGCAGGAAGGGCAGGATCGGCATACCCGGGATGAACCCCATCGCGATCGCGGCGACACCGGCGATCATCAGGGCGTTCCGCGACTGCGACAGCTGCGTCGCGGCCGAGGACCCCATCTCGGACTCCGCGCCGGAACGGGTGACGATCATGCCCGTGGACACCGCCATGAGCAGCGCCGGGATCTGCGTGACCAGGCCGTCGCCGATCGTCAGGATGCCGTACTTCGACAGGGCGTCGGTGACGGACAGTCCGTTCTGCAGCATGCCGATCGCGATGCCGCCGATCAGGTTGATGATGATGATGAGGATGCCGGCGATCGCGTCGCCCTTGACGAACTTCGACGCACCGTCCATCGCGCCGTAGAAGTCGGCCTCGGCGGAGACGGCGGCGCGGCGCTCCTTGGCTTCCTGGTCGGTGATCAGCCCGGCGTTGAGGTCGGCGTCGATCGCCATCTGCTTGCCCGGCATCGCGTCGAGGGTGAACCGCGCCCCGACCTCGGCGACGCGCTCGGCGCCCTTCGTCACGACGACGAACTGGATGACGATGAGGATCAGGAAGATGACCGCGCCGATGATGATCGACCCCGAGACGGCGACGTGGCCGAACGCCTGGATGACGTCGCCGGCGAAGCCCTCGCCGAGCACCAGCCGGGTCGACGCGACGTTGAGGCCGAGCCGGAACAGGGTCGCGACGAGCAGCAGCGACGGGAACACCGAGAAGTCGAGCGGCTTCTTCACGAACAGCGTCGTGAGCAGGATCACCAGCGCCAGCAGGATGTTGATGATGATCAGGAAGTCGAGCAGGAACGACGGCACCGGCAGGATCAGCAGCAGGATGATGCCGACGATGAACACCGGGACGACGAGCTTCGGCAGGTCCTTGCGGTTCATGCGGGGAGTCCTTCGGTCTGGTTCTCTGCGATGCGCGGTGGGCGGAGCTTGCGGGGGCGGAGGTCACCGGTCAGGGTGGCCGGGTCGATGACGCTCGCGACCTCGTCCGGGGTGGTCGGCCGCGGCGGTGCGTGCGTGCCGGCGGCGGTGCCGCGGGCCTTGAGCGCCATCACGAAGGACAGGACGCGGGCCACCGGGGTGTACAGGTCGACGGGGATCTCGTGTCCGAGCTCGCAGGCGGCGTGCAGCGCTCGGGTGAGCGGGACGTCGCGGACGATCGGCACCCGCTCTTCCTCGGCACGCGCACGGATGACGTCGGCGACCGGGCCGGCGCCCTTCGCGACCACCCGGGGCGCGGACTTGCCCGGCTCGTACTTGATCGCGACGGCGTAGTGGGTCGGGTTCGTCATCACGACGTCCGCGGTGCCGATGGCCTGGATCATCCGGTTGCGGCTCATCGCGAGCTGGCGGGAGCGGCGCTGCGACTTCACCAGGGGGTCGCCGTCGCTCCGCTTGTTCTCGTCCTTGACCTCGCGCTTGGTCATCATCGTGCGCTTCCGGTTGCGGCGGATGACGACGAACACGTCGAGTGCCGCGAGGACGAGCCCGGCGACGATCGCGGCGCGCAGCAGGGTGCCCGAACCGGCTGCGGCGGCCTCGAGCACGGCCGACAGCGGCAGCGAGCCGCTCGACATCAGGACCGGCATGAGTCCCTGCACCGCGAACCAGAGGACGAGCCCGACGACGGCGGTCTTCAGCAGCGCCTTCGCGCCGTTCCAGAGTGCCTGGGTACCGAACACGCGCTTCAGTCCGGCCACGGGATCGAAGTGGTCGGGCTGCGGTGTCATCTTCCGGAAGTGCACCCCGCCCTGGGTGACGGCGGCGGCCAGCACGGCGACCGCGACCACGGCGAGCATCGGGCCGAGGGTCGCACCCATCGAACCGAGGGCGTCGGCGAGCAGTGCCCGCACGGCACCGATCTCCGGGTCCTCGATGACCCGCTGCACGGCGAGCAGCTGGTCCTGCCCGGCGGCGGCGGCGTTGCCGATCGCGGCGGGGATCATGAGCGCCGCGACGGCGATGCCGATCCACGCGCCGAGGTCCTGCGAACGGCCGACCTGGCCCTTCTCGTGGACCTCGCGCATCCGCTGTTGGGACGCCTGTTCGGAGCGTTCTCCGCTGTCGGACACGTCGTCACCCCCGTCCCGTGATCGCCTCGACGGCGTCGCCGGTCAGCGACGACACCACCGACGGCAGGGCCATGAAGAGCGCGCCGGCGAACAGGACGGTCAGACCGATCTTGATCGGGAACCCCATCTGGAACGCGTTGAGGGCCGGTGCGACGCGGGTGAGCAACCCGAGGCCGACGTCCGCCAGGAACAGCACGACGACGAGCGGCCCGGCGATCTGCAGGGTGGCGAGGAACATCTGGGACATCGCCGCGACGAGCATCGAGGCGAGCCCGTCGACCGCGAACGTGCCCGTGAGCGGCACGGCGTCGAACGACCGCACCAGCCCACCGACGATGAGCTGGTAGCCGCCCGAGGTGAAGAGCAGTGCGAGTGCGGTCATCTGGAACAGGCGGGTGAACTGGGCGCCGTTGACCTGCGACTGCGGGTCGAACGCCTGCGCGAGCGTGAACCCGCCGAACAGGTCGATGAGCGCACCCGCCGACTGCACGGCGGCGAACACCAGGAACACCAGGAACCCGAGGGACAGCCCGACCACGAGCTGGGTGAGCAGGGCGAGCAGGAACGGCCCCGTGTCGAGCGATTCGTAGCCGACGGCGACGCGCGGCGCGACGCCGATGGCGAGCCCCAGGCCGAGGATCACCTTCACGGTGCCCGGGAACGCCCGGTACGAGAACGGCGGCGCGATGACGAAGAACGCGACGAGCCGGACGCCGGCGAGCATGGTCGCCTCCAGACGGTCGGCGTCGATGGCGAGCTCCATCAACCGGCCCCCAGCAGCTTCGGGATCATGTCGAAGGCGACGTGCGTGAAGGCGATCATCTCCGAGATCATCCAGTTGCCGCAGACCACCAGGGCGATCGCGACGGCGACGGCCTTCGGCACGAACGAGAGCGTGACCTCCTGGATCTGCGTCACCGACTGGAACAGCGAGATCGCGAAGCCGACGACGAGCGAGGTCACCAGGACCGGGGCGGCGAGCTTGCCGGACACCAGGAGCGCCTGGAGCACGAGGTCGATGACGGCCTGCTGGTTCATGCGTGCCCCTTAGACAACGTGGTAGCTCTCGATGAGCGACGTGATGATGAGGCCCCAACCGTCGACCAGCACGAAGAGCAGGATCTTGAACGGCAGCGAGATCATGACCGGCGGGAGCATCATCATGCCCATCGACATCAGGGCCGCGGAGACGACGAGGTCGATCACCAGGAACGGGATGAAGATGACGAACCCGATGATGAACGCGCTGCGCAGCTCCGAGATGATGAACGCCGGGATCACCGTCGTCATCGGCACGTCCGCCATCGACTTCGGGTTGTCGAGCCCGGCGGCGCGTGTGATCAGGGCGACGTCCTCGTCGCGGGTCTGGTGGAGCATGAAGGTCCGCAGCGGCTTCGTGCCGATCTCGACGGCCTGGTTGAAGTCGAGGTGGCCGGCCAGGTAGGGCTGCAGGGCGTCGTCGTTGATGTGCCCGAGCACCGGTGCCATCACGAACAACGACAGGAACAGTGCCAGTCCGGCGATGACCTGGTTCGGCGGGATCGACTGCAGCCCGAGCGCGTTCCGGGTCATCGCGAGCACGACGAAGATCTTGGTGAACGACGTCATCATGAGCATCAGCGCGGGCGCGACGCTCAGCAGCGTGATGCCGATGAGGGTCACCACGGCGGACGACGGCGTGCCGTCCGGGCCGTTCACGCTGACGCTGAAGTCACCGGTCGCGGGGGCTGTCGGGGTCGCCGGGGCGGTGGGTTCGACGACGCCGGCGGCGTGCGCACCGGTGGTCGTGAGCATCAGGAACCCGGCGACGACCGCCAGGCCGAGCAGGACGAGGGCGACGAGTCGACCCGACCGTGCCAGCCGGTGCTGCTCTGCCGCCGTCACCCGGCCCGCCGGTTCCGCAGCGCGGCCGCGGCCTGGCGCCAGGTGTCGACCGACAGGATCGAGCCCTGCAGCTGTTGCGCGCTCGGCACGGCACGCTGCGGACGACGGTTGCGCGGGCGCATCGGCAACGGCGCGACGGCGCCGGCCACCGCGGGTCCGTCGGTCGCGTCGGCAGCGGCTGCCGGGAGGCCGGCCCCACCAGCCGGTTCCGGATCGACGCGCCCGCGGCGCTCCGGCCGTGCCTGGAGGGACGTGGTGGCGTCCGACTGCAGCGCGAGTTCCTGACCGAACACGTCGGCCGACGGTGCGGGGCGCACCGGTAGCGCGACCGGTCCGGTCACGATCGTGAGTTCCGGCGCGGGCGCCTGCCCGCTGGTGAGCAGGGCGACCCCGTGCTCGGAGACGCCGAGCACGAGCCGCTCCCCTTCGACGTCGACCAC
The DNA here is from genome assembly GCF_902506155.1 of Curtobacterium sp. 8I-2. NCBI lineage: Bacteria > Bacillati > Actinomycetota > Actinomycetes > Micrococcales > Microbacteriaceae > Curtobacterium > Curtobacterium sp. 8I-2. The sequence goes on from NZ_LR732827.1 coordinate 143,951, forward strand.
GACGACGCTCGCCTTGCCGCCGATGCCCTGCCGACCGACGACCTCGACGGTCGCGGCGCGACGGCCCGACGGCTTGCCCGAGAAGCGCTTGCGGCTCGCGCGGTGCAGCACCCACATCAGGGCGAGCACGACGCCGAGCGAGAGCGCGACGCGGAGGGTGACGACGAGGGTGTCCACGTGCGGGTCAGACCGTTTCGGCGACGTCGAGGATGCGGGTGATCCGGACCGCGTAGTCCTGGTCGACGACGACGACCTCGCCGTGCGCGATGAGGCGGCCGTTCAGCAGGACGTCGGCGGGGGCACCGGCACTGCGGTCGAGCTCGACGACGGCGCCGGGCTCCATGCCGAGCACGTCACGGACCGACATCCGGGTGCGGCCGATCTCGACCGTCAGGGTCATCTCGACGTTGTTGATCCGGCCGAGGTTGCCCGCGGGCAGGTTCGCCACGACGGGCGCCGACACCGTGCCGTTCTCGCGGATCCGGATGCCGAACCACCCGGCGGGCAGCCCACCGGCGGTCAGTTCGAACACGACGGTGTCCGGGTCGGCCAGCAGCGACGCCGCCGACTCGCGGCCCGCCTCGCCGAGCACCCCGACGCCGAGGACCCCGGCCGCGGCCTCGAGCGACGGACGCAACACGTCCGTGACGGCCACGATCCCGTGGTCGGTGCCGCCTGCGGCCGTGATCGCCTCGAGGTCGGTGAGCACGAGTGCCAGGTCGGCCGACAGGCCGCCGACGAACGACGCGACCACGGCGTCGGTCGCCGCGTCGAGCACGACCGGTGTCGCGCCTCCAGGCAGGAGCACCGCGGTCAAGGGGGCGGCCGTCGGGAGCTGCGCCGCGAGCGACTCGGCCGCTGCGGTGTGGAGGGTGGTCGTTTCGGTCATCAGTGCTGCTCCGTGCTCGTGGTGGTGACGACGATGCCGGCGAGGCGCGAGCCGTTCGCGCCGACCGCGGCGGTGCCGACGGGTTCGCCGTCGACCGCGATGGTGAGGGGCCGGTGCTGCGGGTGCGGCAGCGGCAGGACGTCGCCGACGGCGAGCCGCAAGACCTGCGTCGGCAGGACCGCGGCCGGGGCGAAGCGCAGGCTGACGCCGACCGGCACGCTCTCGAGCTGCGCGTCGAGCAGGGCGCGGGCGTCGGCGGGCGACACGTGCGCGGCGGCCTCGCCGAGCTGCGGCAGGACGGCCTCGGCCGGCAGGGCCAGCGTGCCCGGAGCGATGCGGTCGCCGACCCGGATCGAGAACGAGGCGACGATCATCAGGTCGCCCTTCTGAGCGGCCTGGGCGAACTGGCTGTTGAACTGGAACCCGCCGACCGTGACGTCCTGCGCGAGCAGCCCGCCGAACGAGTACCGCAGGTCGTCGAGGGCGTCCTCGACGATCTTGCGCACCAGGGCCTGCTCGATGGGCGTGAAGGTGCGGTCCGGGGTCGGCAGCGGCTTCGAGGCGCCCAGCGCGTGCGACACCCACGTCAGGGCGGCGTCGAGCGGGAGCTGCAGCACGCCCTTCGAGGTGAGCTCGGTGATCGGCAGCAGCACCATGCCGGTGAGCGCGGGCAGCGACGCGGCGTACTCGTCGTACGTCGTCATCTGCACCTGCTCGCAGGTGACCTGGCTGACCGCGCGGACCTTCGCCGTCAGCTGCGTGCCCCACTGGCGCGCGAAGGTCTCGAAGGCGAGCTCAAGCACCCGGGCGTGCTCACGGGCCAGCGTCGACGGGCGCGCGAAGTCGTACACCTCGGGCGCTGGCAGGGTCTCGGTCACGGGTGCGTCTATCGGTCACCTGTGGGGCACCCGTCAGTGCTGTACCCCGTAGTGGGGCGGTGGGGGCAGCGCTGGTGCGCTCCGTGCGGTGTGTGTCTCAGTCCTGGTGCGCTCCGTGCGGTGTGTGTCTCAGTCCTGCTGCGCTCCGTGCGGTGTGTGTCTCAGCCCTGCTGCGCTCCGTCCTGCGCCTTCGCCAGCGCCGGCATCAGGGCGCTGACGTCCTGGTCGGCGTTCGACAGGACCACGATGTCGACCCGCCGGTTCAGGGCGAGGTCCTGGTCGGTGCCGCCCTTCGCCAGCGGCCGGCTCGACCCGAACCCGACGCTCTGCACGTGGTCGCCGGGCATCCCGCCCCGCTCGACCAGGTCGCGCAGGACCCCGGTCGCCCGTGCCGCGCTGAGCTCCCAGTTCGTCGCGTACGGGGCGGTCGAGTTCCGCTGGTCGGCGTGCCCCTCGACGCTGACGTCGTGGTGGCTCGTCCGCAGGACCGGGGCGATCGCGTCCATGATCCGGCGCGCCTGGTCGGACAGGTCGGCGCTGTTCGTCCCGAAGTAGGTCTCGCTGCCGACCAGCCGGACGATCAGACCGCGGGCATCGACGGTGAACTGCACGTTGGCGGTCTGGCCGGCCTCGGTCAGGTTCTCCTGGATCGCGCTCTTGATCGCCGTCAGGTCGTCGAGCTCACGCTTCGCCTCGGTGAGGTCCCGCTTCGACGCGGTCGTCGGCACCACGGTCGACGCGGGATCGACGTTCGTGTCCTTCGTGCCCGACGAGGCGGTGGAGTGGTCGGCCTGCGACTTGTCGGTCGAGTAGCCGGAGCCGTCCTCGACCTGGTCCTTCGTCACGACGGTGCCGCTCGCGGTGTCGATCTTCTGCGAGTCGACCTCGCCGAAGCCGGTCGCGAGCGACTGCTTCAGCTGGATGTACTTCTGCTGGTCGACGGTGGACATCGCGAACAGCACGAGGAACATGCACATCAGCACCGTGATCATGTCCATGTACGACGCCATCCAGCGCTCGTCGGGGTGCTCAGCCTCGTCGTGGGACTTCTTCGCGCGACCTCGGCCGCGGCCACGGGGGTTGGCGCTCACCGTCAGGCCGCCAGCTGCTGGTCGTCGGCCGCGTCGGCCTTGCCACCGGCCTTGGTGCCCTTGCCGCCCTTGCCGCCGGTGTCGGCGCGGGCGCCGGGCGGCACCATGGCCTTCAGGCGCTCACCGAGCAGACGAGGCTGGCTGCCCGCCTGCACCGCGAGCAGCCCCTCCATCAGGAGCGTCTGGCGGTCCGACTCGAGCTGGGCGAGCTTGCGGAGCTTCCCGCCGATCGGCAACCACATGAAGTTCGCGGTGAGCAGGCCCCACAGGGTGGCGACGAACGCGCTGGCGATCAGGGGTCCGAGCTCGTCGGGCTTGCCGAGGTTCGCGAGCACGTGGGTCAGCGAGACGACGGTGCCGATGATGCCGACGGTCGGAGCGAAGCCGCCCAGGCCCATGAAGAACGCGCTCGCGCTGCGGGTCGGGGCCGCGTTCGACTCGATCTCGTCCTCGAGCAGGATCCGCAGCTCGTCACCGTCGGTGCCGTCCGCGATGTTCTGCAGCGCCTTCTTCATGAACGGGTCGTCGTGCTTGTCGGCCTCCTGCTCGAGGGCGAGCAGGCCGTTCGCACGCGCTGTCTCGGCGAGCCCCACGACGTCGTCGATGACCGACGCCGGCGGGGTGACCTTGCCGGTGAACGCCTTCGGCACGGCCTTGAAGCTGGCGATCGCGTCCTTGAGGGTGGTGCTGGCGATGCCGCAGCCGATGGTGGCACCGAACACGAGCAGCATCGGAGCGGGCAGGAAGAGCCCACCGAGCTCGACGTGCTCCATCTGGACCATGCCGAACAGGGCGCCGAAGGCGAGCAGGATCCCGACGATCGTTGCGATGTCCACGTCAGCGACCCCCGTCCAGCGCGCGGCCGTGCTGCGTCGAGCGGAGGGCAGCGACCGGGGCGAGCGTCGGCTGCGAACCGGTGTTCGTGCTCGCGCGCGGGGCCAGGTCGGTGCCGTAGGCCATGCCCACGATGCGTGCGCGGTACGCGGCGATCAGGTCGATGACGTCGGCCATCGACTCCCGCACGATGTACTTCGCACCGTCGACCATGATCAGCGTCGTGTCCGGCGTCTCCTGGATGCGCTCCACGAGATCGGGGTTCACAGCGAATCCGCTGCCGTTCAGTCGTGTGACGACGATCATGGCCCGTCCTGGTTCTCGATCGTCCCGCCGCCGTCCGTGGGGCGGGATGCGGGCCCGTCCGTGGGCCAGCACCCAGGGCTATCGGCGGATGCGGCGCGTGCGTTAGTGGCCGTCAGTAGCCTGGTTCCGTGATCGATGCCTCGGACCTGCTCGCGCACCCGCGTGGCCGGCGTTTCTGCCTCGAGCTCGTCAGCGGTGTCCAGGACTCCGACGACCCGGCCGCCGTGCAGCTCGGCCACCTGCTCTTCTGGGCGGACTACCACCTCGGCGTCGAACGCGGCGACGACCGAACGCTCTTCGGCATCGGTGCCGCGATCGAACCCGAGCCGGCTCCGGACCTGGCACCGGTGGCGAGCGCACTCGCGGCGGTGCCACTGCCGTCCGTGGGCGAGGACGACGTCGTGGTCGCGCTCGAGTCGACTGCGGACAGCGCGCTGTGGTGGCAGCAACCCGATGCGCTGGACGCGCTCCTCGCTCGGACGGAACTGCAGGCCGCGTTCCGGCGGCTCGCTCGGTGGGCGGTCGACAGCCCGGTCGTGCGCCGGCTCTTCGACCCGCAGGGCGGAGCATGGACCGTCGAGTTCGACGAGGACGAGCAGCCCCGACGCCCGGGAGTGGCAGAGGCGCTCGCCGAATGGTCCCGGGAGCTGCGCCGCGAGGACGCCGAGGGGAACCCGGGGGTGACCAGCGGGGTGTGGTGGACGACTCCGCCGTGGCCACTCACGCCGCACACGCGAGCGCCGTTCCCGTCCGCCGGGCCGCTGGCGCTCTGGGCGGTCGAGGACTCCTTCGGGCAGGAACGCGCCGTCGTCTCGGCCGTGCCCGCCGATGTCACCGCGCGGGTGTGCACCGTCGACGGGCCCGACGACTGGGCTGCGCTGTGCCGCCGCTGGCCGCTCGACGTGACACGGACCACCCGGCGGAACGACTGGGCCCTGGCGACCGGACGGCAGGGCGACTGGGTGCTGCCGGACTGGTCAGCGGTGGCCACCGAGTTCGACGTCGTGCACCTGACCGTCGCTGGTTGGTTCCGCACGTCCGGGCTCGCGGTGCGGGTCGACGACGACCGGGCGAGTGTCGTCGCCGGGTGGACGCCGGACTCCGCGTACCGGCTCACCGACCGGGGCGCCGGGGACGACGCCGTCACGGGCGATCCGGAGACCTGGTCGCGTCCCGGCAACGCCGGGGTCTGGCGCCGTCTCAGCTGATCCCCAGCAAACCGCTGCATCCGATCGGGGTGCTCCACCGGTAGTGGGGGTGCGACGTCGAGGACGACGCCGGTGGCAACTCCACCGCGGTCGCACGACTGCCGTCCTCCGACGAGCTCAACCATCGTGAGATCGCCGAACGGCTCGAGAGCCACATCCACCGAAGTCTGACTCGGCTCCGAACACGTCTCGAGGTGATCGAATGAAGCACGTCGACGACGAGACGCTGGCGATGCTCGCGGTCTCCGATCAGGTGGCCTCGGACGGGATCGCCGAGCACCTGGCGTCCTGCGACCGATGCCGCGACGAGGTGGCCGCGCTGCAACGGGTCGCCGCGGTGACCCGGGCGTCCGAGGGCGTCGGGCTGATCGCGCCCCCGGAGCACGTGTGGGAGTGGATCGCGGCCGAGATCGCACGGACGCCGCAACAGGCAGCGCGGGCCACCGAACCCGGACCCGGAGCAGGGCGAGCGCCGGGGGCACACGAGCGGCGCGCCAGGGTCCCAGGCGCAGCGCCGTGCGGTGCCTCGCCGTCCGCGTCGTCGCCGTCCGCTCGCGGTCGTGCTCGCTGGCGTCGGCGTGCTCGCCGTGGTCCTCGGCGTCGGTGTGGCGACCGGTGTCGTGCCCGGACTCCCCCGCGGTGACGCCGAGACCGTCGCCGCGCTGCCCCGCTCGTCCGGGACGACCGGCCGCGCCGAACTCGAATGCGCGCTCCGGCGACTCGATCGTCCGTGGCACCCTCAGGGATCCCTGACCTGACCGGACCGTGCGGTCACTCGGACGTGCCGTGTCGCTCGACGCGCGCGAGCAGGTGCCCGTGGAGGAAGTCGTAGGTCCTGGTGAGGGCGTCGGTCCGCGTGCTCATCTCGGCGAAGTCGTGGTGGCCACCGTCGACGAGCATGAACTCGTGGGGAACACCCTGTTCTGCGAGCGTCGCGGCGAGGGACACGCTCTGCTCGACGGGTACGACCCGGTCGTCGGTCCCGTGGAGCAGGAACGTCGGCGCGGACTCGGCCGTGATGTGGTCTGCGGGTCGGAACCACCGACTGCCGTCCGCACCGGGTGCCCCGAACGCGGTGTGCAGGGGTGACCCGGGGGCACGGAGCTCCGGTGAGCGGAGCGGATCGTGCATGCCGTACCAGCTGGCGACCGCGCACACCCGCTCCGGTTCCGAGGGAGCCGAGGCGCCGACGATCGTCGCGATGGTCGCGCCGGCGGAGTTGCCCCAGAGCGCGACCGCACCCGGATCCAGGTTGAACGCGTCCGCGTGTGCGCGGAGGAAACGGAGCGCTTCCCGCACGTCGTCGACCGGGGCAGGGAACCGCGCCTCGTTGCTGGTCCGGTACTCGACACTGGCGACGGCGACCCCGCGCTCGGCCAGGGCCACCAGCGCGGGGACGTACCGGGCTCGGTGGACGTTCCGGAACCCGCCGCCCTTGATGAAGACGACCAGGGGCGTCGGTGTCGCGGTCACGGGCTTCAGGAGGTCGAAGTGCAGCTGTCGTCCGCCCGGGAACAGGGCTCCGTCGCGGAACTGCGAGTACACGAGGTCCGTGTACTGCTCCACGAAGCAGTGCGTGGGACTGCCGAGCGCGACGGTGGAGGAGTGTGTCATGCGGTCCGTTCGGGTCGAGTCGGAGAACCGCGGCGACCGCTGGTTGCTCGGTCGTCCGGTCCGGGTGCCAGGACACACCATCTCCCTCGGACGAACCTCCGACCGCCGTCCGACCGCCCTCCGTCGGCCCTCCGTTCGCCCGCCGTCCGCGCCGACGCCCGGCACTGTCGCAGCTCACGGACCTGCGTGCCTACTCGCCCCCGTACTCGCGGATGGTGATGCCGGAGAAGGTCGCGGTGCCGCCGTCGGAGAACAACGAGATGCCCGTGTCGCCTGTGTCGAAGTTCACCTGGTTCGAGAGGACCGTCGCGCCGTCGTCGACGAACACCTCCACGCTCTGCGTGTCCACGAGGATCCGCAGGTGCGAGGACCGTGTCGCAGGATCGACGGGAGCCGCCGCGCGGGTGTACGGCGAGAGCGCGAACCCGGCACGATCGGAGCGCGCGCGGTCGACGTAGAGGTCGCCACCGGCCGTGCCGATGTTCGTGGACCGAGTGGCGTCAGCGGAGCGTCCGACCGACACCCCGACGTTCGTGGCGTCGGACCACGTCACGTCGAGTTCGATCTCGTAGGCCCGCCCGTCGTAGGGCAGGACCGTGGATCCGTTGACCGACTGGTCAGCGATCGGGACGGTCCGGGTCGCAGCGCTCCGGAGCGCTGCGACGGGCTCGCTGATGAGCGCGTAGCCGCCAGCGGACCGACGCCGCAGCGTGATCTCGCGGACGATCGAGTTCTGACCGTTGTACCCGTCCGAGGCGTCGGTCGGGACCTGCCGGTCGGCGTACTTCCAGTTGTTCATCCACCCGATGCCGTAGCGCTTCGTGTCCGGCGCTTCGACCGCAGGCCACGTGACGGCCGCGTACCAGTCCCAGCCCCAGTCGAGCCACTGCGGTGTGGGGTCGTCAGCGGTGAAGAAAGTACCGTCCCACGAGCCGGTCCAGTAGGCGTAGGTGCAGGGCAGGCCCACGTTGTAGGCGTCCATGCTGCCGGCCAGGACCCAGTGCGTCGTCCCGTCGTCGGCGGTGATCTGGAACAGGTCGGGGCACTCGATGCCTCCGAGGTCGTGGTCGGGGTAGTCGAAGTTCCGTTGCAGGGTCCAGTCGACGAGGTTCTTCGACGTGTAGAACGCGGCGTACCGCTGCCGCCCGATGACGCAGACCCATTCGCTGCGGGCGGCGTCCCAGGCGACCTTCGGGTCACGGAACCACTCGGCGTTCGAGACCTCTGCGTCGGTGGTCGCTGCGCGGCCGTCGGTGTTGACGATGACGGGATCCGGTCGGGCGGTGAAGGTGAAGCCGCCGTCGGTGGAGAAGAACAGGTACTGCTCCTGGTACTTCCGCACGCCCCCTGTCGGGCGGGTCGCGAGGGCGATGACGGCACCGGCACCGTAGCCGGCGGTGTCGTCGGTGTCGATCAGGGTGCAACCCGTCCACGTGGGCAGGTTGGTCTGCAGCGGGATGACCGTTCCCTCGAAGGTGAAGTCGACACCGTCGGTGGTGGAGACGTGGTCCCAGCCGCCGTCGCCGTTGTCCACGTCGGAGTGCAGGTAGTACAGCTGGTACGCGCCCCTGGTGAACACCGGACGCTGCGGATCGGACAGCCATCCGGCAGGCGGTGTCATGTGGTACCTGGCACGGAGCGAGGTGCCGGTCACTGCGGATGCTGCGGACGGAGCCCCGGGTCGGGACAACGATGCGGCGCGTGCTGCTTCGCCTGGCGCGGTCGCGGCGAACAGTGCGAGCGCACTGATGCCTGCACCCTGGAGGAGTGCGCGTCGTCGGAATTCAGAGGTCATGGTCCACTCCGGTTCGAGGTCGGGATTGCGTCGGATCGTGCACTTCGGGAGTCGCTCCCCGCACGGGGATCAGGTCGGTGGCACTCGGCAGATCGGCTCCCCGCCGGGCGACGGTGATCGCCGCGGCACGGGTGCAGACACGTCCGAGTTCCGTGAGGATCGGTTCGCCGAGCGAGTCGAGAACGGTGGCGTGGTCCCGCAGCTGCCAGACGAGCGTTGCCATGTAGGTGTCGCCCGCTCCGACGGTGTCGACGACGTCGACGCGTTCACCGGGGACCCGTACCCGCTCGGTCGCGGTCGCCAGGAGCGAGCCGGTGGCGCCCGTGGTGAGGACCGCGAGCTGGGCGCCGCAGCCGAGCACGCGATCGAGGACGGCGTCCTCGGACAGCCCCGGGTAGAGCCACGCACCGTCTTCGTCGGAGAGCTTCACGACGTTCGCCGTCGCTGCACGGTGCTCGAAGGTGAGTCGCTCGTCGGCAGCCGCGCCGAGGAGTGCGGGACGGATGTTCGGGTCGAACGAGACGACTCCCCCGGCCGCCGCGGTGCGTCGCGCGAGTTCCGACACCTTGCTCGCCCCGGGTTCGAGGAAGACGCCGATCGATCCGACGTGCAGCCAGCTCGGCGTGCGTGGCAGCTCCGGCAGGTCCCACTCGACGTCGAACTCGTACGTCGGCTGGCCGTCCGCGTCGAGCCGGACAGAGGCGGAGGACGTCCGGCTGGCTCGGAACGTCCCGTCGACGAGTCGGACGCCGGAGGCCCGGAGGTGATCGGCGATGCGGTGTCCTCGGACGTCGTCCCCGAGCCACGTCGCGAACTCGACCGGTGCACCGAGCCTCCCCAACCCGAGTGCCACGTTCGCCGGGCTCCCACCGGGTACCTCACGCTGTGATCCGTCGTGCACGACGTCGACCAACGACTCGCCGGCAACGGTGATCAGGGGCCGGGTCATCTCGGACCCGCCACCGTCACAGCGCTCCGCAGGTCCCAGACCGACGCCTCGGGAGGAGCTTCCACAGTCCAGGGTGGTGCCTGCTCGGGGTAGACGCGCGTCGTGACGGATCGGCCGGCGCTGGTGAAGACCTCGACGACGGACCCGTCCACGAACACCCGCACCGCCGGCAGCTCGCTCCGCGGTCCGAACGGCGCCCGGACCACGGCAGGGCTCGTGTCCGCGCGAGTGTCCCCGCTGGCACGACTCCGATCGACGGTGAGGGTGTCGGCCTCCAGGTCGACACGGACGTCGAGGTACTCGGCCTCCGAGAACCGGAGACGGACGACGCCGGTGACCGGGGTCGGGAGCACGATCTCCACCTGCGCGCCGATCGTCGCCCCGTGGCCCGGACGCGACGTGCCTGCTCGCAGTGACTCCACCGCGGGGTGCGGTGCACTCGCGAGTCGTCCGTCGGTGAGCCACACCCTCCTGGGCAGGGAGACGGCACCGGACCAGCCCGCCTGCGCGGTCGCCTCCAGAGGACGACCTTCCGTGACCCACCCGAAGAGCACCGCACCCCACGACCCGGTCCGCATCACGGACGGCGCGTAGAAGTGCTGCCCGTGGTCGACCCGGTCGGGGTGCAGCGTGCCGGTCAACGGGACCGCGATGACCTCGCCCGGTCCGTCCTCGTGTGACCAGGACGCCATGAGGGCGACGTCGGTGCCGTCGACCGTGAGGATCTGCGGGCACTCCCAGCCTGCGCCGGTGTCGATGCCCTCGACCGTGGCACGGGTCATCGCGACCAGGTCGCCGGCGGACGCCCAGGTGACGCCGTCGGCGGATCGGTAGTGACGGACCGCCGCGGTCTGGTTCGCAGCCGCTGCTCCGACAACCATCGACCAGCCGTCCTCGTCCTGCCAGACGAACGGGTCGCGGAACATCGTGATCCCCTCGTCGGCCGCCGGGTCTGCCACGACCTGGACGGGTGGACCGAAGCTGGTGCCGCCGTCGGAGGACTCGGCGAGGAGCACCGACTGGAAGGGGCTGTGGTCGACCTTGCCGGAGTAGTACGCGCGGACGACGTCGTCGTGGAGCACCGTGTTGCCCGACCACGCGCCCCCGGAGTCCGCGCCCCCGGGGACGGGGACGATCGCGGGCCGGTGCAGGCTCCAGTGCACCAGGTCCTCGCTGGTGGCGTGTCCCCACTCGACCGGGATCTCGAGGTCGACGAGCGGCCTCGACTGGAAGTACAGGTGCGCCCGTCCGCCGATGTCGATCGGTCCGTTCGGGTCGTTGAGGTAGCCACGGGGCAGCCGGACGTGGAACTGCGGGAGGTGGTGGTCGGTCATCGGGAGGACCCAGCCGTGACGCCCTCGATGAAGTACCGCTGGGCGAAGACGAAGAGCAGGACACTCGGGATCATCGTCAGCACCACGCCCGCGAGGACGACCGAGATGGACCCGGTCCCGAGGTTGCCCTGCAGACCGACCAACCCCAGCGGCAGGGTGAACGTGTCCTGCTGGTTGAGGAAGATCAACGGCCGGTAGTACTCGGCCCAGAAGCCGGAGAAGTTCAGGATCGCGAGCGTCGCGATCGCGGGGCTGGCCATCCTGGAGTAGACGTGCCAGAACACGCCGAACTGGCTGGCACCGTCGATGCGCGCTGCTTCGCCGAGCTCCTTGGGCATCTGCATGAAGTACTGCCGCATCAGGAACGTGCCGAACGCGCTCCCGAGGGCGGGGACGATCAGGGACGCGATCGACCCCGTCAGCCCGATGTCCTTGAGGATGACGAAGACCGGGATGATGATCGTCTGGATCGGGACCATCATCGTGGCGAGGAAGATCCCGAAGACGGTGTTCTTCCCCGGGAAGCTGATCATGGCGAACGCGTAGCCGGACAGGGTGCAGGTGACGGTCTGGCCGACGACGATCAGCAGTGTGACGACGACGCTGTTGAGGAAGAACTGGCCGATCGGGATCTGGTCGAAGACGGCCGCGTAGTTGCTGAAGTCCCAGGACAGCGGGAGCCACTGCGGCGGGTTGTCGAAGGACTCAGCCGGCGTTCGGAGGGACGTCGTGAGCGTCCACAGCAGCGGCCCGAGGGCGAACACGGCAGCGACGATCAGGATGACCAGGCCGACGATGCTCCCGACGGTGGCGACCGGACGTCGCCGGCGCACGATGTGGTCGATGCTCGGTTGTGCCACGGTTTCCGGGCTGTGCAGTGGATCGAACGTCTGTGTGGTCGTCATTGGTAGAACACCAGCTTTCGTGCGGCGATGAACTGGACGGCGGTGATGATCCCGATGATGACCAGCAGCAGGATCGCGATGGCGGAGGCGAATCCGAACTGCAGGTTCTGGAACCCGGCCTGGTACATCGAGATGGTGGCCGTCGTCGTCGCTGTACCGGGCCCGCCCTTGGTCATGATGAACGGTTGGTCGAACAGCTGCATGGCGTTGATCATCGCGATGACGGTCGCGAACAGGATCGTCGGGCTGATCAGGGGGATCTTGATCTGGAAGAGTGTCCGCCACGGGCCGGCGCCGTCGATCGAGGCGGCTTCCTGGACGTCCACCGGGACCGCCAGCAGCGCGGCGACGAACAACACGAACGTGAAGCCGACCTGTTGCCAGACCACGACCATCACGATCGTGACCTTGGCCCAGAACGGGTCGTTCAGCCAGTGCGCCCCGGGGAGGCCGATCTCGTTGAGGTAGTAGTTGATGAGGCCGAACTTCGTGTCGAAGATGTAGCCCATGAAGATCGACACTGCTGCTGTGGACGCCAGCAGCGGCAGGTAGAACGCGGTGCGGAAGAACACACGGGTGGTGTTGCGCTTCCGGTTGTTCGCCAGCACCGCCAGCAGCAAGCCGAGCGAGATCTGCAGGACGACGATGGCGAGAGCGAGTCCGATGGTGACCCCGAAGGACGCGAGGACCGGCCCGTCGGTGAACAGTCGGACGTAGTTGTCCAGGCCGACCCACTCGGGACTGCTGATCACGTCCCACGAGGTGAACGACAGGCCGAGTGAGGCGAGGATCGGGACGAGGGTGAACACGGCGACGAACACCACCGCGAGCCCGATCATGAGGAAGCCGAACGTGGACTCACGCCGACGGGCACGTTTCGCCGCCGGCCGGCGGGCTGCGACCTCGGCCGCGCGCTGGGTGCGTCGTTCTGTCGTTGCGGTCATCACGATGCCTGCGCTGCGGCCTGCTCGATGTCAGCCTGTAGACCGTCGAGCGCCTTCTTCGCGTTCCCCGACGAGATGGCCTGCGTGGTCCGCTGGTTGAGGGCCGTCGCGAGGGCGTTGTAGTACGGCGGTGCGGAGATGGGCACCGAGTTGTCGAGCTGGTCGTAGAACACCGACCAGTGCTCCGGCCCCGTCGTGGAGTACCGCTCCGCGGTCATCAGCGACTTCTGCGCGGGTGTGGTCACGTTGCCCGGCCACAGCGCGTCGAAGCTCTCCGGCTGCACCATGAGCTTGATGACCTCGAACGCGAGGTCCTTCTGCTTCGACGAGTTGAAGATGCCGTACCCGCCGGCGCCGAAGAGCGACTTGTTGCTCTTCCAGGTCGGGAACTCGACGACGTCGAAGCTGCCGTTCCGCATCCCTGCGTTGTGGAGACCGCCGGCCCAGAAGCCGCCGCCGATCGTCATGCCGATCCGGCCGGAGGACATCAGGCCCTGGAGGGTGGCACCACCGCCGACGTCCGGCGAAGGGGACGCGCCGGACTTCTGCAGCTCGATGACGTACTCGAGTGCTTCGACCGCTGCGTCGGAGTTGGCGGTCGGGTCACCCCACTTCCAGCCGCCCTTGCGACCGGTGACGCCGAGCGGGTTGTCGGCGAACGCCTTGCTCTTCCACAACCAGTCGCCACCGGAGTACTTGCCCTCCTGCAGCAGGTTGCCGTCGTTGGCGTACAGGAACGAGGTCCAGCTGCCCCAGAGGCGCACGACCCAGTCGAACGCGTACGTGCCGGAACCGATCTTCGCGAGCCGTTCTGCGGAGGAGTGGAAGTCGTCCATCGACCAGTCGGCCGCGGGGCGCGCGAGGCCGGCCTTGTCGAAGAGTTCGGTCGAGTAGAACATGCTGCCCGCGTTGAAACTGTCGGGGAGCGTGTAGAGGTGGCCCTGGTACATCGTCGACTCGATCAGCGCCGGATGGGCACCGCTGAAGTACGCGTGCAGATCCGACAGGTTCTTCGTGACGAGGTCGTCGAGCGGGGCGAGCAGGTTCTTCGACGCCAGGAGCTGCTGGCCTTCGGTCGCCACGCTGACGATGTCCGGGACGTCGCCCGACGCGACCTGCGTCAGCACCTTGGCGAGGAAGTCGTTCCAGTCCGTGCCGTTGATCGCCGTGACCTCGAGACTCGCCTTCTTGTCCAGTTGCTTGATCTTCGGCTCGATCGCCTTCTGCAGCGCTGTGGCGGCGCTCTGCTCCCCGAAGTAGAGCATCTTCACCGTCCCCGTGTCGCTGCCTCCGCCAGCCGTCGAGCACGCCGCCAACGACCCGATGCCGGCCAGCGCGAGCCCGGCCCCACCGAACTTGAACAGCGTGCGCCGGTTGATGGGAGTGCTGAATCCATTCGTCACGGTCGCTCCTCTCTGAGCGATGATGACCCCGCTCCACGCCGGGCCAATACGTATTTGTGAGGCGATCGTACACAGCGGGCACCGGGGAGGCAATACGTATTTGCTTCTGGCATGATGAGCGGGACGAAGGAGATCCGATGGCGAGCCGAGAACGCACAGCGCAGTCGCACCGCGTCACGATGAAGGACGTCGCACGCCGTGCAGGGGTGTCGCAGCCGACCGTGTCGTTCGTGCTCAACGACCGTCGGGACGTCTCGATCGCTGACGAGACCCGTGCCCGTGTGCTCCAGGCTGCGAAGGAACTGGACTTCCAACCGAACCGGGCTGCGCAGTCGTTGCGCTCGAACCGCTCGTACACGGTCGGCGTCATCGCTGACCGGCTCGTGTCCCAGCCGTACGCCGGGCACATCGTGCTCGGTGTGCAGCAGGCGGTGCAGGAGGCCGGGTACGTCTGCTTCGTGGTCGAGACCGCCCAGACCACCGACGGCGGCAAGGCAGCGGTCGAGAACCTCGTCCGGCAGGGTGTCGCCGGCCTCGTCTACGCGGCGCCCGGACCGGAGTACGTCACCCCGGTCGCAGGGCTCGACCGTGTGCCCACCGTGTTCGTCAACTGCTTCCCGCCCGGCGACACCGACGCCGTGACCGTCCTGGCCGACGAGTTCCAAGGCGGCCGTGACGTCGCCGCCGCGGTCTTCGCCGCCGGCCACACCAGGGTCGCGTTCCTCGGAGGCCCCGAGGACGACTACGCCTGCCAGGAGCGCAAGCGTGGCCTCGAGCGCGCCGCCGCGGATGCAGGGATCGCTCCGGACTCCATCCGCGTCGAGTTCGGGACCTTCCAGGTGGGTTCGGGCTACGACCTCGCGATGGAGGTCCTGACGACCGAGCGGCCGACCGGGATCATCTGCGGGAACGACCGCATGGCGGTCGGCGCACTGATGGCGGCGCAGTCGCTCGGCATGCGCTGTCCCGAGGACGTCAGCATCGTGGGGTTCGACGACCAGCCGGACCTCGCCGATCAGATGCACCCACCGTTGACCACCGTCGCGCTCCCCCACCAGCAGATGGGTTTCGACGCCGGAACCCTGCTGCTGGCGGAGACGGAGCAGCCCGGTCGGCACCTCGTGCCGTGCGGGTACGTCCCCCGGAGCTCACTCGCAGCTCCCCGACCCGAAGGAACCTGATTGGCCGCCACACCCAGCACCCACTTCCGGCCCCCGAACGGCTTCGTCGGGGACGTGATCCCGTTCGAGCACGACGGCACGGCGTGGCTGTTCTACCTGCTCGACGAGCGTCCGGGTGTCCCCCCGCTCGAGCGAGCGACCGGGATGCCGTGGGGAGCCGTGACCACGACCGACTTCGTCGGGTTCGAGAGCAAGGGCGTGGTCCTGCCTTCGGGCGGCGCCGATGCCGGCGACTTCGACTGCTACACCGGAAGCGTCGTGCAGGACGACTCCGGCACCCTGCACCTGTTCTACACCGGGCACAACCCGCGGATCACGACCGAGGTCGACGGCGTCACCAAGGATGCCCAGGTCGTCTGCCACGCGACGTCCTCGGGTGATCTCACGGACTGGACGAAGCACCCCGGATGGGATCTCCCCGCACTCGCCGGGTACTCGCCCGAGGACTGGCGCGACCCCTTCGTGTTCCGTCCGTCTGCCGAGGGGCCGTGGCAGATGCTCCTGGCAGCGCGTCGACGCGACGAACCGTACCGACGATCCGGTCTGGTCGCGCGACTCGAGTCCGACGACCTCGTGACCTGGCGCGACGCGTCACCGCTCTGGGAACCCCACCGCTTCATCACCCAGGAGTGCCCCGACGTCTTCCAGTGGGGCGGATGGTGGTACCTCGTGTACTCGGAGTTCTCGGACGCGTTCTGCACGCGCTACCGCATCGCGACGTCCCCGGACGGGCCGTGGCTCGCTCCGGCGGACGACACCGTCGACGGGCGCGCGTTCTACGCCTCGAAGACGCTGGCGCTCGACGGCGAGCGGTACTTCGTCGGTTGGATCGCGTCGAAGGAGGGCGACCGCGACGACGGGGCCTGGCAGTGGGCCGGGACCATGGCCACCCTCCAGGCACACCAGCGGGTGGACGGGTCGTTGCGCTTCGACCTGCCCGAAGCCGTGAAGGCCGCGTACTCCGACGAGGTCGACGTGACCTCGGCCTTCCAACCGCGCAACGGCGCAGATCCGACGGTCGGTGCCGGCGCCGCCACGCGGTACGCGTCGTGGGTCGGTCCGGAACTCCCCACGGAGGCGCTGGTCAGCATGGACATCGACCTCGCGGCGGACACGAAGTCGCTCGGACTGCTCCTGCGCACCAGCGACGACACCGAGGACGGCTACGCACTGCGTCTCGAACCCGATCGGAACCGGCTCGTCCTGGACCGGTGGCCGCGCGGCAGCACCGGCACCGAGCAGTGGCAGATCCTCGGTGACGTGCCGCACGCCGTGGAACTGGAACGTGCCGTGCAGCTCGCCCCGGGCACGCACCGGGTCGACGTCCACCTCGACGGCGACGTCTGCGTGGCCGTGGTGGACGGCAGCGTCGCTCTGAGCACGCGGCTCTACGACCGGCCCGCCGGTCGGGTGGGGCTGTTCGTGCAGGACGGCGCCTTCACCCTCGAGCGGTTGACGATCCGGACGCGCTGACCCCGGCACGAGCACCGGAGCGCGCACCGGCACCGGAACCAGCGGGCACCGGCACCAGCACCAGCACCAGCACCAGCACCAGCACGGGCCGTCAGCGCAGGATGCCGAGCGCCCGGGCCTCGGACACCGCGGCGGTGCGGGAACCGACGCCGAGCTTGGAGAACACGTGCACCAGGTGTGACTTCACGGTGGCGTCGGTGATGTGCAGGCGTGCCGCAACATCGACGTTCGAGGCGCCCTCGGCGACGAGCCCGAGGACCTCGATCTCGCGAGCGGACAGGCTGACCCTTGGCGCACGCATCCGTGCCATCAGGCGGCTCGCGACCGCCGGTGCGAGGGCGCTCTCACCGGCGGCTGCGGCGCGGATCGCGGCGAGCAACTCGTCGGGTGGCGTGTCCTTGAGCAGGTACCCGCTGGCCCCCGCTTCGACGGCGCCCAGGATGTCGCCGTCGCTGTCGTAGTTGGTGAGGACCAGGACGTACGGCGCGGCGTCGGTCGACCGGATCTGCCGGGTGGCGTCGGCACCGGTGCGGTCCTGCCCGAACTGCAGGTCCATGAGCACGAGGTCCGGGTCCACGGACGCCACGAGGGCGGCGGCTTCGTCGGGGGTCGCGGCCTCCCCGACGACGTCGATGTCGACGGCCCCGTCGAGGAGTGCGCGCAGGCCGGCGCGGACGACGGGGTGGTCATCGGCGATGAGGAGTCGGATCACGGCTCACCGACCTCCACGGTCGCGGTGATGGTGGTGCCGTGCCCGGGTGCGCTGTCGATGGTGAGACGGCCACCGAGCTGGTCGACGCGTTCACCCATCGCGCGGAGCCCGAACGCGTCGGACGTGCCGGAGCGGGTGCCGGTGTGGTCGGGGTCGAACCCGGTGCCGTCGTCCTGCACCCGCAGGGACGCGTGCGTCGCGGTGACGTCGAGGGTGATGTCGATGGTCGTGGCGCCGGCGTGCTGGGCGACGTTCGCCACGGCACCCTGGGCGATGCGCAGCAGAGCGGTCTGCACGTCCATCGTCAACTCCGACGATTCGGGTGCTGCGGTCACGGTGATGCCGAGTCCCTCGCGGTGCCACTGGTCGCTGAGGCGGCGCAGCGCCGCGGGGAGTCCCGCGTCGAGGGACGGCGGTGCGAGCTCCCGGATGAACCGCCGGGTGTCTGCGAGACCGTCGGCCGCGGTGGCGCGTGCGAGGCGGATGTGCTCGATGCCCGGGCGGTCGCTGTCGGCTGCTTCGGCGGCGTGGAGGAGCATCTGGATGCTCGAGAGGTCCTGCGCGACGGTGTCGTGGATCTCGCGTGCCAGGCGGGCGCGTTCGGTGAGGACACCCTGCTGCCGTTCGGTCGCGGCGAGTCGGTCGCGGGTGGCGAGCAGTTCCGCCAGGAGTGCCTCCCGCTCGACGGACTCACGGGCGAGCGCGCGGTAGCCGAGGCCGATGAGCAACGCGACCCCGGCACCGACGAGGGGGCCGATCACCCCGCCCACGGTGAATCCGCCGTGCAGGCCCAGGGCGAGGACCGCGATCAGGGTGGCTGCGACCACTGCGGCCGGCCCGACGATCCTTGGCAGGACGTGCAGGTAGAGGAAGAACAGCGGGAACACCAGGTACGCCGCTTCCGGCACCAGGACGAGCAAGGCCACCCACACGGCGGTCAAGGCGGTGATCCAAGCCGCACCCACCACGGCTCGGCGTGTCTCCGGCGCGGCGGCGACACCGGCACCGAGCAGGTAGAGGACCGCGAACCCGACCACCAGGGCGATCGCCGCCCACATGGTCGGGTCGCGGACGACGAGGACGCGGACGACCACGAGCGCCACGAGCGCGGCGAACAGCACGTGCAGTCCGGTGCGGAGCCCGACGAACACGGGCGTGAGGGTGCTGTGTGCCATGTCCGTTGCAGCGTACGGCGGCCACGGCCCACCTGGCATCAACCAGAAGTCGGACGAGAGCAGTCAACCTCCCGGCGATGGCACCGCGACCGGCGACGGCGAGGCTCGTCTGGACGGCGGGGAGCGTCCCTGCTGTCGGGAAGGAACCATCGTGTTCGTCGCTTGGCGTGACCTCCGAGCCGCCCGTGGCAGGTTCGTGCTGATCGGGTCCGTGGTGTCGTTGATCACCCTGCTCGTCGGTTTCCTCGCCGGTCTGACCGGAGGGCTCGGCGCACAGGACGTGTCCGCGGTCCTCGGCCTCCCCGGGAACCGCCTCGTCCTGCAGGAGCCCTCGACCGGACAGCCGTCGTTCTCGCAGTCGACGATCGACGCCGCGACGGTCTCCGCGTGGCGGCAGTCCTCGGGCGTCGAGCACGTCACGCCGATCGGGATCGCACAGGGGCGGGCCGAAGCGCACGCCGAGACCGCACCAGCGGTGGCCGTCGCCCTGTTCGGCGTGCCGCGGGGAGCCCCCGCGTCGACGGTCACCGACCTGGCTCCGCGGTCCGACGACACGGTGGGCCTGTCCGCCGGCGCAGCGAAGGACCTCGACGTCGCCGTCGGGGACGCCGTCACGATCGCCGCAAGGACCTACCGGGTCGCCACCGTCGGCGGAGACGCCTGGTACAGCCACACCCCCGTCGTCGCGCTCTCCCCGACGGCGTGGGCGTCGACCGACCGGCGCCTCGGCGGGGACGGCGAAGCGACCGTGCTCGCCGTCTCCGGTGCGCCGGACTGGGGCAGCACGGCGGACCGCACGCACACCGTCGCCGCGTCGCCGCTCGCCAGCCTCACCGCGCTCGACACGTTCAAGTCGGAGGTCGGGTCGCTCGGACTCATGATCGTGATGCTCTTCGGAGTCTCCGCACTCGTCGTCGGGGCGTTCTTCACCGTGTGGACGCTGCAGCGTGCCGACGACATCGCCGTCCTGAAGGCCCTCGGGGCCTCCGACGCGTCGCTCGTCGGCGATGCCCTCGGCCAGGCACTCGTCGTCCTGGCCGTGGGCGTCGGGGTCGGGATCGGTCTCGTGTCGGTCCTGGGGACGCTCGCGAACGATGTCCTGCCGTTCCTGCTCAGCCCGCTCACCACCCTGCTGCCGGCCGCCGTGATGGTCGTCCTCGGCCTCGCCGGTGCCGCTGTCGCACTCCGCACCGTCACCAAGGCCGACCCCCTCACCGCACTCGGGAGCAACCGATGATCACCCTCGACGACGTCACCCTCACCTTCCCCGACGGCGACTCCCGCATCACGGCGGTGGACCGCGTGTCCCTGACCGCTCCGAACGGCGTGGTCACGGGCATCACCGGGCCCTCCGGCTCCGGGAAGTCCTCGCTCCTCGCCGTCGCTGCGACCCTGATCCGCCCGGACTCCGGGCACGTGTGGATCGACGACGTCGACGCAGCGACCCTGAGCCGGAACGAGGCGACGACGCTCCGCCGCGACCAGGTCGGCATCGTGTTCCAGCAGTCGAACCTCATCGAGTCGCTCACCGCGCGGGAACAGCTGCTCGTCATGGCGGAGCTCGGTGGCGGCCGCCGAGACCGGACCGCGGTGCACACCCGTGCCGATGCGCTGCTGGCAGCGGTCGGTCTCGCCGAGCACCGCGGCAAACGTCCCGCGCAGCTCTCCGGTGGCCAGCGGCAACGGGTCGCCATCGCCCGCGCCCTGGTGAACACCCCGTCCGTCCTGCTGGTCGACGAACCCACCAGCGCACTCGACCAGGAGCGGGGCGCCGAGATCATGGCGCTGATCGCGCGTCTCACGCACGAGCAGGGCACGGCGACGATGCTCGTCACGCACGACCTCGTCCACCGCGACGCGCTCGACCGCCTGGTCACCGTCGTCGACGGCCGCCTGACCGATGCCTGAGCGTTCGTCCCCCGAAATTCCCAACTGTGACGTATTCGAGACCTCGAGGCGCGCAAAGGGTGCCGATCTTCCACTGGTTTATCTCATGAGCGTGTTAGCGTGGCGCACATGACCGACACCACCACCGTCGTCTCGCCGGCATCTCCGGCGACCGCAGCACCCCTCCGTGAGGTCGGCGCCCTGATCCGGGGCGCCCGCAAGGGCCGCAGCATGACGCAGGCCCAGCTCGCCGAACGCGTCGGCACCAGCCAGAGCGCGATCAACCGCATCGAGCAGGGTGGGCAGAACCTGTCCCTCGAGATGCTCACCCGCATCAGCGACGCCCTCGACCAGCAGATCGTCTCGATCGGCGGCGCTCCGCAGCGTGCCCACCTTCGGGTGCAGGGCGGCCGGAAGCTCAGTGGCTCCATCGCGGTGAACTCGAGCAAGAACGCCGCCGTGGCACTGCTCTGCGCCTCGCTGCTGAACCGCGGCGTGACCCGTCTGCACAAGGTCGCCCGGATCGTCGAGGTCGACCGCATCATCGACGTGCTCCGCAGCCTCGGCGCGAGCGTCACGTGGTCCGAGGACGGTGAGACCCTCGAGATCGTCGCCCCCGAGGACCTGCGCCTCGACGCGATCGACGCCGACGCCGCCCGTCGCACCCGCAGCGTGCTCATGTTCCTCGGCCCGCTCAGCGGCCGGTTCGAGTCCTTCCGCCTGCCCTACGCCGGCGGTTGTGACCTCGGCACCCGCACGGTCGAGCCGCACCTCATCGCGCTGCGTCCGTTCGGCGTCGACGTCGAAGCGACGTCCGGCTGGTACGAGGTCGACGTCGCCAACCAGGCCGTCCCCACCAAGTCGGTCGTGCTGACCGAGCGCGGCGACACCGTGACCGAGAACGCGATCCTCGCCGCCGCCGCCCGCGACGGTGAGACCGTCATCCGGAACGCCAGCCCCAACTACATGGTGCAGGACCTCTGCTTCTTCCTCGAGCTGCTCGGGGTGCAGATCGAGGGCATCGGCACCACCACGCTCCGCATCACGGGCAAGAGCCGCATCGACGAGGTCGTGGACTACTGGCCGAGCGAGGACCCGGTCGAGGCCATGAGCCTGCTGACCGCCGGCATCGTCACCGCCTCGACCCTCACCGTGACCCGGGCGCCGATCGAGTTCCTCGAGATCGAGCTCGCGACCCTGGCCGAGATGGGCCTGCGCTTCGACGTCACCGAGGAGTACGCCGCCGCCAACGGTCGCACCCGCCTCGTCGACATCACGGTCCACCCGTCCGAACTGCACGCGCCGATCGACAAGATCCACGCGATGCCGTTCCCGGGCCTGAACATCGACAACCTGCCCTTCTTCGTCGTGATCGCGGCCATGGCCGAGGGCACCACGCTCGTGCACGACTGGGTGTACGAGGGCCGGGCGATCCACCTGCTCGACCTCACCCGCCTGGGCGCCAGCGTCACCCTGCGTGACCCGCACCGCCTCGACGTGACCGGTCCGACGCACTTCTCCGGCGCCGAGATCAGCTGCCCGCCGGCACTGCGGCCCGCCGTCGTGATCCTGCTGGCGATGCTCGCGGCCAAGGGTGAGAGCGTCCTGCGCAACGTGGGCATCATCGCCCGTGGCTACGAGCAGCTGCAGGAGCGCCTCAACTCGCTCGGTGCGTCCATCGAGACGTTCCACGACTGACGCGGGCCCCCGCAAGACACCGGTGTTCGCCGGTCGAACACGCGCAGAACGCGGTTCGGCACGCGAACACCGGTGTTCTGCGAGCCCGACCTGACGGCCCGTCCCCGCAAGTGGGGACGGGCCGTCACCCGTCTGACGGGGTCCCCACGGGCCTCCAGGCCGATGCCCAGGAGCGCTCCATGCGCCGCCCAGCCCGGACGGGCTGGATGGGCAGATGGCCACGAGATCGCTCCTGACCGTCCCCCTGCTCATCACCGTCGCGGCCGCCGCGGCGGCCTGGCTGGTGCTCGGCCCCGCCGGCGCGCTCGCCTTCGTCGCCCTCGCGTTCCTCGAGATCGCGATGGCTGCGGACTCGTCCGTGCCGATGGCCGGCATCGCCGGACGCCTGCACTCCCCCGCCCGCCGGCTGTTCCTGTCGCTCGGGATCGTCGCGGGCGTGCTCGCGATGCGGCTGCTGCTGCCGCCGGCCGCCGTCGCGGTCGGTGACGCGACCGACCCGGCGAGCTCCGTCGAGGAGGCCGTCTTCGCACCCGGCTCGTTCTCCGCGCACCTGGCCGAGGTGCGTCCCGCCCTGGCCGCCTTCGGCGCCGCGTTCATCTGGCAGGTCTTCGCCGAGTACCTGTTCAACACCGACCGCGCGTCCCGCAGGTCGTGGCTGGGCAGCCTGGAGGCGCGACTCGCCTCCGTCGCGCGACCGCGCGTCTGGTCGCTGGTCACCGCCACGACGGGGGTCGTCGTCACGTCCGTCCTCGTCGGGTCGCGTGCCGGGTGGGCGCCCGGTGTGCTGTTGCCGGTCGCGATCGGCGGGGCTGCCGGGATCGCCGCGTACCTCGTGTCGAAGTGGACCGCGGCGTGGGCGCTGCGCCCCGGGTCCGGGGGTGGCCCGTCGGACACGGAGTCGATCGGGATCGGCCGCGGTGCCTGGCGGATCCACCTGTACGCGTCGACCGTCGTGTTCGAGCGGGGGCTCGTGGTGTTCATGCTCTTCGAGATCCTCGACGGCGTGTACAGCCTGTCGGGGTCCGGGCCGCTCGGGTCGGACGGGCTCGGGGCGCTCGAGCAGGCCGCCGTGGCGGTCGGGGCGATCGGGGTCGGCGCGGTGTTCCTGGCCCGCCTGACGTCGCGGGTCGACCAGGCCGCGGGGCTGAAGCGGTTGCGGTACCTGAAGGCCGGGGCGGCGTACGTCCTCGGGGTGCTGTCGGTCCTGCTCTGGGCGAGCCTGCTCGTGCCGATCCCGGGCGTGGTCGTCGGGTGGTTCGGGACCGTCGTGATCGGGTCCGCGCTGGTGAGCAGCCTGCCGTGGCGCGCGTGGTGGCGACGGGTGGTGCGTCGGCCGCGGACGGTCTGACGCGGACGCGGCTGGCTCTGAGCGCGTCGTCCCGTCCCGTCCCGGTGCGATCGGTACCGCGCAGCGGTGCGGCGCGTCGTTCGGCTGTTCTGGAAGGATCCACCGTGGATCGGCGTTGACTTGCGGGTCGGACGACGATCGGAGTGCACGTGCTGGGACCGGAACTGGTGGTCGTGCTCGGCCTCGCCATCGCGCTGACGGCGGCGGTCGCCGACCGGATCCGGATCGCGCCGCCCGTGCTGCTCCTGGTCTTCGGCGCGCTGCTGGGGCTCGTCCCCGAGTTCGCGGACGTCGAGCTCCCTGCCGAGGCGGTCCTGCTGCTGTTCCTGCCGGCGCTGCTGTACTGGGAGAGCCTGACGACGTCGCTCCGCGAGATCCGGAAGAACCTGCGCGGCATCGTCCTGATGGGCACCCTGCTCGTCGTGGTCACCGCCGGTGCCGTCGCCACCCTGCTGCACCTGCTCGGCATGCCCTGGGGCCCCGCATGGGTGCTCGGCGCCGCGGTCGCGCCGACCGACGCGACCGCGGTCGGCGTGCTCACCAAGATGCTGCCGCGCCGGAACGTCACGGTGCTCCGCGCCGAGAGCCTGGTGAACGACGGCACGACGCTGGTGGTCTACGGCATCGCGGTGGCCGTCACCGTCGGCACGCAGGAGCTCACGTTCTGGGGTGTTTCTGGCATGCTCGCGCTGTCGTACGTCGGCGGGGTCGCCGCCGGGCTCGCCGCCGCCTGGATCGGCACGATGGTGCTGCGCCGGGTCGACACCGTCGTGCTCGAGAACCTCGTCACCCTGCTCGTGCCGTTCGCGGCCTTCCTGGCCGCCGAGGCGATCGGCGCCTCCGGCGTGCTGGCCGTCGTCGCAGCGGGCATCGTCGTCAGCCAGGTCGGGCCGAAGCTCGACCGCGCCGAGACCCGGCAGCAGGTCCGGGCCTTCTGGTCGTTCCTGACCTTCCTGCTCAACGGGGCACTGTTCGTCCTGGTCGGCATCGAGGCGATGGTCGCGGCACGCGCGCTCGACCCCGCGGACCTGCTGCGCGGGACGGGGATCGTCTTCGCGGTCGCGGTGCTGCTGGTGATCGTGCGCTTCGCGTTCCTGAACGCTGCGGGTGGGACGATCTGGCTCGTCACCCGACGCACCGGCGGAGAACCCCGTGAGGGACACCGTGACCGGCTGGTCAGCGGCTTCGCCGGGTTCCGCGGCGCCGTGTCGCTCGCCATGGCCGTGGCCGTGCCGCGCACCCTCGAGTCCGGCGGGGGCTTCCCCGAGCGCGACCTCATCGTCTTCGTCACCGCCGGGGTGGTCATCGTCACGATCGTCGGGCAGGCCCTGGTGCTGCCGGCCGTCCTGCGCCGCGCCGCGCTGCCCGAGGACGAGTCCGTCAGCGACGAACGTCGCTACGCCGAACGCACCGCGATCGAGGAGGCCCTCGACGCACTCCCCCGCCTCGCACGGTCGACAGGCGCCGACCGTGCGACGGTCGCTCGTCTGCGGAAGGACTACGAGGCCCACCTCGACGTGATCGAGGCCCGCGAGGGGGACGACGACGACCACCCCGCACTCCAGCGGCACGACAACGCGGTCGCCCTCGAGCTCGCACTGGTGCAGCACAAGGCGAAGACCCTGCTGCGCCTGCGCGACGCCGACGAGATCGACGACCTGGTGCTGCGGCAGGTGCGCGCCGGGTACGACGCGGAGGAGGCGCGGTTGGACGGCATCGAGTCGGTGGCGTCACCGCCCGCGTCGTCGTAGGGCGCCCCCGGGCACACCTGGTCGAAGCGGGCGTACCCGGTCTGTTGTGCTCACCAGGGACGCCCGTTTCCGGTTCCCGTCGCAGCGGGAACGCTAGCCTGGCCACAGTGATCCTCCGTCTCTCTCGGTGACCCACTGGTCGCCCAGCACCACCGGTTCGCCCCGCCGACGCGCGGGGGTGGTCTCGTGCGCCCGGACGGGGAACTCCATCAGGAGCTCCCCCACACCCGGCACACCATCCAGACCACCAGAGGAAGACCACTCCATGACGACCACCGACCGGTCCGCCCTGCGCGCGGACTGCGGCAACTGCTTCGCGCTCTGCTGCACCGCCTTCGGGTTCCAGCGTTCCGCCGACTTCCCGATCGACAAGCCCGCCGGCACCCCGTGCGGGAACCTCGCTGACGACTTCTCCTGCACCATCCACCAGACGCTCCGGCCGCGGGGGTTCCGGGGGTGCACCGTCTTCGACTGCTCCGGTGCGGGCCAGTACGTGTCGCAGACCCTCTACGACGGGGTCAGTTGGCGTGACCACCCTGACTCCCGCGCGGAGATGTTCCGGGTGTTCCCGATCGTCCGCCTGCTGCACGAGATGCTCTGGCACCTCGCCGAGGCGCAGGACCGTGCGGTCACGCCCGACTCGGCGGAGGACGCCGGGCTCCTGACGCGGGAGATCCGGCGCGTGCTCGTCGCAGGTCGCCCGACGCTCCTGGCGCTCGACGTCGAGCCGCTGCACGAACGCGTCCGGGACGTCCTGGTCGAGGTGAGCGGCGAGGTCCGGGCCAGGTACCGCGCCGGCCAGGACGATTCACGGGCCGGACTGCTGCGACCGGGGGCCGACCTCGCCGGTCGTGATCTGCGGGGCCGGCCGATGGCCGGCGCCGACCTGCGGGGTGCCACCGCGATCGGGGCGGACCTGCGCGGCGTGGACCTGTCCGGCGTCGACTTGCTCGGGGTCGATCTGCGGGACGCCCGGCTCGACGGAGCGGATCTGTCCACCGCGCTGTTCCTCACGCAGGCGCAGGTGAACGCGGCAGGCGGTGACACCGCCACGATGCTGCCCGACGGGATCGACCGACCGTCGCACTGGGTATCGGAGGTGGTCGAGCGGACCGTGCACCGGATCCCCCGGAACTGACATCCGTTCTCATCTATAAATGTATTGCAACTTCTGCATGCGTGACCTACGCTGAGGGCATCCCAACCGTCGATCAGCAGGAGGTCACCATGGCCGAGCACGAGAACAGCGCAGAGCACACCGTCGCCGAGCACACCCACCAGGACGGCTGCGGCCACGAGACGGTCCAGCACGAGGACCACGTGGACTTCGTCCACGACGGCCACAAGCACGCCCAGCACGGCGACCACTACGACGAGCACTGATCTCCTGATCAGCGCAGGCCCGTGATCAGCACCGATCAACGGACCTGCACGACGGCCCCGACGCACCGCGCCGGGGCCGTCGTGTTGCATGCACGTATGCGCGTGCGCTTACATGAGTCCATGTCAGACGGGATCGAAGCAGCGGCGGACCTCTTCAAGGCGCTCTCCTCGCCGGCGCGACTGCGGATCCTCTCCGCGTTGATCGCCGGACCGTCCGACGTCGGCTCGCTCGCCGACGCGACCGAGCTCTCGCAGCCGCTCGTCTCCCAGCACCTGCGCACGCTGCGGCTCGCAGGCATCGTGCAGGTCGAGCGCATCGGGCGGAACGCCGTCTACTCGCTCCACGACGAGCACATCGCCCACATCGTCGGCGACGCGGTCAGTCACGTCAGCGAAGCCGGAACCGACACCGACTGAACCGGCTGCTGCTGCCAGACACCGCTCAGCAGCACTCGCAACCGACAGCTGCACGCTCCCCCGTCAGCGCGACGACGGGCTGCTTGCACGCGTCGCCGCGCCAGGCTTCGAGCCCCTCACGCACGGCGAACCCGACCACGACGAGGCCGGCGAGCGGATCGGCCCACCACCAGCCGAACAGCGTGTTCGCCAGCAGGCCGAGCAGCACCGCCGCCGACAGGTAACTGCAGATCAGCGTCTGCTTCGAGTCGGCGATCGCGGAGGCCGAACCGAGCTCACGTCCGGTCCGCCGTTCGACCAGGCTCAGGAACGGCATGACCGCCAGGCTCACCGCGGCGAGGACGATGCCGACCGGGCTGTGCTCCGGTGAGCGGACACCCGTGAACGTCAGGACGGCGTCGAGGCTGACCACGGCAGCGAGCCCGAAGAACGAGACCGCGATCACCCGGAGCGCCGTCCGCTCCCGCGCCTCCGGGTCCCGCGCGGCGAACTGCCACGCGACGGCCGCTGCCGACAGGACCTCGACGATCGAGTCGAGCCCGAAGCCGATCAGCGCGGTGGACGACGCCACCGAACCGGCGGCGATCGCCACGACGGCCTCGAGCACGTTGTAGGCGATGGTCGCCGCGACGATCCAGCGGATCCGTCGCCGGAGGACGCCAGCACGGACCGGCGTGAGCGAAACCACGGCGGCGGTCACCGCTCGGCCCCGCAGCCGACGTCCACGGCGCAGCCGTCACCGTCACCATCGCCGTCGACTGCCAGCACCACGTCGACCAGAGACTCGAGCGCGCGGGTGATGTTGCCGTCCGCGATCTCGTAGCGGGTCCGCCGTCCCTCGGGCACGGCGACGACGATCCCGCAGCCGCGCAGGCACGCCAGGTGGTTCGACACGTTGGTCCGGGTCAGCTCGAGTTCCTCGGACAGCCGCGCCGGGTAGCCGGGGTCGTCGAGCAGTCGGAGCAGGATCCGCGCTCGGGTCGGGTCGGACAGTGCCCGTCCGAGCCGGTTCAGGACATCGAGCCGCGGGGCAATGGTCAGCATGCGCTGACCATACATCGGGCCGCGCCCAGACCGCCACAAGTCCGGACGACACGTCTCGCCCTCGGACATCGCGCGAGCTCAGACGTCCCCGAGCCGCCGCCCGGTCAGCCCGTCGTTCCAGCTCGTGCGTCCGCCGGGAGCACGCGACTCGTGCACGCCGTCGTGGCCGCTCGGTCGATCGCAGCGCCAGCGGTCGAAGACGCTGCAGCAGCGGTGGTCGGGTCGGTGGTCGGTGTCGTGGTTCTCGTGCATCGCACCGATGAGACGTCACGACGCAGCGTTTCGTCACGAACCGGCGCCGAACTCCCTGCACCACGAACGATGGTGAGCAGGAACGGTCGAGTCCCCCTTCAGCACCCGACCGTTCCTGCTCACCAACCGCTCGCGACGCGAGCGAAGCCCGCGCCCGCGACCCCGCGCCTAGCGCCTAGCGCTTGAGGTTCGTGAGCTCCTGCAGCACCTCGTCCGAGGTCGTGATGATGCGGGCGTTCGCCTGGAACCCACGCTGCGCCACGATAAGGTTCGTGAACTCCTGCGACAGGTCGACGTTCGACATCTCGAGCGTCCCCGCCGCGAGCGAACCGACGCCGGCCGAACCGGGGCCCCCGACCGTCGCACCGCCCGAGTTCGCGGTCGCGCGGTAGCCCGACGCCCCGGTCTTCTCCAGGCCGGCGGGGTTGGCGAAGGTGGCCAGCGCGATGCGGCCGAGCGCGAGCGACGCACCGTTCGAGAACGTGCCGGTCACGGTGCCGTCCTTCGAGATCGAGTAGCCCTGCAGCGCCCCGGCCTCGCGGCCGTTCTGCGAGCCGATCGCCGCGGTGTTGAGCGAGGCGAACCCGGTCAGGTCACCCATGTCGACCCGGATGCCGCCGACGGCGAGGGTCCCGCCGGCGGTCAGCTTGCCGTCGGTGCCGAAGGTCAGCGAGGTGGTCGCCGTGGTGCCCTGTCCGTTGCGCCCGGTGACGTCCCAGCCGCCGGCGGTGCGCGTGTAGGCGAGCGACATCGTGTGCTTGGCACCGGAGGCGTCGTACACGGTGGCCTCGCGCGTGATGGTCTGACCGACGGCGGTCTCGGACGGCAGGTTGCCCGCGACGGTGGCGGCGGTGGTGCGGACCGCCGGGGCTGCTGCTTCGAGCGGCAGCGTGATGTCGGACAGCTGCCCGTTCTCGTTGACGACGCCGTTCGTGGCCGGGTAGCCCTGCACGATCTTGCCGTCGGCGGTGACCAGGCGGCCGTTCGCGTCGAAGTCGAACGCCCCGGCGCGGGTGTAGACGGTGTCGTTGCCCAGGCGGGTGACGAAGAACCCGTCGCCCGAGATCATCAGGTCGGTGGCCTTGCCGGTGGCCTGCGCCGAGCCCTGCGAGAAGTTCGTGGAGACCCCGGCGACCTGCACGCCCAGGCCGATCTGGGCCGGGTTCGTGCCGCCGATGCCGGTCTGCGGTCCGCCGGCACCCTGGGTCATCTGCGACAGGGTGTCCTGGAACACGGTGGTCGACGACTTGAAGCCGACGGTGTTGACGTTGGCGATGTTGTTGCCGGTGACGTCGAGCATCTGCTGGTGGGAGCGGAGGCCGGAGATCCCGGAGTAGAGCGAGCGGAGCATGGTGCGTCCTTTCGGAGAGGCAGGGAGATCGAGGGAGAACGAGGAAGAGCGAAGAACGGAGCAGCGGGCGTCAGGACGCCGGAGCGGTGGTGGTGATGCCGGAGATCACGTCGAGAGCGACCTCCTTCCCGTTCACGGTGACCGTGGGCACGCTCTTCGCGTACGACACGGCCGAGGCGGTCCCGGTGACGGATTTGCCCGAGTCGGCGTCGGTGTAACTGACCTGCTTGCCGACGAGGTTCGCCGCGGCGATGCGCATCTGGAGCGAGAAGTTCTCGTTCCCCGTCGTGGTCTGGTTGGTGATCTGCTCCATCATCGCGAGCTGCGTCTGCTGGCCGATCATCTGGTTGGTGTCCATCGGCGACGACGGGTCCTGGTTGCGCAGCTGCGTGACGAGCAGCTTCATGAAGACCTCGGAGTCCATCGTCTGGGACTTCTGTGCGGTGGAGTTCGCGGCGAGGGCCGCGGCCTGCGCGGTCGGGTCCACGCTGCCGGTGATGCCGTCGATGGGCATGGTGCGTTCCTGTTCGTGAGCCGGATCAGGCGAGGACGTCGAGTCCCGCGGTGCGGATGGAGGGCGTGTGGGTGGCGGGCTGCGTGCGCGGGGTGCCCCGCGCCTCCAGTCCGGGGTCGCCAGGCAGCACACGTGCGGCCGGGCGCTCGTCGCGACCCGGCGCGTCCTGCGGCTGGTTCTGCGACGACAGGTCGAGCGTGGTGCTCACACCGGTGCCGCCGGCGTCGCGTCGCAGGTCCGGCAGCACCTGGCGGACGGCCTCGCGGCCGGCGTCCGACGCGGCGAACAGCTCGACGTGCATGCCGTGCGCGGTGACGTGCGCGCGCACCGTGACCGGGCCGAGGCTGTCCGGCACGACCTGCACGGTGACGACGTGCTCGCCGGGGCCGGCCTGTGCGAGCGTGAACACCGGTCGCGCCAGCTGCTGGGCGAGCGGCGCCGGGGCCGGCGCGGTCGCCGCGGCGGGCGCGGCGGTCGGCGTCGTCGACATGACGAACGGGGTCTCGCCACCGCGGCTGGGGACGACGGCCGGGAGGCCCGGATCGCCCGGCGTCGACGCCTGCTGCTGGGTCCCGTGGCCGGCTCGGGAGCCGGTGCCGGCTGCCGGGGCGGCACCCGCTGCGACGGCCGGCAGCGGGGCCGGGGTGCCGGTGGAGGTGGCTTCGTCGGTCCGCGTCGGTGCCGCGGCCGGGATCGCCGCCGCCGGGACAGCGACGGTGGCGCCGGCGACCGCGGTCGGCGCGGGGGCGGTGCCCGGAGCGGCCTCGGAGGCAGCTGCCGGCGACGCGGTGCCCCTCGGCGGCACCGCGGGCGCCGACGGAGCGGTCGCCGTCACCGCGGGCACGGCCGGCACCGTCGCCGGTGCCTGCTGCGGGGCGACGGAAGCGGTTCCGCTCGTCGGCGTCGGGGCGGACGAGGTCTGTGACGCCGTGTCCGCGGCCGGCACCGGCACCGGCTTCGGTGTGGTCGTCGGGATCGCAGCGGTCCCGTCGGTTGCGTGCGGGCCCGCCACGGACGGCTCCCCCGTGCGGACGGCGGCCTGGCCCGCCGTCGTGCTCGTGGCGACGGCAGCCGGAGCGGCCGGCGCGGCTGGCGTGGCCGTGAGCCCGACGGCGAGCAGCGACTGCGCGTCGACGGACGTGGGATCGGTCGCCGGCACCGACCGGTCCGACGTCGAGGTCGAGGTCGACGCGGACGGCGTGACAGCGGTGCTCGGCGTCGCGGCCGAACCGTCCGCTGTGCGGCCCTCGGTGTCGTCCCGCTCGGCAGCACCGTCGCCGGCTCGCCGCTCGGTCGCGACGGCGGCGGTCAGTGCCGCACCGAAGGACCCGGCAGCCGCAGGGTCGGACGCTGCACCCCGGGTGGGGCTCGGTGCGGTGGGCACGGACGGCTGGGTGGCGATGGTCAGGCTCATGCGGCGCTCCCGGACTGCATCATGGACAGCAGCGCGGCGGTCTGCAGGTCGGTCGCGGAACGCGCAACCGAGGCGCTCGGCGCGGTGACGGCCGCCGGGGCCGCCTGCGCGGGGACGATCCGCCGGATCGTCGCGATGTCGCCGTCGGAGTACCAGTTGTCGACGATCCGGACGTCCTTGCCGGGGCGCGGCGCGTGCAGCACCTTGCCGTCGCCGACGTAGATGACGACGTGGCCCTCGCCCTTCGGGATGATCAGGTCCCCGGGCTGGGCGTCCTTGAGGGAGCCGACCTCGACGCCCATCTTCGCCTGGTCCGGCACGACCCGGGGCATCGTGACCCCGAGGTCCTTGAAGACCGTCTGCACCAGGCCCGAGCAGTCCATGCCCGCGGTCGTCTCCCCGCCGAACACGTACGGCACGCCGAGGTACTTCTTCGCGTCGGCCACGACGTCAGCCCCGGTGGCACCGCTGCCGGTGGCGAGGGTGCCGGCCCCGGCGTCGACCGAGGTCGCGGGGGCACGGGTGGCCGTCGGGGTGGCCGAGGCCGTCGCACCGGCAGCGGTCGCGGCGCCGGTCGTGCCGTCGGCGGTGGCGAGGGCGTCCGCGAAGGCCGCGGACCCCGCGGCACCGCTGGCGGCGGAGGCGCTCGGGGCAGCCGTGGCCGTCCCGCCGCGCAGCGTGTCGATCTGGGACCGGATCTCCGAGATCCGGGAGAGCACCGCTTCGACACTCATCGGGCACCACCTTCCGTGCGGCGTCGTGCCGCGATCTCGTCGAGGGCGTTCTGTTCGGTCCGGAGTTCCTCGGCCGCCTGCTGCTCGGTGTGCTTGCCCTCGAGCTTCTCGAGTCCGACGGCGGCACGGCGGGCGGCGGTGTGGTCCTGCTGCGCCCGGTCGGCGTCCGCGCGGCGGTTCTGCACGACGGCGTCGAGCTCCTCGAGCATCCCGCGCGTCGCGGCACGTGCTGCGGCGACGGCGCTCAGGGTGGCGGCGTCCTGGATCGGCCAGGCGTCCTCGCTGTCGGCGAGGCTCCGGCGTGCGGCGATCCGGGCGTCGGCCGCGTCACGCACACGCTCGTTCGCGGTGGCGAGCGTGGCGGCGGCACGGTCCTGCTGGGTGTGCCGCAGGCGCAGGAGCCCGGCGAGCGGGAAACGGCGGGCCATCACGACACCCCCAGCTGCTGCACGAGGCCGCCGAGGCGCTGCCAGGACGCATCTGCGGTGGCACGCTCGTCCATGCCCTGGCGCAGGAAGGCGTCGATCGATCCCTGGTGGTCGACCGCGGCGTCCACCAGGGGGTTCGATCCGCGCTGGTAGGCGCCGACGTCGAGCAGGTCCTGGGCACCGGCGCGCGCGGCCATCACCTTCCGCAGCACGGTGGCCGCGGCTCGCTGCTCGGGTCGGGTGACCTTCGAGGCGACACGGGAGACCGAGCCGAGGGCGTCGACCGACGGGAAGTGCCCGGTGATCGCGAGCTTGCGGTCGAGCACGACGTGACCGTCCAGGATGCTGCGGGCGGCGTCCGCGATCGGCTCGTTGTGGTCGTCGCCGTCGACCAGCACGGTGTACATGCCGGTGATGCTGCCGACGCGGTCGGTCCCGGCGCGCTCGAGCAGGCCGGCGAGCACCGAGAACGTCGACGGTGGGTAGCCCCGGGTGGCCGGCGGCTCCCCCACCGACAGGCCGATCTCGCGCTGCGCCATGGCGACGCGCGTGAGTGAGTCCATCATGAGCACGACGTCCTGGCCGGCGTCGCGGAACGACTCCGCGATGCGGGTGGCCACGAACGCGGCACGCAGGCGCATGAGCGCGGGTTCGTCCGAGGTCGACACGACGACGATCGAGCGGGCGAGCCCCTCGGGTCCCAGGTCGTCCTCCAGGAATTCCCGGACCTCGCGGCCGCGCTCCCCCACCAGGGCGATGACGTTGACGGCCGCGTCGCTGCCCCGCGCGATCATCGAGAGCAGCGAGGACTTGCCCACGCCGGACCCGGCGAACAGGCCCATGCGCTGCCCACGGCCGACCGTGGTCAGGGTGTCGAGGACCCGCACGCCGAGCTGCATGGGCGTGTCGATGCGGGTCCGCGCCATCGCGCTCGGGGTGTCGTGGTCGAGCGGGACCCAGGTGACGGGTTCGCCCCGGGGGCCTTCGAGCGGGCCGCGGTCGTCGATCGGCCGGCCGAGCCCGTCGAGCACCCGGCCGAACAGTCCGGAACCGGTCGGCACGAGCACCGGGCGGCCGGTCGGACGCGCCGGTGTGCCGGCGGTGACCCCGATCAGACGGCCGAGCGGCATGCAGCGGATGCCCGAGGCATCCGTGGCGACGACCTCGACCGCGGTCTGTTCGCCGTCCTCGGCGCCCACCGTGACGACGTCGCCGACGCGGGCGTCGAGCCCGGCGATCGTCAGCCCCAGGCCGACGGCGCTCGTCACGACGCCCACCCGCTGGGGTGCGGCGCGCAGCAGCGCCTCGTCGAGGCCGCGCGGGCGGAGCAGGGTGGCGGTCACCGGTCGGCTCCCGTCGCGTCGACACCGAGCGCGGTGCGTGCGCGGTCGAGCGCCGTCGCGATGCGCGCGTCGAGGATGCCGTCCGGCAGGTCGACGACGGCGTCGCCGTCGCGCAGCGTGCCGTCCGCCATCACCGGGACCGGCAGGTCGAGCCCGGCGACGCGCGCAGCGTCCGCCGGGCTGAGCCGGACGGCCACCGGGACCGTGCGGTCGACGGACGCGAGCGCCCGCCGGACGGTGGCCTCGGCGCCGGAGGTGATCCGGGCCTCCCGGCTGCCCGGTCCGTCGAGGACGGTCGCGTCGTGCGCGGGCCTGGAGGCGCGGACCACGTTGCCGACGATCGCCTCGGCCAGGTCGACTGCCGCGCTCGCGACCGACGCCTCGGCGTCCGCCAGGACGGGTGCGACCGCGGACAGCAGGGCGTTCGTGGCGGCGTCGAGGACCGCGATGCGACGTGCCGTGTCGGCCTGCAACGCGGTGACCCGGGCGGCGTGCTCGGCTTCGAGCCGGGCGCGCAGGGCCTCGGTCTCGGCCTGCGCAGCACGCAGCCCGGCGGTGTAGCCGGCCGCGTGCCCGCGGACGTCGGCGCTCGACGCGCGGTCGCGTCCGGCGGTGGCGGTGATCGCCGGGAAGGCGACGCGGTGCACGACGGTGTCAGTCAACGAGCTCGTCCTCCTCGGCGCGGTGCACGGTGACGATGCCCTGGGCCTCGAGTTCCCGCACGGAACGGACGACCTCGGCACGCGCTTCCTCGACCTGCGAGACCCGCACCGGGCCCATGGCCTGCAGCTCGTCGTCGAGCAGTTCGCGGTTGCGCTCGGACACGTTCGCGCGGATGGTCTCGACGACCGGCCCGGCGGCGCCCTTCATGGCGGTCGCGAGGATCTTGGAGTCGATGCCGCGCAGCACCTGCTGGATGTCGCGGGACTCGAGCTTCACGATGTCCTCGAAGGTGAGCATGCGGGAGCGGATGTCCTCGGCGAGCTCCGGGTCGCGGGCCTCGAGTCCCTCGAGCACGGCCTTCTCGGTCGCGACGTCGGAGCGGTTGATGATGTCGACCAGGGGTGCGATGCCGCCGACGACCTCGACGCTCTCGCGCGGCGAGACGACCGCACCGGCACGCTGGCGCAGC
Organism: Curtobacterium sp. 8I-2; assembly: GCF_902506155.1. Classification (NCBI taxonomy): domain Bacteria; kingdom Bacillati; phylum Actinomycetota; class Actinomycetes; order Micrococcales; family Microbacteriaceae; genus Curtobacterium; species Curtobacterium sp. 8I-2. The sequence continues at coordinate 179,338 of NZ_LR732827.1, forward strand.
ACCCCGGCCACGATGCCGACGGCCTCGGGCGTCGCGCTGCCCATGGTGGCGAACGCCTGGGCGACGTCGGTGCGGACACGCTCGTCGACGCCGGCGAGCACGGCGCTGGCCTGCCCCGGGCCCAGGTGCGCCAGCACGAGGGCGATGGTCTGCGGCAGCTCGCCCTCGAGCAGGGTGACGACCTGGCCGGGTTCGGCGTCGTCGAGGAAGTCGAACGACTGCCCGGCGAGGTTCGAGGCCAGACGGTCCATCACGCCGGCGGCCCGCTCGGCGCCGAACGACGCCTCGAGCAGCCCGAGGGCGGTCTCCTTGCCGCCGCGCTTCTGCGTGCGGCCGCTCATCGTGAGGCGGTGGAACTCGCTCATGGTCTGGTCGACGACGGTGTCCTCGAGGCGGCGCATCCGGACGATCTCGGCGGAGATCTCCTCGGCCTCCATCTCGGTGAACTGCTTCATCACCGCGCTCGCGCGCTCGGTCTCCATCTGCATGAGGATGAGCGCGACCTTCTGCGCGCCGGTCAGGGCACGGTCGCTCGGGCCGGTTCCGCCGCCGGGGCTCGGCATCAGCGCGCTCACACCGGCGCCCGGTCGTCCAGCAGCCCGCGCAGGAGCTCGGCGGTGCGCTTCGGGTCGCGCTCGGCCAGGGCGGAGATGTCCTGACGGCGGCGCTCTGCCGTGATCTCCTCGGTGGTCAGCACCTCGGTCGGGGCGTCCCCGGCAGGCATCGCCGAGAGCACGGCGGTCGGGGCGTCACCGGCACCGAGCGTCGCCCGGTCGTCGAGCCCGTCCATCGCGAGGGGCAGCTGGAACGTCTCGCCGGCGAAGGCGTCGAGCTCGCCGAGGTCGACGGCCTCGCGCTCCTGCTTGCGGTTGCGGCGGGCGACGAAGAACATGATCGCGATGACGGCCAGGACGATGCCGATCACGATGCCGGCGGTGCGGATCGACGACCACAGTGCTTCCTGCTGGTCGGCCTTCTGCTGCTCCTCGAGCGCCTTCGCGGCCTGGTCGGAGGCACTCGTGTCGAAGTCCATCATCGCCACCTTGACCTGGTCGCCACGGGCCTGGTCGACTCCTGCAGCGGCGGACACCAGGTCGTTGATGCTCTGCAGGTTCGCGTTCTGCACGGCGTCGGCCTTCGAGTTCAGCGCGACCGAGATGGTCTGCCGGTCGAGCCCGCCCGAGGGGATCTGCGTGGTCTCGGTGGTGTGGTCGACGGCGTTGTTCTTCGTCGCCGACTCGTTCTTGTACCCGTCGTCGCCGGCGCCGCTCGTGGCGGTGCCGTTCGGGACGGCGATGTTGTCCGGGCCGAGGACGCCGGTGGCACCGTTCCCTGCGCCGGCACCGGCGCCGTACTCCTCGGTGGTGCTCGACTCGTTCAGCGCGACCGGGCCCGAGGTCGGGCTCGTGTAGCTCTCCGACGTCCGGGTGCCGGACTCCTGGTTCATCGTCCCCGAGACCACGACGGTCGCGTTGCCGGCCCCGAGCGTGGTGTCGAGCAGGTCCTGGATCTTCTTGCTCGTCGCCGCGTCGTAGTCGGCGGCCTGGTCCGCGCCGCTGCCGGTCGCACCGGTGCCCACGGCCGACAGGGTCTGGCCCTTCGCGTCGACGACGGAGACGTCGGTGGGCTGCATGCCCTCGACCGAGGCGCTCGTCAGGTGCACGACGGCCTGCACCTGGTCGGTGCTGAGCTGCGTGCCGTTCTCGGTCGCGATGAACACCGACGCGGTCGGGTCCTTCTCCTCGGACACGAACACGGACTTCTCCGGGATCGCGAGCTGCACGGTGGCGGTCTGCACGCCGTCCATCGCGCCGATGGTCTTGGCGAGCTCGCCCTCCATCGCACGCTTGTACGTGACGTCCTGCTGGAACTCCGAGCTCGTCACGCCCATCTTGTCGAGCAGCGAGTAGCCGCCCTCGTTCGACGACGGCAGGCCGTTCGACGCCGCCTTGAGCCGCTCGGAGTACACCTGCGCCTGCGGCACGAGGATCGTCGCACCGCCGTCGGTGAGCTGGAACGGCACGCCGTCGGTCTGCAGCTGGTCTGTGATGGAGCTCGCGTCGGCCGCGGCGAGCCCGGTGAAGAGCGGCGCGTAGGACGCCTTGCCGAGCCAGGACGCCAGGGCGATCCCGCCGAGCACGAGTGCCGCGATCGCCAGGATCGCGATGGTGCGCTGGGCGGCGGAGAAGCCCTTGACGTACGCGGACAGGCGTGCGAGGACGTTCTTGACGGCGACGGGCATCAGGCCTGCATCCTCATGATCTCGTTGAAGGCGTCGACGCCCTTGTTGCGGACGGCGGAGACGAGCTCGAGCGTGACCTGCGCGCGGGTGGCGGCGATCGTGGCGTCGTGGATGTCGTCGAGGTTGCCGGTGACGGCCTTGAGCGCGAGGGTCTTCGAGTCGCTCTGCAGCGACTGCAGCCCGTCGACGGCGTTGCCGAGGCTCGCGGCGAACCCGCTGCCGTCGGTGCTCGTCGCGCCCGCAGCGCCGGCGACGTCGCTGGACGTGCCGGACACACCGGTCAGTGCGTTCGTCATCGCGTTGGTGGTCACACCGTTGACGGCGTCGATGGGCATCAGTTCTTCCCGATCTGCAGTGCCGCCTCGTAGGCGGTCTTGGCACGGTCGACCACGGCGGCGTTCGCCTGGTAGCCGCGCTGGGCCATGATGAGGTCCGCCATCTGCGTGCCGAGGTCGATGTCGGGCATGCGGACGTAGCCCTCCTCGTTCGCGAGCGGGTTGTCCGGGTCGTAGGTGACACGGCCGGCGGCGCTGCCGAACGCGGCGCCCTTGACGTAGGCACCGGAGACGCCGGCGCCTTCCTGCACCTCGACGTACCGCGCCTGGAACGCGGTGTCGTCCATCGACTTCACGGTGTTCGCGTTGGCGATGTTGTCCGAGACGGCGTCGAGCCACTTCCGGTGCACGGTCAGACCGGTGCTCGCGATGCCGATCGCGTCGAAGGTCGTCACGAGTTCGTCCGCATCGCCGCACGGACGCTGGTGAGCTCGGAGTTCATCGCCTGCGTCGCGAACTGGTACCGCAGCACCGTGTCGATGTTCGACAGCGTCTCCTCGTCGAGGTTGACGTTGTTGCCGTTCGTGTTCGTCGGCTCGAGGCTGCGCGCCATCGTCGGCGTGGTGGCGCCGTCGCCGTCCACGATCGACTTCGCCAGGGCGTCCTCGAACTGGACCTTCTCGGCGTGGTAGTTCGTCGTGTTGATGTTCGCGATGTTGTTCGCGATCACCTTCTGACGCATCGACAGGCCGTCGAGTGCACTCTGCAGCGCGACGCTCGTCACGGAATCGAACACGGAAGGGTCCCCCTCGTCAGGGCGTGTCGTCGTGCTGACGACGTCGCCGTGCGGTGGTGGCCGATCCCTGGCCGAACTGGTGAGCGATCCGTGCTCGTGGGGCGCTATCGGAGCCCGTCGTCGGCCGCGTTAGGCGTCGCCCCGAACGGGGGGCGGTCGGCGCTGCACGTGGCGGAGCACCCGAGATGCGACAGAGCACCCGTCGATCGACGGGTGCTCTGTCGCAGAACTGGTGCGGGGGTGCGGGTCAGGCGGACGCGTCGAGGTACACGGATCCGCGGGGCTCGCGCGTGGCGTCGACGGCGCGCAGGGCACCGAGGTGCTCCAGCGTCGAGCGGCGGTCCGCCTCGAGCGCCGTCATGCGGTCCCGCTGCGCGGCGAGCAGCCGGGAGGCCCGTCCCACCAGGTCGCGCGGCAGCGGTCCCAGCCCGGCTGGCTCCGACCACCCGGCCACGGCCGTGGAACCGGCCGCCTGCCCGGCGGCGTCGCGTTCCAGGGACGTGAGCAGGGCCTCCCAAGCGGCTCGTCCGTCGGGCTGCTCAGGCGACACCGAGGGCTCCCCCGGTCGGCTGCTGCGTGGCGGGCGTCGCGGGCAGCGACGCAGCCGCCTCGTGCCACGACTGTCGCAGCGGCTCGAGGATCCGGATGCAGTCGCGGGTCGCCTGCACGTCGCGGTGCACGTTGGCGGTGATGAGCGACGTGGACGCGTAGTTGTACACGGCGAGCAGGCCCTCGCCGCCGTCCCAGACGTCGATCCGGAGCGTGCTGGACAGCTCCCCCACGATGGCCTGGGCGTGCAGGAGCTGTTCGCGTGCCGCCGTCCAGTCGGCGGCGACCTGCGCGGCCTCGGCCCGGTGCAGGTCGAGCAGCAGTCGGTCGTAGAGCATCGTCACGAGCTGGGCCGGGGTCGCCGAGAGCACGGCCTCGTTCGTGTACTGGGCACGTCGCTGGTCGGTGACGGTGCGGGGCTGGGCAGCCTGGCGGAAAGCGGCGGCCTGGAAGTCGAAGGTCATGGTCGTTCCCGTCAGCTCGACGTCGAGGCGAGCTGGCTGGCGAGCCAGCTCGACTGCGACTGGAGCTTGCTGAGGCTGGTCTCGAGTGATGCGTAGAGGGTCTGCAGCGAGGCCCGGCGCATCGCCAGCCGGTCGGTCCAGCTGTCGATCTGGGTGGTCAGGTCCTTCGCAACGGCCTGCTGGCCGGTGATGGAGGTCGTGACGGAGCCGTCGTACTTGTCGGACGCGGCGGTGGCTGCGGCGCCGACGTTGGCGGCCACGCCGGAGAGCATCGCCTGGGTGGCCTTCGGGTCGGTCGCGAGGGCCTTCTGGAAGACCTCGGGGTCGAAGGTGAAGGTGCCGTCCTTCATGATCACGATGCCGATCGTCGACGGCGACTTGCCGTCGACAGGGGCGGACATCGTGCTCGTCAGGCGCTGCACCGCGTCGCGGGAGGCGCCGTCGCCGGTCAGGACACCCGCCTTGGTCGTCGTGGTGCCGGACGTGGCACTGGTCGTGCTCGACACCGTGGTGTTCGTCTTGTAGTAGGCCGCGATCGCGTTCATCGCGTCGACGAGCCCGGAGGCCACGGACTGGGCCTTCGTGGTGTCCTGCGCGACGGTGACGGTGACCGGCTCGGCGGTGGTCTTCGACACCGTGACGTCGACCCCGGGGACGAGGCCCGTGAAGGTGTTGGTGGCGCTCGTGACCGTCTGCGCGGCGGCGGTGCCGGCCCAGAGGGTGACACTGGCATCGGTCGCCGCGGTCACGACCGCGGCACCGGTCTCGGTCAGGACGTTCGTCGCGGTGCCTGCTGCCACGGCGTCCGCGCCACCCCGGTACACCTGGAACCCGCCGGCCGCCCCGGTCTTCGCGGACGTGAGCTGCAGGCGGGAGAGCTTGGTGCCGTCGGCGTCGGTACCGGCGGAGACCTTCGTCGCGGTGACGCCCGCACCGGACTTGTTCAGGGCGGACACGACGTCGTCGAGGGAGCCGGACGTCGGCGTCACCGTGGTCGACTTGCCGTCCGCGCCGACGATCGTGATCGGCTGCGCATCGCTGGACCACGTCGACATCGCAGCCGTGACACCGACCTGGGCCGAGGCGGTCGATCCGACGGTGAAGCTGATGGACCCGGCGGTCGCGCCGGTGCCGGTGAGGGCCGTGACGCCGGCAGCGCTGCTCGTCGCGGCGAAGAGGTCCAGCGACGAGGCCTTCGCGGCGTCCGCGGCCTTGGTGGCGAGCCCCTGGATCAACCCGTTGAGCGTCTGCAGTGACGAGATGAACGAGTTGGTGGTGGTGAGCTTGTTCTTGAGCAGGGTCTGCGGGACGCCCTCGACGCTCATCAGCGAGTTGATGAGGTCGGTCGTCTTGAGACCGCTGACCAGACCGTCGATCGCGAGGCTGGTGCTCGAGGACACGGACGAGGACATCGTCGACACTCCCTGGCGTCGTGGAGGTGGTCAGGACGGCGAGGTCCGCCCTCCGTGCCCGCAGGGGGCCCGGAGGGCGGACCGCGTGATGGCTAGCGCAGGAGCGAGAGCACGCCCTGGGTGCTCTGGTTCGCCTGCGCGAGCATCGAGGTGCCGGCCTGGCTCAGGATGTTGTCGCGCGTGTACTTGACCATCTCCTGTGCCATGTCGACGTCGGTGATGCGCGAACCGGCAGCCGTCAGGTTCTCCTTGGCCACGTTCGTCACGTTGATGGCGTGGTCGAAGCGGTTCTGGATGGCACCGATGGTCGAACGAGCGGAGGAGACGTACTTGATCTGCTCGTCGATCGCGGTGATGGCAGCCTGAGCGTTCGTGGCCGAGTCGAAGGTGAGCGCGCCGACCGCGGTCGACACGGACTCCACGTTCGACTTCGACAGGTCCACGTCGATCTGGCTCGCCGCGTCACCGTTCGCGCCGACCTGGAACTTCAGCACCCCTGCGGCGCCGGCGGAGCCGTCGAGCAGCTTGATGCCGTTGAAGTTGGTCGACGCCGAGATGCGGGTGAGCTCCTTGGTGAGCTCGCCGACCTCGGTGGTGATCGCCTTCCGCGAGTCCTCGTTGTTCGAGTCGTTGCCGGCCTGGACGGCCAGGTCGCGCATGCGCTGGAGGATCGAGTGGGTCTCGGTGAGGCCACCTTCAGCGGTCTGCACGACGGAGATGCCGTCCTGCGCGTTGCGGGCGGCGACCGTGAGGCCACCGACCTGGGACTTCAGCCCCTCGGAGATCGTCAGACCGGAAGCGTCGTCGGCAGCACGGTTGATGCGGAGGCCGCTCGAGAGCTTCTCGAGGGACTTCGACAGGTCGTTCTGCGTCGAGTTCAGGTTCCGGTACGTGTTGAGTGCCGAGAGGTTGGTGTTGATGGACATACCCATGGTGGTTTCCTCCGTGAACGTGGGTCGTGCGTCTGCCCGTCCGTGGGCTGACATGGATGACTCTCGGCCGGTCGCCGGGAGTCGTTAGGGGATCGGCGGAGAAGTTTCCGCCGACGTCTCAACTCGCCGCGACGGCCGGTCCTGCTGCAGCGTCGTGCACCGCGCGGGCGACACCGGCGGCGGCGTTCGTGGCGACACGGGCCAGGTACGCACTGCGACGGGCCGCGGTGGTGCGGCTGGCGGGCTCGACGGTGGTGCCGTCGCCGTAGTGGGCGGCGAGACCGTCGTGGAGCAGGCGCATCGCCTCGGAGCGCTGCTGCGAGACGGCGGAGTGCGTGATGCCGAGCTCGGCGGCGACGTCGGTGACCGATCGGTCGCCGAAGTACACGGCCTCGACGATGAAGCGCATCCGCTCGGGCAGGGCCTCGACCGCGGCGCGGAGGTACCGGCGTTTCTCGGTCTCGAGCAGGTCGTCCCCCGGGAGCGGCAGGTCGGCCGCGACCAGGTCGTGCACGGTCTCGTCGAGGGGCGCGACGGTGCGGGCGGCGTCGCTCATCGCGTCCACCGCGGTCTGCTTGTCGACGCCCATCGCGTCGGCGATCTCCTGCGCACCGACGGTCCGGCCGAGTCGCGCCGACAGGGCCTCCTGCGTGGCCAGGGTCTCGCGGATGCGCTTGCGGGTGCCGCGGGAGGCCCAGTCGGCCGAGCGCATGTCGTCGGCCAGTGCCCCGGTGATCCGGGTGCGGGCGTAGGCGCCGAACGGGACGCCGAGGGTGGGGTCGAACGCATCGGCCGCGGCGACGAGGGCGAGGGACCCGACGGCGGCGAGGTCGTCGCGGTCCAGGTGCGTCGCCCGGGAGCGGACGTCGGCCACGATGTAGCCCACGAGCGGGAGGTGCTCCACGATCATCGCGTTGCGTTCGGTGCGGTCCATGCTCATCCCCTGGTCGACCTGACGTGTGTCGGCTCACCCGTCCGTGGGCGCGACGAGCGCCGGCCTCGGATGGCCGGTGCGTACGCCGAAGAACCGCCCGGGTCCCTCCGAGCGGAGCACCCCGTGTCGTTCCCGAGCAGTTCCGGGCGTCCCCCGGGGTGCGTTCTGAATGTATCGGCTGGCAATGGGCTGAGTGGGTCCACATGCGTCCCCAGTGCGGGGGTGTCAGGGCCCGGATCCGGTCGGCATTTCTGGGGACTCCGGGTGGGGAACGACCGTTCTTGTCCCCCGACAGGGCTCATCGGGTCACAGTCTCGGCGAGTACTGAGTCGGCACTCGGCCGCCGGGGCTTACGGTCGCGACCACCGAGTCGATAGGTCCCGGTGTCCGCAGGATGACGGACCGGGGGCCACCCCGACGAACCACCACCTGGGAGGAGCTGATGAGCGTGAACGACCTGTCCGCCGTGCTCTGGCGCGAACGCGAGCTGCTCGAACTGCTCACCTTCAAGCTCGAGGAGGAGCAGCTCCTGCTCACCGCGGGCCGCTCCCGCTGGGTGTCGCACGCCAGCCGCGAGGTCGAGCAGGTCCTCGACCGGCTCCGCAGCACCGGACTCGAGCGCGCCGCGCAGAGTGCCGAGGTCGCCGAGGAGTGGGGCGTGCCCGCCGACGCTCCCCTGCGGGACGTCGTCGCCGCGGCGCCGAACGGCCCGTGGGGCGAGATCCTGTCGTCGCACCTCACCGCGATGGTCGAGCTGACCACCCAGATCGGCGCGCTGCGCGACGAGAACGACCGGTTCCTCCGTGCCGCCGCCCAGGCCACCGAGGAGACCCTGGCCGGGACCGTCACCGGCGCCGCCACCTACGACGCCACCGGCACGTCGGGTGCCGGCGCGGACGGCGCCCGCCTGTTCGAGGGGACGCTGTAACACCGTGGTCAGCACCTTCGGATCCCTCGCGACGGCGTACTCCGGCCTCGCCGCGGCCCGGGCCGGCATCGACGTCACCGGCCAGAACATCGCCAACGCCGGCACCGCCGGGTACACGCGGCAGCGCGTCACGCAGAACTCGGTCCCCGCGACCCAGACCGGCTTCATGCGGGGCACCGCGGCCCTCGCCGGCCAGGGCGTCTCCGTCGACGGCATCGCCCGCCTGGCGTCCCTGACGCTCGACGCCGGCGTCCGCGTCGCCGCCGGTTCGTCGGCGTACGCCGACGCCCGCGCCAGCGCACTCTCCGCCCTCGAGACCGGATTGCACGAGCCCGGCAAGGACGGTCTGAGCGCCAAGCTGGATGCGTTCTGGTCGTCCTGGAGCGAGCTCGCCAGCCACCCCGACGACCCCGGTGCCGCGAGCGCGGTGCTCGGGGCCGCGGGCACCGTCGTCTCCGCCCTGGCCGCCGGATCGAAGGCCGTCGATGCGCAGTGGTCGTCGGTGCGCGGCTCCCTGACCGGCCAGGTCGCCCAGCTGAACGGCGCCGCGGAGCAGGTCGCGGACCTGAACGGCCGGATCCGCACCGCACTGGCGTCGGGCGGCACCGCCAACGAGCTGCTCGACCAGCGCGACCAGCTCACGCAGCAGATCGCCACGCTCGCCGGCGGCACCACCCGGACCAACGCCGACGGCACGGTCGACGTGCTCCTCGGTGGCAACCCGCTCGTGCAGGGCACCGACGCCCGCTCGGTCGCCCTCGGCGGCGGCGAGCGTCTGGCCGACGGCACCGCGGTCACCCTGACCTGGACCACCGGCACGGCCGGGGCCGTCGGGCTGAGCGGCGGGTCGATCGGCGGAGCCCTCGCCGTCCTGGCGCCCGCGTCCGGCACCGGCACCGGCGGGGCACTCGCCGAGGCGTCCGCGTCCTACGACGCCGTGGCCACCCGACTCGCCACCACCGTGAACGCCCTGCACGCCACCGGGACCACCCCGGCCGGCGCCACGGGCGCACCGTTCTTCTCGCTCGCGACCGGTGTGCCCGCCGCCCAGGCGCTCGGCGTCGTCCCCACGGACGCCGGCGGCCTGGCGACGCGGAACGCGGCGGGCGAACTCGACGACTCGTTCGCCGACGCGCTCGCGCGACTCGGGGCGTCGTCCGACGGTGCCGACCAGGTCTGGGCGACGTTCGTGACGGGGGTGGGCACCGCCTCCAGGTCGGCGACGTCGGAATCGACGCTGACCGGACTCGCGCTCACCAACGCACGCACCCAGCAGCAGTCGAGCGCCGGCGTCGACCTCGACGAGGAGAACGTGAACCTGCTGAGCTACCAGCACGCGTACCAGGGCGCCGCGCGCGTCCTGACCGCCGTCGACGAGATGCTCGACACCATCATCAACCGAGTCGGACTCGTCGGGAGGGGCTGATCGTGATCACCCGTGTGACCACCCAGATGTCGATGGCGGCCGCCTCGGCCCGGCTGCAGGCCGGTGCCGCGAAGGTCGCCGAGCTCACCGACCAGGCCACGACGCTGCGCGCCATCCAGAAGCCGTCCGACGACCCCGTCGGCACCGCGTCGTCGATGCAGGTGCGCAAGGAGCAGGCCGCTGCGGCGCAGTACTCGCGGAACGCCGACGACGCCGCGGCGTGGCTCGCGACCACCGACAGTGCACTGTCGAGCGTGTACGGGGTGCTCAACAACGTCCGCGACCTCACGGTCCAGGCCGCGAACTCGGGCACCATGAGCGAGACGAACCGCGACGCCTTCGTCACGCAGTTCCGGTCGCTCAAGGCCGACCTCGAGGCACGAGCCAACACCACCTACGGCACCCGTTCGGTGTTCGCGGGGTCGTCGACCGCCGCTGCCGCCCACGACCCGGCCACGGGTTGGGCGGCCTCGGGCACCGACGTGTCCCGGCGGATCGGTGACGGCACGACCGTCCGCGTCGACACCACCGGCACCGCGGTCTTCGGATCCGGTGACGACTCGGTGTTCGCCGTGATCGACTCCATCGTCAGCGACCTGCAGAACGGGGTGAACGTGAACGCGCGGATCAACGACGTGGACGGCGCGCTCGGGACCGTCCGCGGCGCCCAGGCCGACGTCGGGGTCCGGCACGCCGCCGCGCTCGCGGCGCAGGACTCACTGAAGTCCGCGACCGTCTCGCTCGAGAGCCGCCGCGCCGGCATCGAGGACGTCGACCTCGCCAAGGCCGTCCTCGACCTGCAGGTGCAGCAGACCAACTACCAGGCAGCCCTCGCCGTCACCGCGAAGGTCCTGCAGCCGACCCTGATGGACTACCTCCGATGAGCATCTCCCTGACCTTCGCCGTCCCGCCGTTCGGACTCGCTGCCGCGCCGGCCTTCGCCCTGTCGCCCGTCGACGGCGCCGAGGGGCTGTTCACGCTCGTCGGTGACGACGCGCGGCTGTTCCTGCTCGACGCCGCGGTGCACCTGCCGTCGTACGCGCCCGAGCTCACCGACGAGCAGGCCGCCGGGCTCGGGCTGACCAACCCCGCGGACGCGATGCTGCTGGTGGTCGCGAACCCCGGGGCGTCCGGCACCACGGTCAACCTGCTCGCGCCGATCGTCGTGAACGCCCGCACCGCCGTGGGCGCCCAGGTCATCCTCGAGGAGCAGGACCTGCCGCTGCGGGCGGAGCTCGCGCGGGTGTAGCGCGCGCGGTCGCGCCGGGCGCACCCGTTCTGCGACATTCCACCAGTCGTTCGCGTCGTGCACCGTCGGAACATGCACACGCAGTAGTTGCGCGCACATCAGGCGACAACACACGAGTCGTTCGACGCGTGGATCGTCGGAACATGCACACGCACTGCAGGCGGTCAGTCCTCCACAGGGCGTCGCCGCCGCCAGAGTCTCCACAGATCGGCGTCCGGAGCGTGCTGGATCTCCGCGTTCGGCGAGCCTGGTGTCATGTTCAGAGCGAACGACGTCGAACTGATCCGCACATCGGGCGCGACCTCCGCCGAACGCCGTGCCCTCGAACGCGACGTTCGCCGCGGACGCTTCGAACGCCTCCGTCCGGGCGTCCTCGTCCACCCGGGTGGCCTCGCCGGGCTGCACCCCGGCGAGCAGCACCACGTGCTCGTCCGGGCCTCGGCGCACCGGATCCGTGACACGGACGTCGTCTCACACCAGTCTGCCTGCGCCGTCCTCGGTCTGCCGTTGGTCGCAGCGGCACCGCCGAAGGTGCACCTCTCCGATCCGACCACGACGCACACTCGTGTCACGGCGTGGTTCGTCCGGCACGGCTCGCAGATGCGGCCGCCCGCGGTCAGGATCGACGAGGACTCGATACCCACGACGACCCCGGCGAGGACCGCGATCGACGTCGCTGCGACTCGCGCGTTGTTCGAGGCGCTGCCCGTCGTCGACTCCGTGCTCTCGCGTCGGCTCAGCGATCGCGCGACCCTCGAGGCGGAGTTCGCAGCGCTGACAGCGGCCCGCAGCAAGGCGGGCATCGCGATCGCGATGGGGTCGGCACTGTCGGGGTCGCCGGCGGAGTCGGTGTGCCGGGTTCGGTTCCGCGAGCTCGGCGTGCCCGAGCCGGTGCAGCAGCACGTGTTCGCCCGGGCAGGATCGGAGACGGCGGTGGTGGACTTCTGGTTCCCGGACCAGGGCGTCGTGGTCGAGGTCGACGGCCGCGCGAAGTACGAGGACCCGGTGATGCTCGACGGGCGTTCGACCGCCGATGTGCACTGGCGCGAGAAACGACGTGAGGACTTCATCCGGTCGTGCCCCGGTGTCCGCGCGGTCATCCGGCTCTCCTGGTCCGACCTGATGCAGCCCGACCGGGTGCGGGCTGCGCTCCGGCGCGCAGGTGTGCCGTGCGGGTGACCCACCACGGACGGTCAGCGCGGGCGGTGCGGTGCCTCGGGGTGGTACTCCCGCTGGCGCTCCACCGTCGGCGAACCGGAGACTCCGCGGCCGTTCAGCACCCCGCCGACCACGACCTCGCCGACCCCCACGCGCACACCACGGACGGGCCCCGTGCCCTTGACCACACCGCCGCGGTGGTCCGGGTCGGGTTCGCGGTGGTCGCCGCCGTCCGCCAGTTCGACGTCCCGGACGGACACTGGTCCGAGCACCTGCGCGCCGGAGCCGATGCGCGCCGGCCCCTCGACGAGACACCCGGCCGTCAGGCGGGCGCGACCACCCACCACCACGTCGGATCCCGTCGCGATGATCGTCACCGGTCCGGGCCCGAGTTCGGCGTCCTCGCCGACGTGCCCGGTCGCCGCGGACGCGACGATGGTCACCGGCCCGGGGCCGAGTCGTGCTCCGGAAGCGACCGAGATCAGGCCGCCGTCGCGGGTCTCCAGGGTCGTGGACGGGTACAGCACGGTTCCGGGCAGGACGGTCACGCCCGCCCCGATCAGGACGGACCCGGGGTCGAGCACGCGGACGTCCGGTGCGAGCGCGGTGACCTCGTGGACGGGCAGGAACCCGGCCGCGCGGCGAGCCACGTCGAGGGGTCGCGCTGTCCGGTCGCCGTCCATCCAGCGAGCCTCCCACATGCCCGGCGTACGGTGAGCGCATGGCCCGCTCCCCGAAGGACCAGGCGATCGTGCCGCTGCCGAACGCCCAGGTCTCCCCCACGTCAGACGACTCCAGAACCCCGCAACCACAACCGCAACAACCCGCAGGATGGGTCAAGTTGCTCGACCGCGCCATCAGTGTGCAGCGGCCGGCGGTCGTGGCGCACGTCAAGGCGATCCGCCGCCGCAAGCCCGATGCCACGCCGGCCGAGGTCATCCAGATCCTCGAGCGGCAGTACCTCACGGCCGTGACGACCGGTGGTGCCGCGGTCGGTGCGAGCGCCGTGATCCCGGGCGTCGGGATGGTTGCCGCGCTCGGACTGAGCGGTGCGGAGACGATCGGGTTCCTCGAGACCACGGCGCTGTTCGCCCAGTCGGTGACCGAGGTGCACGGGATCGCCCTGGACGACCCCGAGCGCGCTCGCACCCTGGTGATGGCGATGATCCTCGGCGCCCCGGGGACGCAGCTGATCAAGCAACTCGGTGGACAGATCGCCGGTGGCCAGGTCCGGACCGCGTTCTGGGGCGAGATGGTGACCTCGTCCCTCCCGAAGCAGATGGTGAACGGCATCGGCGGACAGGTCCGAGACCAGTTCATCAAGCGCTTCGCCATCCGACAGGGCGGGTCGGTGCTCGGTCGGGCCCTGCCGTTCGGCATCGGAGCGGCCGTCGGTGGCCTCGGTAACCACGCGCTGGGTCGCAAGGTCATCCAGGCGTCGCGGACGGGCTTCGGCATGCCGCCGGCGCAGTTCCCGATCGTCCTGACCGTGACCCCCGCGGCCGAGAAGACCCGGCGTGTCCTGCCGTGGAAGCGTGGCGCGGGCAAGGACCAGGACCTCTGGACCGAGCCGGGCAACGACGACCACGGCACGAAACGCTGAACCCCGGCACGACGCGCTCAACCCCGGCACGACGCCCTGAACCCCGGCACGAAGCGCCGGACCAGGGCACCAAGCACTGACACAGGAACGGCCCGGGCAGCGTGCCCGGGCCGTTCCTGCGTCTGTGTCTGTGTCTGTTGCAGGCCGTGTCCTAGAAGGACCGCACGGGCGTCGTCACGACCTGTCCAGCGTGCGCGAACCCGCCCCCGAAGCCGAACAGCAGCGCCGGCACACCCTCGGGCAGGTCACCACGCTCCCACGCCTTCGACAGCCCGAGCGGCACACTCGCCGCCGAGGTGTTCCCGGACTCGACGACGTCGCGGATGACGAACTTGGACTCCCCGCCGAGCGCGGTCACGAGCGGCTCGATGATCCGCAGGTTCGCCTGGTGGAACGCGAACACCTCGATGTCGTCCATCGAGAGCCCCGCGGCTTCGACGACCTTGCGGGCGTGTCCCTCCGCCTCGGTGATGGCCCAGCGGTAGATCGAGCGGCCCTCCTGGTTGAAGCGCCCCGGCGACCCCTCCACGCGGACGGCATCGAGCAGGTGCGGCACGCTCCCCCACGACACCGGCCCGATCTCGGGCGTCTCGGCGACACCGAGCACGGCGGCGCCGGCTCCGTCACCGACGAGCACACAGGTCGACCGGTCGGTCCAGTCGGCGATACCGGACAGCACCTCGGACCCGATCACGAGCGCGACGTCGGCCGAACCGGTCCGGATGGACTGGTCGGCGAGCCCGAGCGCGTACTCGAAGCCACTGCACGCGGTGTTGATGTCGATCGGCGCGGGGCCGTTCGTCATGCCGAGTGCGGCGGCGACCCGGCCGGCCGTGTACGGAGCGCGGTCCTGGTGCGTGGTGGACGCGACGATGACGAGTCCGACGGCCGAGGGCGACACCCCGGCGTCGGCGAGGGCACGGCGGCCGGCCTCGATCGCCATCGACGTGACGGTGTCGTCGGGCCCGGCGATCCGTCGGGTCTGGATGCCGGTGCGGGTGCGGATCCACTCGTCGTTCGTGTCGACCATCGTCGACAGTTCGTCGTTGGTCAGGATGCGTTCGGGCTGGTGGTGTCCGAACCCGAGGATCCGGCTGCCACGGAGTGCTGGGATGTTCACCGTCGGCACGTTACCCCCTCACCCCGAGCCAGCATGCCTGCCGAGGAATGCAGGCCCCGCCTCGCACCGTCACTTCCGCGCGGCGGCGGTCGCACGGTCGTTGGCCTTGCCGATCGCGTCGACCAGCTCGTCCTTGTTCATCTTCGACCGGCCGCGCACGTCGAGCCGCTTCGCGACGTCCATCAGGTGTGCCTTCGAGGCGTTCGCGTCGACACCGCCCTCGGTCTTCCCGGATGAGTCCGAGCCAGCACCACGCGAACCCGCGGCACCGGAGTCGGACGGGCCGGAGGACTCCTTCTCCTCCCAGTGGTCGCCGACCTTCTCGTACTCGTGCTTCACCGCGGCGAACGCGGTGCGGTGCGCGCGCTCGCCCGGTCCGTACGACTCGTTCGCCGAGTCGAGCGCCTTCTCGAAGATCTCCTGCGCGTGCTCCGGGGACCGCTGCAGGGTGCTGGGGATCTCGTCCTTGGCTGGCATGGCTGCTCCTCTCGAGTGGTCCTCCCTGACTACTCCCCACCCCTCGACCGGTACTCCCAGGGCCTGGCGCCACCAGCGCGTCACGAGTAGACCCGTCTCATGGACTACACACACCTCGGACGGACAGGGCTGTCGGTTTCACGAGCAGTGCTCGGCACGATGAACTTCGGCCCGGAGACCAGCGAGGACGACTCGCACGCGATCATGGACCGGGCCCACGAGCTCGGCGTCAACTTCTTCGACACCGCCAACGGGTACGGCGGCTCGGTGGGCAAGGGTGCCACCGAGGAGATCATCGGCCGCTGGTTCGCCGAGGGCGGCGGGCGTCGCGAGAAGACCGTCCTCGCCACGAAGGTCTACGGCGAGATGATCGACTGGCCGAACGGCGGCAAGCTCAGCGCCCTGAACATCCGGCAGTCGCTCGACGCGAGTCTGCAGCGGCTGCAGACCGACCACATCGACCTGTACCAGTTCCACCACGTCGACCGTGCGACGCCGTGGGACGAGATCTGGCAGGCGATCGACGTCGCCGTGCAGCAGGGCAAGGTGCTCTACGTCGGCTCGTCGAACTTCGCCGGCTGGCACATCGCCCAGGCGCAGGAGGCCGCGAAGCGCCGCAACACCTTCGGCCTGGTCAGCGAGCAGTCGATCTACAACCTCGTGGTCCGCGACGTCGAGCGCGAGGTCCTGCCCGCCGCCCGTGCGTACGGCCTCGGCGTGATCCCGTGGTCGCCGCTGCAGGGCGGCCTGCTCGGCGGCGTCATCGAGAAGACGGAGAACGGCTCGCGTCGCCTGTCCGGCCGCAGCGCCGAGTACGTCGATTCGCACCGTGACCAGCTCACCGCGTACGAGTCCTTCGCGAAGGAACTCGGGCACACCCCCGGGGAGCTCGCCCTCGCTTGGCTGCTGCACCAGCCCGGCGTCACCGCGCCGATCACCGGCCCGCGCACGATGGAGCAGTGGGAGTCCGCGGTCCGCGCTGTCGACATCCGCCTCGACCAGCGTGCACTCGACCGGATCGACGAGATCTTCCCGGGGCACACGACCTCGCCGGAGGACTACGCCTGGTGACGGAACCAACGGAACCAACGGATCGCTGACGCGACCATCTGCCTGGAGGCGCGGTGTGAGTCCGACCCGCACCGCGCCTCCGAAGCCGCTTCCGTGCCGACGCGCCAGCGGCGGACCGACCGTGACCGGTGGAGAGCCTCCCGTCCGTGGTCACGTCGAACACGCGACCCAGCGACACGACGACGGGCCCCGCGCTGCTGTGTGCGCGGGGCCCGTCGTCGTACGGGTGGTGCCTGGTGACTAGCGGACGCTGACCGGGCTGTCGTCGGTCTGCTCGTACAGGACGTAGCCCTCCTCGCCGTGGACGGCGGTGTCGATGCCCGCGACCTCGTCCTCGGTCTTGACGCGGAAGCCCATGGTCTTCTCGATGATCCAGCCGATGAGGAAGGCCAGGACGAACGAGTAGGCGCCGACGGCACCGGCTGCGGCCGCCTGCTTGCCGAGCTGCTCGAACGAGCCGGAGTAGATCAGGCCGGTGTCGTTGGCGAAGAACCCGAGGAACAGGGTGCCGAAGATGCCGCCGACCAGGTGCACGCCGACCACGTCGAGCGAGTCGTCGAAGCCCAGGCGGTACTTCCAGTCGATGGCGAAGCAGCAGACGATGCCGGCGAGGAAGCCGAGCAGGATGCCCCAGCCCGGGGTCAGGTTGGCACAGGCCGGGGTGATCGCGACCAGGCCGGTGACGGCACCCGAGGCGGCACCGACAGAGGTGGCCTTGCCGTCCTTGAGCTTCTCGACGAGCAACCAGCCGAGGACCGCGGCTGCGGGAGCGGCGAGCGTGTTGATCCAGGCGAGCGACGCGACGCCGTTCGCGGCACCGGCGGAGCCGGCGTTGAAGCCGAACCAGCCGAACCACAGGATGGCGGCACCGAGCAGGACGAAGGGCGGGTTGTGCGGCTTGTGCGCGCCCTTGGCGAAGCCGACGCGCTTGCCGAGGACGATCGCCAGGGCGAGACCCGCCGCACCGGCGTTGATGTGCACCGCGGTGCCACCGGCGAAGTCGATGACGCCCCACGTGGCGGCCCAACCGGAGGTCAGGTTGAAGACCCACGAGGCGACCGGGAAGTAGACGACCGTGACCCAGATGCCGGCGAAGACCATCCACGCGCCGAACTTGGCGCGGTCGGCGATGGCGCCGGAGATGAGCGCGACGGTGATGATCGCGAAGGTGGCCTGGAAGCCGACGAAGGCGAGGTCGGGGTAGGTGGCGGCGAGCGTGGTGGCCTGGGACTGTTCGAACGCCTGGCCGAGGCCGATCTGGTTCCAGTCGATGCTGAAGAACCCGACGACGCCGCTGACGGCCGTGTGCGGCCCCGTGTTGGCGAAGGCGATCGCGTAGCCGTACAGCACCCAGAGGACGCCGACGAGCGCGATCGCACCGAAGGACATCATCATCATGGAGATGACGGACTTCGCCTTCACCAAACCGCCGTAGAAGAAGGCCAGGCCGGGTGTCATGAACAACACCAGCGCAGCCATGATCATGATGAAGCCTGTCTGGCCCTGATCAAGCATCTGTTCACCTCTCGATTGCACGAGCGGCTCTTGGACCGCCTCGGGTGTCACCGAGTCTGGCGAGGCGAGGTTTCACGAGGGAGCACGAACTGTTTCGCGGATGTAACGCGACCGCGCCGTTTGTAAACGTCGTGTTTCCAGCGGCCCGATGTCCCCTGCGCGAGGGGCAGGAGACCGCCGTGGACAGATCGGTCCGGGCAGGGAGCGACGTTCAGGCGCGGGTGAGCGCCACGACGCGGGACGCCGCGCGCAGGTACTTCTTGCGGTAGCCGCCCTCGAGCATCACGTCGGGGTACACCTGGTCGAGCGGGGTCCCCGAGGCGACGATCCGCACCTGCGCGTCGTACAGCCGGTCCACCAGGGCGACCCAGCGCAGCGCGTCGGTCTGGTCGGTGAACGCCCGGACGTCGGTCAGTCCGACGGCGTCCAGGTCCTCGACCAGCGCGACGTACTTCGACGGGTGCACGGAACCCAGGTGTGCGACCACCGCTGCGAAGTCGTCGAGCGTGACCGCGCCCGTGGGCAGCAACCCGGCGACGTCGTCGACGACGGCAGCGGACTCGTCCACCGCACGTCGGCGGTAGTCGAGGCCGTCGATGCGCATGGTGTCGAAGCGGTCGGACATCGCCTGGATCTCGCGCAGGAAGTCCTGGGCGGCGAAGCGTCCTTCGCCGAGCGCCCCCGGCGGCGTGTTCGACGTCGCGGCGAAGCGGGTGCCCGTCTCGGTCAGTTCCTTGATGAGCCGGGTCATCACCATCGTGTCGCCCGGGTCGTCGAGCTCGAACTCGTCGATGCACACCAGGTCGGTGCCGCGGAGCAGGTCGACCGTCCCCTGGAACCCCAGTGCCCCGACGAGCGCGGTGTACTCGATGAAGGTGCCGAAGGTCTTCCGCCCGGTGGCCGCGTGGTACGCCGCCGCGAGCAGGTGGGTCTTGCCGACACCGAAGCCGCCGTCCAGGTAGACCCCGGACTTGGCCGCCGGTTCCGCCGACTGCTTGCGCCTCCCGAACAGCCCGCGCCGTGGGGCCTCGGCGGGCCCTGCGGCCACGAAGGCGGCGACGGCATCGCGGACCGAGGCCTGCGAGGCGTAGTCCGGGTCCGGCCGGTACGAGTCGAACGACGCGTCCGTGAACTGCGGCGGGGGCACGAGCGACGCGGCCATCTGCTGCGGGGTCACCCGGGGATCACGGTCGACGAGGTGAGCGGGCAATCGGGGGACCCTTCCGGGAAACATGTCGTTGGGTGTCACGTTGCGTCAGGGGCACGGTACGTCCGCGTACCGTTGCCCACAGGCACCGACGCCCGATCCTAGTCCGGCGCCAGCAGCACGCTCCCCAGCACCACGCTCCCCCGCACCCCTGGAGGTACCCCCGATGACCGCACCGGTCGACCCGTCCGAGCAGTTCGCCGCCTACGCGCACCCGGAGCGCCTCGTCTCCACCGAGTGGCTGCAGGAGCAACTGGACGCCGGTGCCGGCGCGCCCGACCTGGTGGTCGTCGAGTCCGACGAGGACGTCCTGCTCTACGAGACCGGACACATCCCAGGCGCTGTGAAGGTCGACTGGCACACCGACCTCAACGACCCGGTGCAGCGCGACTACATCGACGGCGCCGCGTTCGCCGAGCTCCTCGGCGGCAAGGGCATCGGCCGCGACACCACCGTCGTGATCTACGGCGACAAGAACAACTGGTGGGCCGCGTACGCCCTCTGGGTGTTCACCCTGTTCGGCCACCAGGACGTGCGCCTGCTCGACGGCGGCCGCGCCAAGTGGATCGCCGAGGACCGTGCACTGACCACCGAGGAGACCCCCGTGACTCCCGTCGACTACCCCGTCGTCGAGCGCCACGACGAGCCCGTCCGTGCCTTCAAGGACGACGTCCTCGCGCACCTCGGCAAGCCGCTCATCGACGTCCGGAGCGCCCCGGAGTACAGCGGGGAGCGCACGACCGCGCCCGACTACCCGGAAGAGGGCGCGCTGCGCGGCGGGCACGTCCCGACCGCGGTGAACATCCCCTGGGCCACGGCGGCGGCGCCCGACGGCACCTTCCGGTCGCGCGCTGAACTCGACGCGATCTACCGCGAGGGCGCCGGCATCGGTGACGCCGACCAGGTCATCGCGTACTGCCGCATCGGTGAGCGTTCGAGCCACACCTGGTTCGTCCTGCAGCACCTGCTCGGCTACGCCGACGTCCGCAACTACGACGGTTCGTGGACCGAGTGGGGCAGCGCCGTCCGCGTCCCCATCGTGCAGGGATCCGAGCCGGGTACTGTTCCGAACCGATGAACGCCAGCACCGACGCCACACTCCCCGCCACCCTCGCCGAGATCCGCGACGACTTCCTCGCCCTGGGCCAGAAGGACCGCCTGCAGCTCCTCCTCGAGTTCTCGAACGAGCTGCCGGCGCTGCCCGAGCGCCTGCAGGGGCACGAGGACGAACTCGAACGCGTCGAGGAGTGCCAGTCCCCCGTCTTCATCACCGTGACGGTGGGCGAGGACGGCGACGACCCGGACGTCGTCCGGATGCACGCCACCGCACCGCGCGAGGCGCCGACCACCCGCGGCTTCGCCTCGATCCTGGCGCAGGGCCTGTCCGGCCTGACCGTCGAGCAGGTGCTCGCCGTCCCGACGGACTACCCGTTGACCATCGGCCTGTCCGAGGCGGTCAGCCCGCTGCGGATCCGCGGCATGGTGGGCATGCTCGGTCGCGTCCAGCGGCAGGTGCAGGCTGCGGTCGCGTAGACGCGACCCACTGACGGACGGGAGGCCCGTGGCGACACCGCCACGGGCCTCCCGTCCGTCGATTCGGCCAGTTCTCTGGCATCGCACTCGCTGACCGTGACAGGCTTCGGGTCAGCACCACAGGGGGGAGATCGACGATGAACACGCTCGACTGCATCGGCGTCGGACCAGCCGTCACGATCCGGTCCTCGAGCGGTGCGACGCTGCGGTTCGAGGACGAGTTCGCCCCTGCCGACTCCGATGGTGAGCACGCCTTCATCGAACCGGGCGGCAGACCGTTGTTCCTCGGAGTGCTCGCGCTGCACACGGAGGTCGTCGCCGACCGGAACGTCTCCGGCGCACGGATCACCACCCGGTTCGTCCCGCGTGCGTTGCTCGGAGGCTGGCCGAACCGCCGAGGCCCGTCCTGGCACTCCAGCGAACCAGGGCGTGCACGGGTCGACATCGACGTCCTGCCCGACGGCGACGTGCAGTACCGACACGGCCCGTCGTCCGCGGGTGTGCGACGGTGACGGGCACGCCCTCGGACGTCTCGGTCCCGCATCTCCGAGCGCTCACCAACGAGTCGACGGTGGAGCTGCCGGAGCGTGTCGTCGAGGTCCTCGCCGCAGTCGGGTCGGACGCGCAGGTGTTCGTCTCCGACGTGTCCGCGCGCTCGTTCGCGGGGGTCGTCCGGCGGACCTCCTCGAAGCAGTCGCCGAACCTCGTGCCGTTCATCGAGCCCCTCGAAGCCCTCGGCGACGAGCTCGTCCTCATCTGTCAGGTCGATCACGGCGATGAACTCGTGACGGTCGTGCTGCGTGCGACGGACCGAACGCTCGTGGCGGCCACGGCGATCGACCGGTCCGTCGGACTCGTGCACATCACCGTCCAGGAACTGTGCTCGCGCCTCCGCGCATCAGACGCCCCGGGGGCGGAACTGGCACTCGAGGTGGCATCGCAGTGTCCGTCCGAGGAACGGCTGCGGATCTTCGAGCAGGGCGCGCTGGCGACGGCACGGACCTTCCTGACGAAGTACACGATGGCAGCCGAGCGTGGCTTCGACGTCCGCGGGCTCGACGGGTTCGCACGTGCGCTCGCGCCGCTCGGCGACGCGCAGCCGGGGTTCTGCACCGTGCAGGCTGACACCGCGATTGCGATCACCGCGTTCACACCCGGCAGGACCGACGTCCTCGCTGCCGTCCGCGTGGGCGGCCTCTCGCCACGGACCGGGACCACAGAGGAGACCGGATGACCACGACGGTGCCGGGACAGAACGATTGCCGCGCCACCCGCCCGGTGAGCAGAAGAGGTCGTGTGCGCGTCGGCGACCCGGCCGTTCCTGCTCACGAAGCGACCGAACGGGCGCAACGACGGACGGGAGGCGCGGTACCAGCTGGCACCGCGCCTCCCGTCCGTCGTTCGGTCGTCTCTACCGCGCGCTGGCCGCGCCGCGCCGCTGGACCACCTCGGTGAGCCACGCGAGGATCCGGGCGTCGAACCAGTCGGCGTCGTGGTTCCAGAGCTTCGTGTGCCGGGCCGTGGTCTGGATCTCGAGCCGGACCAGGTCGGGCCGCGCGCGGGCCAGGTCGTGCGAGGCCGAGGACGGCACGAAGCCGTCGTCGTCGCTGTGCAGCAGCAGGATCGGCACCGTGAGTTCGTCGGCACGGGTGACCATGTCGAGCTCGCGCAGGTCCACTGGCCGCTGCAGTCCGGCCAACCGGTAGAGCACGGGCGTGCGGAGCAGGCGCTGTGCGACCTTGCGGACCGGCCGCGGCAGGCGCAGGAGCTGGCTCTGCGACTTCAGGACGGCGTGCCAGTCGACCACGGGTGACTCGAGCACGACCCCGTCGACCAGCCCGGCGAACCGCGAGCGGAGCAGGGTCTGCAACACGACGGCGCCACCCATCGACCAGCCCATCAGCACGACGCTCTGGGCGTCCTGCGCGGTGAGCCAGCGGAGCACGGAGTCGACGTCCTCCCACTCGGTGCTGCCGAGGCCGTAGCGACCGTCGACGCTGGGCGGGGCGACGCCGTCGTTCCGCCACGAGGCGAGGACGACCGAGTAGCCGGCGGCGCGGAAGACCGGGACGGCGCGGATGGTCTCGGCGCGGGTGACACCACGGCCGTGCACCAGCACGGCCCACGGGGCGTCCGGATCGTCGGCGCGGACGACCCATGCCGGGGCAGGGCCGTTCGGGGTGGGGATGTCGACGTCCTCGACGGGCACGTCGAGTTCGCCGGGTGTCAGGTAGAACCAGCCGCCCCAGCGACCGCGACGGGCGGCGGTCGGGTCGCCGGCGTCGATGGCGATGATGCGGCGTGTGACGGTGGTGTCGGTCGTGCCGAGCACTTCGCCGACGCGCATGTGTCCGGTGCCGCCGCCGAACCAGAGCGAGTAGCGGCCCTGCAGTTCCGTGTCCGCGGTGCGCTCGATCGTGACGGTCTTCCGGACCGGGTCGACGGCGTGGATCGGCACGCGCTCGTTGCGCTTGCGGTCAGGCGTGACGACGGCGCGGGCGACGGCGGCGACGAAGCCACCGATGACGGCCGTCCCCACCGCTGCTGCTGCCAGACCGGCGCCGAGTGCGATGAACCCGGCCGATCGAGCGGTCTCCTGGACGACGTCCTCGGCGGGTCGCGCGGATCGGGACATGGCCCGGAGCCTAGTCTGCATGTGTGTCCGAAACCCGAGAGCCCGACGCCTTCGCGCGGCTCCGCGCGTTCGTGTCCGGCGGCAGCGGCCGTGCCGAGACCACCGTCACCGAGATCCCCTCGCCGACCCGGATCGCACCGTTCTCGATCGCCCTGGCGGCGGACGTGTCCGGCACCGCGCACGGGGTCGAGTCGGACCTGGGCACCGGGCGCTTCATCGCCCTGTACGACCCGGAAGAACCCGAGGGCTGGGGTGGCGCGTTCCGCGTCGTCTCGTTCGCCCAGGCGCCGCTCGAACCGGAGATCGGCGTCGACGAGTTCGTCGCGGACGTGACGTGGAGCTGGCTCGTCGACGCGCTCGAGTCGCACGGTGCGACGTACGACCACGCCTCGGGCACGGCCACCAAGATCATCTCGCGCGGGTACGGCGACCTCGCCGCACAGGGCGACGGCGCCCAGCTGGAACTCCGCGCGTCGTGGACACCACGCGGCGACGACCTCACCGCACACGTCCGGGCCTGGCAGGACATCGTCGCCATGCTCGCCGGTCTGCCTCCCGCATCGGACGGCGTGACCCTGCTGGCCCCGAGGAGGCTCGCCAAGTGACCGATCCCGCTCCCCAGGACGCCGCCAGCCCCGCTGCCGGCTCGGCTGCTCCGGCTGCCGCTGCCGGTTCGACTGCTCCGGCTGCCGCTGCCGGTTCGACTGCTCCGGCCGCCGCTGCCGGCTCGGCTGCTCCGGCCGCCGCTGCCGGCCCCGCCTTCGAGGCGTCGCACGACGCCGTCAAGGTCATCGACACGCACGACGAGTACCTCGACGCGGTCGCCGCCATCGCCGCCGGGCACGGCCCCGTCGCGGTCGACGCCGAACGCGCCAGCGGCTACCGCTACTCGCAGCGCGCGTACCTGATCCAGGTGTTCCGCCGTGGTGCCGGTGCGTTCCTGTTCGACCCGATCCCGATCGGCGACTTCTCCGCCCTGCAGGCCGCCATCGTCGACGAGGAGTGGCTGTTCCACGCCGCCTCGCAGGACCTGCCGTGCCTGCAGGAGGTCGGCCTCGTCCCGACCCGCATCTTCGACACCGAACTCGGCGCCCGCATCGCCGGCTTCCCCCGTGTCGGCCTCGGTGCCGTCGTCGAGCAGTTGCTCGGCATCACCCTGGCGAAGGCGCACTCGGCCGCCGACTGGTCCACCCGTCCCCTGCCCCAGTCGTGGCTCGTCTACGCATCGCTCGACGTCGAGCTGTTGCCCGATCTGCGAGACGCCCTCGCCGAGAAGCTCGACGAGGCCGGCAAGTCCCGCATCGCGGCCGAGGAGTTCGACGCGGTGCTGCACCGTGCACCGAAGCCGGCCCGCGCCGAGCCGTGGCGTCGGTTGTCGGGCATGCACGCGCTCCGTGGTGCCCGCGCCCTGGCGATCGCCCGGTCGCTGTGGCTCGCCCGTGACGAGTACGCCCGACAGGCGGACATCGCCCCGGGCCGCACCATCCCCGACGCCGCGATCGTCGCCGCTGCGGCCGCCGCACCCGAGTCGCGCGCCGAGCTGGGGGCGCTGAAGGCCTTCACGGGCCGCGCCAGCCGTTCCGAGCTCGACCGCTGGTGGGCCGCCGTCGACGAGGGCCGCACCACCGAGGACCTCCCCCGCCTGCGTGGTGCCGGCGAGGCGACGCTCCCGCCGCCGCGCGCCTGGGCCGACCGCAACCCCGCGGCCGACCGCCGGTACAAGGCCGCGCGCGCCGCGGTGACGAAGCGTGCCGAGGAGCTCGACATCCCGCTCGAGAACCTGCTCACGCCGGAGACACTCCGGCTCGTGTCGTGGGCACCGCCGTCGCCGGTGTCGACCGAACTGGTCGGAGCCGCCCTCGCCGAGCACGATGCGCGCCCGTGGCAGGTCGAGGAACTCTCGTCGATCATCGCGTCGGCCTTTGTCGTTGCTGCACAGCGGCCCGCCGCGACGGACGACGACGAGTCGTAGGAACTGCCCAACCGGCATGCGGCCGCCCAGGGTGGGGGCATAGCGTCGGCAGGGTCGCCGGGCGAGGCCCGGCCAGGCCGGAGCGACCTGCGTTCCGGCCCGATCGAAGAGGATCTGGGAGGCCCGGATTGCCAAAGGCATCAGACGTCGTGTTCGTGGACGGCGTTCGCACACCGTTCGGACGAGCCGGCGAGAAGGGGGTGTTCTGGAAGACGCGGTCCGACGACCTCGCGGTGCACGCGATGCGCGGACTGCTCGACCGGAACGACTCCCTCGACACCGCAGCGGTGGACGACGTCGCCGTCGCCGCGACCACGCAGCAGGGTGACCAGGGCCTGACGCTCGGGCGCACGGTCGGCATGCTCGCAGGCCTGCCGAAGTCGGTGCCCGGCTACGCGATCGACCGCATGTGCGCTGGCGCCATGACGAGTGTCACGACACTCGCGGGTGCCATCGCCTTCGGTGCCGCCGACGTCGCGATCGCCGGTGGGGTCGAGCACATGGGCCGCCACCCGATGGGCTTCAACGCCGACCCCAACCCGCGTTTCGTCGCGGAGCGCATGGTGTCGAGCGACGCCCTCGTCATGGGCGCCACCGCCGAGCGCCTGCACGACCGCTTCCCCGCGATCACGAAGGACCGCACGGACGCCTACGCCGTCCAGTCCCAGCAGCGCTACGCCGCCGCCTGGGCGAACGGCAAGCTGCAGCCCGACGTCATCCCGGTCGAGGTCAACAAGGGCGACGGCTGGGACGTCATCAGCACCGACGAGCCGCCCCGGCCGGGTACCACCCTGGAGGCGCTGGCCGCCTTGAAGACGCCGTTCCGGCCCCACGGACGGGTCACCGCCGGCAACGCAGCCGGACTCAACGACGGCGCGACCATGAGCCTGCTCGCGTCCGAGGACGGTGCGAAGCAGCACGGCCTGTCGACGAAGATGCGCATGGTGTCGTTCGCCTTCGCCGGCGTCGAGCCCGAGGTCATGGGCGTCGGCCCGGTCCCCGCCACCGACAAGGCACTGTCGAAGGCCGGACTGTCGATCGACGACATCGGCCTGTTCGAGATCAACGAGGCGTTCGCCGTCCAGGTGCTCGCCTTCCTCGACAACTACGGCATCGCCCAGGACTCCCCGAACGTGAACGCGTGGGGCGGCGCCATCGCCGTCGGCCACCCGCTCGCGTCGAGCGGTGTCCGACTCATGAACCAGCTCGCGGCGCAGTTCGCCGAGCGACCGGACGTCAAGTACGGCATCACCACGATGTGCATCGGGCTCGGCCAGGGCGGCACCGTCATCTGGGAGAACCCGAACCACAGCAAGTCGGCCGAGCGTTCCGCTCGGAAGGGGGCGTGACCATGACCATCGTCGACAACGACCGACTGGCCGAACTCAGCGAGGACGAGGTCGTCACCCACTCGTTCGTGAAGCACGTGACCATGCCCTCGGGCGGCACGCTGGCACTCATCACGCTCGACAACGGCAAGGACTACAAGCGGCCGAACACCCTCGGACCCCGCACGCTCCGTGAACTGTCCGGGGTGCTCGACACCCTGCGGACCGAGGCCGCCGCCGGCACGATCCAGGGCGTCGCGATCACCGGCAAGGAGTACTGCTTCGCGGCGGGGGCCGACCTGTCCCAGGCCGCAGCGGTCCCGTCGCGCGAGGCCGCGCACGACCTCGCCGCCCTCGGGCACGCCACGCTCCGCAAGTTCGCCGACCTCGGAGTGCCGTCGTTCGCGTTCGTGAACACCCTGGCGCTCGGGGGCGGGCTCGAGATCGCCCTGCACTGCACGTACCGGGCCTTCTCGTCCGCCGCGCAGGGCATCGGCCTGCCCGAGGTGTTCCTCGGCATCATCCCCGGCTGGGGTGGCGCGACACTGCTCCCCCGCCTGATCGGCCCGGAGCGCGCGCTCCGCGTCATCGTCGAGAACCCGCTCAAGAACAACCGCCTGATGGACGGTCCGGCCGCGGTCGAGATCGGCATCGGCGACGTCCTGGTGCCGTCCGTCACGTTCCTGCCCTCGTCCGTTGCCTGGGCCGATCGTGTCATCACCGGCGCGACCAAGGTCGTGCGGAAGAACGAGCCGGGCATGCTCGAGAAGGCGGCATGGGGCACCGTCGTCAAGGTCGCGCGTGGCCAGGTGGCGTCGAAGATCGGCACCGTGCCGAAGTCGCCGTTCCGAGCACTCGACCTGGTGGCCGCCGCCAAGTCGGGCTCGCTCGACGAACGGTTCGCCGACGAGGACGACGCCCTCGCCGACCTGCTGTCCGGCGACCAGTTCGCCGCGTCGATGTACGCCTTCGACCTCGTGCAGAAGCGCGCGAAGAAGCCCGTCGGCGCTCCGGAAGGTGTCGAACCGAAGAAGATCACCAAGGTCGGTGTCCTCGGCGCCGGGCTGATGGCCTCCCAGTTCGCACTGCTCTTCGCCCGCCGTCTCGGGGTCCCCGTGGTCATCACCGACGTCGACCAGTCCCGTGTGGACGTCGGTGTCGAGCGGATCCGCGGCGAGGTCACGAAGCTGCTCGACAAGGGCCGGATCTCCCCCGACGACGCCAACCGCATCACCGCACTCGTCCGCGGGTCGGTGTCGTACGACGCCTTCGCCGACGCCGACTGGGTGATCGAGGCCGTCTTCGAGGAGATGACCGTCAAACAAGAGGTCTTCCGGAAGATCGAGCAGGTCATCGCCCCGGACGCCATCCTCGCCACGAACACGTCGTCGCTCTCCGTCGACGAGATGGCGTCGGTCCTGACGAACCCGGAGCGGCTCGTCGGCTTCCACTTCTTCAACCCGGTCGCGGTCATGCCGCTGCTCGAGGTGGTGCGCGCGGCGAAGACCTCGGACGAGGCCCTCGTCACCGCTCTCGCCGTCGCGAAGACCCTGAAGAAGACCGCGGTCATCACCGCGGACCAGCCCGGCTTCGTCGTCAACCGGGTGCTCGCCCGGGTGCTCGGCGAGGCGATGCGCGGCGTCGAGGAAGGCACCTCGTTCGACACCGTCGCCCAGGGTGCCGCACCGCTCGGCCTGCCGATGTCGCCGTTCGAGCTGCTCGAGCTCGTCGGGCTGCCGGTCGGTGCGCACGTGCTCGACTCGCACCACGCCGCCTGGCCGGAGCGCTTCTACCCCGGCGACGGCCTGAAGAAGATCGCTGAGCACGGGACGATCCTGACCCGCGACAAGAAGGGCAACGCGACCGGGTACGACCCCGCCGCCGTGAAGCTCGTCGCACCGTCCAAGAAGGACGCGAAGCCCGTCGACGCCGCCGAGATGCAGCGCCGGTTCGAGGACGCCCTGGCCGACGAGCTGCACCGCATGCTCGAGGACAAGGTCGTCGAGCACGTCGAGGAGATCGACCTCGGGCTCATCCTCGGCGCTGGCTACCCGTTCCAGGCCGGTGGGATCAGCCCGTACCTGGATCGCTCCGGTGCCTCCGAGCGTGTCTTCGGCGGCACGTTCCACGAGCCCCGGATCGTCGGCCCCGCTTCCCGCTAGGCCCAGTACGCAAAACACCGGTGTTCGCGCACCGAACACCCGCAAACCGCGGAGTGGAGCGCGAACACCGGTGTTTTGCTGACCGGACCCGGACCGGACCCGGACCCGGACCGGACCCGGGCCGAGCGGTCAGCGGTCGGACGCGGCGGACTCGCGAGAGCGCGCGGGCTTCGCCTGCGGCAGCTTCGTCCCGACGACCTGGTCGATGACGTCGCGGGCGATGGCCTGCGCCGTCAGCCCCGCGTCGGCGAGGATCTGCGACCGGGTCGCGTGGTCGATGAACGCGTCGGGCAGCCCGAGCTCGTTCACCCCGGTGTCGACCCCGGCGGCGCGCAGGTCCTGCCGCAGCCGAGTCCCGACGCCGCCGACGCGCACGCCGTCCTCGATCGTGATGACGAGCCGGTGTGAGCGCGACAGTTCGATGAGCGAACCCGGGATCGGGACCACCCATCGCGGGTCCACGACGGTGACGCCGATGCCCTGCGCCTCGAGCAGCGCCGCGGCCTCGAGTGCCACCGGCACCATGGACCCGACGGCGACGAAGAGGACGTCCTCGACGTCGTCCGCGGCGGCGTGCAGCACGTCCACACCGTCGGGGAGACGACGGACCGCGGGGATGTCCGGCCCGACCTGCCCCTTCGACCACCGCAGCACGGTGGGGGCATCGTCGACGGCGATCGCCTCGCGGAACTCCTCACGCAGTGTCGCGGCGTCGCGTGGTGCGGCGATCCGGATCCCCGGCACGACCTGCAGCAGTGCGAGGTCCCACATGCCGTGGTGCGACGGGCCGTCCGGACCGGTGATGCCGGCACGGTCGAGCACGAACGTCACGCCGGCCCTGTGCAGGGCGACGTCCATCAGCACCTGGTCGAACGCCCGGTTCAGGAACGTCGCGTAGAGCGCCACGACCGGGTGGAGTCCCCCGTACGCCAGGCCCGCGGCGGTCGTCACGGCGTGCTGCTCGGCGATGCCGACGTCGTACACGCGGTCGGGGTGCTGCTCCTGGAACAGGTGCAGCCCGGTCGGCCGGAGCATCGCCGCCGTGATCGCGACGATCCGAGGGTCCGAGGCGCCGGCCTCGGCCAGGGAGGACGCGAACACCGAGGTCCACGAGGGGCCCGACGCGGCGTCGAGCGACTCGCCCGTCTCCGGGTCGATGTGGCCGACGGCGTGGAACTGGTCGGCCTGGTCGCGCAGGGCGGGCTCGAAGCCGTGGCCCTTCTCCGTGATGACGTGCACGATCACGGGAGCGCCGTACTCCTTGGCCTGCCGGAGCGCAGCCTCCATCGCCTGCTGGTCGTGCCCGTTCACCGGGCCGATGTACTTGATGTCGAGGTTCGAGTACAGCGCCTCGTTGTTCGTCAGTCGCGACAGGAAGCCGTGCAGGCCCCCGCGCATGCCGCGGTACACCGCACGACCCGGAGCACCGAACCGCGCCGCCACGGCCTGCGTGCTCTCGTACAGGGCCCGGTACTCGCGGCGGGTGCGCACGGAACTCAGGAACCGCGCCATGCCACCGATGGTCGGGGCGTACGAGCGGCCGTTGTCGTTGACGACGATGACCAGGCGCCGGTCGTTGTCGTCGGAGATGTTGTTGAGCGCCTCCCACGTCATCCCACCGGTGAGCGCGCCGTCCCCCACCACCGCGACGACGGTGCGGTCGGTCTGGCCGGTCTGCCCGAACGCGCGGGAGATGCCGTCCGCCCACGACAACGACGACGACGCGTGCGAGGACTCGACGATGTCGTGCTCGGACTCGCTGCGCTGCGGGTAGCCGGCGATGCCACCGCGTTCGCGCAGCTTGGAGAAGTCCTGCCGCCCGGTGACGAGCTTGTGCACGTACGACTGGTGCCCGGTGTCGAAGACGAAGGGGTCGTTCGGCGAGTCGAACACGCGGTGCATCGCGAGCGTCAGCTCGACGACACCCAGGTTCGGCCCGAGGTGCCCACCCGTCTTCGCGACCTCGGCGACCAGGAAGCGTCGGATCTCGGCGGCGAGGTCGGTCATCTGCGCGTCGGAGAGACGCTTCAGGTCGCGCGGCGACGTGATGCTGCTGAGCAGGCTCACGAGCGCTCCTTTCGTGGGGCTGTCGGCCCACTCTATGCGCGTAGGGACAGAACAGACTGGAGGCGCGGTGCCAGCTGGCACCGCGCCTCCAGGCAGTATCTGGGTCGCGTCAGACGAGCGAGCGGAGCACGTACTGCAGGATGCCGCCGTTGCGGTAGTAGTCGGCCTCACCGGGGGTGTCGATGCGGACGACCGCGTCGAACTCCACCGGCTGCTTGCCGGCGGGCGAGTGCTCGCTCGGCGTCGCGGTGACGTGCACGGTCTTCGGGGTGCGGCCCTCGTTCAGCTCGGTCAGCCCGGAGATCGACACGACCTCGGTGCCGTCGAGGCCGAGGGACTCGACCGTCTCGCCCGCCGGGAACTGCAGCGGGACGACGCCCATGCCGATGAGGTTCGAGCGGTGGATCCGCTCGAAGCTCTCGGTGATGACCGCACGGACACCGAGCAGGTTCGTGCCCTTCGCCGCCCAGTCACGGGACGAACCGGAGCCGTACTCCTTGCCGCCGAAGATGACGAGCGGGATGCCCTGCTCCTGGTAGTGCTCCGAGGCGTCGTAGATGAACGACTGCTCGCCGTCCGGCGTCGTGAAGTCACGGGTGTACCCGCCCTCGACGCCGTCCAGCAGCTGGTTGCGCAGACGGATGTTCGCGAACGTGCCGCGGATCATGACCTCGTGGTTGCCGCGACGCGAGCCGTAGGAGTTGAAGTCCTTGCGGTCGACGCCGTGCTCGGCGAGGTACTGACCGGCGGGGCTGTCGGCCTTGATCGAACCGGCCGGCGAGATGTGGTCGGTCGTGACCGAGTCGCCGAGCTTCGCGAGCACGCGGGCACCGGAGATGTCCGCCACCGCGTCGGGCTGCATCGTCATGCCCTCGAAGTACGGGGGCTTCCGGACGTAGGTCGACTCCTGGTCCCACTCGAAGGTGTCGCCCGTCGGGGTCGGCAGGTTCTTCCAGCGGTCGTCGCCCTCGAACACGGAGCCGTACTCGTGGGTGAACATCTCGGTGTCGATCGAGGTGTCGATGACCTGCTGCACCTCAGCCGCGTCGGGCCAGATGTCGGTCAGGTAGACGTCGTTGCCGTCCTGGTCGGTGCCCAGTGCGTCCTCGTCGAAGTCGAAGTGCATCGACCCGGCGAGGGCGTACGCGATGACCAGCGGCGGGGACGCCAGGTAGTTCATCTTCACGTCGGGGTTGATGCGGCCCTCGAAGTTGCGGTTGCCCGAGAGCACCGCGGTGACGGCGAGGTCGTTGTCCTGCACGGCCTGCGAGATCTCCTCGGGCAGGGGGCCGGAGTTGCCGATGCAGGTCGTGCAGCCGTAGCCGACCGTGTAGAAGCCGAGCTGCTCGAGGTAGGTGGTGAGACCGGCCTTCTCGTAGTAGTCGGTGACGACCTTCGACCCCGGCGCGAGGGTGGTCTTCACCCAGGGCTTCGCGGTGAGGCCCTTCTGCGCGGCGTTCCGGGCGAGGATGCCAGCGGCCATCATGACCGACGGGTTCGACGTGTTCGTGCACGACGTGATCGCGGCGATCGCCACGGCACCGTGGTCGATCGTGAACGTGTCGCCGTCGGCGATGGCGACCGAGGTCGGCTTCGAGACGGTGCCGGGCGCGCTCGAAGCGTGCACGGGGACCTCGGACCCGGGGGCGTCCTGCAGGTCGTCCACGGCGTGCTCGTCACCGGGGGCCGCGGCCACCGGGTCGGACGCCGGGAACGTGTCGGCGACGGCCTTGTCCTCTTCGCTGTGGTCGATGCTCGCGTAGTTGGCGAGGTCGACCTCGAACTGGTCCTTGGCCTTCGACAGCTCGATGCGGTCCTGCGGACGCTTCGGGCCCGAGATGGAGGGCACGACCGTGGACAGGTCGAGCTCCATGTACTCGGAGTAGTTGGGCTCGACCGAGGCGTCGTGCCACAGGCCCTGGGCCTTGGAGTACGCCTCGACCAGGGCGATCTGTGCCTCGTCGCGACCGGTCAGGCGCAGGTAGTCGAGCGTGACGTCGTCGACCGGGAAGATCGCCGCGGTGGAACCGAACTCGGGCGACATGTTGCCGATGGTGGCGCGGTTGGCGAGCGGGACGGCGCTGACGCCCTCGCCGTAGAACTCGACGAACTTGCCGACGACGCCGTGCTTGCGGAGCTCCTGCGTGATGGTGAGCACCACGTCGGTCGCGGTCACGCCGGCCGGGATCTCGCCGGAGAGCTTGAAGCCGACGACCTTCGGGATGAGCATCGACACGGGCTGGCCGAGCATCGCGGCCTCGGCCTCGATGCCGCCGACACCCCAGCCGAGCACGCCGAGGCCGTTCACCATCGTGGTGTGCGAGTCGGTGCCGACCAGGGTGTCCGGGTACGCGTAGGTCTCACCGTCGAAGTCACGCGTGTAGGTGACCTTCGCCAGGTACTCGATGTTCACCTGGTGCACGATGCCGGTGCCGGGCGGGACGACCTTGAAGTCCTCGAACGCGGTCTGGCCCCAACGGAGGAACTGGTAGCGCTCACCGTTCCGCTCGTACTCCAGGTCGGTGTTGCGCTGCAGGGCGTCCGTGCTGCCGAACAGGTCGGCGATGACGGAGTGGTCGATGACCATCTCGGCCGGCGACAGCGGGTTGATCTTGTTCGGGTCGCCGCCGATGTCCGCCATGGCCTCGCGCATGGTGGCGAGGTCGACGATGCACGGCACACCCGTGAAGTCCTGCATGACGACGCGCGCCGGCGAGAACTGGATCTCGGTGTCGGGTTCCGCGTCGGGACGCCAGGAGCCGAGCGCCCGGATCTGCCCCTCGGTGACGTTCTTGCCGTCCTCGGTGCGGAGGAGGTTCTCGAGCAGCACCTTCAGGCTGTAGGGCAACTTCTCGTGCCCGGGAACCGAGTCGATCCGGTGGATCGCGTAGTCGACACCCCCAACCGACAGTGTGTCCTTCGAGCCGAAGCTATTGACTGCAGCCACCGTGCCGCCTCCCTACTGATCGGTTTGCCCTCATCCTCGCGGGCCGTGGACCGTCCCACCAGCAAGGCAAACCTAATCCCGCGGACACGTGCGCGCCCGGCAGGAACTATCTTGATGTCGAGAGAACTCTACACCGCGGCGACGTCGTCGCGCCGGACGAACACGGTGCGGACCAGCAGCCACGTCACCCAGAGCACCGCCGCGTACAGCGGCACGCCGAGGATGAGCTTCAGCCCGGCGAGCAGTTCGACCTGCGCTGTCAGGTAGAGCGGGACCTCCACCGCGAGCCGGACGGCGAACAGGCCGACCCAGATCCAGGTGGCGACCGTCAGGACCCGCCGCTTGACCGGGTCGGCACGCCAGTCGACGTGCGAGCCGTCCTCGTTCGCGGGCAGCAGGAAGCCGACGACGAGCCCGATGAGCGGCCAGCGGATCGCCAGCGTGATCAGCAGCCCGACGAGCCAGACCGCGTTGATGATGATGCCGGGGATGAAGTTGCTCTCCGCGCGGCCGGTGATGAGCGCGAGGCCGGCCGAGACCGCGACGCCGAGGATGCCCGCGAACGACATCGTCACCGACTGCCGCTGCACCAGCCGGAGCACCACGAACACCAGGCCGACGACCACGGGGATCACGACGCTGGGCACGAGCTCCTTCGTGATCGCGTAGACGACCAGGAACGCGAACCCGGGCAGCACCGACTCGGCGAGCCCACGAACCCCGCCGACCGCGCCCAGCAGGGCCCGACCGGACGGTGCCTCGCCGGGCGCGACGCGGGCGATGCCGGCGTTCTGCACCGCGTCACGGAACTGCGCGGAGAACGACGGCGCCACCGACGACTCAGCTGCCGGTGCAGCGGGGTCGGGGCCAGCCGTCTCGGGTCGTGGGGTGTCGTCGTGGTCCGGCACCGTGCCTCCAGGCGGGGTTGCTCGTCAGGCCGTCAGATCGCGGTCTGCGTCGACTTGGGCATGTGCAGCGGGATGAGGTCGCGCGGCGGCATCGGCGTCGTGCCGCGCACGACGACGACGCTGCGGAACAACTCCTCGATCTCGCTCGCGTCGTCGGGCTGCTCGGCGGCCTTGCCGGCGATCACGCCGCGCAGGAACCAGCGCGGGCCGTCGACGCCGACGAAGCGGGCCGGACGGGAACCGGCGGTGCCGCCGTCACCATCCACGGCGACCGGCACGGACGCCCGGAGCTCGGGGCCGAACGGGCCGTCGACCTCGGTCACGACACCGCCCTGGCGCTCGATCTGCTCGGCGATCTGGGCGCGGATCTCGTGCCACAGGCCGGTGGACCGGGGCGCGGCGAACGGCTGGACCTGCAGCGTGGAGTCGTCGTAGTCGAGCCCGACCGCGACGACGCGCTGCGAGCCCTCCTCGACCTCGAGGCGCAGGTGCAGGCCCTCACGCGGGAGCACCTTCACCCCGCCCAGGTCGACGTAGGGGCGGACCAGGTTCGCCTCGGTCTCGTCGTGGGGGCCGTTCTCGGCCCGGTCGTCCGGAGCGGACTTGTCCGTCGGGGCGACCGCGTCGACCTCGTCGTGGTCCGCGTCTGCATCGGTCGCGATGTCGACCTCGGGGGACGTGTCCGCGACCTCGATGTCGTCGGCGACGGCGTCCGCCACCTCGACCTCGTCCTGCTTGCGTCGGCCGAACTTCATGCGCGCGTCCCTTCCTGAGCGTCTGCGGCGGCACCGTGCACGGCGCCGCTCCGGTCACCGTAGCCCGACGAGCCGAACCCGCCCTGTCCGCGGACGCTGTCCGGCAGCTCGTCGACCCGGGTGTAGGTCACCTGCGGCACCGGCATCACGATCAACTGGGCGATGCGGTCGCCCACGTGGACCTCGTACGGTTCCGTCTGGTCCGTGTTGAGCAGCGCGACCTTGATCTCGCCGCGGTAGCCGGAGTCGACGGTGCCGGGGCTGTTCACGATCGTGATGCCGTGCTTCGCCGCCAGGCCGCTGCGCGGGACCACGAACGCGGCGTACCCCTCGGGCAGCGCGATCCGCAGTCCGGTGGCGGCCAGGTGTCGCTCGCCCGGCTGCAGCACGAAGGCCTCGGTGGAGACGAGATCGGCACCCGCGTCGCCGGGGTGGGCGTGGCCGGGAGCGTGCTCCCCGGTCCAGAGGACGTCGACTGGTTCGGTCACGTGACGAGGGTAGTGCAGCCGTGACCGTTCCGTGACCTCGTCCGCTCGTGATCGAATGGACCCGTGACCCTGTACCGCGAACGACTCTGGGCCCCGCCCGCCCTGTACCTGGCGACGGCGCTCGTGATCCCCGCCACCCTGCTCGTCTTCCTCCCCATCAGCGTCCTGGCCGGCGTCCTCGTGGCGATCGGGATGGAGCTCGGGGTCCTCGTGCTCCTGTGGGTACTCGCACCCACCATCGAGGTCACCGACACCGAGTTCCGCGCGGGCAGGGCACACCTCCCCCGGACGCTCGTGGGCACGACCGAGGCGTTCGAGGGCACGGCGGCCACCGAGCAGCGCGGCCCGGCACTCGACGCCCGCGCCTGGACCCTCTTCCGCGGCTACGTGCGGGGGGTCGTCAAGGTCGAGGTGCGCGACGACGCCGACCCGACGCCCTACTGGCTGGTCAGCGTCCGCCACCCGGGCAAGGTCGTCGAGGCGCTGCGGTCCTGACGGACCACGGGCAACGGCCCTGGAGGCGCGGCTCGGCCCCGCCTCGCAGCCCACGACGAAGGCCCCGCATCCCATCGGGACGCGGGGCCTTCGCTGATCGTTGCGTCGAGGACGACGCGGCTGTGCTCGCTAGAGCGACGCGCACTCCGCGCAGACCGGTCCGAGCTTCGACTCGTGGTCGAGCTGGGAACGGTGCTTCACGAGGAAGCACTCGACGCAGGTGAACTCATCGACCTGCGGGGGCAGCACCACGACGTCGAGGTCGACGTCGCTGAGGTCCTGCCCGGCGAGTTCGAAGCTGCCGGGGTTGTCGGAATCATCGTCGACGACCCCCGACATCTTGTCGGGAACGCGCTCCTTGAGGGCCTCGATCGACTCTGAGTCAGAGTTGTCGTCGGTCTTCCGGGGGGCGTCGTAATCGGTGGCCATGCCCATCCATTCTCGTATCGAGAGGTCGTCGCCGGGTGATCGGCGGCGACAGTTTGCACCACGCCCCGCCGATGCGCAAACCGAGTGCTGCGGCGGGTCGTGCTGGCTGTGCAACCGGTGACCCGAACCGGACATTCCCGACACCCGTTGCCGGGCTCCGGCGCGCTCTCGGATCGGCCTGCGGATGTGCGCGGCACGCCCGTGCGCCTCCCCGGAAACCGTCCGTCCTCCCTGCATACTCACGGGGTACGACAGCAGGACCGTACGCGACGCTGGGAAGGCGGAACCATGCAAGACGTGAGAGTCATCGGAGTCGAGTCCGGCGCACTCCTCCTGGCGACCGACGGCGGCACCGAGTTCCGGTTGCCCGTCTCGTCGTCGCTGGCGGGTCAGGTGCGCCAGGCGAACCCCGACGCCGGTCCGCAGAAGCGGGTCTCCCCCAAGGACGTCCAGGCACGGATCCGCGGTGGCGCCGACGCCGCCGACGTGGCTGCCGCGCTCGACGTCGACGTCGAGTACGTCCGTCGCTTCGAGGGCCCGGTCCTGGCGGAGCGCGCCTTCATCCTCGACGCCTCGCACCGCGTCCCGGTCACCCCGGTCGACGACGAGGCCCCCGACACCTTCGGCCCCGCGATCACCGCGAAGCTCGAGGCCGGCGAGGCCACCGCGATCACCTGGGGCTCCTGGAAGCACCCGGAGAGCGGCTGGCAGGTCCGCGTCCGCTACACCGCGGGCGAGGTCGAGCACGACGCCCAGTGGCGTTTCGACCCGAAGACCTCGACCCTCGCGCCCGACAACGGTGACGCCCACCGGCTGTCGCACACCGACGACGAGGGCATCGCCCCGCGCCTGCGTGCGGTCGAGTTCGAGCAGCAGGACGACGACGGCACCCGCTTCGACTCCGGAGCCTTCCGCGTCGACGAGCCGGAGCAGCCGGCCGCCGAGCCCGAACCGTCCCAGCACGCACCGCTCCGTGCGCCGCTGCCCCGCATCGGCCAGGCCACCGTGGAAGAGCGTGCTCCCGGCAACGAGACCGCCGACCTGCTCGAGGCGCTGCGCCGTCGCCGTGGTGAGCGTGAGGCCGCGTCCTTCGGCGAACAGCGTGACGAGCCCGCCCGCGGGACCTCGATCAGCGTCGTCGACATCCCGCTGCAGGGCTTCGAGGACGGCGGCGCGAACGACACCGCACCGCAGTCGACCGACGGCCGTCCGGCCTCGGCGCCGGAGCCCGAGAGCCGTGGCGAACGCAAGAAGCGCAGCCGCCGCTCGATGCCGAGCTGGGACGAGATCGTCTTCGGCACCCGCCCGGACGACGACCCCGCCTGATCCGGACCACCGCGCGGCCGCGCTGACGCCCCTAGTGGGCGAAGGCACCGGCGAGCCGGAGCGGGACGATCGTCTCCTCGTCGGTCATCGCGCCGTGCTGGCCGATCATGCGCTTCGGTGTCTCGTCCTCGCGCAGGGCTCGGTCGTCGTTGAACGCCCACGAGCCTCGCGCCACGACGAGCACGTCACCGATGCGCGGCACCACCTCGTCGGACACCTGCCCGAACCACCCGGCCTCGATCGCCTCGGCACGGCTGGCGACGGACGCCTTCTTGCCGTAGCGCGCGCGGAACGCACCGACGAGGGCGCGGACGTCGGTGCCCGGTGCGACCGTGAGCTGTCGGCAGCGCGGGTCTCCTGCGACACCGACGACGTCGGTGAGCAGCAGCGGGTCGATCGCGATGTTCGCGTGGTCCGGCACGTCGAGCACACCGTGGTCCGCCGTCACCAGGACGCCCACGTCGTCGGCGCTGCGGGCGTCGAGCCGGGCGAGTTCCCCGTCGAGCAACTCGAGCGCGGCCGTCCACCGGTCGGACTGCCAGCCGGACTTGTGGCCGATCGAGTCGAGCTCCGGCACGTACAGGTAGACGAGCGACCGACCGGAGTCGGTCTCGGCCAGGGCGGCGTCGACCCGCTGGGCGATCGAGTCCGCCGAGACGTACCGCGCACCGCCGAGTACGTTCGCGGTCATCCCGGACGATCGGTACCGGTCCGGCCCGACGACGACCGGGTCGAGTCCGAGCTCAGCCGCCCGGGTGAACAGCGTCTGCGTCAGGAACCAGTCGGCGGGCACCTCGGTGTCCCAGCCTCCGAGCAGGTTCATCACGGCACCGGTGTCCGGGTTCCAGCCGCTGTAGCCGATCACCCCGTGGGTGCCGGGCGATCGGCCCGTCGTGAGCGTGCTCAGTGCGGCCGCGGTCGTGGTCGGGAACCCGCTCCGCAGCTTCTTCGCGGTGCCGGTGCCCTTCGCGCCGGTCAGCCAGCGGGCGTGCCCGGCGCGCGCGGACAGCGCGGCGGACCCGAGGCCGTCGACCAGCACGACGATCGCCGAGCGGGCGGGGCGGAGGGTGATCCGGGCCTCCAGGCCGTTGCCACGCAACCACGCATCGTCCGCAGCACCGAGCGCGACGAGGCAACTCGGGAAGACGTCGGCGAGGTTCGCGACGCCGTCGGGGGCCGTCGGTACGCTTGTTCCCATTCCACGAGTCTTCCAGACGACTCTGGTCTTCCAGAAAGGTGCCATGGCACGCACGGATGTAGTCGGCCTGCCCGACGGTGAGCGCATCGAGGACGTCGACGTCTCCGAGGAGATGCAGGGTTCCTTCCTCGAGTACGCGTACTCCGTCATCTACTCGCGGGCACTGCCCGACGCCCGCGACGGCCTGAAGCCGGTGCAGCGCCGGATCCTGTACCAGATGGCCGAGATGGGGCTGCGCCCCGACCGCGGACACGTCAAGAGCGCCCGCGTCACCGGCGAGGTGATGGGCAAGCTGCACCCGCACGGCGACGGCGCGATCTACGACGCCCTGGTCCGGATGGCCCAGCCGTTCACGATGCGCGTGCCGCTCGTCGACGGCCACGGCAACTTCGGCTCACTCGACGACGGTCCCGCTGCAGCCCGCTACACCGAGGCACGGCTCGCCGAACCGTCGATGGCGATGACCGAGGGCCTGGGCGAGGACGTCGTCGACTTCGTCCCGAACTACGACAACCAGATCATGCAGCCCGGCGTGCTGCCGGCGGCGTTCCCGAACCTGCTCGTCAACGGTGCCTCCGGCATCGCGGTGGGCATGGCGACGAACATGGCACCGCACAACCTGGGCGAGGTCGTCGAGGCCGCGAAGCACCTGCTCATGAACCCGCAGGCCACCCTCGAAGAGCTCATGGAGTTCGTGCCCGGGCCTGACCTGCCGTCCGGCGGCACCATCGTCGGGCTCTCCGGGGTCCGCGACGCCTACGCCACCGGCCGCGGTTCGTTCCGCACCCGAGCCAAGGTGAGCGTCGAGAACCTCACCCCGCGCAAGGTCGGCCTCGTCGTCACCGAGCTGCCCTACCTGGTCGGCCCCGAGCGCGTCATCGAGAAGATCAAGGACGGCGTCCAGTCCAAGAAGCTCGTCGGCATCTCGGACGTCAACGACCTGACCGACCGCAACCACGGGCTCCGGCTCGTCATCGGCATCAAGAGCGGCTTCAACCCCACCGCCGTGCTCGAGCAGCTCTACAAGCACACCCCGCTCGAGGACGGCTTCGGCATCAACAACGTCGCCCTGGTCGGCGGGTCACCCCGCACCCTCGGGCTGCGCGAGCTCCTCGACGTCTACGTGCAGCACCGGCTCGACGTCGTCACACGCCGGTCGCAGTACCGCCTGGCACGTCGCAAGGAACGGCTGCACCTGGTCGAGGGTCTGCTCATCGCGATCCTCGACATCGACGAGGTCATCCAGGTCATCCGCACGTCCGACGACTCCGAGGCGGCGCGCAACCGCCTGCGCGACGTCTTCGACCTGTCCGAGGTGCAGGCCGAGTACATCCTCGAGCTGCGCCTGCGTCGCCTGACGAAGTTCTCGCGGATGGAGCTCGAGGCCGAGCGTGACCAGCTGCTCGCCGACATCGCCGCCCTCGAAGAACTGCTGGCGTCCGACGAACGGCTCCGCGCGCAGGTCGCCCTCGAGCTGACCGAGGTCTCCGACAAGTTCGCGACCCCGCGCCGCACCCTGCTCACCGAGGCGGACGCCCCGGTCAAGGGCGGTCGGAAAGCCGCGGTCGACCCGGAGTCCCTGCAGATCGCCGACTCCCCCTGCCGCGTGCTGCTCTCGACCACCGGGCGGCTCATCCGCGTCGACATCCCGACGTCGGAACTCGGCATCGTCCGCGTGCCGAAGCGCTCGAAGCACGACGCCGTCCGCTCCGCCGTGGTGAGCACAGTCCGCGGGCAGCTCGGCGCCCTGACCTCCACCGGGCGGGTCCTGCGGCTCTCCCCCGTCGACGTCCCCGCCGTGCCGCCCGCAGCGGTCCGGCTCGACGCCGGCGTCCGGGTCACCGACTTCCTGGCGCTCACCAAGGGCGAGACGGTCGTCGCGCTCGTCGACCTCGGTGGGGCATCGTCGGACTCGCTGGCGATCGGTACCGCGCACGGCGTCGTGAAGCGCGTCGTCCCAGGCGCCTGGCCGGACAAGCCCGAGTTCGTCGCCATCGGCCTGAAGCCCGGAGACGCGGTGGTCGGTGCCGCCCAGGCCCCGGAGTCCGACGACCTGGTGTTCATCAGCTCGAACGCGCAGCTGCTGCGGTTCCCGGCGTCCGTCGTCCGGGCGCAGGGGCTGCCCGCCGGTGGAGTGGCCGGCATGGCCCTGGCCGACGGCGCCGCCGTGATCTGGTTCGGGTCCGTCGCACGCTCCGACGACGCCGTGGTCGCCACGGTGTCCACGACCTCGACCGCGCTGCCCGGTACCGACGCCGGCCGCGCCAAGGTCTCCGCGCTGTCGGAGTTCCCGGCGAAGGGCCGCGCGACCCAGGGTGTCCGGGCGCACGCGTTCCTGAAGGGCGAGGACGGGCTCACCGTCGGCTGGGCGGGCATCGCGCCGCCGCACGCTGTCGGCACCGACGGCGCCGCCCGCACCCTGCCCGACTGGCTGTCGAAGCGTGACGGGTCGGGCGCACCGCTCGAGGCCGTCATCGGCTCGATCGGCGGCAGCGCCGCGACGCTCGACGGCACCGCCGGCGAGGCGTAGGCGGGCGCCGGCCGTCCGTCCGTCCGCTGCGCGCGCTCGCTTGCTCGCGAGAGCGACAGTGTCCCGCGAACGGTTCGCGGGAGACTGTCGCTTCGGCAGCACGGACCGCGCACGGTGGCGGCACGGTGTCGCTCTGGCGGCACCGAGACTCGGGCTGCCGCCGCGCCGCTACGCGTCGATGCGGTCGCGGTCGAGGCCCTCGCCGGCCAGGATGAACTCCTTGCGCGGCGCCACGTCGTTGCCCATCAGGAGCTCGAACACCTTCGCAGCGCCCTCGGCATGGGTCACGTTCACCCGGCGCAGGGTTCGGTGCGCACGGTCCATCGTGGTCTCCGCCAGCTGGTCCGCGTCCATCTCGCCGAGACCCTTGTACCGCTGGATCGGCTCCTGGTACTTCTTGCCCGTCTTCTCGAGCTTCTTCAACACCG
The DNA here is from genome assembly GCF_902506155.1 of Curtobacterium sp. 8I-2. NCBI lineage: Bacteria > Bacillati > Actinomycetota > Actinomycetes > Micrococcales > Microbacteriaceae > Curtobacterium > Curtobacterium sp. 8I-2. Next base: position 221,897 of record NZ_LR732827.1, read on the forward strand.
TCTGCAGCTCCTGTTCGGAGTACGTGTACAGCGTGTCGTTCGGCTTGCCGCGGTTCACCACGACGACCCGGTGCAGCGGCGGCACGGCGGCGAAGACCCGGCCCTGCTCGATCATCGGCCGCATGTACCGGAAGAACAGCGTCAGCAGCAGTGTGCGGATGTGGGCGCCGTCGACGTCGGCGTCGGACATGATGATGATCTTGCCGTAGCGGGCCTGGTCGATGTCGAACGTCCGACCCGAACCGGCACCGATGACCTGGATGATCGACGCGCACTCGACGTTCGAGAGCATGTCCGACACGGACGCCTTCTGCACGTTGAGGATCTTGCCGCGGATCGGCAGCAGCGCCTGGTACTCGCTGTTGCGCGCGAGCTTCGCGGTGCCCAGGGCCGAGTCGCCCTCGACGATGAAGAGCTCGGTGCCCTCGGTCTCCTGCGAGCGGCAGTCCGCGAGCTTCGTCGGCAGCGAGGAGTTCTCGAGCGCGTTCTTGCGCCGCTGGGTCTCCTTGTGCGCCCGCGCCGAGATGCGGGTCTTCATCTCGGACACGACCTTCTCGAGCAGGGCGGCCGACTGCGCCTTCTCGGTACGCTGCGTCGAGGTCAGGATCTCGGTGATGCGCTTCGACACCACCTGGTCGACGATCTTGCGGACCGCCGGGGTGCCGAGGATCTCCTTCGTCTGCCCCTCGAACTGTGGCTCGGGCAACCGCACGGTCAGCACGGCGGTCATGCCGGCGAGGACGTCGTCCTTGTCGAGCTTGTCCTGCCCGACCTTGAGCTTGCGGGCGTTCGCCTCGACCTGGGCGCGGACGGCCTTCACGACACCGGACTCGAACCCAGCCTGGTGGGTGCCGCCCTTCGGCGTCGCGATGATGTTGACGAAGCTGCGGAACACGGTCTCGTAGCCACTGCCCCAGCGGAGTGCCAGGTCGACCTCGCACTCGCGCTCGACCGAGGTGGAGACCATGTGGCCCTTGTCGTCGAGCATCGGCACGGTCTCGGTGAAGGTCCCGGTGCCCTGCACACGCCAGACGTCGGTCAGGGGGCTGTCGACGGCGAGGTGCTCGACGAACTCGCCGATCCCGCCCTCGTACCGGAACCGCTCGACCACCGGGCCGGCAGCCACGGTGGTGCCCGTCGCCTCGGCACGGGCGGCAGCGGCGTCGATCGACGCAGCGCGCTCGTCGGTGATGGTGATGCCGAGCCCGGGCACGAGGAACGCAGTCTGGCGTGCACGGGTGACCAGGTCGTCGGTGCTGAACCGGGCGTCGGCGGTGAAGATCTGGCGGTCCGCCCAGTACCGGATCCGGGAACCGGTGACGCCCTTCTTGACCTTGCCCACCACACGCAGTTCACTGCCCGACGTGAAGGGCGCGAACGGGGCGTCCGGGCCGATGCCCTTGCTGTCGTCGAAGATGCCGGGCTCACCACGGTGGAACGACATGGCGTAGGTCTTGCCGCCACGGTCGACCTCGACGTCGAGACGCTCCGACAGGGCGTTCACGACCGAGGCCCCGACGCCGTGCAGCCCGCCCGAGGCCGCGTACGACCCGGAGCCGAACTTGCCACCGGCGTGCAGCTTGGTGAACACGACCTCGACCCCGGTCAGGCCGGTCTTCGGTTCGACGTCGACGGGGATGCCGCGGGCGGTGTCGCGGACCTCGACGGAGCCGTCGGCGTGCAGCACGACGCCGATCTCGTCACCGTGTCCCGCCAGGGCTTCGTCGACCGAGTTGTCGATGATCTCCCACAGGCAGTGCATGAGGCCGCGGGAGTCCGTCGACCCGATGTACATGCCCGGCCGCTTCCGGACCGCCTCGAGCCCTTCGAGGACGGAGAGATGGCGTGCGGAGTAGTCGGAGCTCACCGTCGGAGTTTACCGAGCGGCACCGACAGCACCGTGTGGACACTCGCACTGGGGCCATCCGATCCGCGCTGAGCGAAACAGGCCGCGACAATGCGTCGCTCCCAGGCATCACGTGTTGAAATGGTGCAACCACCCGGCACCACCTGCGATCCGTGAGGAGCACAGCAATGACCCAGACCGTGCAGGACCCCTCCATCGACGAAGTCAGCAACCACCAGCTGACCGCCGCCGACCGTTGCGACAGCTGCGGGGCGCAGGCCTACATCCGAGCCACCATGTCGAGCGGCGAGCTCTACTTCTGCGCCCACCACGGCGCCGAGTTCAAGGACAAGCTCGCGGCGACCGCCATCGAGTGGCACGACGAGAGCAGCCGACTCTACGAGTCGAAGTAGTCGCGACCTGCAGACGGACAGGAGGCGCGGTGCCAGCTGGCACCGCGCCTCCTGTCCGTCTGCAGCCCGGCTCAGAACGCGCGGACACGAAGAGGGCCGGGTCCCGTCGGGACCCGGCTTTCTGCTTCGTGCGTCAGGCGATGCGCTTGAACGCCTTGTCGACGTACCGGTCGACCGTGGCGCGCGCTTCACGTGCGTAGCGGTCGATGGTCGCCGTCTGCTCCGCGTTCGGCGCGTACTCGCGGCCCAGCCGTGCAGTGGCTGCAGCGAGGACACCGTCGGTCAGCTGCGGGTTGAGCGGCAGGACCGGACCCTGGGTGTGCGTGCCGAAGGAGTTCCCGACGATCGCGCCCTCGACCGGCGAGCCGGCCTGGTTGCCGCCGCCGGAGACGACGTCGGCGAAGGGCGTCACGCCGGCTGCGAGCTCGATGCGGGTGGCGTGGTCCTCGAAGCCGGCGAGACGCTTCGGCGCTCCGGGGAGCAGCGGGTACCGGGTCTCGAGCACGAAGTAGTTCACGCGGCGCTCGGCACCGCGCACGGCACGGGCGTCGAACACACCGAATCCGGCGAGCGGCGCGCCCTCGGTCGGCACGACCTCGTTCGTCGCGAGGTCGAAGCCGCCGCCGACGGCGATGACCGGCACGCCATCGGCCGCGAACGCACGGAGCGTTCCACCGATGCGTGCGACGTCGTCGCCCAGGGAGCGCATGGCGCTGAGCGGTCCGTTGCCGATCACGACGACGTCCGCCGTGGTCGGCAGGTCGTCGCCGGGCGCGTACTCCAGCACCTGCGTTTCGATGTCCGCGGCGGCCGCACGGCGCACCAGGGCCGCGACGTTGCCGCGGTCGCCCGAGACACCCATCTGCCGGGGGTAGACGTGCAGGATGGTCAGCCGGTCGGCCGTCATGCGGTCTTCTCCATGTCCGGGTGGCCGAGGGCCTTGCGGGCGATCATCATGATCTCGTAGTTGACGATGAAGTTCTTCGTCCCACGGGTCGTCGAACCGAGCTGCTCCATGTGCTTGATGGCAGCCTCGACGTCGGGCTCGACCCGGCCGATGCGGACACCGGCATGCTCGAGCGCGATCGCGATCTGCCACGCCTTGTCGCCGGAGACGACGTCCACGTGGTCGAGCTTCGAGAAGTCGATGTCGTAGATCCAGGAGATGTCCGGCGTGCCCTCGTCGATCGCCATGAGGACCTGCTCGGGCTGGTCCGGCAGGGCGTCGAGGTTGAGCTGCAGGCTCGCGGCGTTCTTGAACATCGTGAACTCGGCGGACTCGCCCGCGATGGGGAGCCGCTCGCCACGGCCGTAGGCCGGCTTCATCGTGCCGAAGGCCTTCGTCACGGCGTCGGCGCGGAACTGCGCACCGAGGGCCGCACTCGCCGTCGCGGTGGCCGCGGCGGCGTCGACCGCGTAGTGCAGGCCGCGGGCGGGCAGACGGACCGGGATCTCGGCGCCGTCGAAGCGGATCGTCGCGCCGTCGCCCGTGTGGGCCACGACCTCGGCGTCGGCGGTGTGCTGGGCACGGTCACCGGCGTCGAACGAGTCAGCGTTCTGCAGGCCGTTCGGCGCTGCGGCGATGACCTCGTCGCTCGCACCGAACCGCAGGACGCGCTGCCCCGGGGTGCCGCTGTAGCCGTCGAGGAACTGGTCGTCGTGGTTCGTGATGACGTTCGCCGTCGACAGTGCGGCGGTGTCGAGCATCATCGTCGCCACACGCTCGGTCTCGAAGAACCGGTACAGCTGGTCGACCTGCACGTTGAGCATCGTCACCGTCGAGGGCGACAGGATGCCGGCGAGCTCCACCGCGAAGGCCTCGTCGACCTCGAGGATGCCGATGTCCGCCTTGAGACGTCCGGTCAGCGAGACCTCGGACAGCAGGGCCGACGCGATGCCCTGCGGCAGGTTCGCGCCCGACGGGTTCGTGAAGACACGGAGCCCGTGGGCCCGGACGATGTCGGAGATCATGTGCGTCGTCGTCGACTTGCCGTTCGAACCGAGCACGAAGACGACGCCGTTCGGGAACTGCTTCGTCACGTGCTGCAGGAAGTCCGGCACGAGCTTCAGGACGATGAACCCCGGGTAGGCGGATCCACCGCCCCGCGCACGGGCGAGGGCACGGAGGATCCGCCCGATCAGGATCGGGATGAAGAAGCGCATGCCGGCTTACTCGAGGTAGTCGCGCAGCGACTGCGACCGCGACGGGTGGCGGAGCTTCGCCATCGTCTTGGACTCGATCTGACGGATGCGCTCGCGCGTCACGCCGAACGTGTCACCGATCTGGTCGAGGGTCTTCGGCTGGCCGTCGCCCAGGCCGAAGCGCATGCGGATGACGCCCGCCTCGCGCTCGGACAGGGAGTCGAGCAGGCTCTCGAGCTGCTTCTGCAGCATCGTGAAGCCCACCGCGTCGGCCGGCACGACCGCCTCGGTGTCCTCGATGAGGTCACCGAACTCGGAGTCGCCGTCCTCACCCAGGGGCGTGTGCAGCGAGATCGGCTCGCGACCGTACTTCTGCACCTCGACGACCTTCTCCGGGGTCATGTCGAGCTCGCGTGCGAGCTCTTCCGGAGTGGGTTCGCGACCGAGGTCCTGCAGCATCTGGCGCTGCACGCGGGCGAGCTTGTTGATGACCTCGACCATGTGCACCGGGATGCGGATGGTGCGGGCCTGGTCGGCCATGGCGCGGGTGATGGCCTGACGGATCCACCAGGTCGCGTACGTCGAGAACTTGAAGCCCTTGGTGTAGTCGAACTTCTCGACCGCACGGATCAGGCCCAGGTTGCCTTCCTGGATGAGGTCCAGGAACTGCATGCCGCGACCGGTGTAGCGCTTGGCCAGCGAGACGACCAGACGGAGGTTCGCGCCGAGCAGGTGCGACTTCGCACGCTGACCGTCACGGGCAACCCAGCGCAGCTCACGCTCGGCGGGCTTCGACAGCCCCGTCGAGTGCTGCAGCTTGTCCTCGGCGAACAGGCCGGCCTCGATGCGCATCGCGAGCTCGACCTCCTGCTCGGCGTTGAGCAGGGCGACCTTGCCGATCTGCTTGAGGTAGTCCTTCACCGGGTCGGCGGTGGCACCCGTGATGGTCGTGGAGTAGACCGGTGCCTCGTCGTCGTCGGTCTGCGAGATGACGAGCGCACCGGCGGCGACCGCGGCAGCGGCGTCCGGCTTGGCCGTCTTGTCGTCGGTGTCGTCGGCCTCGTCGGTCGGCTCCTCGACCGGCTCGTCCGAGGCGATGGCCTCGTCGACGGCGTCGGTCTTCTTCGCCTTGGGTGCTGCCTTCTTGGCAGGCGCCTTCTTGGCAGGGGCCTTCGTGGCGGGGGCCTTCGTGGCGCGCTTCTTCGGCGCTGCGGTGCCCTCGGTGGCGGTGGCGTCCTCTGCCACAGCGCCCTCGGGCTCGGTGTCCTTCGTGGGATCGATCGTCGTGCTCCGGGCAGCCATGCGATCACCTCTCTCGTCGTGCCACGTTCGTGGGGTCGTGGCTTCCCTCGCCGCCCAGGTCCCGCGCCGCAGTCCCCCGCGTCGTACGAGTCCTACCGTTCCGGGCAGCACTAGGACCCATGTCAAGTCCCCCGAGTTCACCGGCGCACCGAAGTGCTCCGACAGACAGGGGTCCCGAACGGGTCCGTGATCATTATTGCACGTGCCGCCTCCGCAGGCGTGCAACGAGTGCAACCCAGAGTGGTCCGACGCGTATTCCCTCTTCCGAGTGCAGCACCCGACGGGTCCGGCGGCGGGCGTGCAGGAGCATCCCGACGCCGAACCCGACCACGACGTACTGCACCGTGAGGGCGATCCGGAAGTTCTCCCAGGCGAACACCGTGGTGCCCGATGCCCGCGCCGCCACGTCGAGGACGACGCCGATCAGGTACATCATCACGAACGCCGCGAGGAACCCGCCGACGTTCACCACACCGTTCGCCGAGCCGAGCGAGCCGACCGGGTTGAAGGTCCGGGCGAAGTCGAAGCCGATGAGCGAACCGGGTCCGCCGATGCCCATCGCGACGACGAGCAGCACGAGCAGCCAGGTCGGCGGGTGCCCGGGCCAGAGCAGGATCGCCGTCCAGAGCACCGCGAGCAGCACGACCACGCCGAGCACCAGGTTCGACCGGCGCATCGGGAACCGTGCGCAGAGCACGCCGAGCACCGGACCGGCGACGAACCCGACCACCACGATGATCGTGAGGAAGCCCGCCGCCTCGCCCGGGGAGTACCCGAGTCCCCGGAGCATCGGGACGCCCCACAGCAGCGAGAACACCGTGCCCGAGGACTGCGTGACGTAGTGCGACCAGAACCCGAGCTGTGTGCCGGGGCGCCGGAGCGCGTGCCCGAAGGTGCTGAACGCGGCACCCCACGAGTGCGGCAGCGGGATCGTGTCGGTCCGCACCGGCACCGGACCGTTCCGGACGAACACGGCGGCGAGCACCAGACCGACCGCGCTGGCCGCGGCAGCGACGCCGAACGCCGGGGTCCACCCCACCGAGTGCAGGAGCACGGCGAACGGGAACGCCGACAGGACCTGGCCGATCTGCCCGAGGTTGCCCGTCCACTGCGAGATCTGCGGCAGGATCCGGCCGCTGAACCACATCGGTACCAGGCGGATCACCGAGATGAAGGTCATCGCGTCACCGGCCCCGACCAGCACCCGCCCAGCGATGGCCGGCCCGATCGAGGGCGACACCGCGACGATCGCCTGTCCGACGACCAGCAGTGCGGCACCGAGGAGCACGAGCCTGCGCGGTCCGACGCGGTCGAGCGCGATCCCCACCGGGATCTGCAGCCCCGCGTAGACGGCGATCTGCACCACGGCGAGCGTCGACAGGACGGCCGCCGAGACGGCGAACCGGTCCTGCGCGTCGACGCCGGACACTCCGAGCGAGGACCGTTGCACGACGGCGAGGACGTACGCGAGGACCGCGACGCCCCAGATCAGGAAGGCACGACGGGAGTTCACCGGACCAGGCTACCGACGCGTTCCCACGTCGATACGCGACAGCCGTCGCGAACGCGGGTCACGTCGTGCAGGTGACGACGGAACGGCCTGGAGGCGCGGTGCGGGCCCGCACCGCGCCTCCAGGCCGTCCTGTCGGAGCGTCCGGATCCGACGCGACGGTCAGTCGGTCGCGTCGCCCTGGGTGCGCCGGTCGGCCAGGAAGCGCTCGAGCTCGGCGGCGATCGCGTCGGCGGTCGGCACCTCGCCGTCGACGCCGGTGAGCGGCGACGCGACGGGGTTGCCCTCCATGTAGGTGTCGTGCCGTTCCTCGAGCACGGAGACCAGGCGCTGCAGCTCGGCGTTGCCGGCCACCTGCTCCTCGACGCGCGTCAGGAACTCGCGACCCGACTCGCGCAGGGCGTCCGTCGGGAAGATCAGTCCGGTCGCGGCGGCGATGCCGGAGAGCGCTGCGACGGCGGCGTCCGGGAACTCGGTGTCGGACAGGTAGTGCGGCACGAGCAGCACGAGCCCCGTCACCTGCGCACCCGTCTCGGCGAGGCGGTGCTCGACCAGGTGCAGGACGTTCGCCGGTGCCTGGGTCTCGGGCTTCCAGACGCTCATCTGCTCGACGAGGTCGGCCCGGGTGCCCGAGACGGTGAGGCTGATCGGACGGGTGTGCGGGACCGGCATCGGGATCGACTGCACCCAGGTGGTGTCGGCGACCTGCAGGTCGGCGGCGAGCCCGGTGACGGCGCGGACGAAGCGGTTCCACTGGAAGTCCGGCTCGTAGCCCGACAGGAACAGGAACGGCTGGCCGATCTCGTCGCGCACCAGGTGCAGTGCAAGACGGGGCGGTTCGACGGCGCTGATGTGGTCGTGCTCGAAGGTGATGACCGGACGACGGGCACGCCAGTCGAGCAGCACGTCGGGGTCGAACTCGGCGACGAGCTCGGTGTCGAGGTCCTCGAGGATCGAGTTCGTCACCTGTGCGACGGCGGAACCGGCATCGGCGAACCCGGTCAGCCCGGCGACCAGGTGCAACCCCGCCGGGACGGTCGGGGCGTCCGCGTCGAACGTGTAGAGCTCCTCAGGGTGGTTCACCGTCCCCATGCTAGGCGGGGCCCCCGACGTCCCCGGTGCGCGACGACGACGCCGACAGCGAACAGGCCGTCGGTAGGGTTGGGGCATGGTCCGACCGACGCTCTCCACCACCAGTTCACCCCCCGAGACCACCACCGCCGACGTCCTCGTCGTCGGGGTCCGTCCGGGATCCTCCGGCGACGCGGACAGTGCCGCTTCCCTCGCGCCCAGCGCCCTGGGAGCGGTCGACGCCCTCGCCGACCTCGACCTCGCCGCGATCGGGGTCACCGGCGCGAAGGACCAGCTCGTCCGACTCCCCGCCTCCGGTGTCGGGGCGAAGTCGGTCGCGCTGATCGGCCTCGGCTCCGCCACGGGCGCCGCCGCGATCCGTGCAGCCGCCGGCAGCGCGGTCCGACAGCTCCCCCGCGTCGACTCGATCACGCTGGCACTGCCCACCGACTCCGCCGAGCTCGTCGAAGCCGCCCTCGAGGGCGCGGCGCTCGGCGCGTACGCCTTCACGCGCCACAAGGGCACCGGCACCAAGGCCCCGGCCCGTGGCGACCAGCGCATCGAGGTCGTCGCCCCCGCCGACGTCGCCGCCGACGCCGCGGTGCGCCCGGCGATCGTCGCCGACGCCGCGTCGCTCGTGCGCGACCTGGTGAACACCGCCGCCGGTGACCTCGGGCCGCAGGACGTCGCCGACGTCGCGACCGGGTTCGCCTCGGACCTGCCGCTCACGGTCGAGGTCCTCGACGAGCAGGCGCTCGAGGAGCAGGGCTTCGGCGGCATCCTCGGCGTCGGCCGCGGTTCCGCCCGGCCTCCGCGTCTGGTCGTCGTCCGGTACGCACCGGAGTCCGCGACGAAGCACCTCGCCCTGGTCGGCAAGGGCATCACCTTCGACTCGGGCGGCCTCTCGCTCAAGCCCGCGGCATCGATGCTCGGGATGAAGACCGACATGACCGGTGCCGCCACGGTGCTCGCCGCGACCGTCGCCGCCGCCCGCCTGGGCCTCGACGTGCGGGTGACCGCATGGCTCGCCCTCGCCGAGAACATGCCCTCCGGCACCGCGACCCGCCCGGGCGACGTCCTGATGCTCAAGAACGGCACCACGGTCGAGGTCACCAACACCGACGCCGAGGGGCGCCTGGTGCTCGGCGACGGGATGGCCGCCGCATCGCTCGAGCAGCCCGACGCGCTCGTCGACGTCGCCACGCTGACCGGTGCCCAGGTCGTCGCGCTCGGCGACCGCACGACCGGCCTGATGGGCAGCGACGACCTCGTCGCGAAGGTCCGCGCCGTCGCCGAGGGCGTCGCCGAGCCGATCTGGCCGATGCCGCTGCCCGAGGAACTCGAGGCCCGGCTGTCCAGCGACGTCGCCGACATCGTCAACGCCACGGTCGGCAACCCCGCCGGCGGCATGCTTCTCGCGGGCAAGTTCCTCGAGCGCTTCGCGGGCGAGGGTGTCCCCTGGGCGCACCTCGACATCGCGGGTCCGTCGGAGAACAAGGGCGGCGGGTACGCCTGGTTGGGCAAGGGTGCGACGGGTGTGATGGTCAGGACGCTCATCGCTCTCGCAGAAGACCTCCAGTCCGAGTAGTAGGTTTGGTACCGGTGGGAACGGCGCACTGACGCGCCTCCCACCGGTACTGCACGGGACGGGACCGGAACCACGCGGTCCGACCGTCGGACGCCGCCCTCCGCGGTGTCCACGTAGGGCCCGATCGGCCCGACACGCACGAGGGAGTTGCACCAGGTGACGGAACAGACTTACGACGTCGTTGTCCTCGGTGGCGGGAGTGGTGGGTACGCCGCTGCGCTCCGGGCCGCCGAACTCGGCATGAGCGTCGCGCTCATCGAGGGCGACAAGCTCGGAGGGACGTGCCTGCACCGCGGCTGCATCCCGACGAAGGCACTGCTGCACGCGGCCGAGGTCGCAGACGCGACGCGCGACGCCGAGAAGTACGGCGTGGTCGCGGAGTTCGCCGGTGTCGACGTGCCCAAGGTCATCGACTACCAGCAGGGCATCATCAACTCCAAGTACAAGGGCCTGCAGGGTCTGATCAAGGCCCGCGGCATCACCGTGGTCGAGGGCTGGGGCCGTCTGACCTCGCAGAACACCGTGCAGGTCGGCGACCAGACCGTCACCGGCAAGAACATCGTGCTCGCGACCGGCTCCTACTCGAAGTCCCTGCCGGGGCTCGAGATCGGCGGCCGCGTGATCACCTCCGAGACCGCGCTCCGCATGGACTACGTCCCGAACAAGGTCGTCATCCTCGGCGGCGGCGTCATCGGCGTCGAGTTCGCCAGCGTCTGGAAGTCCTTCGGCGCCGAGGTCACCATCGTCGAGGGCCTGCCGCACCTGGTCCCCGCCGAGGACGAGTCGATGTCGAAGCAGCTCGAGCGTGCGTTCCGCAAGCGCGGCATCGAGTTCTCGCTCGGTGTCCGGTTCCAGGGCGTCGAGCAGCACGAGAACGGCGTCGTCGTCACGCTGGAGGACGGCAAGACCTTCGACGGTGACGTCCTGCTCGTCGCCGTCGGCCGTGGCCCGGTCACGCAGAACGTCGGCTACGACGAGGTCGGCGTGACGATGGACCGCGGGTTCGTCACCACGAACGAGCGTCTCGCCACGAACATCCCCAACGTCTACGCCGTCGGCGACATCGTCCCCGGCCTGCAGCTCGCGCACCGCGGCTTCCAGCAGGGCATCTTCGTCGCCGAGGAGATCGCCGGCCTCAACCCGGTGGTCATCGAGGACAAGAACATCCCGAAGATCACCTACTCCGACCCCGAGGTCGCGTCGGTCGGACTCTCGCAGGCCAAGGCCGAGGAGCAGTACGGCGCCGACAAGGTCGACTCGTACGAGTACAACCTGGCCGGCAACGGCAAGAGCCACATCATCGGGACCTCCGGCTCCGTCAAGGTCGTGCGCGTCGTGGACGGCCCCGTCGTCGGTGTCAGCATGATCGGCGCCCGCGTCGGTGAGCTCATCGGTGAAGCCCAGCTCGCCGTCAACTGGGAGGCCTACCCCGAGGACATCGCTCCCCTGGTGCACGGCCACCCGACCCAGAACGAAGCCCTCGGCGAGGCGTTCCTGCACCTCGCGGGCAAGCCGCTGCACGCGCTGTGACCGGCACCGGCAAGCGCACTGTGACAATGACATCAACAACCACTGCAATCCCCCGCGAAGAGGAGTCCACCCGATGAGCGAATCCGTCAACCTCCCGGCGCTCGGCGAGAGCGTCACCGAGGGCACGGTGACCCGATGGCTGAAGAACGTCGGTGACCGGGTCGAGGTCGACGAGCCGCTGCTCGAGGTCTCGACCGACAAGGTCGACACCGAGATCCCGTCGCCGATCGCCGGCGTCGTCGAGGAGATCCTCGTGCCAGAGGACGAGACCGTCGAGGTCGGCACCGCCCTGGTGAAGATCGGTGACGGCTCCGGTTCGTCCGACGGCGGTTCGGACTCGTCCGACTCCGACGACGCCAACGCCGCCGCTGCCGAAGCTGAAGAGCCCGAGGCCGCTCCGAGCACCGAGCAGGAGGCCGAGACCCCCGCGCCGGAGCCCACCG
>NZ_LR732827.1:233841-254310 GCF_902506155.1 Curtobacterium sp. 8I-2
GGGCCCGAGCCCGCCCCCGCCGGTCAGACGCAGCCCGCTGCCCCGCAGGCACCGTCCGCGCCGCCCGCCGCAGCGCCGGTCCCGGCCGCCGCACCCGTCCCGCCGCCCGCAGCCGCTCCGCCGGCAGCCGTTCCGGCCCAGGCCGCTCCGGCAGCAGCTCCGGCGTCCGCGCCGAGCACCACGGCCGCCGCCGCGGTCCCGAACCCCACGCAGGACGGCGCAGCCTCCGGCTACGTCACCCCGCTGGTGCGCAAGCTCGCCAACGAGCAGGGCGTCGACCTGTCCACGGTCACCGGTTCCGGTGTCGGAGGGCGCATCCGCAAGGAGGACGTCCTCGCCGCCGCCGAGAAGGCCCCGGCCGCCCCGGCTGCAGCAGCACCCGCTGCCGCGTCCGGCCCGTTCGTCGCCGAGGTGTCGCCGCTGCGCGGCACCCGCGAGAAGATGACGCGCCTGCGCAAGGTCGTCGCCGAGCGTGCCGTGCAGTCGATGACCTCGACCGCACAACTCACGAGCGTCGTCGAGGTGGACGTCACGAAGGTGGCGCAGTTCCGCGACGCCCACAAGGCGGAGTTCCTCGAGAAGACCGGCTCGAAGCTCTCCTTCATGCCGTTCTTCGCCCTCGCGGCGTCCGAGGCCCTGAAGGCCCACCCGAAGATCAACTCCACGGTCGAGGGCGACGAGATCGTCTACCCGGAGACCGAGAACGTCTCCATCGCGGTGGACACCGAGCGCGGCCTGCTGACCCCGGTCATCAAGGACGCGGCCTCGCTGGACCTGGCGCAGTTCTCGAAGTCCATCGCGGACCTCGCCGAGCGCACCCGGAACAACCAGCTCAAGCCCGACGAGCTCGCCGGCGGCACGTTCACGCTGACCAACACCGGTTCGCGCGGCGCGCTGTTCGACACCCCCGTGGTGTTCCTGCCGCAGTCGGCGATCCTGGGGACCGGCATCGTCACGAAGCGTCCGGCGGTCGTGAAGGTCGACGGCCAGGAGGCCATCGCCATCCGCTCGTTCGTCTACCTGGCGCTGTCGTACGACCACCGGATCATCGACGGTGCGGATGCCTCGCGGTACCTCGTCGCGGTGAAGAACCGTCTCGAAGAGGGCAACTTCGCCCCGAACCTCGGGTACTGATCCCAGCAGCACGGCCGACGGCCCCGGTTCCCCTCGTGGGAGCCGGGGCCGTTCCCGTTCCGGGGGTTCGGCGGCACCAGCCGCGTCACCCGCCCCCGAGCAGGGTCAGGGCGGCGACCACCGACCCGACGGCGACGACGACTCCCACGAGCACGCGGCGGAGCGGGAGTCGTCGATCGGTTCCGAGCGGGACGCCGTGTTCGACCACGTCGCGGAGGCGCTCGAGCAGCCCGTCCTGCCGAATCGCCGTCGGCGACTCGGCGAAGACGAGGTCGCTCGGCACCGGCGTCCACCGGAACGGGCGGGGTGCTGCACTTGCGCGGATCAGCTCGAGAGCCGACCGCGCGGTTCGGTCGTCGCCGTCGAGGGCGTCCTGCAGCGCGTCGTGCACCGGTCGCTGTGCGGGATCGGCCGGGTCGACGCGGTCCCAGACCGTCCGGGCTGCGAGGACGAGGGTCCGGGTGGCGTCCGTCGAGTGCGCGGTGCGCGTCGGGGTCGTGTTCGTCGGGCTCGTCGCGTTCGTCGGGTTCGTCGCGTTCGTCGGGCTCGTCGGGTTCGTCGGGCTCGTCGGGTTCGTCGCGTTCGTCGGGCTCGTCGGGTTCGTCGCGTTCGTCGGGCGGTCGCAGAGCACGACAGCGCCCGAGTCGTCGACCAGGACGTCGTCGATGCCGGCGGAACCGAGCAGGACGGCGCCGTCGTGCACGGCGACGAGGAGTTCCAGGAGCGGCACCGACAGCGTGACCGCAACGCCGGTGGTCGGCGTGCCGAGCCGATCGAGCGCCGCCACGAGCGGCGTGCCGGTCGGCCGGTCGAGGTCGACCCCGAGACACCCCGTCCGGGTCCTGCCGACTGCGGCCACCGGGACGAGGTGCCGCTCGGCGGCAGCGGAGCGGTCGGCGACCCAGGTGAGCACGTCGGTGTCGTCACCGGTCGCGATCCAGCGATCCGGGTGGTGGTCGGTCATCGTCTCCATGGTGACCAGCGTGGCGGGGGTGTGGTGGGCCTCCAGGCTGTGCGGCACCACCTGTGGACAAGACGTGTTCGCACACAGCCGGACATGCGGCGGTCTCCCCCGGCGCACGGAGGCCGTATCCTGTTCCCATGGCACGCAGCTCTTCCACAGACAAGAAGGCGAAGGAGCCGGGGCGTCTCAAGCAGATGTTCCAGGTCTTCCAGATGACCCGCAAGGCCGACCCGTCGTCGGTCTGGTGGTTCGCCCTCGCCTTCGTCGTTCCGGTCGTCCTCGGTGTCCTGCTGGCGCTGCTCCTGCCGGGGCAGAACTGGCTCGCGGTCGTCCTGTGGATCGTCGCCGGTGTGCTGCTCGGTGTGCTGCTCTTCCTGATCGTGCTCACCCGCCTCGCTGAACGTGCCGCCTACTCGCAGATCGAAGGCCAGCCCGGTGCCGTCGGCGCCGTGCTGTCGAACTCGCTCCGTCGGCAGTGGCGCTCGAGCGAGATGCCGGTCGCGGTGCACGGTCGCTCACAGTCCGCGGTCTACCGCGCGGTCGGTCGCCCGGGTGTCGTGCTGATCACCGAGGGCCAGCGCGGCAACCTCAGCCGTCAGCTCGACGAGGAGCGCCGCAAGGTCCAGCGCATCGTGCCGAACGTCGCCGTGCACGTGCTGCACGTCGGTGATGGCACCGGCGAGAGCCTGACGCTGCACAAGCTGCCCCGTGCCATGAACAAGCTCAAGAAGTCGCTCAACCGCAACGAGGTCCTGGCGGTCGCGAACCGTCTCGACTCGCTGACGCAGAGCCCCGCGGCCTCGATCCCGAAGGGCATGGACCCGATGCGTGCCCGTGCCGGACGGCCGCGCTGACCCAGCCGCAACACACGAAGACGCCCCCGACCGATCCTGGTCGGGGGCGTCTTCGTGTGGACGTGGGGTGACGGCGGGTGCGGGCTGCGGCGTTCGCATGGGTCCGCGCGGGTCCGCACGGGTCCGCACGGTGCGACCTTCGCTGAACCGTGCGAGGTTGCCAGCTCGGTGCGGGTCTTCGGCCGCGCACGGAGCAGGGAACCTCCCGTCAGCTGAGCAACCTCGCACGGTGCGAGGTCCGGCAGCGGAGGCCCGGCGCGCAAACTCGCACCGTGCGAAGGCCGGCGTACAAACTCGCACCGTGCGAGGGCCTGCGGTGGAGGCCCGGCGCAATCTCGCACCGTGCGCGGTTGCCTACTCGGTGCGAGGGGACGGGAGGCGCACGGAGTACGCAGCCTCGCACCGGACGATCAACCTCGCACCGTGCAGACAGCCACGGCCCGCGCGCCACACGGCCGCGGCAACCCGCGGCACCCGCGATCAGCGTCGGACGAGCACCGTCCCGGCGATGCGGTCGTGCGCTCCGCGGCTGTCGCGGTCGATGATGAGCGCCGGCACCACCAGGCAGAGCAGCACGGTGCGGACGACGGGCCGCCACACCCCGACGTAGCCCCCACGCATCGGGACGACCCGCAGGCCGACGCAGATGTGCCCGAACGAGCCGGACAGCAGGCAGATGAACAGGATCTGCAGGACGGCGAAGATCGCGAGCTGGATCCAGGTGTGGGCGATGTCGCCCGACCCGTTCACCGGTGACCACACGCCGGTGACGTAGGCGACGAGGTCAGCCAGGGCGCCGTCGATCAGGAGCGCCACGACGCGGCGGCCGATGCGCCCGACGCTGCGGGGCCCCTCCTCCGGCAGCCCGAGGTCCTTGCCCGGCCACCCGTCCGGGTGCTCGGAGGGCGCGGACGGACTGGAGGTGCTGCGGGCCATGGTCCCCAGCGTAGGCGACCACCTGGGCGTAACACGCCCGAAACAAACCAGTCATGTCCGGGAAACCCCGTGTCAATAGCCTCGTCGGAGGGTGCCTTGACCGGTGCCTCCGACATCACCCAACCCATTGGAGATCGGCCCCATGTTCAGCGATTCCTCCGAGGTCCTGGCCTTCATCAAGGACACCGACGTCAAGTTCCTCGACATCCGCTTCACGGACCTGCCCGGTGTGCAGCAGCACTTCAACATCCCGGCATCCACCGTCGACGAGGACTTCTTCTCGGTCGGCCAGCTGTTCGACGGCTCCTCCATCCGTGGCTTCGCGTCGATCCACGAGTCCGACATGCAGCTGATCCCCGATGTCACCACGGCGTACGTCGACCAGTTCCGCGCCGAGCGCACGCTCATCATGATCTTCGACATCTACAACCCGCGGAACGGCGAGATCTACGGCCGCGACCCGCGCCAGGTGGCGAAGAAGGCCGAGAAGTACCTCGCGTCGACGGGCATCGCGGACACCGCGTTCTTCGCCCCCGAGGCCGAGTTCTACATCTTCGACGACGTCCGCTACTCGGTCACGCAGAACGAGTCGTTCTACGCGGTCGACTCCGAAGAGGGCGCCTGGAACACCGGTCGTGACGAAGAGGGCGGCAACCTCGCCAACAAGACCCCCTACAAGGGCGGCTACTTCCCCGTGTCGCCGGTCGACAAGACCGCCGACCTGCGCGACGACATCACCCTCAAGCTGATCGATGCCGGCTTCGAGCTCGAGCGTTCGCACCACGAGGTGGGCACCGGCGGTCAGCAGGAGATCAACTACAAGTTCGACACGATGGTCCACGCCGCGGACGACATCCTGAAGTTCAAGTACATCGTCAAGAACACGGCCGACCAGTGGGGCAAGGTCGCCACCTTCATGCCGAAGCCGCTCTTCGGCGACAACGGTTCGGGCATGCACACCCACCAGTCGCTCTGGTCGGACGGCAAGCCGCTGTTCTACGACGAGAACGGCTACGGCGGTCTGTCGGACCTCGCCCGCTGGTACATCGGCGGCATCCTGAAGCACGCTCCGGCGCTGCTCGCCTTCACCAACCCGTCGATCAACTCGTACCACCGTCTGGTCAAGGGCTTCGAGGCCCCGGTCAACCTGGTCTACTCGGCCGGCAACCGCTCGGCAGCGATCCGCATCCCGATCACGGGCACGAACCCGAAGGCCAAGCGCATCGAGTTCCGTGCGCCCGACGCCTCCGGCAACCCGTACCTCGCCTTCGCCGCGCAGCTGATGGCGGGCCTCGATGGCATCCAGAACCGCATCGAGCCGCACGAGCCGGTCGACAAGGACCTGTACGAGCTCCCGCCGGAAGAGGCAAAGGGCATCCCCCAGGTCCCCGGGTCCCTCGACGAAGCGCTCGACGCGCTCGAGGCCGACCACGAGTTCCTCACGAAGGGCAACGTATTCACCGAGGACCTCATCCAGACCTGGATCGACTACAAGCGTGAGAACGAGATCCTCCCGCTGGCCCAGCGCCCGCACCCGTTCGAGTACGAGCTGTACTTCGGCGTCTGAGTCTCGCTGACACAGGAAGGGCCCCGCACCGTCAGGTGCGGGGCCCTTCCTCTGTGCCGCGACAGCGACAGTGTGCCGCGAACCATCCGCAGGAATGTGTCGCTTCGGCGCGGGGTGCGGACGCGACCGCCTGGAGGCCCGGTGCCGGTCCGGCGGGCGGGCACCGGGCCTCCAGGCTGGTCGCGACGCACGTTCCTTCCCATCGCAGCTGGACTGGGAAGAGGAATCGGGCGTCCCTGGAGGAAACTTCCGACCATGGACGCCCGGACAGACCGGGCCCCGGGCGCACGGGAACGGGGCCCGAGCCGCCCGGCACGGACCCCGTCTCGCGAACGGTGACTAGCGGCTCGTGGCCAACGCGTCGTTCGTCCCCGCTGCGACGCTCACGGGTGCACCCGTGACCGGCGTGGGACGTCCCAGGGAACGGACGGTCCACCCCGCTTTGACCCAGTCGGCGACCGGGAGGCAGTTGCGCGCGTCGATGACGACGCGGCGGCCGACGAGGTCACCGAGGGCGACCGGGTCGGCGGTGATGATGTCGTCCCACTCGGTGAGCACGAGGACGACGTCGGCGCCCTCGATCGCGTCCGTCATCGACTCGGCGTAGCTCAGCGTCGGGAACGAGCGCTTCGCGGGCTCCATCGCCTCGGGGTCCCAGAGCGTCACCTGGGCGCCGCGGAGGTGCAGCGCAGCGGCGACGTTGAGCGCCGGGGAGTCGCGGACGTCGTCGGTCAGGGGCTTGAACGCGGCGCCGATGACGGCCACGCGACGGTTCAGCACCGATCCCCCGGCCGAGTCGATCGCCATGTCGATGACCCGCTGGCGCTGCCCCATGTTGATCTCGTCGACCTGCTGCATGAGTCCGACGACCTGTCCGGCGCCGATCTCGTTGGCGCGGTACATGAGGGCCCGGATGTCCTTCGGCAGGCAGCCACCGCCGAAGCCGAGACCGGCGTTCAGGAACTTCCGGCCGATGCGGGCGTCGTGGCCCAGGGCGTCGGCGAGCGTGGAGACGTCGGCGCCCGTGATGGCGCACATCTCGGAGATCGCGTTGATGAACGAGATCTTCGTGGCGAGGAACGCGTTGGCGCTGACCTTGACGAGCTCCGCGGTAGCGAGGTCGGTGGTGATGACCGGGGTGCCCTCGTTGATGGGTGCGGCGTAGACCTCGCGGATCACGGCGTCGGCAGCCTCGGACGCGCCGCCCCAGACCAGGCGGTCCGGGTGCAGGGTGTCCTCGACGGCCTTGCCCTCGCGCAGGAACTCGGGGTTCCAGATGAGTTCCGCGTCGATGCCGGCGGGGGTGAACTCGCGGACGATGCCGCGGAGCCGCGATGCCGTGCCGACCGGGACCGTCGACTTGCCGACGATGAGCCCGGGGTGGGTGAGGTTCTCGGCGACACCGCGGGTGGCGCTCTCGACGTAGGCCAGGTTCGCGGCGTGCGATCCGGCCTTCTGCGGGGTGCCGACGCAGACGAAGTGGACGTCCGCGGCGGCGACGGCCGAGGCGATGTCGGCGGTGAAGCGGAGCTTGCCGCTGGCGACGTGCTTCGTGATGAGCTCGGGGAGCCCGGGCTCGAAGAACGGGACCTCGCCGGCGGACAGCGCGGCGAGCTTCGACGGGTCGATGTCGACACCGATGGTCTCGAAGCCCATCTCGGCCATGGCGGCTGCGTGGGTGGCACCGAGGTAGCCGGTGCCGATGACGCTGATGATGGGTGCGGGACGGGTGTCGGCCGATGCGGTCGACTTCTTGGACTCGCTCATTGCGTGACCTCCTGCAGGTCGTAGTCGATGTCGTTGCGCTTGATGCCCTCGGCGAAGGCCTTGAGGGAATCGGCGCGGGAGTTGAGACGCCAGTCGTTCGTGGTGCGCTTGCCGTCGATGATCGTGGTCGCCGTCTCGCTGAAGTACGCGAAGCCGACGATGTCCTTGTTGGCGGGGTCTGCCAGCGCGTCGAAGAGCGAGTCGATCCACTGCGTCTTCTGCGGGTTCGCGACGCTGGTGCCGGTCTCGGTCGCCCCGATCTCGTTGAGCATGATGCCCTTGCCCGGCGCGATCTGGCGGAGCTGCGCGAGCGTCGCTCCGAACGTGTTCGCGAAGGACGGCTGCTCGTCGGCGTCGCGGTAGTAGCCGCTCATGCCGACCCAGTCCACGTAGTCCGAGCCCGGGTAGTACTGCCGCATGTAGTCGAGCGTCTGGTACTTCGGGTTGCCGAGCTTGTCGATACGGCTCGGGGACCAGTCCCAGATGACGTACTTGTTCGCACCGTTCGCCTGGAAGACGTCGTGCACGTGCTGCCACATCTTGACGTAGGAGCCGGCCGGGTTCTTCTGCGCGTCACCCTCGGACCAGTTGTACCAGGAGCCGTTCATCTCGTGGTCGAGACGGATGACCATCGGCTGTCCGTTGGCCTTCAGCGCCTTGGCGTACTTCGTCAGGTAGGCGTCGAACGATCCGCCGGAGATGTCCTCGTTGGTGTACCCGGGGACGTACTTCTGGTCGTTGCTGGTCTGCGCCGGCACCGTCTCCCACGTCATCAGGGGCACGCGGCCGTTGGCCCAGGAGCGCTGCACCGCGGTGGCGTTGAACTCCTGGTCGAAGCCCTGGAAGAAGCCGGTCATGTTCGACGCGGTGCCGACCTGCTGGGAGACCTCGTCGTACTCGGCCCAGTTGAACGGCGACTGCGCGGTGTAGAGGCCGTACCAGCGCGACTGCTGCCCGAGGATCTCGGCCTTCGTCGGCGTCACGACCGGGGTGGCCCCCGGATCGGTCGAGGGGCCGGGGTTCGGCTTGGAACCGCTGCCCGAGCCGGATCCGTTGCCGGATCCGGAACCGCTGCCGGACCCGTTGTCGGACGGACCCGACCCGGACCCGCCGGCGGAACCCGCGCCGGATCCGCCGGAGCCCGACCCGTTGTTGCCGGAACCCGCGGCGTCGACCTTGGACGAGCCTCCCGAGCTCTTCGCGGCACCGAGCTGGGACTGGAGCGACGCGATCTGCGCCTTGAGCTCCGTGATCTGGTCACCGCGCGACCCGGCCTGGGCCGTGCGGGAGTCGAGCTTGCCCTCGAGCGACCAGATGCGCTCCTGGGCGGCGTCGAGCTGCGTCTGCAGCTCGGCGGCGGACACCTTCTTGGCCTTCGGCGCCTCGACGCCGAGCGCCTGGTGCACGGCGGTGGAGACGGGGCCGGAGGGCGAGATCCACACCGACCAGGTGATGAGGCCGAGGGCGAGCACGATGGCCGTCGTGCCGATGGCCGTCCGGCGGGCGTGCTTGCTGGACTGCGCCCACCAAGCACTCGAGGAACGGATGAAGTCAGACAATGAGGAACGCCTCCAGGGCGAAGATCGCGATGCCGATCACGTACGGGATCGCTGCGTACGGGTTGTAGCGGCGGGCTCGGGCGGGAGCCGGCGCAGCTGCTCGCTGTGCCTCCTGCTGCGCGACCGCGGCTGCGGCCTCGCGACGGGTGGCGAGCACGGTGGTGGTGGAGTTGGTCGCCGCGTCGGCGCCGAAGAGCTCGTCGAACGCACGGTCGACGGCCACCTGGTCGACGGTCTCGAGCGGGGACGGCGAACCCGAGCCCGAGCCCGAGCCGGCCGGTCCTGCGCCCGCCCCGGCCGTCCGGGCACGTTCCGCGTCGATCGGGCTGACCGGCACCTGCGTGGTGGACGAGAGCGGCTGGGCGGCGTCCACAGGCTCCTCCTGCATCGGACCACCGGCGTAGGCACCGGCACGGGTCCCCCAGCCGGACGCGTGCGCCAGGCGGAAGAAGCCGATGAGCCGGATCGGCATGAGGAAGAACGTCGACACGATGATGAACATCGGCAGGCGGAAGAAGTCGCTCGGCTTCTCGGACAGGTGCCGCATCTGGCGGATGGCCATGCTCAGCACGCTCGAGATCACCATGAGCGCCGCGACGTAGACGAAGCCGGTCGAGAACCCGTACTGCGACAGGATGCCCTGGTACAGGTTCTCGCCCTGGCCGGTGAAGGCGCGGTAGATCCAGCCCGCGATCACGCCGAAGAGCATGAACGGCAGGATGATGTCGGTGATGAAGAACGCCGCCAGGATCGGGGCGTGGCCGAGCATCCACGGCAGCATCCGCAGCGTGTTGTACTGCGATCCACGTGCCCAGCGGAGCTGCTGCTTGAACAGCTTCTTCACCTGCAGCGGGGCGTCCGTGTAGACCAGCGACGTGTACTGGTAGACGGTGCGGTACCCCTCCTTGAGCGTGAGGTTCGTCAGCGTGCGGTCATCGGAGACCTCGAGGAACACGCCCATGAACTTCTCGTGCATGAACCGGTCCATGACCCGCATGAGGATGCTCCGGCGGAACGCGATGGTGCGCCCGGGCAGGCAGCCGATCTGCCCGAGGACACTCTGTGCCGGCATCGAGTAGAGCGCCCGCGAGTTCTCGAGCCAGTCGGCCCAGCGGGTGATCCAGCTGCGCTCCGGCTCGAGGATGCGCTGGCGGGTCGTCACACCGCCGACGGACTCGTCGGCGAACGGCCGGAGGAGTTCCTCGAGCGCGCCGGGGGTCCAGACGGTGTCGGAGTCGACCAGCACGGTGATGTCGCCGTTGGACATCTCGGTGCCGACCTTGACGGCGTTCCGCTTGCCCGGGATGGGCGTGTGGGTCCAGCGGACGAGCGGGGCGAACTCGTCGCAGACCTCTTCGAGCGCCTCGTTGCGGGCTCCGTTGATGACGACGATGATCTCGCCGGGCCGCTGTTCGACCATGCGGCCGATGACGTCACGGAACAGGTCGAGCGGTTCGTCCACGACGGGGACGACGACGCTGGTGGTACCGACGAAGGTGCCGGTGAAGGGGCGGTAGCGGGCGGAGATGACGACCTTGAGCAACCAGAGCAACCAGATCACCGCGGAGTACACGGCGAACAGGTAGAACTCGGGGTGGCCTTCGACCATCTGCCTGATCTGCAGAATGAAGGTGAACACTGATCCCTGCTTCAACGTTCGAGGTGGAGATTCCGCTTCATCGGGGAATCAGGGCGGTTCGGGTGATGCCATTGATGCAGAACCTGGGGGCCGCCGCAACGCGACCCCCGTCCGGGGGCGTTACAGGCGTGTTACGGGGTACACACCGGTCCCCCTCTCGGCCGGTCGGAGCAGTCCCCCGTCGTGCTGACAGCACTCCTGCGGACCGCTGTTCCGACGACCGTCGTCCGGATGGGCAACAGGTGCGGCCTGGAGGCACGGGCCGACTCCGACGGAAAGCCCAGGTCAGCAGGAGGTCACCGGGCGTGTCGGGGGACGTCGGAAAAGGTCCCCTGGCGGTCCGGTGGGAGTTCGGTCACGGCCCGGTAACGGCTCCGACAGCACTCCGGGCAGGGGTACGAAGGACGGGTCGTCGGGGGACGCAGCGCGACGCGGAGAATTCACCTTCGACGGGTGCTCAGGTCGGGTCCGTCAGAAGACATCCGGGCGTGTCGCGGGCGGGTCAGGCGCCGTAGAACTCGCGCTCGAACACCTGTCGGGCTCGCCGCGTGATGCCGAGGTAGTCGTCCTCGAGACGGCTCGCGGAGCCCGGCGGGTACTCCATCAGACGAGCGACACCCTCGAGCTGGACGCGGTCGACGGGCAGGACGTCGGTGGTCTTCCCCGACCACAGCACGAGAGCGCTGCGGGTGCGCGACGCGAAACGCCAGGCGGCTCCGAGCCGCTCGCCGTCCTCGGCACCGACCAGTCCGGCGTCGACCGCGGCGTCGAGGGCCTCGAGCGTGGACGTGGTCCGGAGCGAGGGGATCTCGAGCGCGTGCTGCAGCTGCAGGAGTTGCACGAACCACTCCACGTCGCTGAGCGACCCGCGCCCGAGCTTGAGGTGCCTGGCCGGGTCCGCGCCGCGGGGCAGCCGTTCGGACTCCACCCGGGCCTTGATGCGGCGGACCTCGCGCACCTGGTGGTCGTCGATCTGTTCCGGGTACCGGGTGCGGTCGGCGAGGTGCTCGAAGTCGCGGAGGAGCTGCGCGTCGCCGACGGCGCCCCGTGCGCGGAGGAGCGCCTGGGCCTCCCACGTGAGCGACCAGCGGGCGTAGTAGGCGCCGTACGACTCGAGGGTCCGTACGACGGGGCCGTTCTTGCCCTCGGGCCGCAGGTCGATGTCCAGGTCGAGCGGGTGGATCGTGTCCTCGGTGAGCCGGTTGAGCTCGCGCACGATCGTCTGGGCCGTCCGCGACGCGACCTCGGGTGCCAGGTCGGGTGCCCGGTACACGTACAGCACGTCGGCGTCGGACCCGAAGCCGAGCTCCCGTCCGCCGTACCGGCCCATTGCGATGATGCCGAACTCGAAGCCCTCGGGGGCGTCGCGGCGGGCGAGTGCGAGGGCTCCGGCGAGGGTGGCCTCGGTGACGTCGGTCAGGGCCGGGCCGAGACCGTCGACGTCGAGCGAGCCGAGGACGGCGGCCATGCCGAGCCGCAGGGTCTCGCGGCGGCGGGCCGACCGCAGCAGGGCCGCGGCGCCGTCGACGTCGTTGCCGTGCCGGGCGGTGGTCGCGGTCATCTCGGCGAGCAGCGAGTCCATCGGTCGTGGACGCAGCAGCGCCTCGGGTTCGTCGAGCCAGGCCACGGCCTCGGGGAACCGCTCGAGCAGCCCGGACAGGAACGCCGACTCGGACAGCACGGTGGTGAGCGAGTGCGCGGCACCGGAGGAGTCCCGCAGCATCCGGAGGAACCAGCTCGACTCCCCCAGGCCGTCGCTCAGCCGCCGGAAGGCGAGCAGGGCGCGGTCCGGTGCCGGCCCCTCGGCCATCCACCGCAGGAGCACCGGGAGCAGGTTCCGCTGGATCGCCGCACGCCGGCTCGTGCCCTGGGTGAGTGCGCGGATGTGACCGACCGCGCCGGTGGGATCGACGAAACCGACGCCTGCCAGGCGGTCGACGACCTGGTCGTTGGTCAGGACGATCTCGTCCTCGGTCGAAGCCACGGCAGACAGCAGCGGACGGTAGAACAGGCGCTCGTGCAGCCCACGGACCTCGAGCTTCACGGCACGCCAGCGGGCCTCGAGCGCCGGCGCCGATGCCGCGACACCGCTCGACCGGGCGAGCACCCGCAGCTCCTCCTCGTCGGAGGGCATCAGGTGCGTCCGCTGCAGGCGGCGGAGCTGGATCCGGTGTTCGAGCACGCGGAGCAGGGCGTAGTCCGGCCCGAACCGCGCGGCCTCGGCACGGCCGACGTACCCGGCGTCGGTCAGGGCGTCCATGGCCTCGAGCGTCGACCGGACCCGGACGGACGGGTCGTCGCGGCCGTGCACGAGCTGCAGGAGCTGCACCGTGAACTCGACGTCACGCAGGCCGCCGGGGCCGAGCTTGAGCTGCCGGTCGACGTCGGCGTCCGGGATGTGCTCCGTCACCCGCTCGCGCATCCGCTGCACCGACTCGACGAACCCCGGCCGGGTCGCGGAGTTCCACACGAACGACGCGACGGCCTCGGCGTAGCGGGCACCCAGGTCGGCGGAGCCAGCGATCGGACGGGCCTTCAGCAGCGCCTGGAACTCCCACCCCTTCGCCCAGCGCTCGTAGTACGCCACGTGCGAGTCGAGGGTGCGGACGAGTGCTCCGTCCTTGCCCTCGGGGCGCAGGTTCGCGTCGACCTCCCACAGGGCGGGTTCGGCGGCGAGGTCGGTGATCGCGTGCATGGCGGCGATCGCGATGCGCGTGGAGACGAGCACGGCGCGGTCGACGGCGATGTCGTCGGTCGACTCGGTGACGAAGATGACGTCGACGTCGCTGACGTAGTTGAGTTCGCGCGCACCGGCCTTGCCCATCGCGATCACCGCGAGCGGGGTCGCCGCGACGTCGGCCGCGGGGAACGGCACCTCGCGCCGGGCGATGTCGACGGCGGCGTCGAGGGTGGCGCCGGCCAGGTCGGCGAGGCCCGCCGCCACGGCGGGGAACGCATCGGTCGGCACGTCGTGCAGCACGTCGAACAGCGCGATCT
The DNA here is from genome assembly GCF_902506155.1 of Curtobacterium sp. 8I-2. Taxonomy (NCBI): domain Bacteria; kingdom Bacillati; phylum Actinomycetota; class Actinomycetes; order Micrococcales; family Microbacteriaceae; genus Curtobacterium; species Curtobacterium sp. 8I-2. Next base: position 247,259 of record NZ_LR732827.1, read on the forward strand.
GGGCCAGGTGCCGGCGGTAGCGCACGCGCAGGCGCATCCGGGCGTCCTCACCCGTGGCGCCGTCGACCGCCTCGGTCAGCGACGCCGTGTACCGCTCCTGCGACCACGGTTCGGCGACCGGCTCGAGCAGCAGGTCGAGTTCGGCGGGCCGTCGGTGCAGGAACTCCCCGAGGCCGATCGACGCGCCGAGCAGGTGGATCAGGCGCTCGGTCGCCGCGTCGTCCGTCAGGACGGTGCGCAGTTCGTCCGGTGCCCGCTCGAGCAGCCGCTCGAGCATCCGCAGGGCGCCGTCGGGATCAGCGGTGCCGCCCCAGAGCGCGGAAGACGCCGCGACCGGCAGGGGCACGTCGGGGCCGAACCGGGCCTCCAGGTCGGCAGCGCGCTCCAGGCTCTCCGACAGCTCGGCGAACCCCAGACGGGCCAGCTCCGAACGTGACGTCGTCGTCCGACCGGTCATGTGGAACGTGCTCCCGAGGGGTCAGGGCGCTCGGTTCTAGAGCGCGCCGAGGTTGGTGTCGAGCTCGAACGGGGTGACCTGGTCGCGGTAGCGCTTCCACTCCTGCCGCTTGTTGAGCAGCACGAAGTTGAACACCTGCTCGCCGAGGGTCTCGGCGACCAGCTCGGAGTCCTCCATCAGGCTCAGGGCGTGGTCGAGGCTCGACGGCAGCTGGCTGTACCCGAGGGCCTTCCGCTCCGAGTCGCTGAGGCTCCAGACGTCGTGCTCGGCTTCGGCGGGGAGGTCGTACTCCTCCTCGATGCCCTTGAGGCCGGCGGCGAGCAGCAGCGAGTACGCCAGGTACGGGTTCGCCGCCGAGTCGATGCCGCGGTACTCGATGCGTGCGGACTGGCCCTTGTTCGGCTTGTAGAGCGGCACGCGCACCAGGGCTGAACGGTTGTTGTGTCCCCAGGTCACGAAGGACGGGGCCTCGTCGCCGCCCCAGAGCCGCTTGTACGAGTTGACGAACTGGTTCGTCACCGCGGTGATCTCCGGCGCGTGCTTCAGCACACCGGCGATGAAGTGCTTGGCCGTCTGCGACAGCTGGTACTGGCCGCCCGCCTCGTAGAAGGCGTTCTGGTCGCCCTCGAACAGCGAGACGTGGGTGTGCATGCCGGAGCCGGGCTGGCCGGAGATCGGCTTCGGCATGAACGTCGCGTAGACGCCCTGCTCGATCGCCACTTCCTTCACCACGGTGCGGAACGTCATGATGTTGTCCGCCATCGTCAGTGCGTCGGCGTAGCGGAGGTCGATCTCGTTCTGCCCGGGGCCGGCCTCGTGGTGCGAGAACTCGACCGAGATGCCGAGGTCCTCGAGCATGCGGACGGACCGACGGCGGAAGTCGTGCGCGCTGCCACCGGGGACGTTGTCGAAGTAGCCGGCCTGGTCGACGGGCTGCGGGCCGCCGTCCTTCCACTCGCGGCTCTTCAGCAGGTAGAACTCGATCTCGGGGTGCGTGTAGAACGTGAACCCGCGGTCGCTCGCCCGCGCCAGGGTGCGCTTCAGCACGTTGCGGGGGTCGGCCACGGCGGGCTGCCCGTCCGGCGTCGTGATGTCGCAGAACATCCGCGCGGTGGGGTCGATCTCGCCGCGCCACGGCAGGATCTGGAACGTCGAGGGGTCCGGGTGTGCCAGGACGTCGGCCTCGTACGAACGGGTGAGGCCCTCGATCGCGGAGCCGTCGAACCCGATGCCCTCGGCGAACGCGCCCTCGACCTCGGCCGGGGCGATCGCCACCGACTTCAGCGTCCCGATGACGTCCGTGAACCAGAGTCGGATGAACTTGATCCCGCGCTCCTCGATGGTGCGGAGCACGAAGTCCGTCTGCTTGTCCATGCACGACCTTTCCGTGTATCGGGTGGCCGCTGGCGGGCCTCGTCCCAGGCTAGTGGTCCGGCGGTGTGCGCGGGGCCGTGCGACGCGCCGTCACCAGGGTGCCGACAGGCCGCCGACCGCGGTGCTCAGCGGTCCTCGGCGTCCCACTTCTCGTTGTTCGCGGCGATGCGGTCGAGCGCGTGCTGCGCCTCCTCGCGCGACTCGAACGGGCCGATCCGGTCGCGCTGCGGCGACTGGGGACCCTGCTCGACCTGGCCGGTCTTGTCGTTGAACCACCACTGGGACTCGATGCGTTCGTCGCTCATGCCGCCCACCGTACCCACCTGACCCCCTGGAGGCCCGGTGCCGGTCCGGCGGACCGGCACCGGGCCTCCAGGCAGTCGCGCCCACCCAGCCAGGCCGCACCGTGCAGCCGTTGCGCTCGGCGCGTCGCGCCGCGGCTAGAGTGGTCGCCATGCCCCGGGACGAACACGGACACCTGACCGCCGGCCGGATCTCCCCGCACCGCGCCGTCCCGAAGGACATCGAGCGTCCGGAGTACGTCGGGAAGGTCGAGCCGCACGAGCACGGCCTCGGTGACACCTACACGCCCGACGAGGTCGAGCGCATCCGGGTCGCCGGACGCATCGCGTCGCAGGCCATCGACGCCGTCGGGCAGGCGATCCGCCCCGGCGTGACCACCGACGAGCTCGACCGCATCGGGCACGAGTTCGTCGTCGCGCACGGTGCCTACCCCTCCACGCTCGGGTACCGCGGCTACCCGAAGTCGCTCTGCTCGAGCCTCAACGAGGTCATCTGCCACGGCATCCCCGACGACACCGTCCTGCAGGAGGGCGACCTCGTCAACATCGACATCACCGCCTACAAGGACGGCATGCACGGCGACACGAACCGGACGTTCGTCGTCGGCCAGGCGTCGCAGGAGGTCGAGGACCTCGTGACCCGCACGCGACTCGCCCTCGAGCGCGGCATCAAGGCCGTCGCCCCCGGTCGCCAGGTCAACGTCATCGGTCGTGCCATCGAGGCGTACGCGAAGCGCTTCGGCTACGGCGTCGTCCGCGACTACACCGGACACGGCGTCGGTCGGGCCTTCCACTCCGGCCTGATCATCCCCCACCACGACGCACCGCAGTACGACACGGTGATCGAACCCGGCATGGTGTTCACCATCGAGCCCATGCTCACACTCGGCGGCATCGAAGCCGACATCTGGTCCGACGGCTGGACCGTGTCGACCCGCGACAAGTCGTGGACCGCGCAGTTCGAGCACACCCTCGTCGTCACCGAACGCGGCGCGGAGCTCCTCACCGTCTCCTGACCGGACACCTCCGGCAGGCAACCGAAAGGCACGACAACCTCATGACCTCCCTCGCAGTCGGCGTCGACATCGGTGGTACGGGCATCAAGGGCGCGATCGTCGACGTCGCGTCCGGCGCCCTCACCACGGACCGCATCAAGAAGGCCACGCCCGAGGGTGGGAAGCCCCAGGACATCACGGCGGTGGTCAAGGAGATCATCGGTGAGCTCGCCCCCGGTGACGACGTCCCCGTCGGGGTCTGCTTCCCGGCGATCGTGCGGGACGGCAAGACGATGTCCGCCGCGAACGTGTCGAAGAAGTGGATCGGCTTCGAGGCCGAGGCGCTGTTCGAGAAGGAACTCGGCCGCTCCATCCACTTCGTCAACGACGCCGACGCCGCCGGGTTCGCCGAGCAGCAGTTCGGTGCGGCCAAGGGCAAGGACGGCCTGGTCATCGTGACGACGCTCGGCACCGGCATCGGCACCGCGCTCATCAACGACGGCGTGCTCATCGTCAACTCCGAGTTCGGCCACCTGGAGATCGAGGGGCACGACGCCGAGTCCCGCGCCTCGTTCGCCGCCAAGGAGCGCGACGACCTGTCGTGGAAGCACTGGGCGAAGCGCCTGCAGAAGTACTACTCGACGCTCGAAGCGCTGCTCTCCCCCGAGCTCTTCGTCGTCGGCGGCGGGGTCTCGAAGCAGTACGAGGAGTTCCTCCCGCTGCTCGACCTGCAGGCGGACATCATCCCCGCGACGCTCCGCAACAACGCCGGCATCATCGGCGCCGCGACCCTGGCCGCGCGGAGTCGGTAGCGCTGGGCCCGTCGCGGGCGTACCTGGTCGAAACGGGCGTACCCGGTCCGAACTTCCGACCAGGGACGCCCGTTCTCATCAGCGACGCGCGCAGGTCGCGCGCACGTCCTGCGTCGGGCGGCGTCGGGCGCCGCGACGGGCGCCGCGGACCCGGGTAGACTCGCACCAGCGAATGGGTCGGTGAGACGGTCGCGTCGCTCCCCCGGGAGCGCCGAGGAACGTCCGGGCTCCACAGAGCAGGGCGGTGGGTAACACCCACCCGGAGCAATCCGCGAGACAGTGCCACAGAAAGCAGACCGCCGGCGGCAACGTCGGTAAGGGTGAAACGGTGGTGTAAGAGACCACCAGGGGTCCGGGTGACCGGATCCGCTCGGTAAACCTCGCCCGGAGCAAGGTCAGACAGAGGACGTTGAGGCTGCTCGCCGAGTCCTCGGGTAGACCGCTGGAGGCCGACGGCAACGTCGGTCCGAGAGAGATGGCCGTCACCGCCGCGCAAGCGGCGGGACAGAACCCGGCGTACGGCCGGCCCATTCGCCCCTTCTCGGTGCCGCGTCGGCCGGCGCGCGCGGCGCGCGCGGCGCGCGCGGCGCGCGCGGTCACGACGCCCCGCTCAGGTGCGCCGCGTGGTCACGAAGTGTCGGCCGGCACCGCCGCAGCCGACAGTTCGTGACCAGTCGGCGCCACGCGAGCGACGCGTTGCGACCAGCCCACGACGGACCGGAGGCGCGGCGCGGCGCAACCACGAGCCTCCCGCCGGGCGGCGCACGGGGTCACGACTCCCCGTTCAGGTTCGCCGAGTGGTCACTAACCGTCGGCCGGCACCGCCGCAGGCGACGCGTTGCGAACAGTCCACGACGGACCGGAGGCGCGGCGCGGCGCCGCCACGGGCCTCCTGTCGGTCGGCGCGCGCGGTCACGACTCCCCGCTCAGGTTCGCCGCGTGGTCACCAACCGTCGGCCGGCACCGCCGCAGCCGACAGTTCGTGACCAGTCGGCGCAACGCGAGCGACGCGTTGCGACCAGCCCACGACGGACCGGAGGCGCGGCGCGGCGCAACCACGAGCCTCCCGCCGGGCGGCACGGGCGGTCACGACTCCCCGCTCAGGTTCGCCGCGTGGTCACCAACCGTCGGCCGGCACCGCCGCAGCCGACGCGTTGCGACCGGCCCACGACGGAGCGGAGGCGCGGCACCAGCCGGCACCGCGCCTCCGCTCCGGACGTCGCTCGCGTCTACAGCCCGGACTCGGCCGTCCGCACCAGGATCGCGTCGCTGTCGGGGCACAGCACCACGTCGTCGGGCGCAGCCCGGCGGATGGTCTGCAGGTCGGAGTTGTTGAGCGCCACGCCCGAGGCCGTCGACACGCCACCCTGCAGCAGCGAGGCGCCGAAGCCGTAGCGCGCACGCTGCCGGTCGTACAGGGCGAGCAGCTCGGCCGGCACCTTCGCGGCGACGTCGGCGCGGGCCTGCTCGGCGGACTCGCGGTCGGCGGTCAGCCGGGCGATCTCGGCGTCGCGCTCGGCGACCAGACCGCTGCGCGCGGACTCCACCTCGGCGAGCTTGCCCTCGATGTCGCCGACCCGGGCACGGAGCCCGTCGAGGTTCTCCATGATCTCGAGCTCGGCGGTCTCGAGGCCCCCGATGCGCCGCTGCAGCGAGTCGAGCTCGCTCTGCAGTCCGGCGGCGTCCTTCGCGTTCGCGACGTTCTGCAGCATCGTGGTGTCGCGCTCGACACGGGCCTGCGCAACCGCGGTGTCGGACTCCAGACGGGCGAGGTCGCGCTCGGCGTCCTCGACCTCGCCCGTGGCGGCGACGAGTTCGCTGCGGAGGCCCGCGGCCTGCTTGCTCAGCTCGGTCAGCCGGTCGCCCTTCTGCAGCGATGTGATGCGGTGCGCGATGCGGGTGACGTCGTTGTCGAGACGCTGGACGTCGAGGAGGATGACCTGGTCCTCGGGTGCTGCCTTCATGGTCAGGCTCCTTCTGTGGGGGTGGTGGGTTCGGCGGCCGGCAGGACGGCGAAGTCCCACGGGTCGGTACGGAGGTCGCTCACGGTGACGCGGACCCCGGCGTGGGCGCGGAGCTGCTCTGCCGCGACGTCGAGCCAGAGCCACTCGGTGGCCCAGTGTGAGGTGTCGATGAGCGCGGGTCCGCCGCCGAGCAGTGCCTGTTCGCGGAACTCGGACGCCGGGTGGTGCCGGAGGTCGCTCGTGATGTAGACGTCGGCGTCCAGTACCGCCGGATGCCCGAGCAGGGAGTCGCCGGCACCGGCGCAGAGCGCCACGGTGTGGACGGGCTGGTCGAAGTCGCCGGAGACGCGGACCCCGGTTGCGGTGGGCGGCAGCAGGTCGACGAGCTTCCGGGCGAGCGCGCCGAGGGTGGTCCCCGCGGGCAGGACACCGACGCGACCGATGCCGGTGTCGGGGTCGGCTCCGGCGTCGAGCGGGCGCTGCGCGGTCAGCCCGAGGCGGTCTGCCAGGACGGCCGAGGTGCCGGTCGTCACGACATCGGCGTTGGTGTGCGCCGCGAGCAGGGCGCTGCCGCCGCGCACGAGGGTCGCGAGGACGCTGCCCTTGTAGGTGGACTCGGCGATCGTCGTCACCCCGCGGAGCAGCAGCGGGTGGTGCGTCAGGAGGAGCCCGGCGCCGAGCTCCACGGCCTCACGGGCGGTGGCGGGGACCGCGTCGACGGCGAGGTGCACGTGCTCGACGGTGGCGTCCGGGTCACCCGCGACGAGCCCGACGGCATCCCACGACTCGGCACCGGCGGCGGGCCACAGGTCCTCGATCACGGCCTGGAGTTCGCGGAGCGTCGGCATCCCGTCAGTCTACCGAGGCGACCGCACCGCCACGGGCAGCCGGACCGTGTGAGGTGATCCGGGCCTCCAGGCGGCGCGACCAGAGAGGGTGCAACCGGAGGCAGTACAACCGGACCCGGTGCAACCGGAGCCGGTGCAACCGGAGCCGGTGCAACCGGACGAGGGCCGGACCGAGGACGGTCAGCGACGACCGAGCAGGCCGAGCAGACGCTCGACGAGTCGCGTCCACCAGCCGGCCGGGGCCGACGTCGTGGTGACCGCCGCGTCCGCCTCGTCCGCGAGCGGGGCCGGGGCCGGGGC
>NZ_LR732827.1:254410-454424 GCF_902506155.1 Curtobacterium sp. 8I-2
CACTCCCAGCGCACCGCCCGTGTGGCCGCGACCGCACTCGCCGGCCTTGCCGTCGTCGCCTCCGCCGCGTTCTCCGTCACGGCCGCCCACGCCGACACCGCACTCCAGCCCGCGTTCACCGCCGCGGACCACCCGATCACCGACGTCCCCGGACTGGTCAACGGTCGCGAGCTCGCCGCGGTGCACGGCCGGTCCGGTCAGACCGTGAACGCTCCGCGGCTGATCCGTTCCGAGTCGCTCGACAAGATCACCGCGGCCGGGGCCACGACCCTGGCTGACGAGTACCACGTCGACCTCGTCGTCGACCTGCGGACGTCGTCCCAGATCGCCGCGAAGCCCGACGTCGCGATCCCCGGCGCGCGGCACGTCGACATCTCGATGTTCGGCGCGGACGGCGACTACAGCGACGACACGGCGATGTACCACGACCTGGTCGACAAGGGCCACGTCGACCCGGCGACCCCCGGGTCGATGATCACCGCCTACCGCCGCGTGCTCCGGATCCTCGCCTCGCACACCAGCGGCACGGTGCTCATCCACTGCTCGCACGGCATGGACCGAACCGGCACCGTGGTGGACCTGCTCGACCGGGTCCTCGGCGTGGACAGCGCCGACATCCTGCACGACTACCTGCTCTCGAACACGCAGCTCGGGGTCACCTGGGCCACCCCGCAGCTGCTGCAGGGCACCTTCGAGCAGGACATCGCCACCGACTTCGGTGGGATGGACGCGTACCTGCGCGACACCATCGGCGTGACGGGGCACGAGGCCGCCGCACTGCGCCAGCGGTTCCTCGTGTCGAGCGACGCCACCGTCTCCTCGATCACGGTCGCGGGCGTGCGCGTCCACCTGCCCGCCGCCGCCTCGTCGCAGGGTGCGACGGTGACGGCGCCGGTCCGGACGCTCCGGGCCGCCGACGTCCACGTGCACACGACGAACCCGAACGCGGTCGCCACCGTGCACGTCTCCGGCCGGACCGCACGCATCACGGTCACCGCGCAGGACGGCACCACGAAGAAGGAGTACCGCCTGACGGTCCGTCGACCGGCGACGCACCGCTGACCCGACACCGCCACCGCCACCGGCCGCCACCACCGGCCACCCACGCCGACCGCTCGGACTCCCCCGGGCGGTCGGCGTGACCAACTGTTCACCACCACCGTCGCCCGCTCCGGGCGTCCGTCCGGCTACCGTGACACTCGTGCAGTCCTCTGAACGACGGTGCCCGCGGTGACCGGACACCCGGCAGTCCCGACCATCCACGACGTCGCAGCCCTGGCCGGCGTGTCGAAGTCGGTCGTCTCCCGTGCCCTCGCGGGCTCGTACGGGGTGGCGCCGTCGACGACCGAACGCGTCAAGCGGGCGGCACTCGACCTGGGCTACGTGGCGAACGCGAACGCCCGCGGCATGTCGGCACACCGCACGCACACGCTCGGGGCGTTCGTCCGTGATGCCTCGACCCCGTTCTACGGGCACCTGCTCACCGCGTTCCAGCTGCAGGCCGCCGCGCGCGGGTACCGCGTCGTCACCGCCACCGGCGCGGGGTCGTTCCCGGTCAGCGAGGAACGCCGGGCGCTCGAGACCCTGGTGTCCCTGCGCGTCGAGGGGCTCATCGTCTGCAGCGGCGCGTTGCCCATCGACGACGTCCTGCCGTTCGCCCGACGCATCCCGACGGTGGTCTCCGGACGCCCCGAGACGGACCCGGCGGTGAGCAGCGCCTACTGCGACGAGCGCGGCGGCGGTCGCGGCCTCGCCGACCACGTCGCCGACCTGGGGCACCGTCGCGTCGCCGTGCTGACGGTCACACCGTCCGGGTCCCTGACGCAGTCGGCCCGCACCGACGCGATGGTGCGCCGGCTCCGTGCGCGCGGCGCCGAGGTGCTCCGGATCCGCTCCGAGGACCACGGCGCGGACCCCGAGGACCTCGACTCGTTCCTCGAGCAGGTCCTCGGCGCCGGCGGCGTGACGGCGGTCATGGCACCGAGCGACCGCTGGGCCGTCGGTGTGCTCGAGTCGATGCGCCGCCGTGGTCTCCGTGCACCAGACGACCTGTCGGTCACGGGCTACGACGGGGTCGCGCCGCTCGCCACCGAGCTGCTCGGCATCACCTCGTGGCGACAGCCGCTCGGCTTGATCGGCCGCCTGTCCGTCGACGACGTGGTCGACCAGATCGACGGCCGTTCGACGGGTGTCGCCCACAACGCCGTCGACGGCACCCTGGTGCCGGGCCGGACCGCCGCACGCGTCTGACCCGGCGTCGCCGACACCGATCGTTCACCGTCCCGTCACGGGCCGACGGGTGAGATCCGGGCCGCTCCGGTCGATCATGGGGAACGTTCCCGACGATCGGGAACGTTCCCCATCGACCGACCCCGGACGGACCCATGCCCCAGAACGTCACCGCCAAACTGCCGCGCGACTCGAGCGACCCCTACCGCCACGGCATCTACCTGCGCCCGGACGCCCGCACCTGCCGCGCCGTCACGGTCGTCACCGACCAGCTCCGCGCGCAGTACGGCTTGGTGTCCGCCGGCGCCTTCCCGCCGCACGCCACGCTCGTCGGCAGCCAGCCGTTCGGCAGCAACGAGGACCAGGTCATCGCGGCCGTCACGGCGCTGCTCGACTCACGCCCGGCGTTCGACGTCCACAACGCCGGCGTCCGCGAGCAGGGCATCGGGTTCGTCTACGACGTCGCGACCCGGCCCGACGGCTCGCACAACGACGACTTCGTCCGACTCGCCGCCGACATCGATGCCGTGGTCGCCCCCTTCCGGCAGCCGATGCAGGTCCCGCCGTCGAACGACTACGACCCGGAGCAGTACCGCGCGCACCTCTCGCTCGCCTCGCACGACCTGTACGTCCGCCCGGACCTGCACGACGAGGTGGGCGCGTACATCCACGAACTCGACGTCGACGTGCCGACCGGGTTCCGCGGCGACACCGTCGTGCTCTACCGCACCGCGAGCCCGGACTGGTCCGGCCGCTGGTGGCAGACGATGACCTGGGAGCACGTCCACACCTGGAAGCTCGCCTGACCGTGGCCGCCACCCTCCGCGACGTCGCCGAGCGCTGCGCTGTCTCGCGATCGCTCGTGTCACTCGCCCTGCGGGGCGACGACGGTGTGTCGCGACCACGTCGGGAACTCGCGGTGCGGACGGCGGACGAGCTGGGCCTCCCGGTCGGCACGCTCGCCCGGCGACGCGCGCAGGGCGCGCCGCTCGTGCTCGGCGTGCTGGTCACCGAAGCCGCGAACCCGTTCCACGACGAAGCGCTCCGGAGCGCACGCGCGACCGCCGAGACCCTGGGGTTCGCGCTCCGCGTCGTGGACGGGTTCCGTGACCCCGCCCGGCTGGCCGACGGCCTGGAGGCCCTGCACGCCTCCCGCGGGTCGGCCGACGGCGTCCTCGGGGTCGCGGTCCTGAGCAGCCGGGTCGCCCCGGCACGGCTCGCTGCGGTCGCGCGCGACCTGCCGGTCGCGGTCCTCGGCTCGAGCGGGTCGGGTCTCGCCGGACTCGGACTCGACACCGTGCGCGCCGACGAGGAATCGGGCATGCGCCACCTGGTGCTCCACCTCGCCGCACTCGGGCACCGGCGCACGTGTTTCGTGGCGGAGTCGGACCACCCCTCGACGACCCGTCGTGCCGTCGCGCACGCCACGGTCTCGGCGCAGCTCGGCCGGCCCGGTGACCACCGTGTCGACGACGTCGATGCCCTGGCGGCGGACCCGGCGCGGATCGCCCGGCACCTGGGCGACGGGGTGACGGCGTTCGTCGCGACGAACGACGCGACCGCGGCGCGACTCGTGGCGATCGCCGACGGCGCGGGACTCGCGCTCCCCCGGATGGCGGCAGTGACCGGGTTCGACGGCACCGGTCTCGGCGACCGGCTCGACCTGACGAGCGTCGACCAGCCGCGGGTCCGGATGGGCGCGCGGGCGGTGGAGCTCGTCGTCGAACGGCTGCGCGGGCGACGCTGTGACCGCCACGAGGTCCTGCCGACGCGCCTGCTGCTGCGGGGGTCGACGGGACGGGCGGTCGCCGGGCACCAGGTCGGCTGAGCACCGCGACGCCGCCGACGGCGCGGCCGGCGGCGGATCGGTCCAGTGGGCGGTGCGGTTCAGTGGGCGGTGCCGCTCGGTCGGCGGTGCGGCTCAGCCAGCGGTCGGGTCGGCGGCGGTTCGATCGGCGGCGGCTGCAGCGTCCGTGGAGGTCATCGCCGACAGGTCCTGCACCCGACGGACCAGCTCGGCGTGCGATCCCCCGGCGCCGGCAGCGACGTAGTCGTCGGCCAGGTGCGCACGGTCGACGGGCTCGCCACCGCGGAAGCCCCGGAACCACCCACCGGCCCGCTCGAGCACCAGTGCCCCGGCGGCGACGTCCCAGGGGTGCGTGGCGAAGCCCATCGTGGCGTCCGACCACCCCGCAGCGACGTGCACCAGGTTGAGGGCGCCGCTGCCGAGGCTGTGGTGGTGGCGGTACCGCACCGTCAGGTCACGCAGCAGGTCGAACGCCGCGGCCTCGCCGAGCAGGTCGAGGTCCTGCTGCACCGGGAAGCTCGTCAGCACCGTCGCGGCGTCGTCGGGGCCGGACGACGAGTGCATCGGCGCACCGTCGAGCCAGGCTCCGTCGTCGTCCGCCGCGAACACGTGGTCGGCGACCGGGTCGAAGACCACCCCCGCGACGACCTCGCCGTCGACCTCGGCGGCGATCGAGATGCACCAGTACGCGAGTCCGCGGGCGAAGTTCGCCGTGCCGTCGATCGGGTCGACGATCCACCGCACCACGGCGTCCCCGGTGGTGTCGGCGCTGCCGGGGCCGCCGGTGGTGCCGCCTTCTTCGCCGAGCACGACGGAACCCGGCACCGCCGCGGTGAGCACCGCGGTGATCGCCTCTTCGGCCGCGCGGTCGTGCAGTGTCACCACGTCGTGCGCATCGCGCTTCGTGCTGATCGTCATCGGGGCGCGGAACACGGCGAGGAGGTCCGGCGCGACGGCACGCGCGGCATCCTCGGCGATCACCCGGAGCGTCTGGGGAGCAGGAACGGTTCGCATGGTCCCCGGTTGTACGACGTCGAGGCCCCTGGACGGCGAACCACGCCGGTCGTCGGCCCGAACCGCAGGTGAACGGATGGGTGCGAACGGTGAACGGCGGCTCCCCGCCGACGGAGGGGTTGAACGCCGCGTGAACGGGTGACGGCGGGTGATCGACGCGCCTTGACCCGTCTCCGGCACCCGCAGCACAGTGGAGTCGTTCCCGGATAGGGAACGTTCCCTACTCGGAGGTGTCCGCCCCATGACGGTCCCCGTCACGTCCGGCCTGCTCGCCGGTCCCCCGCGTACCGCGGGATCGCCGCGGTCGCCGCAGTCGCGGCGTCCAGCACGGGCGGCCCGGTCGGCCCGGTCGTCGTTGCGCTCCGACCGACGGCTCGGTCTGGTGCTCCTCGCACCGGCGCTGCTCGCGTTCGCGGTCTTCGTCTTCTACCCGCTCGGCCGCGTCCTGGTCCTCAGCACCCAGGGCACCGACATCTTCGGCCAGCCGGCCGGCTCGGTCGGGCTGCAGAACTACGTCCGCACGTTCACCGACCCCGCGTTCGGACGGACGATGCTGACCACGGCCGTCTTCTGTGTCGGCGTGGTCGCCGGGCGGATCGTGTTCGGGCTGCTCGTCGTCGTGCCGCTCACCGTGAAGCTCCGCGGTCTGCCGGTGTTCCGAGCACTCCTGACCGCGCCGATGGTCGTCTCCGTGTCGGCCGGGTCCGTCGCGTTCGCAGCGATGCTCGCTCCCGGCAACGGGCTGTTGAACACGGTGATCACGCAGTTCGGCGGAGCACCCGTCCCGTTCCTGACGAGCACGCAGTGGGCCCTGGCGAGCGTCATCGTCGTCACGATCTGGGGGTCGCTCGGGTTCACCGTGCTGCTCCTGCTCGGAGCGTTCGGCGCCATCGACCAGGACGTCATCGAGGCCGCGCACCTCGACGGGGCCGGCCCCGTCCGGACCCTGTGGTCGATCTCGTTGCCGCTCGTCACCCCGACGCTCTTCTTCGTGGTCGTGACCGGCACCGTCGAGGCGCTGACGACCTTCGGACAGATCCAGATCCTGACCGGTGGCGGTCCAGCCGACTCGTCGAAGACCCTCGTCTACGCCATCTACCAGCAGGCGTTCGGGTCGGGCAGTGCGAACTTCGGCCTCGCCGCCGCGCTCGGGGTCGTGCTGTTCCTGCTGGTCCTGGGGCTGTCGATCGTGCAGTTCGGCGTGCTCGAGAAGCGGGTGAACTACTGATGCGCCCCGTCACCGTCCGCCGGCTCCGGAGCGCCTTCGTCTACGCCTGGCTCGTCATCGCGGTCGTCGTCGTCTGCTTCCCCCTGTACTACGTGTTCGAGGGCGCACTCACCCCGACCCGGTACCTGGACCAGGGCCTCGCCGGTCTCGTCCCGATCCACCTGACGCTCGACAACATCGTCCGCGCCACGCAGGTCGTCCCGCTCGGAGCGCAGTTCCTGAACAGCGTCGTCGTCACCCTCGCCCAAACGGTGCTGCAGGTCGTCATCGGCATCATGACCGCCTACGCGCTCGTGTTCTGCCGGCTCCGCGGCACCCGTGCCCTGTTCCTCGTCCTGCTCGCCAGCCTGATGATCCCCGGCGAGACGACCCTGATCGCGAACTACCTGACCGTGGCGTCCTGGCACCTCATCGACACGCTCCTGGTCGTCTTCCTGCCGTTCGTGGCCTCGGCGCTGACGATCTTCCTGTTCCGCCAGGCGTTCCTGAGCTTCCCCGACGAGCTGCGGGAAGCCGCGGTCCTCGACGGCGCCGCGCACTTCCGGTTCATCCGGTCCATGCTGCTGCCGCTCACCCGCCCGACGCTCGTCTCGGTCACGCTCGTGAGCGCGACGGCCGCGTGGAACGGGTTCTTCTGGCCGCTCCTCGTCACCAACTCGCCCGAGCACCGCACCGTGCAGGTCGGCATCGCCCAGCTGTCCGACGCCGAGGCCGCCGACATCGGCGTGGTCCTGGCCGGCGCCGCCATGGTGACCCTCCCCGTCCTCGTCCTGGTCCTCGTCGCCCAGCGGTTCCTCGCCGGTGGCCTCACCGCCGGCGCACTCAAGTGACGACGCACACGTTCCCCTCCCCGATCCCCGCCCGCCCCGCACCCGAAGGACGCACCATGCCCACTCGTCGTTCCACCGCCCTCACCGCACTCGCCACCGGCGCCGTCGCGGTCCTCGCCCTGACCGGGTGCTCCACGTCGAGCTCGGCGTCGGAGCGCTCCGGCCCCGTCACCGTCGACTTCTGGCACGCCATGTCCGGTCCTGCGGCGACCGAACTCGACGCCCTCGTCGCACGCTTCAACAAGCAGAACGACCAGCACATCACCGTCAAGTCGTCGTTCCAGGGCGACTACGCGGCCGTCCAGACGAAGTACACGGCGGCGGTGCAGTCCGGCTCCACGCCCGACCTGCTCATGATGAACGACGTGTCGACCGGCTTCATGATCGACTCCGGCCAGACGGTGTCCCCCGCGACGGTGAGCGGCTCGACGTCGGGGACCGACACGATGGCACCGGCCGTCTCGACCTACTACAGCGACGGCAAGTCGCTCGCGGCGATGCCGTTCTCGGTCTCGATGCCCGTGCTCTACCTGAACAAGGCACTCGTCGCGAAGGCCGGCCTCGACGCTGCGAAGCCGCCGAAGACGCTGGCCCAGGTCGCGACCTGGGCCGAGAAGATCCACGCCGCGACCGGTGGCTACGGCATGAGCATGAACATGGGCGACTCGTGGATGCTCGAAGAACTGAGTGCCTCGGGCGGCCAGCCGTTCTGCACGCCGGACAACGGCCGGAAGGGCAAGCCCGTCACCGGCGTCTCGCTCACCTCGGACACCCAGGTGCAGTTCATGAGCACGCTGCAGAAGCTGTACCAGGACGGCGCCGCCCTGAACCCCGGCACCGACTCGACCGTGCAGAACTCGGCGTTCTCGAGCGACAAGGTCGGGATGCTGCTGACCTCGTCCGGCGCGTACACGACCGTCGACCCGGACGGCTCCAAGTCGGTCGTCGCCCGGTTCCCCACCACGTCGGACTCCGACGACGCCGGCCAGGTCATCGGCGGCAACGCCCTGTGGATCTCCGGCAAGGGCCACTCGACCGCCGAGCAGAAGGCGTCGTACACGTTCGCCAAGTGGCTCCAGAGTCCCGACGTGCAGGCCGAGTGGGCGAAGGCGACCGGCTACGTCGCGATGAACACCGACTCCGCGAAGACCACCGTCGGCAAGCGCTCCCTGTCGGACCCGAACATCGCCACCATGTACCAGCAGCTCAACGACGACCCCACGAGCGTCGCAGCGGCCGGCTGCATCACCGGCGCGTTCCCGACGGTCCGTGCCACCGTCATCGGAGCCTTCAACCGCATCGTCGAGGGTGCCGACGTCGAGTCGACGATGCAGGACGCGGAACAGCAGGCCGGCAAGCAGATCGCGTCCTACAACGAGGCCGCCGGCAAGTGAGCACGGTCGGCGCGTGAGCGCCCCGCGAGGCTGACCAAGGGTTCATGGAGCACGACCGCCGTTCGCCATACGGTTGTCTGACGAAGCGGGCAGGCAGCCCGCACGACGATCGGAGCCCTGTGGTGTCTGCTGCGAACGGCCGGCCCGGCTACGGTGCTCCGGAACCCCTGCGCATCGTGTTCTCGTTCCCACGGGGGCGCGGACACCTCGCACCGATGCTGCCGCTCGCCCGCGCGGCCAGCGCTGCCGGACACCGGACGGCCCTGAGCGGCGCACGCGAGGCGGTCCTCGAACAGACCGGCTTCTCGCACCGGCAACCGCGGGACGTGGAGCTGCCGGCGAGCAGGCCGGGCACCGGCACCCTGACCCCGATCGACCCGAGCACGGTGCTCACCCGCGTCCCCCAGGTGTTCCTGGGGGACGCGGCCGCCGGTGCCGTCGTCGACGTCGGACGGCTGGTCACTCGGTGGACGGCTGACCTCGTGGTCTGCGGGGAGTTCGACTTCGGCGCGATGACCGCCGCCGAACGAGCCGGGGTGCCGTGCGTGGTGGTCCTGGCCTTCGCCTCGGCCGGCGGGACCTGGCGCGAAGCGGTGCGAGAGCCGCTCGAGGCGCTCCGTCGACGCGCGGGACTCGGGCCCGACCCGGAGCAGCACATGCTCGGCGGCGCGCTCACCGTCGTCCCGTTCCCGGCGTCGATGCGATCCGGGCGCGAGCTGCGGGGCCCGGTGATCCGGATGCGACCGGACACCTGGTCGTCACCCCCGTCGGACGCCGCGGCGTGGTTGGCCGCCGGCGACGGACCCCGCGTCTACGTCACGCTCGGCACCGAGTTCAACACGAAGTCCGGCGACCTGTTCGCTCGGCTGATCGACGCGCTCGCCACCCTGCCTGCGCGGATCCTCGTGACGACCGGACCCTGGGTCGACACGACGACCTTCCCGGTGCCGGCGGGTCCGGGGACGATCCGGGTCGAGCAGTACGTGCCGCAGGACTCGGTGCTCGGGCTCGTGGACCTGGTCGTGAACCACGGCGGATCCGGATCGGTGACCGGGGCGCTCGCGCACGGGGTGCCCCTGCTGGTCCTGCCGCTCGGCGCGGACCAGTTGCCGAACGGCGGCTGCGTCGAGGCCTTGGGCGCCGGACTCGTCCTCGACGCCGCGACCGCGACCGCGGAGGACATCCGCACCACCGCGTCGCGGCTCCTGACCGAGCCGGCGTTCCGCGTCGCCGCCGAACGGATCCGATCCGAGATCGCTGCCGGCGAGACCCCGGCCGTCGTGCTGGACGCCGTCGAGCGCCTGGTCGGTGGGTGAGCGCGCACCGCGGTGACGAGCGCCGATCAGCCCGATGGTCAGCGCGCCAGGCACCGGGCCAGCACGAGGCCTCGTTGGACATCATGGCTGCCGCCTTCGCGACTGTCCTGCCGTGGCAGGGAGCACTGGCCACGGTCACCGGCGAGTTGGCCTTGGACGGCTCCGGTACGACAACCGCAGCGGACCAGCTCTGCAGGGGGCGAGGCCCTCAAGCCGGTCGTGCGAAACAGGAGACGGCCCCGATGCCACATGGCGTCGGGGGCCGTCTCCTTGTCTCAGCGCAGATCAGTGCACGGGCACAGCGGCCTCGTGGTCCGAGTCCTGGGGCAGCAGCTCCGACTTCGAGCCACGGATGAACACGGCCGCGATGATCGACGCGAGGACCAAGCCGATGGCCGCAGCGAGGAACGCCGCGGAGTAGCCGCTGGTGAACGCGTCGAGTTCAGAGCCGCCGCCGTCGTAGCCAGCGACTGCCGAGGCGTAGAGGGCGGTGAAGACCGACAGACCGATCGAACCGCCGATCTGCAGCGCGGAGTTCAAGGTCGCCGAGGCGGCGCCGGCGTCCTGCGGCTTGACCCCCGTGAGCGCGAGGTTCTGCAGGGGGACGAAGACGAACGCCATGCCGATTCCCAGCACGATGAGTGCCGGCATGACCTGGACGACGTAGGAGCCGTCGGCCGTGATGCGGCTGAGGTAGATGACGCCGACGGCAGAGATCAACGGACCGCCGATCATCATCGGACGAGGTCCGATGGCGGGCAGCAGCTTGGTGGCGACCGGCGCCGTGATCATGATCATGAGGGTCATGGGGAGGGTGGCGAGGCCCGCAGGCAGAGGGTCCATCCCGAGGACGATCTGGAGGTGGAACGCGACGTAGAGCATCGCACCGATCAGGACACTGCCCACGATGGCCTGTATGAGGAACGCACCGCCACGTACCCGGTCCGTGACGACTCGAAGTGGCAGCAGGGGCTGGGCGACACGGCTCTCGATGACGACGAAGAGCGCCAGGAGGCCAGCACCCAGGGCGAGGAACCCGATCGTCTCGATCTGGGTCCAGCCGTGCTCAGCGAGGCTGAACCCGTAGACGAGGGCGCCCAGGCCGAGGGTGACGGTGACGGCGCCGACCATGTCGTAACGGTTGTTTCCTTCAGCCTTGGACTCCTTGACGAGCAGCATGCCGCCGATGAGACCGATGATCACGAAGAAGACGTTCACGAGGAGGCACCAACGCCAGTCAGCGAACTCGGTGAGGACACCGCCGAGGACGAGCCCAACTGCGGCGCCGGCACCTGCGACGGTGCCGAACACGGCAAAGGCGGTGTTCCGCTCACGTCCGCTGGGGAAGGTCACAGTCAGCAGGGCAAGAGCGGCCGGGGCGAGGAGCGCGGCGAACACACCCTGAAGGCCACGGGCGATGATCAACTCCGTGCCGCTCTGGGCCAGGCCGCCGAAGGCGGAGGCCACACCGAAGCCGAGCATGCCGACCAGGAAGGTGCGCTTGCGACCCCAGTAGTCAGCGACTCGACCGCCGAGCAGCAGCAGAGCACCAAAGGCGAGGGCGTAGGCCGTGACGACCCACTGACGCTCGACGTCGCTGAGGCCGAGTTCTTGTTGCGCCTGTGGCAGCGCGATGTTGACGATGGTGCCATCAAGCACCACGACGAGTTGGGTGAGCGCGAGCACGACGAGCGCCCACCATCGCTTGGAAGAGGCGGATGTGTTGGATGGAGTCCGCGGGGGCATAGACATAGAGAAGATCTCCGGGCTTCGGTTGGGAATGCCGGAGGTTTTCAGCCTCGGATCGACCGCGCTGCTGCGGCGGGTCGACCGCACCGATCAGATTCGGTCAGAGGACAACCCTAGCTCAATCGGACCGATCTTCGTCAGTCGATCCGCAGCCCTCAGAGTCCTTGAAGGGGAGGAGATGTCCGAAGGGGTGCTCGCTGACGGTGCCCTCGGGCTGGAACGTGACGGCGTCAAGCTCGGACCACTCGTCCTCTTCCTTCTTCACCTCGAGGCCGAGGGTGTCGCGGTAGAAGGCGACGGCGCGCTTCATGTCTGTGGCGGGGACCCGCACCGTGACGACGTCGTTTGCCATGTTCTCTCCTCTGATCACCGGCGAGAAGCCTCTCGGCGGTGATCCATGGCTACCCGCCCAGGTGGCCATCACTCCCGGCTCAAGACACGGAAAGGCACCGCACGTTCGCAGGCGATGTAGTCGTTCTCTCCACCCCTGAGGACGACCGACCACTGCGACCGCCACTGTCCGACAGCCGATCGTTCACCGGACACTCCGAGAGCTGCGCCAGTCCCCCGGAACCGTCCGCGTGAACAGTGTCCAGATGCTCGGTCCGGAAGCGGTTCCGGCGACGGTGCCCTGCGTGGGATCGTCCACGGAGAGCGGATGAGCCCTGGCGCGGCTGCTGGGTCGAGCCGATGGGCGCATGCTCCGCCGTTCGCAGGGCAGAGGACCCCACGACGCATCTGCCCGGAGGCCCCACCACGGCATGAGCCCTCAGCGCACCAGGCAGATCGTGCGGAAGTCGACGTCCGGACCGGGCCGCGTGTACGACGAGGTGCCCTCGAGCCAGTCGGCTGTGGGTGAGATCTGGTCGGGGACCAGGTCCGCCTCGGAGCGGGCACCGATGCCCTCGGACTCCCAGTACGAGCGGACGCGGTCCACGTCGCGGTTCGCACCCTCGATCATCGTGTGGTCCTCGGGCAGGAGCTCCTTGCCGTCGGCGTCGGTGTACTCCCCAGGGGCGTACCAGTACGTCCACCGCACCCCCTGGTGGGCGTTCGACAGCTTGCACTCCTCGCTGTACGCACCACCGGCTCGCTCACCATCGCGGTAGGCGGACTTCCGGTCGCCGCCGAGGATCCGCACGGTGCGGTCCCCGATCCGTTCGAGTGTGGCCCCGGCGTCGCCGTCGGCGAAGTGCCGCTCGGCGGCGGTCGCCGGCTGCGCCCTCTGCCGGGCGTCGGCGGCCATGCTCCGCACCTGTGACGTCAGGACCAGACCGTTCCACGGCACGGCGATGACCAGCACGACGATCGCCGCGACCACGGCGGCCAGCGAGTGCCGCCGTTCGCGCCGGCGAGCCCGGACCTGCACGACGAGCACCACCGCCGGGATCCCCACGGCCAGCGCGGCCCCGATCACCAGCCGGGTCAGCACGCCCCCTGGGCCGAGCCGGTCGTCCATCGACCCGAAGTCACGCTCCAGGTACGCCCCGATCTGGACCACCCAACTCACGACGAGCAGCACCGGCAACACGAGCGCGATGGCGATCGCGTTGCCCCGTCCCGTCGTCGGGCCCGTCCCGTGGTCGCGCCAGTCCTGCTGTTCCGTGCTCATGTCCGCCCCGCCCCCGTGGTGTCGGGACCATCCTGCCAGCAGAACGCACCACCGGCCCCGCGACCGTCGCCTCCGTTCCACCCCCGAAGCGGTGGTGCCGCAGCGGCACCGGTTGCTGCCAAGATGACCGACGTGACCACGACCACGCCCCACGCCGATCCCGACGCCGCTGCCGGCGACTTCGAAGGCGGATGGTTCCGCATCGACGACGACGTGGAGCACCTGGACTACCTGGTGTGGCGCCCCGCCACGGACACCGACGCCGCTGCTGCAGCCCCGGGCCCGGCCGCCGTCATCGTCGGCGGCGAACCGCGTGAGCACATCGGTTCGACGCTCCCGCTGGCGCAGCTGCCGGAACTCGACGCGGCACGTCAGCGCACCGTGCGGAAGCTCTGGAGCAGTCTGATCAACCTCGTCGTGGGCGCGATCGTCATCACGGTGCTCGAGCTGTCCGGGCTGCCCTGGCGAACGGATCTCGGCAGACAGCTCCTGATCGGACTCGGGACGATCCTGCCGACCACGTCGCTCTGCACCGCGATCTGGTGGCGCATCACCCGTGACCCCTCGGGCGCAGTCGTGCGCAAGATGGGCGGACACCGGACCCGCCAGCAGTACGACCAGCAGCGCGCCGTCCTCGACCGCTGACCGCGCCGCGGCCCCTCACCGAACCCGCGCCGTCGCCGTCACCGCGGCACCCGCACCACCCGCAGCAGACTCCGGCTCCGACGACGGCCGGACCCCGCGCCCGGGCCGCAGCACCGCGTCCACCCGCTCACGGTCGAGCGCACCCTGCCACCGCGCCACCACCAGCGTCGCGACGCAGTTGCCGAGCAGGTTCACGCTCACCCGCATCGCGTCCATGATCCGGTCGGCGCCGAGCAGCAGCGCGACGCCCGCGACCGGGAACAGCCCGAGACTCGTCGCCGTCGCGGACAGCGCCAGGAACGACGACCCCGGCACCCCGGCCATGCCCTTCGACGTCAGCAGCAGCACCCCGAGCGCGGCGACCTGCTGCTCGAGCGTCAACGGCACCCCGAACGCCTGCGTCAGGAACAGCAGCGAGATCGACAGGTAGATCGCTGCCCCGTCCAGGTTGAACGAGTACCCCGTCGGCACGACGAGCCCGGCGACGCTCCGTGAGACGCCGACCTCGGTGAGCCGGGTGATCATCCGCGGCAGCACGGCCTCGGTCGACGCGGTGCCGAGGGCCAGCCCGAACTCGGCCCGGGTGTGCCACACGAACCGCCAGATCGGCACCCCGGACAGCAACCGCCCACCGACGAGCAACGCCACGATGAACACCGCGGCGGCGCCGTAGCAGGCGGCGATGAGGAGTCCGTACGACCCCAGGGTGTCGACGCCGTACTGCCCCACCACGTACGCCATCGCGCCGAACGCACCGAGCGGCGACAGGCGCATGACCCAGCCCAGGATCCGGTAGACGACCTCGAGGCACAGGTCGAGCCCCCGGACCAGCGGCCGCGCACGCTCGCTCCCGATCGCGGCGATGGCCGCGCCGACGAACACCGCGAAGACGAGCACCTGCAGGATGTCGTTCGTCGCGAACGCGTTCACGACGCTCGACGGGATGAGGTCGAGGATGAAGGTGCCGGCGTCCGGAGCCGTGCCGCCCGCGGTCTTCGCCGCCACGGCCGAGGCGTCGAGCGACGACGGGTCGATCCGCAGGCCGGCGCCGGGGCGCACGAGGTTGCCGACCAGCAGACCGAACACGAGCGCACACGACGACGCGAGCAGGAAGTAGACCATCGCCTTGCCGGCGATCCGTCCCACCGACCGCAGGTCGCCGACGTGCACGATGCCGGTCACCACGACGATGAAGACGAGCGGCGCGATCACCATCTCGATCAGGCGGATGAACCCCTGCCCGACGACGTTGAGCACCGGCGCCGCGGCCGGGAAGCAGACCCCGACCGCGATGCCGAGGGCGACGCCGATCGCGATCTGCACGAACAGCGACTGGTACCAGCGAGCGGGGGCACGATCCGTGGTGGTGACGTCCATGCACCCACCCCACCGTGCGCGTGTTTCGACGACGTTGCGAGCCTGTTCCCACCTGACGCGCCCCACGCACGCCGAAACGGGCCGGAACAGGGCCCCGCGAACGCCGAAACAGGCCGGAACAAGGCCGCGCACGCCGAAGAACGGCCCCGCACGCCGAAACCGGGCCGTGGTCCGCCTCAGGTGCGCGTGACGACCGTCAGGGTGGGCCGGTGCCGGGCACCCGAGTGGTCCTCGGCCGTCAGCACGCTCCACGACCGGACGACACCGGCCGACGGACCGGCCGACGGACCGACCAGGGTGTGGTCGATCGGCATCGCCAGCCGCGGATCGAGCCACGTCGGCCACGTGCCGAGTGCCGCGGCGTGCACGGCCGACGCGGCGTCCCGGCACGACCCGAGGCGGCCGCCGTCGAAGCTGTCGACCGATCCGTTGAAGTCCCCCGACACGATGACGTCCGCGCCGCGGCCGCACTGCTCACCGATCCACCGCAGGTCGGTCCGCCAGCCCGCCAGGCCGCCGGGCAGCACCGGCTGCGGGGCGTGCACCGCGACGATCGTCGGGATCGACGGTCCGGACACCGTCATCGTCTTCACCGGGTCGACACCGGGACGCATCGACGCTCCGGAGGCCAGGTCGGCGCGGACGAGCACCGCCACCTGCGCGCCCTGCCGGCGCATGAACAGCCGCACCGGCCGACCGTGCTCGCCCATCGAACGCGCCACCGCGGCGGCAGCGCGTCGGTCCCCCGCGTCGGGCAGCACGACGACGTCCGCCCGTGCGGACAGCGCCGCCCGGGCGACACCCTGCGGACCGACGAGTCCCCCGTTGGTGTTCCACTCGAACACCCGGAGCGAGTCACCCGCACCGCTGACGGCCCCGACGTCCCACCCCCGCGCGCCGAGGACGGCCGTGTTGGCCACGGCGACGACGAGCACGACCACACCGACCGACGCGGCAACGAGTCGCACGCGACGCACGACGACGGCGACGAGCAGCAGCGAGAGGCCGACGGCGGCCAGCCCCACGGTCACGAGGGAACGTGCCGGCAGCACGGCGGCGAGCACCGGCGCTCGCCCGATCCCGAGCCACGGAGCGGTGACGAAGGCGACACCGACCAGCAGGGTCGCGACCACCACGGTGGTCCGGACAGCAGCCGCACGACGAGACACCCCTGGATCCTCGCGCACGGACCCCCTCGGCCGCCGGCGAACGGCGACGACGCGCTGAGGATCCTGCTGGGTCCCGGCACCGCAGCGGCGCGCTGCGCCAGCCCACGCCGTGGACCGCGTGACGACGGACGGGAGGCGCGACACCGGCCGGCACCGCGCCTCCCGTCCGCCACCGCGCACGTCGCGGGCCGCACGCGCGACCGCGGGCAGCTAGCTGCCGACCCCCTCGACCACGCCCCACACGAGCACGCCGACCGTCACCAGGGTGCCGAGCACCGAGACGATCGCCGCGACGACGCCGAGCCGTCGCCCGCGACCCGGCCGCACGATCGCGACCACGGCCAGGATCGACGCGATGAACTGGAACGGCCACCCGAGCACGAACACCGACGGCCAGCAGCTGCAGTACAGGCCGGTCAGGGCGAAGAACAGCGCGAGCAGGGCGATGCCGAGCCGGTTCGCGCCGGCGTCGTCCGGCTCGCCGCCCACGCTGTCGGCGCCGTCGTCGAGCGGGCCGCCCGGGTACGGGTTGTCGGGCCGGAGCGCCTGCAGTGCCCGGATCCGCTCGGCGTCGAGCGCACCGTCGCGGGCACGGGCGGCATCGGCCAGCGCGAGGACGTCGTTGCCGTGCCCCGCGGCCTCGTGCTGGGCGACGGCCCACGCGAAGAGCGCGCGCTGTCGGGGGTCCGATCGGGTCGCCGCGTCGACCGCCCAGCCGAACGTGGTGAGGAAGAGCAGGCCGCCGAACGCGGTCAGGAGCCCGCGTCCCGGTTCGTCGGGATCCGCCAGGAAGAGCACGACGCTGCACGCCACCATCCCGACGCCGAGCAGGGCCGTCGCCCAGATCTGGCCGCGCCAGTAGCCGTTGCCCGAACTCGCCCCCGCGGGTGTGGTCATGCAGCGACCCTAACGCCCCGGTGCGGATGCTCGAGGACTCTCACCCATTCCCAGTCCGTGCCGCACCACGCGCGTGCTCGCCGCACCTACGCTCCGAGCGTCCGGTCATCCCCAGCGTCGAAAAGCGGCCCCGTGTCCTCGTACCTGCTCTGTTCACCGCCCGTCTACGGCCACCTCGCGCCCCTCGTCGACGTCGGACGTGCCCTCGCGGTGCGCGGCCACGACATCACCGTGCTGACCGGCACCAAGTACCGCGAGCTCGTCGTCGGCGTGGGGCTCCGGTTCGCTGCGCTGCCGGCCGACGTCGACTTCGACGACGCCGACCTGCAGGAGCGGCTCGCCGACGCCAGTGCGGCACGCGGGATCGCGGTCGTCCGCGAGGGCATCATCGCCATGTTCGTCCGGGCGATCCCGTCGCAGTACCGGGAGCTGACGGCGCTGCTGGCAGCGGGGCGCTTCGACGCGGTGCTCGGCGAAGCGTCGTTCACCGGGCTCGCGCCGTACCTGGCCCTGCCGCCCGCGGAGCGTCTGCCCGTGCTCGGGATCGCGACCACCCCGGTGACGCTCACCAGCGTCGACGCGGCACCCTTCGGCACTGCGCTCCCCCCGGGTCGCGGGCCGGTGGCTCGCGCGCGCAACCGACTGCTCACGGCGGCGCTCCACCCCGTCCTCACCCGGCCGCTGCGTCGCGCGGTGGACGCCGTGCTCGCCGAGGTGGGGGCACCGCCGTCGACGATCGACACCTTCGACTTCGCGTACCGCGCGTTCGACACCCTGTTCCAGATGAGCGTCCGGGAGCTCGAGTACCCGCGCCGCGAGCTCCCGGACACGGTCCGGTTCGTCGGTCCGGTCGTGGCCCGTTCCGCGCCGACCTCCGCGGCCGACCTGCCCGCGTGGTGGGACGACCTGGACACCGACACCCCGGTGGTGCTCGTCACCCAGGGGACCATCGACACCGTCGACCTCGGCCGGCTCCTCGCGCCGACCCTGCGCGCCCTGGCGGACGAGGACGTCCTCGTCGTCGCGACCACGGGAGGCCGCCCGGTCGACCAGCTCGAGCGCGCACTCGGCACCGCCCTGCCCGCGAACGCCCGGGTGGCGACCTTCCTGCCCTACGACCAGCTGCTGCCGCGGTGCAGCGTCGTCGTGACGAACGGTGGGTTCGGCGGGGTGCAGCGCACCCTCGCGCACGGCGTCCCGCTCGTGGTGGCCGGGTCGACCGAGGACAAGCCGGAGGTCGCCGCCCGGGTGGCCTGGGCCGGGTGCGGGCGGAATCTGCGTTCCGGGACACCACGGCCTCGGGCGATCCGTCGGGCCGTCCTCGAGGTCCTCAGCACGTCGACCCACCGCGCCCGCAGCCGGCAGGTGGCGGCGTCGATCGCGGCCCTGCCGGACCCCGTCGACGTCATCGAGACCGGGCTGGCGGCGGCCGTCGCCGCGGCCACCGCGGGCGGCACCCAGCGACGCTGACCCCGCCTGCCGGCCCACGTCGTGGGGCTGCACGGAGACGGACAGGAGGCGCGGTGCCGGCTGGCACCGCGCCTCCTGTCCGTCTCATCCCGCGTCGTCGGACCCGGCGCCGACCCGCGGTGCCGCTGCGGACGCCGTCCGGATCCGGAGCGGCACCGTCCCGGCGACGTACCGGTCGTCGCCGGCCTCGAGCGGTCGGCCGTCCTCGGCGGTGCTCGACCGGCGGACCTGCAGGAGCGCCGCCCCGGGCCGCACCCCGAGGAGCGCGGCGTCGGCGTCGTCCGCCAGCAGCGCGTCCACGGTGGTGACGGCGGAGCCGACCCGGATGCCGAACCGGTCCTGCAGGGTCGCGGACACCGACGTCTGCCCGCCCGGGATCGTCCGGATGACCGCGGCGACCCACGGCGCGTAGGCGGTGCGCTCGAGCATGACGTCGACGCCGTCCAGGGAGCGCACCCGCGCGACGTGCAGGACGGGCTCGTCGGGCGCGGCGTGGAACAACCGCCGCTCGCTCATCGTGGCGGGGCGCTCCTCGACCGCCACCACCCGACCACCCGGCTCGTGTCCCCTGGCCCGAGCCAGCTGACCGAACGACTCGAGCGCGCCGGCGTCGTGGCCGAGCGTCGCGGTCCGGACACGCCAACGGGACCCCGGACGCGCCGTCAGCACCTGCCGGTCGCGGAGCAGACCGAGGGCATTCCGCACGGTGCCGCGCGCCACCCCGTAGTCGGCGGCCAGGTCGTGCTCGCCCGGCAGGAGCCCGGTGGCGTCGAACTCACCGCGGAGCACCCGGTCGGCGAGGTCCTCGGCGAGGTCCCGGAACAGTGGTCGCACCCCGTGATCCTCCCCCGCCCCAGCTCCACCTGTCCAGGTGCGTCGGAGTTCTGGTGGCAGCCACCCTGAGATGACAGGGTCCTGCCACGGCGCACCTGGACAGGTCGATCCCGATTCCACCGGACGCGTTCACCCCGCTGCCACGACCGGGCCAGGCACGGTTCAGCGCACCTCGTTGTCATGCTGACGGGTGCTCTTCCCCCGCAGCGCCCGCACTCCCCACCGATCTGGAAGGCCCGCGATGAGCACGAGGAAGCCCGAACACGGCGCACCCGACGTCAGCCTCGACGCCGCACCACCGCTGACCCCGGACGCCGCGTACACCGCAGCGGTCCGCCCCGGTCTGAGCCGCCGCACGGTCCTGGTCGGCGGCGCGGCCGCGATCATGGCCGGCGTCGCCGCAGGCTCCGCGTTCGGACCGGGCGCGGCCGACCGTGCCAGCGCCGCGACCGCCCGTGCCGTCCCCACCGGCACGATCGCCGACGTCAAGCACGTCGTCGTGCTCATGCAGGAGAACCGGTCCTTCGACCACTACTACGGCACGATGCCCGGGGTCCGAGGGTTCTCCGACAAGCAGGCGCTCGAGCTGCCGACCGGACACGACGTCTTCCACCAGCCGGCAGCGGCCCGCACCGACGGCGGCGCCATGCTGCCGTTCCGGCTCGACACCACGCGGTTCAACGCGCAGAACGCCGACGGCCTCGACCACTCCTGGGGTGGCGGGCACACCGCGTGGAACGGCGGGGCCTGGAACCGGTGGGTCGACGCGAAGAGCGCCCAGACGATGGGCTACTTCACGAGCGAGGACATCCCCTACCAGCGCGCACTCGCCGGCGCCTTCACGGTCTGCGACGACTACCACTGCTCGCTCAACGGGCCGACGACGCCGAACCGCCTGTACCAGTGGTCCGGCACGATCGACCCCCGCGGCACCCAGGGCGGACCGGCGACCGACAACCCGGCGGACTACGAACCGTTGTTCGCCTGGACCACCTACGCCGAACGCCTGCAGGCGGCCGGGGTCACCTGGAAGACCTACGCCAACGACGAGGTCGGCGACAGCTCCGCCGACCCCTACGTCGGCGACTACGGCGACAACCCGCTCTGGCTGTTCGAGCAGTACCACCGCGCCCTCGCATCCTCGGACCCCGCCCAGCAGGAGCTCGCCGCGCGTGCCGGGCTGCACGACGGGTGGAAGCCGAACTCCGGCAAGGGGCTCGACGTCACCCACCTGCTCAGCCAGTTCGGGCAGGACTGCGCGACCAACAGCCTGCCCACCGTGTCGTACGTCGTCGCCCCCTACGGCTGGAGCGAGCACCCCGCGGCCAGCCCGGACTACGGCGCCCACTACACGAACGCCGTGGTGCAGGCACTCTTCAGCAACCCGGACACCTGGGCCTCGACCGTCCTGCTCGTCAACTACGACGAGAACGACGGGTACTTCGACCACGTCGTCCCCCCGTTCGCCGAACCGGGCACCCCGGACGAGTACGTCGACGGCCTGCCCATCGGCATGGGTGCCCGCGTGCCGATGACCGTGGTGTCCCCCTGGAGCCGTGGCGGGTGGGTCAACTCGCAGGTGGCGGACCACACCTCCGTGATCCAGTTCCTCGAACACGTCACGGGGGTCCGCGAGCCGAACATCTCCGACTGGCGACGGACAGTCTCCGGCGACCTGACCAGCTGCTTCGACTTCAGTGCCCCCGACCCGAGCATCCCGGGCGCCGACGTCGTCCCCGGCATCGAGCAGACCCGCGCGCTGGTCGCTGCCGCCGACGCCGACCAGGCCAAGCCGCCCATCGAGGAACCCGCGATCGGCGCGCAGACGGTGCCCGTCCAGGAGCCCGGCACAGTCCGCCGTCGGCCCCTGCCCTACCGACAGCACGCGGACGCGACCGTCGACCACCGCACCGGTCGGGTCACCGTGGCGCTCGCGAACGACGGCCGCCAGGGCGTCAACTTCCTGGTGTACCCGAACACCGCGATGCCGTTCGCCGCCCACCCGAAGACCGTCCCCGTGGGAGCGAGCGCCGACTGGGTGTGGGACACCACGACGACCGGCGGCGCGTACGACGTCAGCGTCTACGGACCCGACCGGTTCCTCCGGCGCTTCGCCGGGACCGTCACGGTCGGCGGCCGGGCGACCGGTGGTGTACCGCACGTCTCCGTCGTCCGGGACACCCGCGGCCGGCGAACCCTGCAGCTCCTGCTCGAGAACACCGGCACGGGCGAACTCCGCTTCGAACTCGTGGCCAACGACTTCGTCGAGCACCGCGAGACCGCGCACATCCGTGGGTCCGGGCACAAGACGATGCACTGGCCGCTCGACGAGTGGGGCTACTACGACGTGGTCGTCACCGCGGACGGTGTGCCCGGGTTCCGGTACCGGTTCGCCGGGCGCGCGGAGCGCTGACGCGAGCCGACCCGTGGGGGTCGGCAGGGGCGGTCAGGCCGCGTCGACGACGAGACGGGAGGCCCGGTGCCAGCTGGCACCGGGCCTCCCGTCTCGTCTCGTGACCGTCTCACGTCCATCCCGCGTGCCGTCTCGCTTGCTGTCTCACGCGTCGGCGGCGGTCCCGGCGGGTGCGACCGGAGCGACCGGTGTCGCGGCTTCGGCGTCGGCTTGCGCCGCCTGCCGGGCGAGCACCCGGTCCAGGAAGCGTTCGACGAACGGCAACCCGATGACGACCGCACCGACGACGGCCGCGACGGGGACGATCACCGTCCAGCCGCGCAGGGTCGAGTAGATGGTGGCACCGAGGAAGGCCCACACCACGATCGTGAGCGGCCGGAGCGGGCCGACCGCCGCGTGCAGGTCCATCGCTTCGACGAGGGCAGGCAGGGCACGCCGTCCACGCAGCGTCAGCACGACCCCGATCACCAGGAGAGCAAGACTCCGGACGACACCGACCCACGCAACGTCACTGCCCGGATCCGCCAGCACGCGCTGGACGAACACCACCGACCCCAGGAGCCCGGCGGCGAACACGAAGACGATCACGAGGACGGTCAGCAGACGGAGGGAGCGGCGCACGAGGACTCAGCATAGGGACCCGTCGCGGCGGCCCGTCGCACCGGCTCGTGCTCCGGTTCCGTTCCGGTTCCGGTCCCGTCCTAGGCGACGACCACCTTCGCGTTGATCAGGATGTCGTGCAGGTCCGGGCGGAGCGCCCCCTGCGACGTCGTCCGGACCTTCACGATGAGCGCGGCCCCGGGCTTCGCGAAGGCGCGCGCGACCGTCGCCGACCACGAACCGTCCGTGTTGTGCCCGGCGATCGACAGGAACTGCGCGGTCCCACCGGTCATCGTCGGCAGCAGCTGCTCCTCGAGTCGGTCGGCCGGGAGCCCCGCCGCCGTGAACAGCTGCTCGGTGGCGGCACGGTCCCCGATCGTCGGGTCGAGGTCGGTGAGCCGCTGCTGCGTGATGGTCGCCACGGAGCCGTCGGCGTTCGTGTACTCCCTGGACCCGCTGGTCGGGTCCTCGCCGGTCTGCTCCCAGCCGTCGAGTGCCGAGATCTCGAGCCCGAACGCGGGCAGGGTGCTCGACGAGAGCGCGGCGCCGTCCTCGAACGACAGGTCCTTCGTGGCAGCGTCGACGGTGGGTGCAGCCGACGGTGTCGGCGTCGGTGTCTGCGTGGGCGTCGACGACTGCGGTGCGGCCCGCTGCGTCCCCGGCGCCGTCGTGCCGGTGCCGGCGCAGCCGGAGAGTGCGAGCGCGACGATCGCCGCCGCTGTCCCCGCCGTGGTCATCCTGGATGTGATGGACATGTGGTTCCCCCTCGGATCCCGCCGTGCGCCCCGTGCACCGGTCGGTCCGACTCGGAGCCTACGGGTCCGATCGACGGCGCGCCGCTCGGGCTCGCGTATCAGCCGACCGGACCGGCGGTGTACATCGGTTCGGCGCCGGTCGTCACCGATGCCCGGACCCCGCCGCCGACCAGACGGACCGTCAGCGTCCCGCTGAGCGCCGTCGCCGACAGCGACACCCGTCCGTGCAGCGCCGCCCCGCGCGGCCAGCAGGCGCTCGTGCCCTCGAGTTGGTCGGCCGACGCGACGAGGCAGATCGTCGAACCGTCCCGACCGACCCCGGCCCAGACGTTCCACGGTGTCGCCGCGTCGTCGCCCGACAGCGATCGGTTCGTGAACACCAGACGGGTGCTCGAGCGTTCCATCGGCGTCGCGATCCCCGCTGGCGGCCGGTCGGTGACGGTCTGCGGCTGCTCGAACCGCCGGTCGATCGTCACCGCCCCGGCTGGCGGCGTGACGGTGTTCGTGGGGTCGACGGGGCGCGCCCCCAGCGACAGTCCGACCCCGGTCCCCGCGAAGAAACCGATCACGACGGCGGCTGCGCCGACGGTCCAGAGGACGCGGTGGTCGGAGCGTCGGATGCGAGCGGCTCGTCGGCGGACGCCGGCCAGGAGGCCCCTGCCGCGGTCGTCCGCATCCGTTCCGCGGTCGGCGGCTCGCGTTCCGTGCGCGTCGGCTGCGGGTGCGCGGTCGGCGGTTCGCGTTCCGTGCGCGTCGGCTCCGGGTGCGCGGTCGGCGCTGTGCGGGTCGGCGTTGTGCAGATCGGCGCCGGAGCGGGCGGCGAGGGCACTCCGCGCGTCGGCCGCGTCGGCCGGCGTGGACGCGGCTCCCCAGGCGATGCGTTCCAACCGCGCACGTTCGGCATCGGCGTCGGCGTCCTCGGTCGGGTTCATCGCGCTGGTCGCCCCGGCCCTGGACCGGTCACGAGTCCTTCCCTGCGTCCCGAGCACGCTTGCGGCTGTGCGCACGGGCAACGAGCACCGAGCCGATCTGCACGGCGACGAGGATGCCCCAGAGGACCGCCATCTCGGTGTGGAACCGGGACGGCTCCACGACGGCCAGCACCAGCCAGACCAGGGCGATCACCGCCCACCCCCAGACGAGCCACGGCAGGGGCTTGCCGATCAGCCGTTCGAGCAGAGTGCGTCGCTGCGTCTCGGTCATGGCGCTGACGCTACCGGACGCCGGGGTGATCGCCGAGGACCCGGGGTGCCGATCGGCTGGGTCCTGCCGGATCTGGTGGCTGCCGATCCGGGAAGCGGGTCGAAGCGGTCAACCCGCCGACAGCTCGCGCCGTCAGGGTCAGCTCCGCACCGTGGACGGCCGCGATCATCGCGACGAGCGGCAGGCCGAGCCCGTGCCCGCTCCCGTCCGTCCGCGTGCGGTGGCGTCGTCGGAACGGCTCCGTCAACTCGTGCGCCTCGTCGGTCGGGATCACCTCGCCGTCGTTCTCGACCCGGAGCTCGGAGGACCGAGCGTCGAGCACCACCCGTAGGCTCCCGCCGGAGACGTTGTGGACCACGGCATTGCGGATCAGGTTGCCGACGAGTTGCCCGAGCAACGGTCGGTTGCCCAGCACGACGACGTCGTCGAGCTGCACCGACACGACGATCCGCCGGGCGAGGCGTTCTGCGTCCACCGCCAGCAGCGCGGCCGCGACCTCGTCGCGGAGCGACACCGGGCGTGCGTCGATGGGCTCGTCCCCACGTGCCAGGTCGAGCAGCGCCGTCGTCATGCGGATCATCTGGTCCGTGGTGACGAGCAGCCGTTGGAGGGTCTGCGCCCGGTTCGGCCCGTCGGGTGCGCGGAGGGCGACCTGGAGCATCGTCTTCATCGTGGCGAGCGGCGTCCGGAGTTCGTGCGAGGCGTTCGCCGCGAACCGCGACCGGCTGACGAAGGCGGTCTCCAGGCGGTCGAGCATCCGGTTCAGCGTCGCACCGACGTCGCGGATCTCGTCCGGTGGACCCGAGACGTCCACCCGGGCGTCCAGCGTGCCGGCACCGAGCCGGTCGGCGGTCGTGATGATGTCGCGCAGCGGGCGGAGGAGTCTGCCCGCGACGAGCCAACTGACGACACCACCGATGCCCCCGACCACGAGCAACGCCGGGACCGAGACGATGACGAAGAGGCGCAGGACGTCGTCGCGGCCGGTGATCTCGTACACGTCGTGGGTCGATCCGTAGGGGAACGGGCTCGCCGTGAACGCGTAGCCGGGCACGATGGCGAGGACTGCGAAGACGACCGCGAGCATGACGGCACCGGTCAGCAGGATCAGCGCCGTGTACGTCAGGGTGAGGCGCGCCCGGATCGACAGACGGCGCAGCGCGGCGATCCTCATGCTTCCGGACCCTCGTGCACAGGACCCGGCGCGACCGCGTACCCGACACCGGGCAGCGTCCGGATGGCGTCGGGACTGCCGAGCTTCTTCCGCAGCGTCGAGATGGTCAGCCGGACCGCGTTGGTGAACGGGTCAGCGTGCTCGTCCCACACCTGCTCGAGCAGCTGCTCAGCACTCACGAACCCGCCGTCGGCACGCAGCAGGACCTCGAGGACCGCGAACTCCTTGCGCCCCAGGCGCAGGTAGCGGCCGTCGCGGTAGGCCTCGCGTCGGAAGGGATCGAGCCGGAGACCAGCCGTCTCGAGGACCGGTGCGACCGCGCGACGTGCTCGACGGTTCAGCGCCCGGAGGCGTGCCACGAGCTCCTCGAAGTCGAAGGGCTTCCCGAGGTAGTCGTCGGCCCCGAGCTGGAGGCCGTGGACGCGCTCAGCGAGTGTCGTCGACGCCGTCAACATGAGGACGCTCGGTGCTTCCGGGTCAGCGACGATCCGGGCGCAGACGTCGTCCCCGTGCAGACCGGGGATGTCCCGGTCGAGCACGACCACGTCGTACGTGTGGACGGCCAGCTGATCGAGCGCGGCCAACCCGTCGCCCACCGTGTCGGCGGCGATCGCCTCGAGCCGCAGGCCCGCGCGGATCGCCTCCGCCAGGAACGGCTCGTCCTCCACCACCAGTACCCGCACGTCGCTCCTCGCTGCTCCGGCCGATCCGGACCCGGTCAGCACAGCAGATCGGATGTATGCGGAGCGTATGCGCTCGACCAGACGCCCGGCTGACGTGCCGACTGTTCCGATGAGGGCATGTCCAGAACCGACCCCGCGCTCGAGCACCCCGTCCTGCCGTCGTTGACCGGCCTGCGCTGGGTCGCGGCGTTCGGGGTGTTCGCCTACCACGTGCGGAACCTCCGGTACTTCGACGGGACCGCGCAGACGGCCCTGAGTGCCGTGGTCGGTAGCGGCGACACCGGCGTCTCGTTGTTCTTCATGCTCTCCGGCTTCGTCCTGGCCTGGTCGGACCGCGCGGACGACGACACCGCGGGACCGGTGCGAGCCGCACTGCGCTTCTGGGCCCGCCGTGCCGCGCGGATCTGGCCGCTCCACCTGGTCGCCGTCCTCGCCGCGATCATCGTGGCAGCGACACTTCTGCCGGGCATCCGGACGACGTCGCCGGCAGCCCTCGTGGCGAACGTCCTGCTCGTCAACGCCTGGCACGCCCCGTGGTGGCAAGCCGGGAACCCGGTGTCGTGGTCGCTGACCTGCGAAGCGTTCTTCTACCTGACGTTCCCGTTCCTCATCCAGCTGCTCCGTTCCGCGCACCCCGCCGTGCTCGCGGCCCTCGCCGCGCTGGCAGCCGTCCTCGTCCTGGTCGCGCCGGTGCTCGTGCCGCACCTGCCCGGTTCTCCGGTCCCGGCGAGCTGGCCACCGGCACGGTTCCCGGAGTTCCTGCTCGGTGCCCTCACCGCTGC
This sequence comes from Curtobacterium sp. 8I-2, assembly GCF_902506155.1. Lineage (NCBI taxonomy): Bacteria > Bacillati > Actinomycetota > Actinomycetes > Micrococcales > Microbacteriaceae > Curtobacterium > Curtobacterium sp. 8I-2. The sequence continues at coordinate 281,592 of NZ_LR732827.1, forward strand.
CCTGGTGCGCTCGGGCGCCTGGCGCGGACCACGACTCGCGGTCCCCGTCCTGCTGACGGTCGCGGGCCTCCTCGCCGCAGACCTGCACCCCACCTCGCGCTTCGCACTGACCGGCTGCACGGTCGTGGGGTTCTCGCTGCTGCTGCCCGCGCTCGCCAGGGCGGACGTCGAAGGACGCACCACCGGCCTGTCGTCTCCGCTGCTCGTGCACCTGGGGACCAGGTCGTTCGCGTTCTACCTCGTCCATCTCCTGACGATCGACGCGGTGCTGGCCTTCCGACCCCCGGGCACGGCCGCCGGAGGAGTGACCAGCGTGCTCCTGACCCTGCTGGCCTTGGTGGCCGCACTCGCCGTCGCGTCCGTCCTGCACGACGCGGTGGAGGTCCCGGTGCGCCGGCTCCTGCTCCGCGGACTGCGGCCCGCTGCTCAAGGTGGGCCGGAGGCCGGACGAACGGACCAGGGCTTCAGGCAGCTGATCCGCCCGACGGTCGCACGTTCCCGTCGGTGATCGACTGGCGGTACGCGTCGATCTTCCGTTCCAACGCGGCCAGGTGACGGAGCAGTTCACCCTGTCGCTCCAGCACGACCGCGTGGTGGCGCTCGAGGAGCGCGAGTCGTTCGGCGTCATCGGCACCGGCTCGGTACGCGGCCGCGTACTCACGCATCTCCCGCACGTTCATCCCCGTACCGCGGAGCATCACCGTCCCGGCGAGCCAGCGCAGCGCAGCCGTGTCGTACCGCCGCCATCCATCCGGACCACGCTCGGGCGCGGGCGCGATGCCTTCCTTCTCGTAGTAGCGGATCGTGTCGATGGTGATCCCGAGCACGTCCGCCGCGACGCCGATCGTCACCGGTTCGACGACGTGGACCTCGGGAAGCAGCACAGGGCGCAGTCTCGCACTTGACATGGTGTGCGCACCAGGGTGGATCGTCATCCTCGCCCGGGTCCTCCCCGGAGAAGAACGGAGCACTCCCGTGCAGCAACTCCCCCTCGGCTCGCAAGGCCTCGTCACGTCCGCACTCGGGCTCGGGTGCATGGGGATGAGTGCCTTCTACGGCGGTGCCACCGAAGCCGGGTCCGTCGAGACCATCCGCCGCGCACTCGACACGGGGATCACCCTGTTCGACACGGCAGAGGCGTACGGGCCGTTCGCGAACGAGGAGCTGCTCGGCCGGGTCCTCGGCGCCGACCGGGGCCGCGTGGTCGTCGCATCGAAGTTCGCCACCGACTTCGCCGACGACGGCACCCCGATCGGACTCGACGGGTCCCCCGAGCACGCCCGCCGCGCGATCGACCGCTCCCTCAGCCACCTCGGCACCGACCACGTCGACCTCTGGTACCTGCACCGCGCCGACCCGAACGTGCCGATCGAAGACACGATCGGTGCGATGGCTGAAGCCGTCACCGCCGGCAAGGCCCGTGCCATCGGCGTCTCGGAGACCTCCGCCGAGACCCTGCGCCGTGCGCACGCGACGTTCCCGATCACCGCGATCCAGTCGGAGTACAGCCTGTTCGAGCGTGACGCCGAACACAACGGCGTCCTCGACACCGCCAGGGAGCTCGGCATCGGGTTTGTGCCCTTCTCACCGCTCGGGCGGGGGTTCCTGTCCGGGAACATCACCAGGAAGGACGGCCTCCCCGCCGGCGACGCCCGACGGAACCTCCCCCGGTTCTCCGACGAAGCCATCGACGCGAACCTCCGCATCGTCGACGCACTCACGGTCATCGCAGACGAGAAGGGCGTCACCACGGCGCAGCTCGCCCTCGCGTGGCTGATCCGGGCCGGTACCGTGCCGATTCCCGGCACCACGAGGGCATCGCGTGTCGAGGAGAACGTCGCCGCTGCCGACGTGGTGCTCACCGACGGCGACCTGGATCGCATCGAGGCGGCCGCACCGCACGGTGTCGTCGTCGGCGCCCGCAACACCGAGGCCGGGATGGCGCGAGACCGCGGCTGACCGAGGTGCGTGGCGGGAGTGCTCACTGCACCCTGCTGCTCGGAGGTTCGTCGCGGATCAGGTCGACGGGTCGAACCGGTACATCCACGCCGCAGGTCCCCCACGGTCTCGCCGCGCCGTGAACGCTGCGCCGGGCAGGACGAACCGATCGCGGACGATGGATCCCACCCTGCCGAGCGTCTTGCTCGTGTCCAACAACTCCCCTTGGCGCGTGATGGCGCGCACACGCTGACCGCGTCGCTCGTGCATGTGGACCGCAAGGGTCGTTGCCGGCACGCCACTCGCCACCAGCGAACCGAGGATGACGGCGTCCTCGAGAGCGAGGGAAGCACCCTGCCCCGCCGTCGGAGGAATCGCGTGTGCCGCGTCCCCGACGAGGACCACCCGCCCGCATCCCCACCGCACCGGGCGCGGCGTGGTGCGCGACGCCCACACGTCCACGTCGGCCGAGCCCGCCAGCAGGGCAGGCGTCGGCAGGACGTCCCGCCCGACGAGACGCGGGAGCATCGCGACCCACTCGGCTCCGGTCATCCCGACTGCAGCTGAGGCGCCGCCGTCCACGGCGCTGAGCCGGGGGTTCGCGAACCACATGACGGTGGAAGCGTCGACCCGCAACGTGCAGACGAAGCAATCCCTGCCGAACCGGAACTGCAGGGTGCCTGCGGGACCGGTCTCGGATTCCGTGAGCCCGGTGCCGGAGGAACTGCCACCGATGTTGACGACGGGAGCCAGCACATCCGTCGGGGTTGCGCCACCGTGCTCGGGTCCGTGGCTCCCGAAGGTGCGTCGGACAGCGGAACCGATGCCGTCGGCGCCGACGACGATGTCTGCGGTGAACCGCTCGAGCGTCTCGGTGAGCACGCTCGCCCGGTCACCCTCGTCGACAGCGCTCAGCACCCGGGCGCCCTGGATGATCGTGATGCCCCGCTGTTCCGTGTCGGTCCGGAGGAGCCGGTGGAGATCGGCTCGTTGCAGCGAACGGGTCGCGCCCTCCTCCTGCTGGAGCCCGAGCGGGAGCTCCGCGGTCAGCCGCCCCTTCGGGTCGAAGGTCTGCAACCGCGGCGTCGGGACCCCGATCTTCGAGACGGCGGCGCCGAGACCGAGCGCACGGAGCGCTCCGACCCCGTTGCTGGCCACCTGCAACCAGGATCCGGCGTCGTCTGCAGCGCCGGTGCTCCGCTCGAGCACGATCGGGACGTGCCCTGCTCGGTGCAGCGCGATGGCTGTGGCGAGGCCTGCGACACCGCCCCCGACGACGATTGCGTGCATGCGATGAACCCGTTCGTCTCGTCACGGAAGTCGTCGCACTCGCGCCGGACCTGCCGGGGTTGCGCTCGTGAGACGATCGTATGACCGGACGCGACCAGGTGCGCTGAGAAGCGTTGCAGGCTCACTCGCTGGACAGCGCGCCGTCGGACTCCCGCGCCCTTCGATCGCCATCCGGCAAGGTGGATGCATGACCGACTCCGACCCGTCCACCGTCCACTTCCACCAGAAGCACCACGAAGCGATCATCAGCGGCGAGAAGGTCACCACCGTCCGGTGGAACGAATCCGTGCGGGTCGGCGATGCGACGTTCGTGTTCGACGACCACCCGACTGCCGAACCGCTGGCCGGCACGATCACCGCCGTGCACCAGTACCGGCTCGACACCCTCACCGCAGAACAGGCGCGCCAGCCTCCTGAGACGGACATGCAGCTCTTCGGGCAGCAGCTCCGCGAGAACTACTACCCCGACATGCCGGACGACGCGGTCGTCGAGGTGGCCGAACTCTCGATCAGGCCCGCTCGATAGCCGTTCCGGCTTCGTGTCGTCGCGGTCCGCTGTCCGGGGATCGAGCGCGTGCGGGGCGCTGCGGGCCTCGGGAACCTGGCCAGCACCCGGACAACACGTCTCGCTCGCCGATCTGCTGGCGGCGTCGTCCCGCGAGCCGGTCGACCTTCGGGCGCTGGTCTTGCCGGCGACGGCTGGCCGAGCTCCACACCAACTATCTTGGGGTGAGCAGAAGTTGGAGGGAGCGATGTTGTTGCTGCAGTTCCTCGTGCCGGTCGTACTGGTTGTCGTCGTCGTGCTCATCTTCCTCGCCGCTCGCGGAAGCATGGGCCGGAGCCCGCTGCAGGATCAGCAGGACGCCGAGTGGCGAGCACGGCGTGACGAGCGACGGCGAGCCCGAGCAGCGCGTCGTTCCGGCGGCCGGTAGCCGATCCGCTGCCGGACGCCGCATGTCGACGTTCCGCGTGCCGATTCGTCCTACGCTGGCGGTGTGGACGAGTGGTGGGATCTTGTTGACGCGGCCGGGGTGCCGATTCGTCCTACGCTGGCGGTGTGGACGAGTGGTGGGATCTTGTTGACGCGGCCGGGGTGCCGACGGGTGGGTCGTTCCGGCGCGGTGACGCGGGTTGGCCGGGTGGGTCGTTCCATCTGGTGGTCACGGTGTGCGTCCACCGGGCCGACGGAACCGTCCTGCTCACGCAGCGGGCGCCGACGAAGGAGTTCGCCTTCGGGTGGGAGTTCCCCGGTGGGAGCGCGTTCGCAGGCGAGACTGGTCGTGCAGCTGCGTGCCGAGAGCTGCTCGAGGAGACCAACGTCACCGTCGAGCCCGAGGCGCTGCGCCGCGTCGGCCGCTTCACGGAGGAGACGGCGCTCGTGGACCTCTTCGTCGTGCAGGAGCCGAGTGGTTCAGCGGTGCGAGCGGATCCTGCCGAGGTGATGGACTGGCGTTGGGTCTCCCTGTCGGAGGTCAGCACGCTTCGCACGAGCGGGGTGATGGCGGCCCCGTGGGGGCCGCGGCTGGATGCGCTGTGGCCCGCGGCGACGGCAACGATCCTGGCCGCCGACGACTCCCGAGAGCGCACGTCTCCGCCGCACGAGAGCTGGTGACACCCCTGCGCCAGGCCGGAGACCCTGATCGATCGACCTCGCCGCCTCACCGCCAGCTGACGAGAGACCGATCGACCACAGCTCGCGCACGCGCGATGTGACCGCGCACGGTCGAGTGCGGCAGACCCAGCGCCGCGGCGATCTCGGCGTAGGACCGACGCTCGAGATGGCGCAACTCCCAACACCGTCGCTGCATCGGCGCCATACCGTCGATGACCCGCTGCGCGGCTGCGACCAGCGATGCTCGCTCCGCGACGGCTCCCGGGGCGTTGTCGACGGATTCAGGAGCCGTCTCATCGAGTTGCGTCCGGTACCGCGTCGCAGCACTCCGGAGCCGATCGAAGCTTCGGCGTCGGACCGTGGTCACGAGCCACGCCGTGATCGCGTCAGCATCGCGCAGCGCTTCGAGATGGGTCCACGCGGCGATGAAGGTCTCCTGCACGACGTCGTCGGCTTCGCTGGACCCGCGCAGGATCCGCACGGCGATCGTTCGGAGCAGCGCAGCATTCCGCCCGACGATCATCGCGAACGCGCGATCGTCCACGGCGCCGGGAGCCACTCGCATCGGTGCCGCCGGCGGAGCGAATGCGTGCTGCTCCTTCACTGGGTTCCGTCGCCGGACCGGGGACTCGAGCACCCCGGTCGGGGCGGACGCGGTCTGCTGCAGTGTCATCATCGACATACGGGTCCACTCCTCGGATCAATTGCGTGAGGATGTTTCGGACTCGTGGAGCAGGAGGGTGGGTGGGCGAAGGTCCCCAGTGCGAGGGCCAGGACGCCGGAACGACAACCGCTCGCTGCGGAAGCGCGGTCCGGAACCGGACGTTCTACCGAGGCAGAGAACGGGACCGCGGCGATCCGGTCGGCGACGCGGTGGATGCGGCGGCGATCGTCTACGAGCCGACGAGCCCCGTTGCCAAGGCGACGATCACACCGACGCCGGCGAACACTGCAACCAGACCCCCGACGATCGCGGCGAGCTGCTGGTCCTTGTTCATCCCCATGGTCGGAGCATACGAGTTCCGACCGCTCGGTCGTGGCTTTCGGTCTCTGTAACGGACCCTGCAGCACCGTGGTCCCGAGCCGGACTGCATGCGTTGTGGCGCAGCCCCAGCACGTTCTGGTCCGGCCTCGTGAGTGGGCCCTGCCGGGATTGAACCGACGACATCCACGGTGTAAACGTGGCGCTCTACCAGCTGAGCTAAAGGCCCTCACCACGATCCTAGAGTGTCAGCGCTCGATCGTCGTCGAACCGAGCAGGCACGTCACGACGTCCCGCACCGGGGTCGATCGCACCGGATCACGAGGCCAGGCACGTCCTCGTCCCGGTCGTCCGTCGCACCACCGGACAGCACGATCGGGGTGTCGTCGGCGGTCAGGCCGATCGCCAGGGTGCCGGTGCTCGACCGTGCGTCCTGCAGCGGCGGGAACCGGGCGATCGTCGTCTGCTCGGAACCGGTGCACCGCGCATCACGGCACGACAGGAGTCCCAGGGTGCCGCGTTCCTCGTCACGGACCGCGACGAGTGGCCGCCCCGATCGATCGATGACGAACGCCGGGAGCAGGTTCGTCGGCCCGTTCGGCGTGATGTCCGTGTGTGACGAAGACGAGCACGACGCATCCGCGCAGAACGTCAGCCGTTGGGTCGCGATCCCGTTCGACCGCGCGAGCACGACCGGGTTCCCGTCGCCGCCGATCGCCACCCGCGCGTCGTACGCCTCGTCCCACGCCCGCACCGGCTTGCCCGGCGGGATCGCGTGCGACAGGTCGCGGACGACGGGCTGGCCGCCGTCCGGGCGGAACGACACCAGCCGCAGGGCGGAGAAGGTCGGTGAACCGGCGTCGGTCTCGGACACCAGCGAGACCACGGCGGTGCCGTCCGGCGCGACGGCGACGTCCACACCCTGGTGGTCCAGCGGCGGGATCCACGGCAGCGCCACCTGCCGAACCGTGTGTTCGGCGCAGGACACGTCCTCGCAGAACACGGCGACCAGGTGCGAGCGTCCTTCCGGTTCACCGCCGCGGGCGATCCCGACCACGACCGGCCGGTCGCCGGAACTCGCGACTGCCACGTCGGTCATCCAGTAGCTGACGCGCCCCTGATCGGTGTCCACGATGTCGACGGCGGCGACCGTGGTGCGGCGCCCTTCCGGGCGGTCCACGGCCGGCGCCTCGTCGGCGGAGTCACGCTTCTCCGCCCGTCTCCCCGCGGGCCAGGCGGCACCGTCCGACTTCGGTGCCACATCGAGTTGGTCCGCGCGTGAGTGCACGACCTCGAGCTCGTACTGCTGCGCTTCCTCGCCGTCGAACCGCACCTTCCACTGGGCGGTGAGCAACCCACCGTCGCCGGCGCTCCCGATCGCGGAGCCGCCGGTCAGGCCGGGCATCTCGACGGGGGTGTCGCACGACGCGTCCCCACACATCCGCAGACGGCTGGGCGGTGTCGACGGCGTGCTCACGACCGCCGTCCGGCCTCCGACGTCCGCGATGTCGCCGCCGAGCAGGCCGCGCGCATCCGCAGGGGCGGCGTCGTACTGCACGACGCCGATCGGATTGCTCGAGACGATCACCGCGAACACCACCGCCGGGACGACCACCACGCCCGCTCCGACGAGTCCAGGTCGCGCCCGTCGTCCCCCGGCCACCGGGTCCGTCGTCAGCGGTGACCGGAGCCGACCGCCGTCGTTCCGTGTTGCGGCCCCGCGCACCGCGATCGCGACGACGACCAGCACCAGGCCGGTCACGGCGATGCAGCACCAGGCCACGACGACGCTGCTCCGGAGCGCCGACGGCGGCAACAGGCGCAGCAGCAGCAGGACGCCGACCCCGAGCACCGTCACCAGTGTCGCTCCCCCGACGAGCGCACGACGTGGCGTCGCCGTCGCCTCGTCCCCACCACGGACGATGACCCGACCAGATCCCCAGGCGCGACGGTAGGCCGATCGACGGGGCACACCGGCCACGACCAGCGCCCAGCCGAGCAGCAGCGGCGCCACGATGAGGGCACCGACCGCCAGCAGCACGACGATCACGACGGTGCCCCATCCACCTGCCCGCCACCACACAGCGGTGGCCGTCACCACCGCCACCGCCACCAACGCGACGAGAGCGGCCTCGACGACGAGCCGCCAGTGGTGGACCGACCACCGCCAGGCGTCGCGCGGCCCCGCCACCGCATCGTCTGCGGCCGCGAGCACGACCACGGTGGCTGCGGTCACCCCGAAACCGAGCCCGAGCGCCGCGATGACCGCGCCCACGGCGAAGAGGGGCGCAGGCACCCCGGTCCCGTCGAGGGCCGCGAACGCACCGTTCACCAGGGCGACCCGACCACCCGGTACGCCGAGCAACAGCACCACCCCGGCCAGCAACAGCCCGGCAGCGAACGGCACCCCGAAGGCGAACACCGCACGGCCACCGCTCCAGACGATCAGCGGCACGGGTGGTGGGCCGTACTGCCGCCGCACCGCGGTCCCCGTCGATCCGGCGCCTGCGACACCCGTCCCCGGTCGTGCATCATCCATCTGCTCGTCCCCCTCCGACAGCGTCCGCCCATGCTGTCAGGTTCGACGGCACACGTCCAGAAGGTGACATTTCAGCCGTCAGCCCGCCCCGGTGCACGAGCAACCGACCCGAATGGTTTAGCCCAAACCTTACTTTCAACGATATGAAGCTCTACGCTTAACCCATGCAGCCCGAGCCCGTGTTCGCCGTGATCGTCGACCTGGTCGACTCCCGCACGCTCGCGGACCGCTCCGCAGCCCAGCACGACGTCGAGCGCGCGTTCGACAGTACCGCTGACGTCACCGCCCTCGATCCCCTGCGCGCCACCGTCGGCGACGAGTTCCAGGTCATCTACGGCACGCTCACCGACGCGCTGCTCGCGACCACGGCAGCGACCCTCGCGCTCCCCCAGACGGTGCAGATCCGGCTCGGCATCGGCCGCGGACAGGTCCGGACGATCGGTACCGGCGGCGGCGGCCCCCTGCAGGACGGCCCCGGCTGGTGGTCGGCGCGGGACGCCATCAACGAGACCCACCGCCGCGAGGACGGCCGGACCGCGTTCCTCCGGTCCTGGTACCACGACGCGGACGACCGCCACGGAACGACGGAGCGCCTCGTGAACGCCTACTTCCTCGGTCGCGACCACGTCGTCTCGCGGCTCGCACCCCGCGCCCGCCGGATCGCACTCGGGCTCGTGCAGGGCCGGACGCAGGCGCAGATCGCCGCGGACGAGGGGATCAGCCCGTCGGCGGTGTCCCAGACCGTGCAGAAGTCGGGCGTGGCAGCCGTGGTCGAGGGCCTCCGCGTCCTCGGGGACGGGGGCCGCTGATGCTCGCCGGTGTCCTCCTCGCCCTCGTCGGGCTGGCCGACGTCGTCCGAGCACGGACCGGGACGGACGCGGCACCACGGCGCGTGCTGACCACCACCGTGATCGTCCTGCTCTGGGCCGCCGTGACGACGACGGCGGTGCTCGGCCTCGGCCTCGCCGTCTGGTCGGCGCTCGTCACGGTCGTCCTCGCAGCCCTGTGGGTCGCGACCACGATCCCGGTGCGCTCCGGCGGAACCCCCGGCGGTCGGGATCGACCACTCCCCTGGCTCCGCCGCTCGGGGTCCTGGCCGGCCGTCTTGCTCGCGGTCGCCGTCGCCGTGCTGCTGCTCTGGGCGCCGGGCCCGGACGCGCCCGGCTTCGTGGCCGACTGGCACCGCGACGCCGGCCCGACGTTCGTCGGAGCCGTCCCGCTCGCAGCGATCGTCGCCGGCGTCGGCTCGGCGCTGTTCCTGGTCGACTCGGCCAACGTGGTCGTCGCCCAGGCGCTGCCACCGGGGCTGTCGTCCGACGCACGGCCCGACGCGGCGGCAGCGGCCGAGCAGACCCGCCGCAAGCGCTTCGGCTGGCGCCGCACCGCCAAGGCACCCGCGGCCGACGCAGCCGCAGCCGCAGCCGCGGACAGCACGGTCACCCTCAAGGGCGGACGCATGATCGGCCCGATCGAGCGGCTGCTGCTGGCCGGGTTCTCGTTGGCCGGCGCCTTCCCCGTCGTCGCCGCCCTGATCGCCGCGAAGGGGATCGTCCGGTTCCCCGAGATCCGCCGCGAGACGACCGGGTACCAGGCCGAGTACTTCCTGATCGGCAGCCTGGTGAGCTGGGCGATGGCCTTCTCCGCCGCCGGCATGTGCTGGTTGCTGGCACTGGGCTGACGAACGCACCCGGCCCCCGATGTCCGCAGGTACGCTCTCCTGCGTGAACGGTGTCGGAGTCGGTGTGCTCGACGAAGCCGGGCGGCTCCGCCTGCTCGGTGCAGGTGTGACGGGTGCCGCCTTCGCCGTCGTGCTGGTCATGCTGGTCCTGTCGTCGTGGACCGAGGCGACGACCACCGTCCTGGTCTCGGTCGGCATCCCGACCGCGGCGGCCGGAGCCGCGATCGCCGTCGTCCTGCAGCGCCGAGCCTGGCGCGCCGAGGGCGGCTACGAACGGTCGATCGTCGTCCGCGAGTGGATCGCCGACGGCCAGGTGCCCGCCGGGGTGCCGGCAGACCAGTGGATCCCGCTCGTGCAGGCCCAGGCCGACCGCGAAGGCGCCGGCTGGGGCAAGGTCGTCCTCGGCGTGCTGTGGATCGCGATGACGTGGTCGATGCGCGACCAGCACGGCACGCTCATCACGACGATGCTCATCGTGCTCTGGAGCGCGATGGCCCTGTGGGCGGCCGTCTGGGTCATCCCCCGTGCCCGGGCAGCGCGAGCGCTCCTGCGTCGCGGCGTCTCCACGATCGGCTGAACCCCGCTCGGCTGAACCCCGCTCGGCTGAACCCCGCTCGTGCGCGCCTGACTACGCTCGGACCCATGCAGAGTCGCACCCTCGGCCGCACCGGCCGCTCCGTCTCCCCCATCGGCCTCGGCACCTGGCAGTTCGGCGGTGACTGGGGTCCGGTCTCCGAAGCCGACGCGAACGCCGTCATGGACGCCTCCGTCGAGTCCGGCGTCACCCTGTTCGACACCGCCGACGTCTACGGTGACGGCCGGAGCGAGCAGCTCATCGGCGCGTGGCGCGCCGCGAACCCCGACGTGCCGCTGACGATCACCACGAAGATGGGCCGTCGCGCCGACCAGGTCCCCGAGAACTACGTCGCCGCGAACTTCCGCGAGTGGGTCGACCGCTCCCGCCGGAACCTCGGTCAGGACACGCTCGACCTCGTGCAGCTGCACTGCCCGCCGACCCCGGTCTACGCGGACGACGCCGTCTACGACGCCCTCGACGCCCTGGTCGCCGACGGCTCGGTCGCCGCCTACGGCGTCAGCGTCGAGACCGCCGACCAGGCGCTCACCGCGATCGCCCGGCCCGGCGTCGCGAGCGTCCAGATCATCCTCAACGCGTTCCGGCTCAAGCCGCTCGACCGCGTGCTGCCGGCCGCTCTGGAGGCAGGGGTCGGCATCCTCGCGCGCGTCCCGTTGGCCTCGGGGCTGCTCTCCGGCAAGTACACGACCGACACGTCGTTCGCCGAGGGCGACCACCGCAACTACAACCGCCACGGCGAGGCCTTCGACCAGGGCGAGACCTTCAGCGGCGTCGACTACGACGACGGCGTGCGCGCCGCCCAGACCTTCGCGGCGTCCCTGCCGGACGCCGTCTCCGTCCCGCAGGCAGCGCTCGCGTGGATCATCGCGCAGGACGGCGTGACGGCGGCGATCCCGGGCGCGCGCAACCCGGAGCAGGCGCGTTCGAACGCCGCTGCAGGCGACCTGCCGCCGATCGAGGGACTCGACGCCACCGTCCGCGACCTGTACGACACGTGGTTCCGCGCGAGCGTCCACGACCGCTGGTGAACCTGCGGAGCGTCGCGGTCGCGGTGGCCGCACTCCTGCTGCTGTCCGGGTGCGCGGCGCCCGGAGCGGTGACCACCCGTGACGCTCCGCCGTGGCCACGCCCGACGGACCTGACGGCCCGCGCGGAGTCCGCCGGGCTGCACAACGTCTGGGGCGAACGGCTGGCCGAGCACGTGCACTCGCACCTGACGATCCTGGACGGCGACGAACCGGTGACCGTCCCGGCGAACATCGGTCACTCCGACGACCGCGAGTTCGCCGCCGAGATCCACACGCACGACACCTCGGGCATCGTGCACGTCGAGTCCCCGACGAAGCAGACGTTCACGCTCGGGCAGTTCTTCGACGAGTGGGGTGTCTCGCTCGGCCCGGAGCACGTCGGTGGCCTGCGCGGCGAACTGACCGTGTGGGTCGACGGGCACCGACGGATCGGCAACCCGCGCTCGATCGAGCTGACGGACCTGCGGCAGATCGTCCTCATCGTCACGACCGTGGGCGAGGTCCCCCGCCTGCCGGCTCCCTTCGACTGGCCGCCGCAGTACGACTAGCGCCGGAACCGGCTCGCTTCAGGCCTCCTTCGCAGCGACCCACGACAGGTCGAGGTCCCACTGCTCGACCGAGCCGGCCGGCAGCTGCCACACGTACTCGTTCTTGAGCTTCTTGCCGTCCTCACGGAACGGCCCCGTCCGGTACGGGTAGAACGCGACCGTCGGCAGTGTGCCGGGCGGGGCCGTGCGGATCGCGTTCGAGAAGTCCTTGTTCAACCGGCGGAGCTCAGCGATCACGGCGCCGCGAGCGGCATCGGCGTCGAACCCACCGGCGCCCGAGGCGAGCTGGAACGCGATGTGCAGCTGCCGGTCCCCGTGGTCGTCCTCGTAGCTGATCAGCCGGTGGTTCTCGACGGCTTCGAGCAGCTCCGGGTCGCCGTACACGACGTCCCGCACCACGTCGGGCGCGACGACGGCCCCGTTGTAGTCGACGGACAGGTCGGACCGGCCGTAGTGGAACAGCAGCGGCAGGTCGAGCTCGGCCTCGGCGGCGAGCGCCGCGTGTCCGGTCGCTCGCAGCACGGACCGCAGTTCCTTCATCCGCACCACGTGTCCGCGGTCGTGGATGTTGTAGCGGATGCGGGGGCTGATGTTCTCGGAGCGGGCGATCGTCACCACGAGTTCGCCGAGGTCGTTCGTCTCGATCAGGTAGCCGAACGGGTTGAACTGGAACACCATCGGGAGCACCCCGTACTCGCCCTGCTTGGTCAGGGCTGCGGAGAGTTCCGGTGACGCGGCGATGGCTCGGCGCAGCTGCACGCTGAAGGGCGTCTCGATGCCGAGGTTGATCTCGAGGTCGCTCGCCCCGTAGGAGCCGAGGACGGCCTGCGCGTACTGCTCGATGTGGGCGCGCATGTTCTCGCTGATGCCCTCGCCCCCGAACGCGGCGACGATCGTGTACTGGCTCCAGTCGAGCCGGTCGTCCTCGAACAGGGCCTTCAGGAACGGTGGGTAGCTGCAGATGATGTAGGTGAAGTCGGTGCCGAACTCGCGCATCGTCTGCACGATCTTGTCGCGGTCCGGGCCGATCGACTTGATCATGGAGGACTCGGTGAGCGAGGCGGTGACGTTCATCCCGGTGGCCCAGGCGCCGAGCGAGAAGGCGTTGAGCACGAACGGCTGCTTCGACAGGTCCTTGGCGGTGCGGGAGAACCCGAGCTGCAGCAGCTGTCGGGTGGCCTGGCGTTCGTCGGGGCCGCGCACCCAGCTGGTCGGGGTGCCGCTCGATCCGCTGGACTCGTCGACGACGACGCCGCGTCGGGGCAGGCGTCCGTCGATGCAGCGTTCGGGGATGCTCCAGCGCTTGACGTAGGAGTCCTTGTCCATCTCGGGCAGTCCGGAGATCGCCGCGGCGATCCCGCCGCGGGTGTCGAGCCTGGAGGCGCGTCCGGACTCCGCCAGGAACGCGCGGTAGGCGGGGACCCGCTTGGCGGCCCGTTCGGCGGTCCGCCAGGCGCGCCAGCGTCCGAGGGTCCAGCGGAGCGGCTCGATGCCGGGCGTGAGCAGGAGCTTGTGGGTGCCGACGCGGGGCATGAACAGTGCGACGAAGGTCTCGACCACCCACACCACCGTGAACACCGCTGCGCGCTTCACCGGGTCCCCCCGACGGTCATCGCTGCTGCGGGGCGGCGGTGTGCCAGGGGTGGTGGGTCGCTGTGTCCGAAGCGGAACAGCATCCAGGCCATCCGCCCGTCGGACTCGTCGACGCCCGCGCGTTCCACGAACGCGGCGTGTGACCGCGGGTTGGTGATCACGGTGCCGAAGGGGTGCATCGCGATGCCGCGTGCGGAGAACTCGAGCCAGATGCGCATGAAGACCCGGCCGGCCTCGACGTACTCGGCCGGGGTGCTGAACGGTCCTTCGAGCCAGGCGAGCTGTCGGACGCCCCGCATGGTGGACAGGTACACCCTGCGGAAGACCCCGCCGATGCCCGGTGCCTGCCAGAGTCCGCGGTGCTCCATGGCGAACCGGAGCACCGGGCCGGCCATGAGCATCGTCTCGGCGGACAGTCCGTCGCCGGTGGCCGCTGCCTGTCGCTTCGAGAACCGCAGCCAGTGCAGGATCTCGTCGTGCACGGCGTCGTGCTGCAGGTCGTCGAACAGGGTCTCCTGGTTGACGCGGACGATCTCGTCGACGGTGGCACGGTCGTCGGTGGTGCGGAAGCGTTGCCCGGCCGCCGAGGCGATGGCGGCTGCGGCCTCGATCGCGGTGGCGTCCACCAGGGTCGAGTCGTAGGGCCTGCGTGAGGTGCGCCGGGCGAGGAAGCCGGCCAGGGCCTCCCGGTCGTCGGCGGTGACCACGTGCGGACGCAACGTCACGGTGCCCAGCCGGTGCAGGTGGTCCTCGGCACCAGCGCCGAGCCGACCGAAGTCCATCTCGGCGTGGTCGAGCTGTTCCTGCACGGTGAACCCGTGCGCCCGTGCCACCACGTCGAGCCCGGCCAGGAACACCCCGGCGCAGACGTGCCCGAACGGGATGCCGAACGATTCCGCCGGCAGCCCCCGTTGCAGGTCGTAGAACACGGTCGCGGTGTGGTCGTCCTCGACGCGCACGACGATCGGTTGCGAGTTGTGCGGCGACGGGTAGTGCCGCGCGTCCTCGATGATGCCCGTCCACGGTGATGCCATCGTTCCCCCTCGGTGGTCCCTGGCGACGATCATACGAACCCCTGCCGTCCGCCATGCCCGTCGGGGCATGCACGGTGGAGGACTCCTGCGTACCCTGCTCCTCGTGCAGACCATCCGGACCGGGACCGACCTCGCCGCGGTCGAGGACGTCGTCGACGCCGTCGCGGCCCACGGCGAGCGGTACCTGGACCGCGTGTTCACCGTCCGGGAGCGCGCCGACACCGGTGACGACCCGGAGCGCCTGGCGGCTCGGTTCGCCGGCAAGGAGGCCGTGGTGAAGCTGCTCCGGCCGGCCCCGGACCAGGCGATCCCGCTGCGTGACGTCGCCGTCGTGCTCGACGCCGCCAGCGCCCCCACGGTCGAGCTCTCCGGGGCGGCGGCAGCGCTGGCGGAGTCGATCGGGTGCGGCCCGATCGCGATCTCGCTGGCGCACGAACGGGGGCTTGCGGTGGCGACGGCGGTGGCCCTTTCCGAGCGGTGACCCGGGGCGCGTGACAGGGGTGCGGTTTCCCGCATCCGCACGGCGGTTTCCCGAGGGCTGTTCCTCTTTATGGTTGCCGTCATGGAACAGGACCCGAACCCCTCCAGCGCCACCGCGACGATCGCCGGACCGGCCACCGACCAGGCCGTCCGCCGCGCCCTCGCCGAGCACGGCCGGCTGACGGTCGACGCGTGGGACGTCGCGTCGATCGCCGACCTCTACGTCCTCGGCCTGACCTCGCACGCGACCGTCAACGTGATGCTCGCGGTGGAGTCCGAGCTCGACGTCGAGTTCCCCGACTCCGTGCTCAACCGGTCCACCTTCGCCAGCGTCGAGTCGATCACCGCCGCCGCGGAGCTCGCCGTGGAGCTCACCTCGTGACCCTGGTCCTGCCGGCACCGTCGGTCGTCGACCGGTTCGCCGAGCGTGCGAGCGCGGTGGCCGAGGTCGCCGCGCAGTTCGCCGACGAAGTCGACCGCGACGCCCGGCCCCCGCGTGAGGCCATCGCCGCGATGCGGGAGTACGGCCTGCTCGCGGCAGCGGTGCCGACCGAGCACGGTGGCGAGGGTGCCTCCGTGGCCGAGCTCTCGGCGATCGCGACCGAACTCGGCCGGACCTGTGCCGCGACCGGCATGGTGTTCGCGATGCACCAGGGCCAGGTCATGGCGCTCTGGCGGCACGGCGGCGACGGTGCCGGCGTGCTCGAGACCATCGAGGCCGTCCGGGGCGGGGCACTCGTCGCGTCGGCAACGACCGAGCGCGGCGTCGGCGGCGACGCCCGGCGTTCCACCTGCTCCATCGAGCCGACCGACGACGGCCGGATCCGCCTGCGCAAGGACGCGCCGGTGATCTCCTACGCCACCGAGGCCGACGCGGTGTTCGTCACCGCGCGCCGCGACCCGGACGCCCCGGCGTCGGACCAGCGACTGCTCATCTGCCGCACCGACACGATGGTCCTGTCGCAGACGTCGACCTGGGACACCATGGGGCTCCGCGGCACCTGCAGCAACGGGTGGATCCTCGACACCGAGACGACGACCGACCGGGTGTTCCGCGACGACTACGCCGCGATCTCCGCCCAGACCGTCCTGCCGGTGTCGCACGTGCTGTGGGCCTCGGTCTGGCTCGGCATCGCCGTGTCGTCCGCCGAACGTGCCCGCAGCGCCGTCCGCAAGCAGGCCCGGGCATCCGTCGGCACGACCCCGCCCGGTGCCCTCCGGCTCGCCGAGCTCCTGGTCGACCTGCAGGCGCTGGCCGACTCGGTGCGCCACGCCGCCGAACGGTTCGACGCCGCCGCCGACGACCCGGACGTGCTGGCCTCGAGCGCGTACGCACTCGCCGCGAACGCCCTGAAGATCGGTGCGTCCGAGCGCGTCACCGACATCGTCACGAAGGCGCTGCGCATCGTCGGGATCGCCGGCTACGCCGCATCGGGTCCGATGAGCATCGCCCGCCACCTCCGAGACGCCCACGGTGCCGCCGTCATGGTGAGCAACGACCGTCTCCTGGGGAACGACGCCGACCTGGCCATCATGACGGGAGTGATCCTGTGACCACCACGGACACCACCACGCACACCACCGACGCCTCCACCGCGGACACCGCGGACACCGCGGACACCGCGGACACCGCCGGCACGGACACCGCCACGGCGCTCGACGCCGCCCGCGCCGCCCTCCGCGCCCGCCTGCTCACCGACGGCGTGCTCCTCGACCTCGGCACGCCCGGCCTCTACGGCCGCACCGGGGTCTTCGAGCGCGTCTCCGCCGCGGTCGACGCCGCAGCGGTCCGCAGCCAGCAGCACCTCGGCGCCGAGGTCTGGCGTTTCCCGCCGGTCGAGCCGCTCGCGTCCTTCGAGCGCACCGACTACATCGCGTCGTTCCCGGACCTCGCCGCGTCGATCTCCGGGTTCACCGGCGACGACCGCACCCACCGCGCGCTGCTCGCCGCCCGCGAGCGCGGTGAGCGCTGGGAGGGCTTCCTCGAGCCGGCCGACCTCATGCTCACCCCCGCTGTCTGCCACCCCGTCTACGGCCTCATCGGCGACACCGTGCCGCAGCAGGGCCGGTTCCTTGACGTCCTGGGCGACTCCTTCCGCCGGGAGCCCTCGCTCGACCCGATGCGCCTGCAGGCCTTCCACATGCACGAGTTCGTGCACGTCGGCACCCCCGCGTCCGCAGCGGCTCACCGCGACGGCAGCATCCCGGTGATGCGCGCCCTGCTCGAGTCGTTCGGGCTCGAGATCGACGTCGTCCCCGCCAACGACCCCTTCTTCGGCCGCGTCGGGCAGATGCTCGCCCGCAACCAGGTCGAGCAGGCCCTGAAGTTCGAGTTCGTGACGAAGGTCTACGGCGCCGACCACGACGCCACCGCGATCAGCTCCGCGAACCTGCACGAGGACCACTTCGGCACCTCGTTCGGCCTGCGCACCGAGGACGGGCAGGTGGCGCACAGCGCCTGCATCGCGTTCGGCCTGGAACGCATCACCATCGCCCTGTTCGCCGCCCACGGCACGGACCTCGACGCCTGGCCGGCGTCCGCCCGCGCCGCCCTGGCACTGTGACCACGCTGCACGGCTGGTCCGGATCGCCGGCGATCCGCGCCGCGGTCCAGCTCCCCGCCGCCGCGCGCGCCGGT
Organism: Curtobacterium sp. 8I-2; assembly: GCF_902506155.1. NCBI lineage: Bacteria > Bacillati > Actinomycetota > Actinomycetes > Micrococcales > Microbacteriaceae > Curtobacterium > Curtobacterium sp. 8I-2. The sequence continues at coordinate 299,547 of NZ_LR732827.1, forward strand.
GTCGTGATCTGCCCGCCGCTCGGGCAGGAGGGCGTCATCGCGTACCGCACGCTCCGCCTGCTGGCCGACCGCCTGGAGGCCCGTGGCATCGCCTCGGTGCGCTACGACCCGTCCGGACGTGGTGACGGCGCACCCGACACCACACCGGACGCGCAGGTCCGGTCCGCGCGCCACGCCGCTGCGCTGCTCCGGTCGGCGGGCATCCGGGACGTCGCGTTCGTCGGGCTGGCGTCCGCCGCACTCGTCGCCGCCGCTGCCGCCCAGGCGACCGACGGCCTGCTCGTCTGGGACGCCCCGGCGTCCGGCAGAGGCTGGCTCCGCCGACAGCGCGCCCTGGCGACGATCACCATCGGGGCCGATCGGGTCGTCGACGGTGTCGAGAGCCTCATCGGCATCGAGGTCGACACCGACGAGGCCGCCGCACTGTCCGCCCTGGCGTTCGCTCCGCGCACCGGACCGACCGTCGCCCTGGTCCGTCCGGGTACCCGTGCGCCGAAGCCCCTCGGTGGCGTCGAGGTGACCGAGGTCACCGGCAGCCCGGAGCTGCTCGACGGCACGAGCATCCACGCCCGGATCCCCGGCACCGCCATCGACACCGCCGTCGCCTGGCTCGGTGCCTGGGCACCCACCGCTGCGGCACCCGTCGCCCCGCCCGAGCTCGACGAGGTCCTCGACGTGGACGGCCGCGTCTCGGAACGGATCGTCCGCCTGGGCCCCGAGCGGCTGTTCGCCGTCGAGACCGTGTCGTCCGCGCAGCACCACGACGCCCCGCTCGTCGTCCTGCACAACGGCGCCGCGGAGCACCGCGTCGGCGCCACCGACTACCAGGTCGGACTCGCTCGGGCCCTGGCACGCGACGGCGCTCGGGTGGTCCGCGTCGACCGCCGCGGCACGGGCGAGAGCAGCGCCGTGCACGAGGACGAGCGCAGCTTCCTGTTCGCCCAGGAGTGGGTCGAGGACCAGTCCGCCGTCGTCACCGCCCTCGGCGAACCCTCGGACCGTCTGGTGCTCGTCGGCATGTGCGCCGGTGCCTGGCTCGCGGGCCGCTCGGCCGAGGAGGCCCCACGCCTCGTGGTCGAGATCAGCCCGAACGACTACCGGCGGCATCCCGCGGCCCCCGGGAGCTACGAGGACGCCGTCCGCGCGATCGACGCCCCCTCACCGACGCGGCTCTGGATCCGGCACCGCTACAACGCCCTGGTGCCGAAGGCCCTCCGCGACCGCATCGCCCGACGCGACCGGGTCGGCGGCGTCGTCGAGCACGTGCGCCCCCTCGTCGAGCACGGCACCGACGTGGTCGTGATCGTGGCCCCGGACGACGCCGCACTGTTCGACCGTCTCGGCGGGCAGAAGGCCGTGCGTCGCTACACCGGCACCGGCCGCCGTGGCGCCCTGTCGGTCGTGCGGGTCGAGGCCGGCGACCACTCGCTGTTCTCGCCCGTGATGCGGCAGGCGGTGCAGGCCGAGGTGCGCTCCCGCGTCGCGGCGACGTTCCCCGTGCCCGCCTGACGGCTGCCGACCGTGCGGCAGGCCGGCGTGCAGGAACTCAGACGAACCCGAGCTCGTGCGCGACCGCGTCGGGACGCTCGACGTGGGCGAAGTGCCCGCACGCCTCCAGCAGCACCGTGCGGGTCTGCGGCACGAGCGCCCGCAGTGCGGCCAGGTCCGAGACGCGAGCGAACACGTCGTCGCGGCCCGCGATCGCCGTCACCGGGCAGGTGATCGCGCGCCACCGGTCGACGTCGTACGCCGCCGCCGACCGTGCCGCCTCGGTGAACTGCTCCGGCCGGAGCTCGTCCACGAAGGCTGCCAGGACGCTCGGGTCCAGGCGTCGCACGTGCGTGAACACCGGCGCCGCGACGAGTGGCAGCAGGCCGCTCCGGGCGATCCCCCGGAGCAGCGGACGAGCGGCGCCACCGGTCACCGTCAGGCCGGCTCGCAGCAGGGTGAACGCCGGCAGGGTGCCGAGCGCCCGGACGGGGTGCCGAGCCGCACCGGCCGTCGCGACCGTCGTGCCGGACACCAGCGCGAGCGACCGGACCCGCTCGGGCGCCACCACGGCCAGGTGCAACCCGACGAACGCGCCCATGGAGTGCCCGACGACGTCGACCGCACCGAGGTCCAGTGCTCCGAGGACCGCGGTGACGGCAGCCGTGACGGCGTCGAGCCCGAGCGGACCGTCGGGGGCCGGCGAGGACCCCCAGCCGGGCAGGTCGACGAGCACCAGTCCGCGGGCACCGATGCCGTCCGCGGCGCGCAGCAGCGGGGTCCACGTCGACCAGGAGCCGGCGATGCCGTGCAGCAGCAGGAGCGGGTCCGGGCCGACGCGGTGGTGCACCACCACTGGCCCGGTCGGGGTGTCGACGACCGTGCGGGTCAGGCCCCAGGCGCCGGGCGTGACGCGCACCGGGTACGGGGCGTAGCCGTCGGAGGCGACCCCGCGACCACGCGGGTCGGTGTCGATGGCGTGCACCGGGCCTCCTGTCCGACCGTCGACGCGGATGCGTCCGTCAGCAGGGATTCGGAACGCTAGCCGACGGGGACGGGTGCCGAGCAGGCGGCGAGCCGGTCGAGGGCCGCCTTGTACTCGGCCACGTCGCGCTGCAGGCCGGGCTCGGTGATGATCGAGGCCTTGATGCGGCCCTGCACGTCGATGACGAAGGTCGCGCGGGTGGCGAAGCCCTTGTGCTCGAGGAACACGCCGTACTCCTTCGAGACCGCGCCGTGCGGCCAGAAGTCGGCGAGCAGTTCGAAGTCGTAGCCGTTCGTCTCGGCGAACGACCGCAGCGTCGCCTTCGAGTCGACCGAGATGCCGAGGAGCTCGATGCGCTGGTCCTGGAACATCGTGATGTTGTCCTGCAGGGTGCAGAGCTCGTTCGTGCACCCCGACGAGAACGCCAGCGGGAAGAAGACGAGTGCGACCGGGCGGTTGCCGCGGAAGTCGCTGAGTCGGACGTGCTCACCGAACTGGTTCGGGAGCTCGAAGTCCGGCGCGAGTGAGCCGATCTCCAGTGCCATCGCTACGTGTGCTTCTTCCTCGGGCGTGGGGTGTGCCCGTCGGGTCCGTGCACCGCGGATCGCGTGTGCACGATCGGCCATGCTACGCCGACGACACGCGAATGCAAGCACCCGTCCACCTGCACGTCACCATCAGCATCAGCGTCGGTCCTGGGGCCTAGAGTGGACGGGGCCCCAGCCGGTCGCGACCCGACCACCGGAGCCACCATGTCCACCACCACGAGAACGAACGAGGTCAAGGGTGACGGTGAACGACCAGGACCCGTACAGCACCGGGGCGAACGACCAGGATCCGCAGGAGACCGCCGAATGGCGTGAGTCCCTGGACGGGCTGGTCCAGACCCACGGACACCAGCGCGGTCGCGAGATCATGCTGAGCCTGCTCAAGCGGTCCAAGGAACTGCACCTCGGTGTGCCGATGGTCCCGACGACGGACTACGTGAACACCATCGCGCCGGAGAACGAGCCGGAGTTCCCCGGCGACGAAGAGCTGGAGCGCCGGTACCGCCGCTGGATCCGCTGGAACGCGGCCATCACGGTGCACCGCGCGCAGCGTCCGGGCATCGCGGTCGGCGGGCACATCTCGACGTACGCGTCGAGCGCCGCGATGTACGAGGTCGGCTACAACCACTTCTTCCGCGCGCAGGACCACCCCTCCGGTGGCGACCAGGTCTTCTTCCAGGGCCACGCCTCCCCCGGCATGTACGCCCGCGCCTACATGGAAGGGCGCCTGTCCGAGGACCAGCTCGACGGGTTCCGGCAGGAGAAGTCGCACGCCGGCGGCGGCCTGTCGTCGTACCCGCACCCGCGCCTCATGCCGCACTTCTGGCAGTTCCCGACCGTGTCGATGGGCATCGGCCCGATCAACGCGATCTACCAGGCGCAGCAGGCCAAGTACCTGTCGAACCGCGGCATCAAGGACGCCATGGACCAGCAGGTCTGGGCGTTCCTGGGCGACGGCGAGATGGACGAGGTCGAGTCCCGCGGCCAGCTCCAGGTCGCTGCGAACGACGGCCTCGACAACCTGAACTTCGTCATCAACTGCAACCTGCAGCGACTCGACGGTCCGGTCCGTGGCAACGGCAAGATCATCCAGGAGCTCGAGGCGTTCTTCCGCGGTGCGGGCTGGAACGTCATCAAGGTCGTCTGGGGCCGCGAGTGGGACGACCTGCTCGCCCGCGACACCGAGGGCGCGCTCCTCAACCTGATGAACCAGACGCCGGACGGCGACTACCAGACGTACAAGGCCGAGAACGGTGCCTACGTGCGCGAGAACTTCTTCGGGCGCGACCCGAAGGCGCTCGAGCTCGTCCAGGACTACACCGACGACCAGATCTGGAACCTCAAGCGCGGTGGCCACGACTACCGCAAGGTCTACGCCGCCTTCAAGGCCGCGACCGAGCACAAGGGCCAGCCGACCGTCATCCTGGCGAAGACGGTCAAGGGCTACGGCCTCGGCCCGAGCTTCGAGGGCCGCAACGCGACCCACCAGATGAAGAAGCTCACGCTCGACAACCTCAAGCAGTTCCGCGACGAGATGCGCATCCCGATCTCCGACGCGCAGCTGGAAGAGAACCCCTACACGCCGCCGTACTACCACCCGGGCAACGACGACGAGGCGATCCAGTACATGCACGAGCGCCGTCGCGCGCTCGGTGGCTACGTGCCGGAACGTCGCACGAAGTACACGCAGTTCACGCTGCCGGACGACTCGAAGTACCAGGTCGTGAAGAAGGGCTCCGGCAAGCAGGAGGTCGCCACCACCATGGCGTTCGCCCGCCTGCTGAAGGACCTGCTGCGCTCGCCCGACTTCGGTGACCGCGTGGTCCCGATCATCCCGGACGAAGCACGCACGTTCGGCATGGACGCCTACTTCCCGTCGGCGAAGATCTACAACCCGAACGGCCAGCACTACACGTCCGTCGACCGCGAACTCCTCCTCGCCTACAAGGAGAGCCCGCAGGGCCAGATCATCCACGTCGGCATCAACGAGGCGGGCGCCCTGGCGGCGTTCACCGCGGTCGGTACCTCGTACTCGACGCAGGGCGAGCCGCTCATCCCGGTCTACGTCTTCTACTCGATGTTCGGGTTCCAGCGCACCGGCGACGCTATCTGGGCCGCCGGCGACCAGATGACCCGTGGCTTCATGATCGGCGCGACCGCCGGCCGCACCACGCTGACGGGCGAAGGCCTGCAGCACGCGGACGGCCACTCGCCGCTCCTCGCCACGACGAACCCGGCCGTCGTCTCGTACGACCCGGCGTACGGCTACGAGATCGGCCACATCGTCAAGGCCGGCCTCGACCGCATGTACGGCACGAACGAGGACGGCTCGCCGAAGCACGCCGACCCGAACGTCATGTACTACCTGACGGTCTACAACGAGCCGCTGGTGCAGCCGGCCGAGCCCGAGGGCGTCGACGTCGAGGGCATCCTCAAGGGCATGTACCTGCTCAAGCCGAGCGAGCACGACGGCCCGAAGGCCCAGCTGCTCGCGTCCGGTGTCGCCGTGCCGTGGATCCTCGAGGCGCAGCAGCTCCTCGCCGAGGACTGGGGCGTGTCGGCCGACGTGTGGAGCGTCACGAGCTGGGGTGAGCTGTACCGCGACGGTGTGGCCGCCGAGCAGCAGGCGTTCCTCAACCCGAACGAGCCGGCCCGCACGCCGTTCGTCACCGAGCGTCTGCTCGGCACCGAAGGACCGGTCGTCGCCGTGAGCGACTTCATGCACCTGGTGCAGGAGCAGATCCGTCCGTTCGTGCCGACCGACTACGCCACCCTCGGTGCCGACGGCTTCGGTTTCTCGGACACCCGTCCGGCCGCTCGCCGCTTCTTCCACATCGACGGCCCCTCGGTCGTCGTGCGGACGCTGCAGCAGCTCGCCCGCCAGGGCAAGGTCGACGGCGCGCTCGTCCAGCAGGCGATCGACAAGTACCGCCTGCACGACGTGACCGCCGGCACCACCGGCAGCGCGGGCGGCGAGAGCTGATCACCCCGTGACGACGGTCCGCCCGGACCACGAGAGCCAGGAGAGCGCGCGTGAGCGTGCGCTCTCCTGGCTCCGTCAGGTGTCCGGAGAACTCTCCACCGCGACCATCAAGCGGCTCGAGGAAACCCTCCCCTGGTACAGCGAGATGCCACCGGGGCGCCGCTCCGCCGTGGGCCTCGTCGCCCAGGCCGGCATCACGTCGTTCATCAGCTGGCTCGAGGGCACTGCGTCGACGCCGTGGATCGCCGCGGCCGACGTCTTCGGGTCCGCCCCACGGGAGCTCCTGCGCTCGGTGAGCCTGCAGCAGACCCTGCAGCTCATCCGCGTCGTCGTCACCGTGGTCGAGGAACGCGCCGCCGACGACGAGATGCTGCAGGAGGCGATCCTCAAGTACTCCCGTGACATCGCGTTCGCGGCCGCCGACGTCTACGCCCGCGCGGCCGAGGCCCGGGGCCTGTGGGACGCCCGGCTCGAAGCCCTCGTTGTCGACTCGATCCTCTCGGGCGAGTACGACGACGAACTGCCGTCCCGCATCGCCGCCCTCGGGTGGCACGGGCACGGCGAGGTCGCGGTGCTCGTCGGCACCGCGCCGAAGCAGCTCGAGGTCGACCAGGTCCGTCGCACCGCACGGCACATGGACGCCGACGTGCTCGTCGGGGTCCAGGGATCGCGGCTCGTCGTGGTCATCGGTCGCGCCACCCCGCGTGACGACGTGCCCGAGGGCGAGGAGCCCGTCTCCTTCACGACCATCGCGCAGGCCCTCGAACCGCTGTTCGGCGACGGCCACCTGGTCCTCGGCAACGAGGTCCCCGGGGTCGTCGACGCCTCGACCAGCGCGAAGGCCGCCTTGGCCGGGTTCGCCGTCGCGCGTGCCTGGCGCGGTGTCCCCCGTCCGGCCCTCGCCGACGACCTGCTCCCCGAGCGCGCCCTGGCCGGTGACCCGCTGGCCCGCTCGGCCCTGGTCCAGCGCATCTACGTCCCGCTCAAGGACCAGTCGACCGAGCTCCTGCAGACGCTGTGGTGCTACCTGGACACCGGCCGCTCGCTCGAGGCCACCGCCAGGGAGCTCTTCGTGCACCCGAACACCGTGCGCTACCGCCTGCGCCGCGTCGCCGACATCATCGGCTGGGACGCCACGAACGCCCGGGACGCCCTGATCGTGCAGTCGGCGCTCATCCTCGGCGCGATGTCGGAGTCCGCGACCGGCCGTCGCCGCATCACACCCCGACGCTGACGCGCCGGGGCGTAGAGAACCGACAATGTCCCACCGGGATTCGTGTGGGAAGTCCACACGTGCCCTGCGGGTCGAGAACGCGAGGATTGTCCGGTGATCGTCGTCGTCGCGCCCGGACAGGGCTCCCAGACCCCCGGCTTCCTCGCCCCCTGGCTCGAGGACGCCACCGTTCGTGAACGCGTCGGGCAATGGTCGGAGTCGATCGGCGTCGACCTCGCCGAGCACGGCACGAACTCCGACGCGGACACCATCAAGGACACCGCGCTCGCACAGCCCCTCATCGTGGCCGCTGGCCTGGTGACCGCCGACGCACTGCTCGCCGAGGGCCGTCGTGCCCTGGTGGGCGGGGTCGCCGGACACTCGGTGGGCGAGTTCACCGCCGCCGCGGTCGCCGGGATCCTCGAGCCGACCGACGCCGTCGCACTGGTCGCCGAGCGGGGCCGGGCCATGGCCGACGCCGCCGCGCTCGAACCGACCTCGATGGCCGCCGTCCTCGGTGGCGACGCCGATGCGGTCGCCGCCGCCCTCGCCGAGCACGGCCTGGTGCCCGCGAACCACAACGGTGGCGGCCAGACCGTCGTCGCCGGCGCCGCGGACGCCATCGCCGCCCTCGCCGCAGCCCCGCCCGCCAAGGCCCGGGTCATCCCCCTCGCCGTCGCCGGCGCGTTCCACACCCGCTACATGGCGCCCGCCGTCGAGCGGGTCGCACCGGTGGCGGCCGCCGCGGCCGTGCAGGACCCGACCCTGCCGATCTGGACCAACGCCGACGGCTCCCGGGTGGACGACGGCCGACGCTTCGTCGACCTGATGGTCCAGCAGATCGCGAACCCGGTGCACTGGGACGCGGTCATGGAGTCCTTCTCCGCCGCCGGCGTGACCGGCATCATCGAGCTCGCACCCGCCGGTGCCCTCGTCGGCCTGGCGAAGCGCGGCCTCCGCGGCACGCCGACCGTCGCCATCAAGACCCCCGACGACCTGCCTGCAGCGATCGACCTGCTGCAGCGCGCGGGCCAGGAAGCAGACGCAACCGCATGACCGACCCGACCACCCCGACGGACGCCCCCACGGGCCTCCCGACCGGGTCCGCGCGCCCGCTGCTCCAGCAGCGCCGCGGCCACGAGTTCACCCGGATCCTGGCGTTCGGCGCCGCCCGCGGCGAGAACGTCGTGCCGAACGACGACCTCGTCGGCCCGATCGACTCGTCCGACGAGTGGATCCGCCAGCGCACCGGCATCATCACCCGCAAGCGTGCCGGCGAGGACGTCGAAGCCGTCGACCTCGCCGAGACCGCCGCACGCGAGGCGATCGAGAAGGCCGGCATCGAGCCGTCCCAGATCGGCGTCGTGCTCGTGAGCACCGTCACGCACACCGTCGCCACCCCGTCGATGGCGTCGCTGCTCGCCGAACGCATCGGTGCCACCCCGGCCGCCGCGTACGACATCAGCGCCGCCTGCGCCGGGTACGCCTACGGCATCGCCCAGGCCGACTCGTTCATCAAGTCCGGGCTCGCCGACCACGTGCTGGTCGTCGGGGCCGAGAAGCTCAGCGACGTCGTCGACCCGACCGACCGCTCGATCTCGTTCCTGCTCGGGGACGGTGCCGGCGCCGCCGTGATCGGCCCGAGCGACTTCCCGGGCATCGCCCCCACCATCTGGGGCTCGGACGGCTCGAAGTGGGACGCCATCGGCATGACCGCGACCTACAACGAGTGGGAGGCCGGTGCACCCCGCCCGACCATGCGCCAGGCCGGCCAGACGGTGTTCCGCTGGGCCGTCTGGGAGATGGTCAAGGTCGCCCGACAGGCGCTCGAGACCGCCGGGGTCCGCCCCGAGGACCTCGCAGCCTTCGTGCCGCACCAGGCGAACATCCGCATCATCGACGAGTTCGCCAAGCAGCTCGGCCTGCCCGAGACGGTGACGATCGCCCGCGACATCACCACCACCGGCAACACCTCCGCCGCGAGCATCCCGCTCGCCACGCACCGCCTGCTCGAGGAGCACCCGGACCTGTCGGGCGGTCTCGCCCTGCAGATCGGCTTCGGCGCTGGACTCGTGTTCGGCGCCCAGGTGGTCGTCCTCCCCTGATCCCACCCCGGTCGCGCACCCGCGCGACCGGTCCCCATCCCGACGAGCCTCCGCGCACCCGGACCCCGCGTGCCCTAGGCTGGTCAACGGTCAAACGACACCCCCCTTCAAGGAGAACACTCATGGCCCTGTCCAACGAAGAAGTCCTCGCCGGCCTGGCCGAGCTGATCAACGACGAGACCGGTATCGCCACCGACACCGTCGCCGCCGACAAGTCCTTCACGGACGACCTCGACATCGACTCCATCTCGATGATGACCATCGTGGTCAACGCCGAGGAGAAGTTCGACGTGAAGATCCCGGACGAAGAGGTCAAGAACCTCAAGACCGTCGGCAACGCGGTCGACTACATCGTCAAGGCCCAGGCCTGACACGAGCTTCCTGAGCGCCGCGGCCCGCGGACCCCTGCGGGCCGCGGCGTTCATCTTGTTCACCCCAACGAAAGAACACGTCGTCCCATGACCAAGAAGACCGTCGTCGTCACCGGGATCGGTGCGATCTCACCCCTCGCCGCGACCGCCCCGGACACCTGGGACGCGCTGCTCGCCGGCAAGTCCGGCATCACCCGCATCGAGGACCCCCGCTACGCCGACCTCGAACTCCCCGTGGAGTTCGCCGGCCAGGCGCGCACCTTCCTCACCGACCAGCTCACCCGCCCCGAGTCGAAGCGCCTCGACCCCTCGTCGCAGCTGTCGCTCGTCGCAGCGCGCGAAGCATGGGCCGACGCCGGCATCGACGACGAGTCGGTCGTCCCCGAGCGCTTGATCGTCGACTGGGCAACGGGCATCGGTGGCGTGAACACGCTGCTCGACGCCTGGGACACCCTGCGCGAGAAGGGCCCGCGTCGCGTCCTGCCGATGACGGTCCCGATGCTCATGGCGAACGGTCCCGCCGCCGCCATCGAGATGGAGTTCGGCGCCCGTGGCGGCGCCCGCACCTACCTGTCGGCGTGTGCCTCGTCGACCGAGTCGCTGGCCGAGGCCTACCGGCACATCGCCGACGGCGACGCCGACATCGTCATCACCGGTGGCGCCGAGGCCGCGCTGCACCCGCTCCCGCTGGCCGCGTTCGCCGCCATGCAGGCCCTGTCGCGCCGCAACGACTCCCCCGAGACCGCGTCGCGCCCCTACGACGTCACGCGTGACGGCTTCGTCCTCGGTGACGGCGCCGCGGCGCTCATCCTCGAGTCGAAGGAGCACGCCGAGGCCCGCGGCGCGACCATCTACGCCGAGGTCGCCGGCTCCGGCATCACCTCGGACGCCTTCCACATCACCGCGCCGGACCCCGAGGGCAGCGCCGCCGCCCGTGCGGTCCTGCAGGCCCTCGAGCACGCCGACGCGAGCATCGAGGACGTCGTGCACGTCAACGCGCACGCCACCTCGACCCCCGTCGGGGACGTCGCCGAGTACCACGCGATGCGTCGGGTCTTCGGCGACCACCTGGACAACGTCGTGGTGTCGGCCACCAAGGCGTCCACGGGCCACCTGCTCGGTGGTGCCGGTGCGATCGAGGCGGTCTTCACCGTCCTCGCGCTGCACAACCGCGTCGCGCCGCCGACGATCAACCTGCACGACCAGGACCCGGAGATCGTCATGGACGTCGCCCGCGAACCGCGTGCGCTGCCCGAAGGCGACCTGCTCGCCGTCAGCAACTCGTTCGGCTTCGGCGGACACAACGCCGTGGTCGCGTTCCGCAGCGTCTAGTCACGGCAGCACCTGCCAGGAGGCCCGTCCCGCGTCATCGGGGCGGGCTTCCGTCGTTCCGGTGCCCGGGTCAGCCCCCCGTCCACACGCCGTCGTGTCGCTGCCGCGCCCTGGGAACGACGAGACGCCGCCGTATTCGGCGGCGTCTCGAGTCTGTGGCGGTGTCCGGGCGACACGCCGGCGTCCGGCGCACCCGACACGCCGGCGTGTGGCGAGTCCGGGTCAGCCGACGCGGTGCAGCCAGACGACCGGGTTGCCCTCGGCGGCGTGGCGGAAGGGCTCGAGCTCGTCGTCCCAGGCCTGCCCGAGGGCCAGTCGCAACTCACGGTGCAGTTCGAGGGCGTTGCTGCCCGCGACCTCCATCGCGTAGCGCACCCGGTCCTCGGGGATGACCATGTTGCCCGTGACGTCGGTCTGCGCGTAGAACACCCCGAGGTCGGGCGTGTGCATCCAGCGACCACCGTCCGAGGCGCTCGTCGGCTCCTCGGTGACCTCGTACCGCAGGTGCTCCCACCCGCGCAGGGCAGAGGCGATCGCGGCACCGGCACCGACCGCACCGGTCCACGTGAACTCGGTCCGACGCGCACCGTCCTGCGCGGGCTGGTCGAGCCACGAGAAGTTCACGGCGCGGTTCATCGCGCGACCTGCTGCCCATTCGACGTGCGGGCAGAGCGCGCGGGGTGAGGAGTGCACGTAGAGCACTCCTGTCGTCGTTCCGTTCACGGTTCCTCCGATACGTCAGGTGCGACTTCCCCATCGACCTGGTGCGGAGGATCCTGACCCGAGGGGCCACGGAACCATCGGTATGCGATTGTGATGTCCCGACGGGACACGCCCATTATGCAGCGCCACGCCTGGGAACGGCAAGGACCCGACCGGGTTCAGTGCAGGACGGCACCGCTCGCGTCGACCGGGTGCCGCTCCCCCGCCGTGATCGGCACGGGGACACGGTTCTCCTCCGGAGGGATCAGGCAGGCGTACTGGTACGAGAACGCGCACGGCGGCAGGACCAGCAGGTTCCAGTCGAGCTCGACCGTGGACTCGGCGCCGGGGTCGTCGAGGTACAGGAACCGACCCATCGAGTAGCTGCTGCTCGGGTCGTCCTCGGCCAGGGCACTCGTGGCGTCCTGCACGATGAGCTGCAGTCTCGCGACTCCGCGGAACGCGGCCGACCGGACAGCGACGAACCGCACCGTGGCGCCATCAACGACGGTCTCGACGTGTCCGGCAACCGGCAGGGCGTCGCCGGCGGCGTCGCGGACGCTGCCACGGGCCTCCTGACCGTCGTCCACCAGCGGGACGTACGTGCCGGACGTCACCCGGTCGCCGGACCGCGCGAAGCGGGCGATGTGCGCGAAGCGGGCGATCGCCTCGGACGACGGGTCCCAGACACGCAGGGTGTCGCCGGTGACGGTGCCGGCGAAGCCGTCCGGCAACGCGACGGTGGACGGGACGACGGCGGTGTCCCCCGCGACCAGGACCGTCCCGTCGACCGGCACGCCGTCCACGATGACGCCGTCGGACGCCTCGGCCGTGACGGTGAGTCCGCCGGGCGCCGGAGCCCAGGTGCCGGGGACCGGCCAGACCGGCTGCGGGTGGTCGACGTGTTGCGCGTTCACCAGGGCGAGCGGTCCGCGAGCACTGCGCGCCCAGCGGTCACGTTCGTCGACGTGCTCGGCGAAGGCGGCGACCGCGGCGTCGGCGGTCGCGCCGTCGCCGCGCGTCACGACTGTTCCTGGCGGGGGTAGATGACCTTCTGCACGATGATGATGACCGACGCCGCGACGGGCAGGGCCACGAGTGCGCCGAGCACACCGCCGATGGTGCCGCCCGCGACGGCGGCGATGACCACGAGCGCACCGGGTACCTGGACCGCTCGCGACATGATGCGCGGCGAGATCAGGTAGGCCTCGACCTGCATGTACACCAGGTAGTAGATCGCCGCGGCGAGGGCGGTCGCCGGTGACGCGAAGAAGCAGAGCAACGAGATCACGATCGCGGCGGCCAACGTGCCGACGAGCGGGATGAGCGAACCGAGGAACGCGAACGACGCGAGCAGCACCGGCAGCGGCGCCCCGATGATGAGCAGGAAGAAGAAGCTGAGGATGCCGTTGATGAGCGCCTGGGACACCTGCCCGACGACGTAGCGACCGACCGCCTGCGTGATCTGCTCGCTCACGTCGATGAAGTTCTGACGACGCGACGCCGGGACGAACCGGTACGCCGCACGCTTCATGCCCCGCATCGACGCGAGGAAGTAGAGCATCAGGATGATGACGATGAGCGCCCCGGTGACCCCGGACAGGATCCCGCTGCCGACCGCCAGGATCCCGCCGCCGACACTGAGCAGGTTGCCCGGCTTCTCGACGAAGGACTGCAGCGACTGCAGCGCGTGGTCGATGTCGAACGACCCGGCGAACTGCTTCGACAGGTCCTGCACCCACTGCTGCTGCGAGATGTCCTGCACGATCTCGGGGAAGTTCTGGATCAGGTTCGACGCCTGGTCTACCAGGATCGGCACCACCGCGAACACGATGCCGGCGAAGGCCCCGAGCACCCCGACCACGACGATCGTGATGGCCGCCCACCGCGGGATGATCCGCTCGAGGAACGACACGAGCGGGTCGATGCCGAGCGCCAGGAACAGCGCGACCCCGATGTAGACCAGGACCGTGCTCAGCTCGTTGATGATCGACCCGGCGAGCAGGGCGACGAGGACCCCGATGGCGCCCATGAACCCCAGCCGGAACGCGTTCACGCGCACGCCGGTACCGCCACGGGTCACCTCGAAGGTGACGTTCGGTGTCGGTGCGTGGTCGTCCTGCGACGTGTCGCGCTTCCTTGGCATGTGCACGTAGGGCGGGCGGGACTCGAACCCGCGGATCGTTCGGTTATGAGCCGACTGCCTTGACCAGCTTGGCTACCGCCCCTCGCCGGAGGCCCTCAAGCCACCGGCTCACCACGATACAGCGACTCGAACGTCGACAGCGTGCGGTTGATGTCGTGTGCCTCGATCATGGCCAGACTGCGTTCCCGCATCGCGACGTAGTCGGACTCCGGGGCGGTGAGCACCGTCGTGAGCTTCGCTGCCAGGTCGTCCACGTCGCCCGGGGTGAACAGGTACCCGTTGCCGTCGATCAGGTGCGGGAGCGCCATCGAGTCGGCTGCGACCACGGGGAGCCCGGACGCCATCCCCTCGAGCGAGGAGATGCTCTGCAGCTCGGCCGTCGACGGCATCGCGAACACCGTCGCGTTGGTCAGGGCCTCCTGCTTGCGCTCGTCCGAGACGAAGCCCAGGAACCGCACGCGGTCCTCGAGCCCGAGCTCCTTCGCCAGTGCGGTGAGCTTCGGGATCATCTCGCCGTCGCCGACGATGGTCAGGGTCGTGGCCAGCTCGGCCGGCAGCAGCGCCACGGCACGGACCAGGACGTCGAGGTTCTTCTCCGGGGCGACCCGGCCCACGAAGACGATGTCGTTGTTCACCGGGCGCCCCTCGCGCGCGACGTAGCGGGACGCGTCGATGCCGCACGAGATCGCCAGGACCTGCTGGCCGGCGATGGCCTTCCGCAGGTAGTCGGCGGCCAGGTTGGTCGGCGTCGTGATCGTGTCGGCCAGCCGGTAGGTCTTGGCGGCGTCGCTCCACGCGATCTTCAGCGCGAGGGGCAGTGTCCACTTGCCGAACGGCGTGTACTCGAGCAGGTTCTCCGGCATGAAGTGGTTCGTCGCGATGACCCGGATGCCGCGGTCGTTCGCCTCGTGCACGATGCCACGACCGATGACCACGTGCGACTGGATGTGCAGCACGTCGGGCTTGACCGCGTCGAGGATCGGGGCGGTCCACTTCCGGACGCTCCACGGCCACACGAAGCGCAGCCACGGGTGCAGCGGCCACTTGTACGACTTCAGGCGGTGCACGACGAGGGTGACGCCGTGGTGCTCCTCGTCGAAGGTGCCGTAGTGGCGGCTCGACGCCGGGGCCACGATGTGCACCTCGTGCCCGCGCTCGGCCAGTCCGACGGCGAGCTGCTCGGCGAAGGTCGCGGCGCCGTTGACGTCGGGGGCGAAGGTGTCCGCTGCGATCAGCACGCGCAGCGGTCGGTGACCGCCCGTCGCACCCGTCGGTCCGGCGGTGGCGGTGGTGGCGTCTCCTGACACGGCTGAGTTCGTCCTCTCGTGGGCGATGGCTGGTCGGCTGTGACGCTATCGCACCAGGATCGACGGTCGCGTCAGCCGCGCGGATGAGCGCCGCGACCACCGGGCGCCGAGCGCCGAGCGCGCCGCGGCCGTCAGGTCCGGGTCTGGGGGTGGTGCTTGGCGAGCAGGAACACCCCGGTGATGGCGATGCCCGCGGCGACCACGAACCCCGCCACCGCGAACCACGGCGCCCCCGTTGCCTCGCCGAGCACGATCACGCCGATGCCGACCGCGACGATCGGGTCGATGACGGTCAGCCCCGCGATCACCAGGTCGGCCGAGCCGCTGGAGTACGCGTTCTGCACGAAGTACCCGCCGAGCGACGCCGCGACGACCACGCCGACGATGGCGAGCACGGTCAACCAGTCGAAGGTGTGGTTCACGAACCGGTTCAGCACCACCTTGGCCAGCGTCGCCACGAAGCCGTAGAGCACGCCGGCGCCGACGATGTAGTACAGGGCGTTCCGGCGCTTGGCGACCAGGCGGAACGACACGAGCACCAGCACCAGCACGACCGCCAGGATCACCAGCACGGTGACGAGCTGCTGGCGGGTGATCGCGCTCTCGTGCCCGACGAACGCCGCGATCCCGACGAAGATGCCGACACCGATGATGCACGTCCACACGGCACGACGAGCACGACGGCCGAGCGGGATCCCCGACGCACGCGACGAGAACCACGTCGTGATCACCAGCGCCACGGCACCCAGCGGCTGCACGACGATCAGCGGCGCGAACGTGATGCTGATGAGCTGCAGCACCACCGCGATGCCGAGCATGAGCGTGCCGAGCACCCAGTAGCCGCTCGAGACGAGCCCCACCACGTGGCGGACGCTCAGCCCCTTCGACTGCCGACCGAGACGCGCTTCGACCCGCTGCACCCCACGGCTCTGGAACTGCGCCCCCAGCGACAGGAACACCGCACCGACCAGGGCCACCGGGATCATCAGCGCCTGGAACGGCGTGAGGTTGCTCACGGCGTCGGGCAGCTGGAGGTCCGTCGTCACGCGTCGAGGCTACCGTCCCCCGCCGGATAACCTGGGTGAATGGCCGTTCTCCCGATCCGCATCACCGGCGAACCCGTCCTGCACGAGCGTGCAGCCGAGGTCACCGCGTTCGATGACGACCTCCGTTCCCTCGTCGCCGACATGCTCGAGACCATGGACCTGGCACCGGGCGTCGGCCTGGCCGGACCGCAGGTGGGCGTCGGCAAGCGCCTGTTCGTGTACTCCTACACCGACGACGACGACGTGCTGCACCGGGGCGCCGCCGTGAACCCCGTCCTGTGGACCACGCCCCCGGTCCCCGAGTCCGTCGAGGAGCTCGACGAGGACGAGGAGTCCGAGGGCTGCCTGTCGATCCCGGGCGAGCGCTTCCCGCTCCGCCGCTCCGAGGGCGCCCTGCTGCGCGCCTCCGACGAGCACGGCACCCCGTTCGAGGTCGAGGCGCACGGCTGGCTGGCCCGCATCTTCCAGCACGAGTACGACCACCTGGACGGCTGGCTCTACGCCGACCGTCTCGTGCACCCCTACGGCAAGCAGGTCGCCAAGGCGATCCGCAAGAGCAGCTGGGGCGGCCCCGGCCAGTCCTGGCTGCCCGGTCGCGACCACCCCGAGGGCTGACGCCCGTCCCGCGGCCGTCGGTCGGTCGTGGGTCAGGCGGTCGGTCTGGAGGCCCGGGTCAGCCCCGGTACGCCGCCAGCGCGTCCCGCAGGCGGTCGGTCTCCGGGTGGCCCGGGCAGTACCGCAGGAGCCCCTCGGCCACGTGGGCACCGCGCTCGTCGGCGACCGCCGACGTCCACGGCGCCGAGTCGCGCACCGCGCAGGCGCTCGCGAGCTCGACCAGGGTCGCGTCACCGCGCGCCGCCGTCACCGCGGACTGCTGCTGGCTCGACGGCACCGAGCCGGTCAGCCGCTTCGCCGAGCAGTCGGCACGCGAGGCTTCCCACACCGCTGCGTAGGTCGTGTAGCTCGCGCGGTCAGCGCCGTCCCCGCCGCAGACGAACGCGAAGACGACCGGTGACGCGCCTGAACCCAGTCCGGTGTCCGAGCTCGTCGGGTCCTCGGACGCATCGGTGTCCGGACCGACGCTGCTGCAGCCGGTGAGCACCGCCGTCACCGCCACGACGACGCCCAGCAGGGCGGATCGAGGGGAACGAGAACGGGGCACCTGTGAACGCTAACAGCATCCGCCGGGTACCAGCCGCACGAGCGACGTCGGTCAGGGTGTCGGGCCGGTGACCGTGATCGTCGCGCGCTGGTCGAGCCGACCACCGCGGTCGGCATCGGTGCTCATCCGGCAGCGCACCTGGGTGGTGCCGACCGGAGCCTGCACGTCCTGTCGGACGCAGCTCGTCGACGACACCCCGCGCGGCAGGTCGAGCCGGATGGGCACGGTCACCGGCTTGCCGTCGGGGCTCTGCAGCGTCCGGTCGGCGAGTTCCAGTGGCGTCCCCGTGACGGTCAGACCGGCCAGCTTCGCCTTGCTCAGGTCGATGCCGTCGATCTGCGCCCCGCTGATGTCGGCGACCGTCAGGTCCGCGCTGCCCAGGTCGGCGTCACGCAGGTCCGCCCCCCGCAGGTCCGCGCTGTACAGGTCGACACCACGCAGGTCCGCTCCGCGCAGGTTCGCCCCCTGCAGGTCGGCGCCGTAGAGCACGCTGTCACGCAGGTCCGAACCGCGCAGGTCCGCGCCGTGCAGGTCGGCCAGACGCAGGTCGACGGTGGCGAAGCGCACACCGGCGAGGTCCTGTTCCGGGCAGGTCGTCACGGCACCCGGCTCGGGCGCCGTGCGGACCGTGCACGAACCGATCTGGCGTTCCCCGGCGCTGGTCCCCCCGGTTCGCGCGAAGGCCGCGACGCCGATGACGACGAAGAACAGGATGGTCAGGGCAGCCACGACGACGCCGCGGAACCGTGCGGCGCGGTTCACGAGCGCACCCCCGTGAGCCACTGGGGCAGGACGTCGCGGGCCCAGCTCGAGTACCAGGCCGCCGAGTTGGCGTACGGGAAGAAGGCGCTGATCGGGTTGTAGAAGACGAAGAGCACGACACCCACCACGATCACGACGACCCACGCCACGGTGGCTGCGCGTCCGTGCAGCCGTCGGATCCACGAGGCGAGACCGAGCAGCACCACGGCCGCGATCATCGGCAGCACCGGCAACAGGTAGCGGCCCGAGAACGCGAAGTCCTGCCGGAGGTTCACCGCGGTCGCGGCGTTGAAGCACAGCACCGCCACCGTGTAGGCGACGGGGACGGCTGCCAGCCACCACATGGCCGCGTTCCGGAGCACCCGGCGCATCTGGGTCATCGCGATCGCCACGGCACCGACGCTGGCGACGGCGCCGAACAGCACGACGGCGGTGTTCGGGCGCCAGGGCAGCGACGGACCCCAGAAGAAGAAGAGCGACCGGAAGTAGGTGGTGATCCACATCCAGAGGAAGGAGACCGGCCGGAACGGTTCGAGCGTGCCGGCGGCGACCTCGAGGTCGTGGGTCCGGACCGCGTTGTAGTTCCGACGGAAGATGCCGAAGTTCATGCACGCGTCGCGGCTGTGGATCTCGGCGCAGTCGGGGTTGAGTGCCCGGTAGACGAGCAGGTTCACACCGAAGCGCTCGAGCACCAGGGCGAGCAACGCGCCGCCGATCACCACCAGGACGACGGACCGCCACGGCCGTTCGCGGAAGCCCGAGACGGCTCGACGCACGGGGTGCCGGAGCCACGAGAAACCGTCGACGCGGTACCGGAACAGCACGGCGAAGAAGGCTCCGGCCAGCACGAGCGGCGCCTGGGAGTACTTGAACATGAGCGCCAGCATCGCGGTGACGACCAGCCACGCGAGCGTCCGCAGTCCACCGCCACGGGCGACCTTGACCGCGACGGCGGCGAAGAGGAAGAAGGCGGCCATCGACGGCGCGTCGTAACTGATGGTGGCGGCCTGCCAGGCGTAGCGGCCGGTGGAAGCGGTCACCACGGTGGCGAGCAGGCCGATCGCCGTCGGGACCCCGGCGTTCCGGAACATCGCACGGAGGGCGTACAGACCGGCCCCGGCAGCCAGGACGTCGATGCTCCGCAGCACCATCACGGTCTGTTCCAGGTGGAGCCCGAGCGCCTGCGTCCCCTTCGCCGGGAACGACATCAAGTAGTAGTAGAGGTACGCCGGGAACCGCGTGACCTCGCCGAGCCACAGCTTCGACGCGTCGACGTCCTGCAGGAACGGGCCGGCGTTCCACGGGCGAGCCGCGTAGAGCATGATGTTGCCGATGTGCCGACGCTCGTCCGGGGCCGCCGAAGCAGGGACGTGGATCGTGACGGCGAACAGGAAGCCGACGAGCAGGAACGCCACGAGCACGACCACGAACGCGGTGCGTGAGGACAGCACGCGGTTGGCCCGGTCCAGCAGACCCGTGGACCGGTCACCGGTCACACGTCCGGTGGCGGACTCGTGGGTCAACGACATCGAACAGTGGCCTTCCGTGGTTCTGGGTGCGCCCGCCCAGGCTAGCAGCGCGCCCCGCTGGGCCCGACGAGGGCATTCGGACCGTCGGGAACACAAAAGGTCCTCACCCCGAGGGGTGAGGACCTGTCGCTCCCCGAGTTGGACTCGAACCAACAACCTGCCGGTTAACAGCCGGCTGCTCTGCCAATTGAGCTATCGAGGATCACTGTCCGCTGGCGAATGACGTGCGAACAACGGGTAACAGCATAGCAGGACCCTGAGGCCCGCCACCGCATCGGACACGCCGCCCGGGCGCGCCGCGCGGTGGGCGCCCGGAGTCAGTACCCGGCGACCGGGTCGACGACGCCGACGAAGCCCTCGCCGGCACCCCCGAGGAAGGCGGTGGTGTTGAGCCGGACGCGCTCGGCGAGCAGGGGCGCGACCATCTCCGGGGTGTCGGCCTGGTGCGGGGTGATGACCGCGCCGGGCTCGGACCAGAGCGGGTGGCCGTCGGGCAGCGGCTCCGGGTCGGTGACGTCGAGTCCCGCCGCAGCGATCTCCCCGGTACGCAACGCGGCGACCAGGGCATCGGTGTCGACGAGTCCGCCGCGCGCGATGTTCACGAGCCGAGCGGACGGCTTCATGAGCCGGAACTGCCGCTCGCCGAAGAGCTTCGCGGTGCCCGAGGTCATCGCCGCCGCGATCATCACGACGTCGGCGTCGGGCAGGACCTGGTCGAGTTCGTCGGTGGTGACGGTCCGAGCGGCTCCCGGGACGGGGTCGGGCGAGCGACGCACCACGGTGGCCTCGACGTCGAACGGCGCGAGCAGCCGGAGGTACTCGAGCGCGATCCCGCCGGCACCGATGACGACGACGTTCCGCCCGTACAGCGAGACGCCCTCGGGCTCGGTCGCCCACGACGACGCACGGGCACGCTGCTGCAGGACCCGCAGCGTGCCGAGGGTCAGTGCCAGTGCGTGCTCGGCGACGGGCTCCGCGTAGGCGCCCTTCGCCGAGGTGAACAGCACGCGGTCGCCGTGCTCCTGGATCAGGTGCGCGAAGGCGTCGACGCCGGCGAACGGCAGCTGGACCCAACCGACGCCGGGCACGGACGACAGGGCGTCGGCCAGGCCGGACGGGTCGTGGGGGTCGAGCCAGACGATCCCGCGGGTGTCGGCGTCGAGCGGCGCGACGGTCCCACCGGCCGCGGTGACGGCGTCCACGTGCAGGTCGGTCGGCTCGGGCAGCACGGCGACGGGACCGGCCTGCGGGGCCTCGACCGGCAGCGGCGCACCCGAGGTGGGGACGACGGCACGGTGGCCGCGCGGGCCCTGGGTCGGGGTGCTCATGCGTTCTCCTGACGGTCGGTGCGCGGGCCGGTGCCGGCGGCGAGCGGACGGCGCGGCGCGGACGAGCGGCGGGCCGTCGTCGGCGTCGGACGGCGCTTCACACCACGCGCCGAGGTCGACGCGAGGGTCTTCACGTAGGGGTCGACGGGGTTGTCGAGGACCTCGTCGAAGGTGCCGAGGCCGACGAGCCGGGCATCGGCCATCACGGCGACGCGGTCGGCCAGCGCACGGGCCTCGCGCAGGTCGCTCGACACGACGACGGCGGAGAACTGTCGTCCGCGCTGCAGGGTCGCCAGGGCCTCGAGCACCGACTGCCGCACCAGGACGTCGACGCCGCGCGCGGGCTCGTCGGCGACCAGCAGCTGGGGTTCGAGCACGAGCGCCTTCGCCAGCGCCACCCGCTGGCGCTGACCGCTCGAGAGCTCCCACGTGTTCAGGCGCATCGTCCCGAGCGGCAGGTGCACGGCGTCGAGCAGCCGGGCCACGATGAGCCCTGCTTCACGCCGGTCGAACCGGCGGTCGCGTGCGTAGATCGGTTCGGCGACGGCCTCGCCGACGGTCAGGTCCGGGCTGAGCCGGTCTGCGCCGTCCTGCGGCAGGTAGCCGATCCGGCCGCTCAGCCGTTCGAGCTTGCGCGACGAGGGACGCAGGCCCCGGGTCTTCTGCCCGAGCACGGTCAGCTCGCCGCCGACGATGTGTCGGCGCAGCGCACCCTCGCCCTCGCCGTGGGATCCGAGCTGACCGGCGATGGCGGCGGCGAAGGTCGACTTGCCCGACCCCGACTCGCCGAGCAGGGCGAGGATCTCCCCCTGCCGCACCGACAGGCTCACGCCGTCGACGGCCCGGATGGACTCGCCCCCGCGTCCGCCCCGGTACTCGATCGACACGTCGTCCGCGACGACCGCCGGTCCGTTGACCGCGATCATGGGTCCCCTTCCACGCCGCCCCCTGGCGACGGTTCGCGACGGGCCGCCCTGGCAGGCCCGTCGTGCGTACAGCAGTGGAGGTGACCACCCTGGAGGCGCGGCGTGCGTCGACGACGTCGGCCGGGCCTCCGGGGCGGGTCACGTCGGGTCAGGACCCGACGTTCTCCAGTCGCTCCAGCGTACGCCGTCGCTCCGCCTGCTCCGCTGGGTCGGGCACCGGCAGCGACGCGAGGAGTCGCTGCGTGTACGGGTGCTGCGGGGCGCCGAGGACCTCGGCCGTCGTGCCCGTCTCGACCAGGTCGCCGCGGTAGAGCACGGCGATCCGGTCGGACAGCGCGCCCACGACCGCGAGGTCGTGGCTGATGAACAGCGACGCGAAGCCGAGGTCCTGCTGCAGTTCGAGGAAGAGCTCGAGCACCCGAGCCTGCACCGAGACGTCGAGCGCGCTCGTCGGCTCGTCGGCGATGAGCAGCTTCGGCCGGAGCGCCAGCGACCGGGCGAGTGACGCGCGCTGGCGCTGCCCACCGGAGAGCTCGTGCGGGTAGCGGTCGCCGTACGCTGCCGGCAGCTGGACGGCCTCGAGCAGCTCGTCGACCCGCTTGCGCGCGGCGCGGGGGCTCGAGACCTCCTTGTGCACGACCAGCGGCTCGGCGACGCACTCGGCGATCGTCAGCAGCGGGTTGAACGAGGTCGCCGGGTCCTGGAACACGAACCCGATGTCCTTGCGCAGGTGCTTGAAGTCGCGTTCGCGGTACCCGAGCATCTCCGCACCGAGGACCGTGAGCGAGCCGCCCGTGACCTTCGTCAGACCGGCCATGGCGCGGCCGATGGTGGTCTTGCCCGAGCCGGACTCCCCCACCAGGCCGAGGACCTCACCAGGACGGATCGCCAGGTCGATGCCCTTGACGGCCTTGAACGCCGGCGAGCCGAGCCGGCCGGGGTACTCGATCTCGAGCCCCTTCGCCTCGACCAGGGGCGTGACGTCCTCGGAGATCGCGGCACGCCGGGCCACCCCGGTCGACGCTTCGAGCCGCGGCACCGCTGCGAGCAACCGCTTGGTGTAGTCGGCCTGCGGCGTCGCGAAGAGCGCCGTCGCCGTGGCCTCCTCCACGATCTCGCCCTGGTACATCACGGCGACGCGGTCGGCCAGGTCGGCGACGACGCCCATGTTGTGCGTGATGACGACGATCGCCGTGCCGAACTCGTCGCGGCACCGGCGCAGCAAGTCGAGGATCTCGGCCTGCACCGTGACGTCGAGCGCGGTCGTGGGCTCGTCGGCGATGATGACGCTCGGCTCCAGGGCCAGGGCGCTCGCGATCACCACGCGCTGCTTCTGCCCACCGGAGAACTGGTGCGGGTAGTGGTCGACGCGGGTCTCGGGGTCGGGGATCCCGACGCGACCGAGGTAGTCGATGGCCCTCGCCCGTGCTTCCTTCCTGGACACGCCGCCGTGGGCACGGAGCCCCTCGGCGATCTGCCACCCCACGGTGAAGACCGGGTTGAGCGCGGTCGACGGTTCCTGGAACACCATCGCCCCGGCCGTTCCGCGCAGGCTGCGGAGCTTCTGCGCGCCGACGCTCACCACGTCGGTGCCGTCGAGCAGCACCGCGCCGCCGAGCGTCGCCGTCTCCGGCATCAGCCGCAACATGCTGCGCGCCGTGACGGACTTGCCGGAGCCGGACTCGCCGACCAGGGCGAGGACCTCGCCGGGGCGGACGTCGAGGCTGACGCCCTTGACCGCGTCGACGGCGCCGCCGTCGGTCGCGAAGGTGACCGTCAGGTCGTCGACGACGACGACGGGTTCGGTGGTGGTGTCGCCCGGTTGCAGGCGGGTGGTCGGGGTCATGCGCCCGTCCCTTCCGTGTCGTTCCGCGTGTCGGGCGCTGCGTCGGCGTCGGGCGATGCCTTGCCGTCGGGGGTGTGGCGCGCGTCGCGCGCTGCCTCGGTGCCGCGCGCGTCGCTCGTCGACACCAGCTGCTTCAGCCGTCGGCGTGCACGCAGGCGGGGGTCGGAGATGTCGTTCAGGCTCTCGCCGATGAAGGTCACGCCGAGCACGAGCACCACGATCGCGACACCCGGGTACACCCCGGTCCACCAAACGCCGCTCGCGACGTCGGAGAGTGCGCGGCTGAGGTCGTAGCCCCACTCGGCGCCGGACGTCGGGCCGATGCCGAACCCCAGGAAGCCGAGCCCGGCCAGGGTCAGGATCGCGTCGCTCGCGTTGAGCGTCAGGATGAGCGGCAGGGAACGCGTCGAGTTCCGCAGGACGTGGCGCGTCATGATGCGCCACGGGTTCGTGCCCATCACGCGCGCCGACTCGACGAAGGCGTCGTTCTTCAGCCGGACGGCCTCGGCACGGACCACGCGGAAGTACTGCGGCACGTAGACGACGGTGATCGAGATCGCCGCGGCGATGATGCCGCCCGAGTAGCTCGAGTTGCCGCCGGAGATCACGATGGACACGATGATCGCGAGCAGCAGCGACGGGAACGCGTAGATGGCGTCGGCCACGACCACCAGGACGCGGTCGAGCCAGCCGCCCAGGTACCCGGAGACCATGCCGAGCAGGACGCCGACGATGATCGAGACGATCACGGCGACGATGACGACGAGTACGGCCGTGCGGGCGCCGTAGAGCACGCGGCTGAACACGTCGAAGCCGCCGACCGTGGTGCCCCAGATGTGCTCGGCGCTCGGTTCGCCAGTGCGGGGGAAGCTCTCGCCGTCCGCGCCCTGCAGCTGGCCGAAGCCGTACGGGGCGAGGAGCGGGGCGAACACCGCGACGAGCAGGTACAGGGCGCAGATGACGACGCCGACGATGAGCATCGCGCGCTGCCAACCGGTGCTCTTGCGGAGCTGGACCACCACCGGGAGCCGCTTCCAGAGCGGCTCGTGGCGGTCGACGAGGGTGGTGTCGGCCATCGTCAGAACCTCACTCTCGGGTCGATCAGGGCGGCGACGACGTCGACGATGAAGTTGGTCACCGCGACGATCACCGCCAGCATCGCGACGATGCCCTGCACCGCGACGAAGTCACGGGCCGACAGGTACTGGTTGAGTTCGAAGCCCAGGCCGCGCCACCCGAAGGTCGTCTCCGTGAGCACCGAGCCGCCCAGGAGCATCGCGATCTGCAGCCCCATCACGGTGATGATCGGCACGAGCGCCGGACGGAACGCATGGGTGCGCACCAAGCGCGACTCGCGCACACCGCGGGACCGGGCGGCGTCGACGTACTCGGAGCCGAGCGACCCGATCATGTTCGCGCGCACCAGGCGCAGGAAGATGCCGGCGGTGAGCAGGCCGAGCGTCAGCGCGGGCAGGACGGCGTGCTGGAGCACGTCACCGATGACCTCGGCGTTGCCGGTGCGGAGCGCGTCGACGATGTAGATCCCGCTCGCGCCGGGGATGCCGTCGAGGATGAGCGACACCCGGGTCGACGCGCGGTCGCCCAGGGGCAACCAGTCGAGCCACACCGAGAAGACGAGCTTGAGCAGCAGGCCGCCGAAGAACACCGGGGTGGCGTAGGTCAGGATCGCCAGCGCACGGAGCAGCACGTCCGGCCACTTGTCGCGGGTGTACGCGGCGAGCATGCCGAGCGGGATGCCGAGCACCAGCGCGACGATGAGCGCGTAGAACACGAGCTCCGCGGTCGCGCCGCCGTACGTGACGATGATGTCGGTGATCGGACGGTTGTCCGTCGACGAGGTGCCGAAGTCACCGCGCAGGATGTTGCCGAGGTACTCGAAGTACTGCACGAGCACCGGTCGGTCGTACCCGGCGGCGTGCAGGCGTTCCTGCAGCTGGCTCGGCGTGAGCCGGCCGCCGACCGACGCGGTGATCGGGTTCCCGATGACGCGCATCAGGAAGAACACGAGCGTCACCAGGATGAAGACGGTCGGGATGATGAGGAGGAACCTGACGAGGATGTACCGGCCGAGTCCGCCGCCACTGTTCTTGGCACTGCGTTGTGCCTGTGGCTTGGTGGGATCGGTGCCGTTCACGTCCTGCGTTGCCTCGGGAGTGCTGAGGGTCACGGGGTGGGTGCCTTTCGTCGCCGTTGCACAGGCACGCGGGCGTCCCTCGTGGGAACGCCCGCGGCCTGCACGTGGGGCTTGGTGCTACTTGCTCAGGGTGGCGTACCGGAACTTGAACGAGGCGTCGAGGGTCAGGCCCTTGACGTCCTTGCCGGCGACCGCGACGGACTTGCCCTGCAGCAGCGGCAGCGTCGAGATCTGGGTGGCCTCGCGTTCCTGGGCCTGCTCGATCAGGTCAGCACGCTTGTCCGGGTCGGACTCGGCCTGCTCCTTCGCGATGAGGTCCTGGATCTCCGGGTCGTCGTAGTGGTTCTGGACGAAGTTCTCCTTGGTGAAGAACGGCGACAGGTAGTTGTCGGCGTCGGAGAAGTCCGGGAACCAGCCGAGCTGGTAGACGGGGTAGGCGTCCTTGGTGCGCTCCTGGGCGTAGGTCGTGTAGACCGTCGACTGGATGTTGACGGTGAACAGGCCGGAGTCCTCGAGCTGCTGCTTGAGCAGCGCGTACTCGTCGTCCGACGCCGAACCGTAGTGGTCGGGCGCGTACTGGATGTCGAGCTGCACCTTGCCCGTGACGCCGGCGTCCGACAGCGTCTTCTTCGCCTTGGATACGTCTGCGCCGCCGTCGCCGTCGCCGTACATCTCCTTGAACGGCTGGACCGCGCCGGTCAGGCCGTCCGGGACCATCGAGTACAGCGGGGTGAAGGTGTCGTTGTAGACCTCCTTCGCGAGCTGGGCACGGTCGACGACGTCGGCAGCGGCCTGACGCACGGCCAGGGCCTTCGCCTCGTCGGCGTCGTCCTGCCCGGTGCCGAACGGCTGCGTCTTGAAGTTGAAGACCACGTAGCGGATCTCGCCGCCGGGGCCGTCGGTGACCTTGAGGGAGTCGTCTCCCCGCAGGTCAGAGATGTCGGTCGGCGTCAGGGAGCGGTACGCCACGTCGACGTCGCCCTTCTGCACGGCGAGCTTGAGGTCGGTCTCCTTGGTGTAGTAGCTGGCGGTGACCTCGTCGGTCTTCGCCTTGCCGAGCAGGCCGTCGTACTTCGGGTTCGTCTTGTACTGGATCGTGTCGTTCTCCTTGTAGGAGCTGATCTGGTACTGCCCGGCGAAGGCCTTGCCCTTGACGATGTCGTCGGCGCTGGTGAGCTTCGTGGCGCTGAAGACGTCCTCGTCGACGATCGGACCCGCGGGGCTCGAGAGCACCTGCGGCCAGGTCTGGTCGGCGTGGTCGAGGTTGAACACCACGGTGGTGTCGTCCGGGGTGTCGATGCTCTTGAGGTTGGCCAGCAGCGACTGCGGACCGTTCTCGTTGTTGATCTTCAGTTCGCGGTCGAACGAGAACTTCACGTCGCTCGACGTGAGCTTGTTGCCGTTGGCGAACTCGAGCCCGTCCTTGAGGGTGACCTCGTAGGTGGTCGGGTTCGTGAACTCCGCCTTCGTGGCGATGTCCGGCTCGACGTCCGGGCTCCCCACGGGTGTGTTCATCAGGAACGGGAACACCTGGTTCTGCACGGCGAAGGAGCCGTTGTCGTAGGAACCGGCCGGGTCGAGGGACGTGATCTTGTCCGTCGTCCCGATGCTCAGGCCGTTCAGTTCGGTGTCACTCACGCTGCTGCTCGCGCAGCCGGTCAGCACCAGCGCCGTCGCTGCTGCACCGGCGCCGAGCGCGATACCGCGCTTGCCCCACTTGGTCACGGATGCCATGTCCGCTGCCTCTCTGGTCATGATTGCAAGAGTCCTGTGCCGGAGGGTCGAACGTCTGTGTGCCCGGCCAGGAACGCTCATTGGTATCACCCTGTCACGGAACAGAACGAACCGGGGGCGATTTGTTTACACCGCTGTAATGCACGGGCTGATCGCGTGATGCATGATTCCGCCGGAGTCGAGCGGCGCGTCACGCACGAAAGTTGCGCGGTGCAACCTGGGTGTTCGGGCGATCGAGGTCGCACGGACTGCCGGTTGTTGGTCCGTCGTGCACCGGTTCGCGCGACCTCGTCGAGGTGCCCGCCCGCCCCACCCCGCGCGGTCACGTCCCGTCGGCCGGACCCCGCCCAACCGACGGTCTGCGACCACTCGACGCCTCACAAGCGGCACGTCCTGACCACGCAAGAACCTCCGGGGCCGCACGGACCGCCGCACGCAGGCCCGCCGCGCGACAGTTCGTGCGACCACGGCGACGCACGCGCGGCGTGTCGTGCGATCGGACGCGGGCACGTCGGCTCGCCCCGGCCACAAGCCGCGCGACGAGCGGCTAGGACGCCTCGGCGTCAGCGCGCAACCGCATCCGCTGCCCGTCGATGTCGACGAGCTGCCGCTGGATCTCGGCGCGACGCTCGGCCTGCTCGTGCGGGTCGGCCCGCTGCAGCTGCCCCAGCAACGAGGCCTTGCGGGCGAGCAGGTCGCGCTCGACCAGGGCCACGACGATGCTCCGGCAGTACGCCGCCAGGTCCTCCGCGTTGCGCGCTGGGATCGGCGCGAGAGCGAGCTCGTGGGTCAGGGTGCGCAGCGGCGCGGGCACGTCGGCGAGCAGCCGGTCGAGCCAGTCCCCCGCACCGATGACGTCGACGTTCGCGACGACGGCGTCCCGCACCGCGGCGAGCATCGGGGTCGAGAACGTGGCCGACGCAGCGAGTCCGAGCATCGGTGCCCCGACGGACGTGGGCTGCTGCACCATCGCCATCACCGCGTCGCGCTCCATGCGGCTGATGGGGTCGTTCGGCAGCGAGCGGATCCCGGCGACGGGCTCGTCGGGGGTGTCGGCTGCGTCGGTGCCGGTTCCGGCACGGCCGTCGCGCCCCGAGCCTGCGGACCGATCGTCCTGCCCGGACCCCGCACGGCGTCGAGCGGTCTCGACCGACCGACGGACCTCGGGGATCTCCATGCCGAGCCACCCGGCGAGTTCGCGCACGTAGCCCTGCGTCAGCGAGCGGTCACGGATACCGGCGAGCACGGGCGCGGCCGCACGCAGGGCACCGACGCGCCCCTCGACGGTCTCGAGGTCGTGGCCGTCCAGAGTGCGGCGGATCATGAACTCGAACATCGGGCGCTTGTTCGTGACCAGTCGGCGGATGGCGTCGTCACCGCGCGCCAACCGGAGGTCGCACGGGTCGAGTCCGCCGGGCGCGACGGCGACGTAGGTCTGCGCCGCGAAGCGCTGTTCCTCCGCGAAGGCACGCGAGGCGGCACGCTGCCCGGCTTCGTCCGGGTCGAACGTGAACACGACCTCGCCGTTGGCGTTCGGGTCGGCGCCCGCCAGGTCACCGAGCATCGGCCGCAGCACCTTGATGTGGTCGACCCCGAACGACGTGCCGCAGGTGGCGACCGCGGTCGTGACGCCCGCGACGTGGCAGGCCATCACGTCGGTGTAGCCCTCGACGATGACGACCTGCTTCTGCTTCGAGATGTCGCGGCGGGCGAGGTCGAGGCCGTAGAGGACCTGGCTCTTGTGGTAGATCGGGGTCTCGGGCGTGTTGAGGTACTTGGGGCCCTTGTCGTCCTCGAGCAGGCGGCGCGCGCCGAACCCGATGGTGGCTCCGGTGACGTCCCGGATCGGCCACATCAGGCGCCCGCGGAACCGGTCGTACGGCGAGCGGTCGCCCTGGCTGACGAGACCGCCGGAGACGAGTTCTTCCATCGTGAAGCCGCGCCCGCGCAGGTGGTCCTTGAGCATGTCGTAGGACTTCGGGGCGAAGCCGACGCCGAAGTGCTGGGCGGCCGAGGGGTCGAACCCGCGCTCCCCCAGGAACCGGCGGGCGGGGTCGGCGGCAGCCGTGGTGAGCTGCCCCGTGAAGTACTCGAGCGCGGCTTCGTTCGCGGCGATCAGCCGTGCGCGGGTGTTGTAGTCGGTGCGCGGCCCGTCGCCCTCTTCGTAGTGCAGGGTGTAGCCGATCTTCGCGGCCATGCGCTCGACGGCCTCGGCGAAGGTGGTGTGGTCCTGCGCCATGATGAAGCTGAAGACGTCGCCGTCCTCGCCACAGCCGAAGCAGTGGTAGCGGCCGACCTGGGGCCGGACGTGGAACGACGGGGAGCGTTCGTCGTGGAAAGGGCAGAGGCCCTTCATCGACCCGACGCCCGCGTGCTTCAGCGTGACGTAGTCGCCCACGACGTCGGCGATGTTGACACGCGAGCGGACCTCGTCGATGTCGTTCCGCGCGATCCTGCCAGCCACCCCTCGATCCTAGTTCGTGGGACCGACGTCGGCGGACCGGTCAGACGGCGATGTGGACCGGTTCACGGTCACCCACCACCAGACGTCGGTGCCAGGCGAAGGCGCCCTGGTCGGTCAGGCTCGCGACCTGGTCGACGACGGCGCGCAGTCGGCCGGCGTCGTCGTCCGCGGCGTGCCAGTCGGCGGCGAACCCCGGCTCCAGGTCGGACGCACCGGTGGCCGCCAGTGCGTCGAGCAGTTCGGTGAGCACGCGGCGCTGGTCCTCGTACACGGGCTGACGGTCGCCCTGGGTCATCACGAAGGCCGCGACGATGCCCTTGAGCACCGCGATCTCCCCGATGATCTCGGGTGGGGTGACGACCGACGCGGCGAAGCGCACGAGCGACCCCGAGGCGTAGGACTCGCGGGTGGCGGCCGTCGCGGTGCGCGCGAAGCGTCCGATCAGCTGCGACGTCAGGTTCTTCAGGCGTGCGGCGTCACGGCGGGAGCCGTCGTACGCGGTCATCCACAGGGGCAACGCACGCAGGCGGTCGAACGCCTCGAGCAGCTCGTCGCGGCTCAGGTCGTCGCCGACCCAGGCGTGCATGGCGGTCACGATGTCGTTCTCGCCGACGCGGTCCCCCAGGGCCGCGACGTCGATGAACCCGGCGACGACGGCGTCCTCGAAGTCGTGCACGGAGTACGCGATGTCGTCGGCGAGGTCCATGACCTGCGCCTCGATGCACCGCTGACGACGCGGAGCACCGGCGCGGAGCCACTCGAAGGCGTCGTGGTCGTCGTCGTAGAAGCCGAACTTGGTGCGCCCGGACGACGACTCCGACAC
Source organism: Curtobacterium sp. 8I-2 (assembly GCF_902506155.1). Lineage (NCBI taxonomy): Bacteria > Bacillati > Actinomycetota > Actinomycetes > Micrococcales > Microbacteriaceae > Curtobacterium > Curtobacterium sp. 8I-2. The sequence goes on from NZ_LR732827.1 coordinate 330,502, forward strand.
CCCCTGCGCAGCGGGCCACGGGTACTTGCAGCTGGCGTCCAACGATGCGCGGGTCAGGTTGAGCCCGAACGGACGGTCGATGTCGGCGCCGGGCCGGACGCCGTAGACCTTCGGCTCGAGCCGCGTGAGCAACCGGAGCGTCTGCGCGTTGCCCTCGAACCCACCGATGCCGCTCGCCCAGGCGTTCACCGCGGTCTCGCCGTTGTGCCCGAAGGGCGGGTGCCCGATGTCGTGCGCCAGGCAGGCGGTGTCGACCACGTCGGGGTCGAGCCCGAGCGAGTCGGCGAGCTCGCGGCCGACCTGCGCGACCTCGAGCGAGTGGGTCAGCCGGTTGCGGGCGAAGTCGAGCCCCGCGGTCGGGCTGAGCACCTGGGTCTTGGCGGCCAGACGCCGGAGCGCGCTGGAGTGCAGCAGTCGGGCGCGGTCACGGGCGAAGTCCGAGCGGCGGCTGCCGTGCTCCTCGGGGAGCCAGCGCTCCGCGTCGGCCGGGCCGTACGAGGCGGTGGCGCTCATCCGCCGCTGTGGTGCAGTTCGGCGGCGGCCAGGACCTTGCGGAACTCGGAGTCGACGTCGCGGCTCTCGAGCCAGCGGTCGGGCAGGGCGGTGCGCTTGGGGTGACCGGCACGACCGCGCGGCCCCTCGGCGTCGGCACCCGGGTACGGCGCGTCGTGGTCGAGCTGGCCGAGGAAGTCGTCGATCTCCTGCAGGCTCGACGCCATCGCCAGGCCGGACCGGACGTCGCTGCCGATCGGGTACCCCTTGAAGTACCAGGCCACGTGCTTGCGGATGTCGCGGCAGGCGTGCTCTTCGTCGCCGAAGAACTCGACGAGCAGCTCGGAATGCCGGCGGAACCCGTCGGCGACCTCGCCCAGGGACGGCATGTAGCGCAGGCCCTCGCCACGGAACGCCGCGGCCAGGTCGCCGAACAGCCACGGGCGGCCGAGGCAGCCACGCCCGACGACCACGCCGTCGGCGCCGGTCTCGTCGATCATCCGGAGGGCGTCGGCGGCCGACCAGATGTCCCCGTTGCCGAGGATCGGGATGTCGGTCACCGTCTCCTTCAGCGTGGCGATCGCCGACCAGTCGGCGTGCCCGGAGTAGTGCTCGTTCGCGGTGCGGGCGTGCAGCGAGACCGCGGCGACCCCGGCGTCACGCGCGATGCGGGCGGCGTCGAGGTAGGTCAGGTGGTCCTCGTCGATGCCCTTGCGCATCTTGACGGTGACGGGGACGTCGCCTGCGGCGCGCACGGTCTTGGTGACGAGTTCGCGGAACAGGTCGAGCTTCCAGGGCAGGGCCGCGCCGCCGCCCTTGCGGGTGACCTTGGGCACCGGGCACCCGAAGTTCAGGTCGATGTGGTCGGCACGGTCCTCGCCCACCAGGATCGACGCCGCTTCGGCCACGGTGTTCGGCTCGACGCCGTACAGCTGGATCGACCGCGGAGTCTCGGACTCGTGGTGCTGGATGAGCTGCATCGACACGGGGGTCCGTTCGACGAGCGCCCGCGAGGTGATCATCTCGCACACGTACAGCCCGGCGCCGTACTCGCGGCACAGCCGGCGGTACGCCATGTTCGTGATCCCGGCCATCGGCGCGAGCACGACCGGCACGTCGACCTCGATCGGGCCGATGCGCAGGGGGCCGCCGACTCGCGAGGCGGGTGCTTGTGTGATCGTCATACCTGACCCATCTTCCCACGTCGGTGCACGCCGGTAGCGTTCTCCACATGACGACCGACGCCAGCACCCGGTTCGACGCCGACGCCCAGGCCCGTGGCCTGCCGGTCGAGGTGGTGGAGCGACCGGCCGCGGACTCCCTGCACCAGGCCGCCGAACTGCTCGGCATCGAACCCGGCGACATCGTCAAGACCCTGGTGGTGAAGCGCCACGACGGCGGGTTCCTGCTCGCCCTGGTGCCGGGCGGGCGCAGCATCGCCTGGAAGAAGCTGCGCACCGTCGTCGGGGTCAACAAGCTCTCGATGCCCGACGCTGCCACCGCGCTCGGCGCGTCCGGCTACGAACGCGGGACCATCACGCCGATCGGCGCCACGGGTGACCTGCCGGTGTACGCCGACGAGCGCATCGTCGGACGCAGGGTCGCCCTGGGCGCCGGACGCCACGGCGCGAGCGCCTTCGTGGACGCGGAAGCACTCGTCGCCGCCTACGGCGCGACCGTCGCGGACATCACCGACGAAGAACCGCAGCGCGACTGATCGGTCTGGCGACCGACGGATCGCGCCCCCGCACAGCCGTCGCGCCCCGCAGGGTCGGGGCACAACGACCGCACGGGGGCGCGGGACCACCGGCGCGCGACGCGCGACCGACGGAAGCGTCAGTCCGGCACCTCGGTCCAGTCGCCCTCGGCACCGGCGAACGAGCCGGCGTCGATCAGGCACGAATCACCGTCGCAGACCGGCGCACCGCCGGCCGTGACCAGCGTGAGCAGGCCGGGGCGCGCCTCCAGACCGGAGATCGCATCCGGGACCGACGGGGCGGACGGGAGGCCCGCCCCACCCCCGACGGTGGCCGTCGCGTCCGTCATCGGGTCGCCGCCACGTCCGCGCTCGCGTCGTCCGCAGCGCGCTCGGCCGCCGAGGCGACCTCGTCCGGCGTGGTCTCGCGGAGCGCGACCACCTGGCGGAGCACCTGCTCGAACGCCGAGGGGTCCTGGGCACCGGAGACGCCGTACTTGCCGTCGATCACGAAGAACGGCACGCCGTTGATCCCGTAGGCCTGCGCCTGGGCCTGGTCGGCACGGACGGCGGCGAGCTGGGCGTCGTCGCGCAGGGTGCTGAGGACCTCGTCGCGGTCCAGGCCGATCTCCGCCGCCAGGTCGGCCAGCGAGGACTCCTGGCCGACGTGCTCGCCGCGCTCGAAGTAGGCGGTGAACAGGCGCTCGACCATCTCGAGCTGCTTGCCGTGCTGCTTGGCGAGGTGGATGACCTGGTGGGCCTTCACGGTGTTGGTGTGGTGCATCGCCTCGAAGTCGTAGTCGAGCCCCACGCCTGCGGCGATGCCCGTGACCTGGTCGAGCATCTGCTGCGCCTGGTCGACGGGCATGCCCTTGTGGCCGGACAGGAACTCGGCCTCGGTCCCCTCGAAGTCGACGGGGGTGTCCGGACTCAGCTCGAAGGAGTGGTACTCGACCTCGACGGGACGGCCCTCGGTCGAGGCGCCGAACGCGGCCACACCGGCCTCGAACTTGCGCTTGCCGATGTAGCACCAGGGGCAGGCGATGTCCGACCAGACATCGACCTTCACGGAGTCGTTCATGCTGACCCCAACGCGCTCGTGCGCCGCGCATTCCCGTCGCCGGCAGCAGAACACCGGTGTTCGCAGGTCGAACACCCGATTGCGGGTGTGCAACGCACGAACACCGGTGTCTTGCGGAGCCGCGGAACCCCTACGCGCCGAGCAACCGCTGCGCGAGGTACCCCTGCAGCTGGTCGAGCGAGACGCGCTCCTGGCCCATGGTGTCGCGCTCGCGCACCGTGACGGCCTTGTCCTCGAGCGTGTCGAAGTCGACCGTGATGCAGAACGGCGTGCCGATCTCGTCGTGGCGACGGTAGCGACGGCCGATCGCGCCGGCGTCGTCGAAGTCCACGTTCCAGTTCTTGCGCAGGTCGTCGGCCAGGCCGCGGGCGACGGGCGAGAGCTGCTCGTTGCGCGACAGCGGCAGGACGGCGGCCTTCACCGGGGCCAGGCGCGGGTCGAGCCGCAGGACGGTGCGCTTGTCGACGCCGCCCTTCGCGTTGGGCGCTTCGTCCTCGTGGTAGGAGTCGAGCAGGAACGCCATGAGCGCACGGGTCAGGCCGAACGACGGCTCGATGACGTAGGGCACGTACTTCTCGTTGGCGGCCTGGTCGAAGAACCGGAGGTCCTGGCCGGACGACTCGATGTGGTTGTTCAGGTCGAAGTCGGTGCGGTTCGCGACGCCCATCAGCTCGCCCCACTCCGAGCCGGTGAAGCCGAAGCGGTACTCGATGTCGGCGGTGGCGTCGGAGTAGTGCGCCCGCTCGCCGTCCGGCACGTCGAAGCGACGCAGGTTCTCGGGGTCGATGCCGAGGTCGGTGTAGAACGCGACCGAGTCGGCGATCCACTGCTCGTAGTGCTCCCCCGCCTCGGCCGGCGGCACGAAGTACTCGATCTCCATCTGCTCGAACTCGCGGGTGCGGAAGATGAAGTTGCCGGGCGTGATCTCGTTGCGGAACGCCTTGCCGACCTGGCCGATGCCGAACGGGGGCTTCATGCGGCTGGTCGTCACGACCTGCGCGAAGTCGACGAAGATGCCCTGCGCGGTCTCGGGGCGCAGGAAGTTCAGGCCCTCTTCGGACTCGACCGGGCCGAGGTACGTCTTGAGCATCCCGGAGAACTCGCGGGGCTCGGTCCACTCGCCGCGGGTGCCGCAGTTCGGGCAGGCGATCTCGGCCATGCGGCCCTCGGGGTCGCGGCCCTTCTTGGCGACGAACGCCTCGATCAGGTGGTCCTCGCGGAAGCGGTGGTGGCAGTGCAGGCACTCCACGAGCGGGTCGGTGAAGGTCGCGACGTGGCCGGAGGCCTCCCACACCTTGCGGGGCAGGATCACCGCGGAGTCAAGGCCGACCATGTCCCCGCGGCCGCGGACGAACCGCTGCCACCACTGGCGCTTGATGTTCTCCTTGAGCTCCACACCGAGGGGCCCGTAGTCCCACGCGGAGCGGGAGCCTCCGTAGATCTCACCCGACTGGAAGACGAAGCCGCGGCGCTTGGCCAGGGCGATGACGCTGTCGAGACGGGAGGGCTGTGCCAAAGGGTGCTCCAGAGGTCGCCGAGCTGGGTGCTCGGTGCGGAAACGGTCCGGGCAAGACTACCGGCGATCGTCGGCCGGGAGGCCCGCCCCGCGTCCGCCCGCCGCGCTCACCTGGCCGACGTGGTCGGCCCCACCCCGCCGAGCGCGGCCGCGACGTCGGTCACGTCCGACTCGTCGTTCCACAGGTGGAACGCGATGCGCAGCCGACCGGCACGCCCCGAGGCGGTGAGCCCGGCGGCGGTGAGGGCCCGCAGGGCCGAACCGTCGGCGTCCGCGAACGTCACGATCGCCTGCCCGTCGCCCTGCCCGTCGCCCTGCCGAGGCGACCCCAGGGCGTCGCACAGCCGGTCCGCGAGACCGGTGGCGTGCCTCCAGACCGCATGCTGGTCGAGCGCGACCGCGTGCTCGAGCGCGGCCACGGCGCCGGGCCACGCCTGCCAGGCCGGGGAGACGTCGAAGCGGCGGGCGTCGTCGGCCAGGTGCATGGCGGGTCCGTAGCAGGAGGACCACACGTCCGCTCCCGCGTACCAGCCGGCCTGCACCGGGCGGAGCCGGCCGAGGGCGGTGTCGGAGAGCGTCATGAAGGCGACGCCGCGCGGTGCGCAGAGCCACTTGTAGGTGTGCGTGAGCGTCACGTCGAACGGTGCGGCGTCGACGGGCAGGACGCCGGCGGCCTGCGTGAGGTCGCAGAGGGTCAGGGCACCGACGCGTCGCGCGGCGGCGACGACCGGGTCGGGGTCTGTGACCACACCGGTGGCGGACTGCACCGCGGACCACGCGACCAGGGCCGTGTCGGGTCCGACCGAGGCGGCGAGCCGGTCCAGCGGGACGCTCCGGACCCGGATGCCGCGGTGCGCCTGCGCGAGGAACGGGAAGACGACCGAGCTGAAGTCGCCGTCGGGGACGACCACCTCGGCACCGTCCGGCAGCGCGTCGGCGACGACGGCGGCCATCACCGAGGTCTGCGAACCGGTCGCGACACGCTCCGCGGGGACGCCGACCAGCGCGGCGAAGAGCGTGCGGCCTTCCTCGACCAGGGCCCCGTACCGGGCCGGTGAGGTCTCCGCACGGGACCACGCGTCGAGGTCGGCTCGCTGGGCGGCGAGGGTGCCGCGGGTCGGCAGGCCAGCGGTGCACGCCGCCAGGTAGCCACGGCCGGCCGGGAAGGAGTCCATGCGGACAGCGTCCCGGTTCCCACCCCATCACACCAGGGCCGGCTCGTTGTGCCACCGATAACATTGCGTGATGGACGAGATCGATCCCCAGCTGCTCCGGGTCCTGCGCGCCGTGGCCGACGGCGGGTCGATCACCCGCGCCGCCGCCGCGATCGGGTCGAGCCAGCCCGCCGTCAGCCAGCTGGTGGCCCGGGCCGAGCAGCGCCTCGGGCACGCGCTGGTGCTGCGGGGCGGACGCGGGGCCACACTCACCCACGCCGGCCAGGTGCTCGCGGACCACGCCCTGCACGTCCAGGCCGCACTCACCGCCGCGCGCGAGGACCTGGACGCCGTCGGCGGGCTCAGCCGCGGTCGGGTGCGCCTCGCCGGGTTCCCGAGCGCGTCCTCGGCGCTCGTGCCCGCCGTGCTCGCCCGGCTGGCAGCGACGGCACCGGGCGTGACGACCTCGTACGTCGAGGTCGAACCGCCCGAGGCGCTCGACCTGCTGCGCGGCGGTGCGGTCGACGTCGCCCTCACGTTCACCTACGTCGGGGACGAGATCGGGTCGGCGCCGGACCCCGGGCTCGTCACCCGGGCGCTCGGGCGCGATCCGCTCGCCCTGGTGACGCCGGTCGAGCCGGGAGGCGCGGAACGACGCCGCCCCGTCGGCTCCACCGTCGTGGACCTCGCGTCCCACCACGACGCCCGGTGGATCGGAGGCTGCCCGCGCTGCCGAGGCCACCTGCTCGCCTCGTGTGCGAGCGCGGGGTTCACGCCGGACATCGTGCTCGAGACGGACAACGCGGCCGCGGTGGTGGGACTCGTCGCCGCGGGGCTCGGGGTGGCGCTGCTCCCCCGGCTGGCACTCGCGACGACGGTCATCCCCGCCGGCGTCGCGATCGATCCGGTGGACGACGACCTGGCCCGACGCGTCGAGGTCGTCGTGGCACGCGGGGCCGAGCGGGTCCCCAGCGTGCTGGCCGCGCTGGACGCCGTGCGGTCGGCGGCGCACCTGCTCGACGGGCCGTTGCCGGGTTGAGGTGTGGCGCGCAGCCGAGTCTCGGCTGCGCGGACATTCCGCGCCGCTCAGACGGCGCAGCCTGTCCGCGGATCCGAGACTCGGCCCCGGCCCGGCGTCCGCCTCGGCTCGGGCTACGCCGTCGGGGTGTCGACCGCGCCGCCGTAGCGACGGTCGCGGCTGGCGTACTCCTCGATCGCACCCCACAGGTCGGTGCGGCGGAAGTCCGGCCAGAGCCGGTCGAGGAACACCATCTCGGCGTAGGCGGACTGCCAGAGCAGGAAGTTGCTCGTGCGCTGCTCGCCGGAGCTCCGGAGGAACAGGTCGACGTCGGGCATCTCGGGCACGTAGAGCCGCTTCGCCAGGGCCTTCTCGGTGACCTGGCTCGGCTTCAGGCGACCGGCTGCGACGTCCTCGGCCATGCCCCGCACCGCGTCGACGATCTCGTTCCGGCCACCGTAGTTCACGCACATCGTCAGCGTGAGGACGTCGTTGCCCGCCGTCATGCGCTCCGCGGTCTCGAGCTCGTCGATGACGCTCCGCCACAGCCGCGGACGCCGGCCCGCCCACCGCACCTTGACGCCCCACTGGTGCAGTTGGTCGCGGCGCCGACGGATGACGTCGCGGTTGAAGCCCATCAAGAACCGGACCTCTTCCGGGGAGCGCTTCCAGTTCTCCGTCGAGAACGCGTACGCCGACACGTGCCCGACGCCGATCTGGATGGCGCCCGCGACGACGTCGAGCAACGACGCCTCGCCCGCCTTGTGCCCCTCGATCCGCGTCAGACCGCGGCCGTTCGCCCACCGGCCGTTGCCGTCCATGACGATGGCCACGTGCTCCGGCACGAACCGGGCCGGGATCGCCGGGGGCGTCTCGCCGGTCCAGTCGATCGGGCGGAACGGTTCGACGTCGTCGGGGCGGCGGGGGCTCATGCGGCGGGGGCTCATGCGGTGGGGGCTCCTTCGACAGCGGGATCGGGGTCGGGCACGGCGGGTGCCGGGGTCGAGGCCACCGCGCGCGCTGTCGCCTCGGGTCCGCCGTGGGTCTGGGGCACGGGCATCGGGTGCTCGGAGCGGTCGACGTGCGGCAGGGACCGGAGCGATCGTTCCAGGTGCCACTGGGCGTAGGCCGCGACCACGCCGGAGGCCCGCGAACGCGTCCGCTCGTCGGTGGCGTCCACCATCGCCCAGTCACCCGCCAGCAGGGAGCCGAGCACACCGAGCGTCGCCGGGTCGAGCCGGGGAGTCCCCGGGGGTGCCGCGCGGTCGGCGACGACACCACCGAGCTGCACCACGAAGGCCGAGTGCGGGCCGGGCTCCCCCGTCACCGCGCAGTCGCTGAACGAGGGCGCCCACCCCGCGATGCTCATCGCGCGCAGCAGGTACGAGTCGAGGGTCGCGCTGGACTGGTGTTCGCCGCGGGACAACGAGCGGAGCGCCCCGACGAGCAACAGGTACTGCTGCAGCCCGGCGTCGGCCTCGCTCAGTCGGTCGGCGGTCTCGACCATGGCGCTGGCCGCCGTGTACGCACCGTAGTCGGCGACGATCTGGGCCCCGTACGCACCGAGGGACTCCGCCTGGGTGACGATGTCGAGCGACCGGCCCTCGTAGAACTGGGCGTCCACGACCATGAACGGCTCGAGCCGGCTGCCGAACTTCGACGCCGTCCGCCGCACGCCCTTGGCCACCGCGCGGATCTTGCCGTGCTGCCGCGAGAGCATCGTGACGATGCGGTCGGCTTCACCGAGCTTGTGGGTGCGCAACACGACGCACTCGTCCCGGTACAGCGGCATGACCCCAGTATCCCCCGCCCCGCCGACAGCCGCGTGCGGTGCCGGGCTGGGCGTTGCGACAAGACGCCGTCGTCTTCGCCGGACGCCGCGCACTCGTCGAGACGCCGCGACTTCCGGAGGCGCCTCGGCAACACGACGGCGTCTTGCGTCAGGCAGTGAACGTGCGCACAGACGGGAGGCGCGGTGCGGGACGGACCCACACCTGGGCCCACACCGGCCGGTACCTGGTCGACGCGCCAGCGGCGATCAGGCCGTGCCCGGTGGGGAGCCTCCTGTCTGGTTGCGTCTCAGGCGGAGACGAGCTCCGGCGCGTCTGCTCCGGCCGCGGCACCCGCGCGCACCGCGCGGTTCACCGCGGACACGATCGCCTTGAGCGACGCCGTCGAGATGTCGGCGTCGATGCCGACGCCCCACAGGCGCACGCCGTCGACGTCGAGCTCGACGTAGGACGCGGCCTTGGCGTCACCGGAGGCGCTCATCGTGTGCTCGGAGTAGTCGTACAGGGTGACCTGGACGCCCTGCTCGGCGAGCACCTTCAGGAACGCGTCGATGGGACCGGTGCCGACGGCCTCGGCCGTGACCGCGCCCTCGTCGACCCGGAGAGCCACGGACAGCGAGGTCGTGCCCTCGAAGTCGCTCGACGTCGCCGTCTTGGTGAGCTCGTAGCGGCCCCACTTCTCGTCGTCGATCGACGCGGGCAGGTACTCGTCCTGGAACACGTCCCAGATGCGCTGCGACGAGAACTCGCCACCCTCGGTGTCGGTGTGCCGCTGGACGACGCCGGAGAACTCGATCTGCAGCTTGCGGGGCAGGTCGAGGGCGTGGTCGGTCTTGAGCAGGTACGCCACACCGCCCTTGCCGGACTGCGAGTTGACGCGGATGACGGCCTCGTACGACCGGCCGATGTCCTTCGGGTCGACGGGCAGGTACGGCACCGCCCACGCGATCTCGTCGATGTCCTTGCCCGCGGCGGCGGCCTTCGCCTTCATCGCCTCGAAGCCCTTGTTGATGGCGTCCTGGTGCGAGCCGCTGAACGCCGTGTACACCAGGTCACCCGCCCACGGCTGGCGCTCGGGCACCGGCAGCTGGTTGCAGTACTCGACGGTGCGCTTCACCTGGTCGATGTCGGCGAACGAGATCTCCGGGTCGATGCCCTGCGTGAACAGGTTCATCCCGAGGGCGACCAGGTCCACGTTGCCGGTGCGCTCACCGTTGCCGAACAGGCAGCCCTCGATGCGGTCGGCGCCGGCCAGGTAGCCGAGCTCGGCGGCGGCGACCGCGGTGCCGCGGTCGTTGTGCGGGTGCAGCGACAGGATGACGTCCTGGCGGTGGGCGAGGCGGCGCGACATCCACTCGATCGAGTCCGCGTAGACGTTCGGCGTGGCCATCTCGACGGTGGCGGGCAGGTTGATGATGACCTTGCGCTCGGGCGTCGGCTCGAAGACCTCGAGCACGGCGTTGCAGATCTCCAGCGCGACCTCGAGCTCGGTGCCCGTGTAGGACTCCGGCGAGTACTCGTAGTAGATCGTCGTGTCGTGCTGCAGCGTCGCCTCGGCAGCCTTGCACAGCTTCGCGCCGGTGACCGCGATGTCCACCACGCCCTGCACGTCGGTGCGGAAAACGACCTCGCGCTGGACGATGCTCGTGGAGTTGTACAGGTGGACGATGGCCTGCTTCGCGCCGTCGATCGCTTCGTAGGTGCGCTGGATGAGGTGCTCACGCGCCTGGGTCAGCACCTGGATCGTGACGTCGTCGGGGATCGCGCCCTCGTCGATCAGCGACCGGACGAAGTCGAAGTCGGTCTGCGAGGCGCTCGGGAACCCGACCTCGATCTCCTTGTAGCCCATCCGGACGAGGAGGTCGAACATCGCGCGCTTCCGCTCGGCGTCCATCGGGTCGATGAGGGCCTGGTTGCCGTCACGCAGGTCGACGGCACACCAGCGCGGGGCCTTGTCGATGCGCTTCGTGGGCCACGTGCGGTCCGGCAGCTCGACGGCGATCTGCTCGTGGAAGGGGACGTACTTGTGGATCGGCATCCCGGAGGGCTGCTGCGTGTTCTGCATCGTTCTTCGCTTTCGTCGCGGGTTCGTGAGCCGGTGTTCGTGGGCTCTGGTCAGTGCGGCCACGACGGACTCCGCGACGAGGTGGGCCGGAGTGTCAGGCCTCGTCGCGGCAGCGAAGGAGGAGCAGTGCGGAGTACATCGGGACCCACGGTAGCACCGGAGCAGCGGGCAGGCGCAAGCGTGTGACGCAGGACCTCGGCGCGCTCGAGCGGGGATGCAGGCTGGCGTGCCGAGCGGGGTGCCGAGTGGCTCCGAGCGGTCACGACATGCCGCGGGTCGGTCGCCGAGTGGTCACGTTCTGTCGCCCGGACCGCGTCCAGACGACAGTTCGAGACCACTCGGCGGACGTGAGCGGCGTGGCCGCGCCGTGCAGAGGACGTCGGCGTGACGCCACGACGACACGGGAGGCCCGGTGCCAGCTGGCACCGGGCCTCCCGTCTCGTCGTGTGGTGCGCCGAGGGCGCCGGGTCAGTCGACCGCGAGCGCCTCGGTCGGCGGGACGCGCATCGCGCGGCGCACCGGGGCGATGGTCGCGACGACCGCCAGGACCAGCGCGCCGACCACCACGATGCCGATCGTCAGCGGCGGGAGCACCGGCGACACGGGAGTCCCGAGCGAGCCGAGGAGCGTCTGCCCGCCGACCCAGCCGTACAGGGTGCCGAGCGCGAGACCCGAGACGACGGCCGCGACGACCATCTGCACCGCCTCGGTGACGATCATCCGGCGCACCTGGGCACCGGTCAGGCCGAGCACGCGGAGCAGCCCGAGTTCGCGTCGACGCTGGAGCACCCCGAGTGCCAGGGCGTTCACGACCCCGACGGCGGCGATCACGGCGGAGAACCCGACGATCACGCTGACGACGGCGTTGATCTGCACGAACAGGTCACGCTGCGCCTCGATCATCGCCGGTGTGGCACTCCCCTCGCTCAACGCGCGCATCTGGGTCTCGAGCACGTGCTGCATGATCCCGAGCGCCACCGCGAAGGTGACGAGCAGGGTGACACCGATGACGAGCCCGATGGTCGCCCGCGAGGACCGCCCCGGCGCCCGCATCGCGTTGCGCCCGGCGAGCAGGACCACCGGGTCGTGCGAGCCGATGCGCCCGATGAGCTGCAGCACGGGCGGCATCACGATCGTCGCCCCGACCGCGACCCCGGCGAAGGAGACGAACCCGCCCAGCGCCGCCGGCAGGACCGCGACCGGGGACACCGAGCTGACGGCGAGCCCGAGCGCCATCAGCAGCGCACCGCCGGCCATGAGCACGATCGCCCAGACCTTGCGGGCGGTACCGGACCGGACGTCGTCGTGGCTGGGCTCGACGGACGACGAGAGCGCTTCGAGCGGGGTGACGGTGAGCACGCGACGCGACCCGGAGGCGAAGGCGCCCCAGGTGGCGAGGACGACGGCAACGACCGGTAGCACGAGCTCCCACGGCACGTACGTGTACTCGGTGTCGGGCAGGACACCGTTGCCCCGCAGGACGACGACGAAGAGTGCCGAGAGTGCGGTCCCGACGACGGCACCGATGACCCCGCCGAGCACGCCGACGACCAGACCGGTCCGGGTGATCCGCGCACGGAGCGTGGCTCCGGTCGCCCCGACGAGCCGCTGCAGCGCGATGATCCGGGTCTGCCCGGCGATCAGGGTAGCGCAGGTGTTCGCGGTGACGATCGCGCCGACGTAGAGCGCGATGCCGAGGAACAACCACCCGACCACGGACAGGATCGCCTTGATCGGCCCGAGGTCGGCGACGCCGGCTGCTCGGAGCGCTTCGGTGACGATGCCCGGTGCGATGACCAGGGCGGAACCGAACGTGGTGCCGAGGGCAGCGACCAGGACGGTGGGGGCGAAGGAGCGGACGCCGTTCACGCTGCCGCCTCCATCCCGAGCATCGTGGTGGAGATCGCGCCGGCGTCCATCGCCGGGCGGTCGGCGACGATCCGGCCGTCGGCCAGGAACAGGATGCGGTCGGCGTTCGCGGCGGCCACCGGGTCGTGCGTGACCATGACGACGCTCTGGCCCCATTCCTGCACGGCACCGCGCAGGATCGACAGGACGTCGCGACCCGTGCGGGAGTCGAGGGCACCGGTCGGCTCGTCGGCGACGACCACCGCCGGTCGCGAGGCGAGGGCCCGCGCGATGGCGACGCGCTGCTGCTGCCCGCCGGAGAGCTGGTGCGGCCGGTGGGTCAGCCGGTTGCCGAGTCCGAGCATCTCGACCAGACGGTCGATCCAGGCGGTCTCTTCGCGCGAGGGCTTGTGCCCACCGAGCAGGAACGGCAGCCGGATGTTCTCGCTGACATCGAGCGTCGGGACGAGGTTGAACGACTGGAAGACGAAGCCCAGTCGGCGACGGCGCAGCTCGGTGAGGTCCTTGTCGCCCAGGGCCGTGATGTCGACGCCGTCGATGTGGATCCGGCCGGTGGTCACGGCGTCGAGGCCGGCCGCGACGTGCATGAGCGTCGACTTGCCGGACCCGGACGGCCCCATCACCGCGGTGAACTCCCCCGCGCCGATGTCAACGCTGACGTCGTCGAGCGCGGTGACGCGTCGGGCGGCGTCGCCGTAGTGCTTGGACACGTGGTCGAGGCGGATGATCGGAGCGTGGCTGGTGGTCATGCATCCACGATGGCCGCCGCCGGCCCCGTCACGCGTCGCTCGGACGGCTCCTGTGGATCGTCCGCTCGGCTCGGTTGTCTGTGGAGGGGTCATCCGTCGGGATGACCCGGCGTCACTCGGCCTTGGTGACGAGCCCGTGTTCGTGGGCGAAGACGACGAGACGGACCCGGTCGCGGAGCTCGAGCTTCGTCAGGACCCGCGAGATGTGCGTCTTCACGGTCGCCTCGCTGACGTACTCGTGCTGGGCGATCTCGCTGTTGCTGAAGCCGCGGGCGGCCAGGTCGAAGATCTCGCGCTCACGCGGGGTGAGGTCGGAGAAGGCTGCGGGCACCGCAGCGGCGCGTCCGACCGAGTCGTCGTACCGTCGCAGGAGCTCACGGGTCGCCGAGGCGGCGAACACCGCGGTGCCGGCGTGCACGGTGCGGACCGCGGCGAGCAGGAACTCGGGGTCGGCGTCCTTGAGCACGAACCCGCTCGCTCCGGCACGGATGGCCTTGGCGGCGGCTTCGTCGAAGTCGAACGTCGTCAGCACGAGGACCTTCGCGCCGTCGGTGCCGGACTGCTCGACGATGTGGCCGGTCGCCGTGATGCCGTCCATCACGGGCATCCGGACGTCCATCAGCACCACGTCGGGGCGGGTCCGGCGGACGAGCTCGACCCCCTCGGCCCCGTCGCCGGCCTCGCCGACGAACCGCAGGTCGGGCTGCGAGTCGATGAGCATCCGGATGCCGGTACGGAAGAGCGCTTGGTCGTCGACGAGGGCAACGCGGATCGCATGATCGTCGGTCGGGGTCGTGGTCATCGGGCGCTGCGCTCCTGCTCGGTGGGGGTGATGCGACCGCGGGGCATCTGCCCACTGGCCGGGACGGTCGGCATCCGGACGGCGACCGCGAAGTCGTCGCCCCGGGCTCCTGCGGTCATCGTGCCACCGGTCATCACGGCGCGCTCGCGCATGCCGACCAGTCCGTGGCCCGTGCCCGGGCCGCGGACGCCGTCGTCGGCTCGGCGGTTCACGACGGCGATCTCGACCGTGTCCGGTCGGTAGGTCAGAGCGGCGTGCACCGGACTCCCCGGCTCGCCGTGCTTGTACGCGTTCGTCAGGCTCTCCTGCACGATCCGGTACACCGCGAGCTGCGTGGTGGTCGGCAGCCCGCCGGGGTCGCCCTCGCGCTCCACCCGGACGTCGAGCCCGAGTTGACGCATCTCGTCGACGAGCCGGTCGATGTCGTCGATCTCGGGCGTCGGCGCGGTCCCCTGCTCGTGCCGGAGCGCGCCGAGGAGTTCACGGACATCACCGAGCGCCCGCCGGGCGGTGGTCGAGATGGTGCTGAGCGCTTGATCGGCGACGGCGGGGTCGGCCTTCAGCGCGTACCGGGCGCCGTCGGACTGCGCGATGACGACCGCGAGCGAGTGGGCGACGATGTCGTGCATGTCGCGGGCGATCCGGACACGCTCCTGCTCGACGGCCACGGCCCGGTCGGCCCGCGCGGCGTCCCGCTCGGCGAGCAGCTGGGCTTCGCGGCTCATGCTCGCCGACCGACGGGTCCGGACCACGAGCCCGGCAAGCCAGGGCAAGAGGAGCAGGAGCAGGACGACGGCGAAGAACGAGAACGTGACCTGCAGCGACTCCTGCAGCGGGGTCGAGGCGGTCTCGTACGTGAGCCGGTTCTGGTAGTCGTCGAAGCCCAGGTAGGCCGCCGCGGTCACCGAACCGACGATCGCCGACACGAGTCCGGCCAGCCGCACACGACGGCTGCCGTACGCACTCGTCGTGTACATCACGCCGGCGATGAACGCGTTCGAGACGTCCGGCACCTGCAGGGTGACCATCTCGAAGACCGCGAACACCCACGCCACGGCCAGTGCCAGCCCCGGTGACAACCGACGGAGCGCCAGGGCGGCGGTCATGCCGACGACCGTGATCACCGACAGCGGACCGTCGATCCCGCGCCCGCTGGCGATCAGCACGAGGCCGCCGAGCAGCACGGCGATCACCAGGTCGGTGATGACCTGCGCACGGAGCATCGGACGGAACACCCGTCCACGGTACGGCGGACCGCTCACCAGCGCGTCCCTCGCCCGGATGACCCGGGCTGCAGGGGTCCGACGATCAGAAGCCGAGGCGTCCGAGCTGCTTCGGGTCACGCTGCCACTCCTTGGCCACCTTCACGCGGATGTTCAGGTAGACGTGCCGGCCACCGAGCAGCGACTCGATCTCGACGCGGGCCCGCGAGCCGACGTCCTTGAGACGCTCGCCCTTGTGCCCGATGACGATCGCCTTCTGGCTGTCGCGCTCGACGAACAGGTTCGCGAAGATGCGCAGTGGCCCGTCGGCGTCGTCGTCCTCGTCGGGTTCGACGATGTCCTCGATGACGACGGCCAGCGAGTGCGGCAGCTCGTCACGGACACCTTCGAGCGCCGCCTCACGGATGAGTTCGCCGATGCGCTCCTCGTCGGTCTCCTCGGTCACCGCACTCGAGTCGTAGAGCTGCGGGGACTCGGGCAAGAGGCTCGTGACGACGCCCAGCAGGTCTTCGAGCTGCATGCCCCGTGTGCCCGAGGTCGGCACCACGGCGTCCCAGTCGCGGAGCTTCGAGACGGCCAGCAGCTGCTCGCCGACGCGGTCCTTCGAGGTGCTGTCGATCTTGGTGACGATCGCGATCTTCTTGGCGCGCGGGTACTGGTCGAGCGTGTCGTTGATGAACCGGTCGCCGGGACCGACGGGTTCGTTCGCCGGCACGCAGAACCCGATCACGTCCACGTCGCCCAGCGTGGACTGGACGAGGTCGTTCAGCCGTTCGCCGAGCAGCGTGCGCGGACGGTGCACGCCCGGCGTGTCCACGATGATGACCTGGCCGTCGGGCCGGTGCACGATCCCGCGGATGGCACGCCTGGTGGTCTGCGGCTTCGACGACGTGATCGCGACCTTCTCGCCCACCAGGGCGTTGGTCAGCGTCGACTTGCCGACGTTCGGACGGCCGACGAACGAGACGAAGCCCGCGCGGTAGGGCTTGTCCGAGCCGGCTGGGGTGGTGTCGGGGTCGGTCATGCGTGCGTGGTTCCCGTCGTGGTGGTTTCGGCGTCGTCGAAGGCGTCCTCGACGTCGGCCAGGGCGTGGGTGCGCTCGGCGAGCACGGTGATCAGGTGGCGGCGCTTGCCCTCGACACGGTCGGCGGTCAGGACGACGCCGGACACGGTGACGGTCTCGCCGGAGACGGCCAGGTGTCCGAGCTCCTTGGTGAGCAGCCCACCGGCGGTGTCGACGTCGTCGTCGTCGAGCTCGATGCCGAACAGGTCGCCGAGCTCGTCGACCGGCAGTCGGGCGGAGATCCGCCACACGCCCGGTTCGACCTCGGTGCGGTCGACGACGGCGCGGTCGTACTCGTCGGAGATGTCGCCGACGAGCTCCTCGATGAGGTCCTCCATGGTCACGAGTCCGGCGACTCCGCCGTACTCATCGACCACCAGCACCAGGTGGTTCTTGGCGAGCTGCATGTGCCGCAGGGTGTCGTCGGCGTGCTTCGACTCCGGCACGAACTCGGCGGGGCGGAGCAGCCGGCTGACCCGCTCACCACGGGACGCCGGCCGCTCGTACAGCGACCGCGCGACGTCGCGGAGGTACAGGACACCGCGCACGTCGTCGCTGTCCTTGCCCGTGACCGGCATGCGGGAGACACCGGCGGCGAGGAACTGCTCCATGGCCACGCCGAGGGTGTCCGCGCCGTCGACGGTGAGCATGTCCGTCCGCGGCACCATGACCTCACGCACCAGGGTGTCGCTGAACTCGAACACCGAGTGGATGAGCTCGCGGTCCTCGTCCTCGAGCACGTTGCTCTCGGTGGCCTCGTCGACCAGGGAGAGCAGCTGTTCCTCGCTCGACACCGTGGACGCGCTCCGGCCGCGGCCGGGGGTGACCCGGTCGCCGATGTGGACGAGCAGCCCGGCGAGCGGTCCGAGCACGATGCGCACCCCGCGGACGATGCCGCCGGTGGCACCGATGAGCCGCTCGGCGTGGGCCCGCCCGACACTCCGCGGGCTCGACCCGACCAGCACGAACGACACCGCGGTCATGATCGCGGCGGAGACGACGAGCGCCACCCACCAGCTGTCGAAGGCACGCACCAGGGCGATCGTGACGAGCACAGCAGCGGCCGTCTCGGCCAGCACCCGGAAGAAGTTCAGCGCGTTCACGTGCGCGCCGACGTCGTCCGCGATCGCCTCGATCGACCGACGGCGCTTGTTGCCCCTGGCGATCTCCTCGAGGTCGGCTCGGGACACCACGGAGAGCGCGGCGTCGCTCGCGGCGAGGAGCCCGCCGAGCACGACGAGTCCCAGCGCCACCGCGAGGAGTCCGGCGACGACGACCATCGGCTACCGCCCTCGGTGCTGGGCGGCGAAGGCGGTCAGGATCTCGCCCTGGATGCCGAACATCTCGGCCTTCTCGTCGGGTTCGGCGTGGTCGAAGCCGAGCAGGTGCAGGATGCCGTGGCAGGTGAGCAGGAGCATCTCGTCGGTGCTCGAGTGCCCGGCGGTCTTCGCCTGCTCCTCGGCCACCTGCGGGCAGAGCACGATGTCGCCGAGCAGTCCGGCCGGCGTCGGGTCGTCCTCGGTGCCGGGCCGCAGTTCGTCCATCGGGAAGCTCAGGACGTCCGTCGGGCCGGGCTCGTCCATCCACCGCACGTGCAACTGCTCCATCGCGCCCTCGTCGACCAGCACGATCGCGAGCTCAGCGTCGGCGTGGACGTGCATGGCGTCCAGGGCGAACGCGGCGAGCCGCTGGATCGCGGCCTCGTCCACCTCGACGCCGGACTCGTTGTTGAGCTCGATGCTCACCGGTTGCCTCCTCGGGCGTCGTTCTGGGGGTACGGGGGCCGTGCGCGGTCCTGCGGCGGGCGCCCACGACGCTCGGCGCGGTTGGCGCCGTCGGGGTTGCCGACCGGAGCGGTT
The DNA here is from genome assembly GCF_902506155.1 of Curtobacterium sp. 8I-2. Lineage (NCBI taxonomy): Bacteria > Bacillati > Actinomycetota > Actinomycetes > Micrococcales > Microbacteriaceae > Curtobacterium > Curtobacterium sp. 8I-2. The sequence goes on from NZ_LR732827.1 coordinate 348,879, forward strand.
CCGCGGCCGCCGGGGCGCTGGCCGGCCTGCTCGGCGAGGCGCTCTTCGTCGTAGACCGTGTAGGCGTCGACGATCCGACCGACGAGGGTGTGGCGGACCACGTCCTCGCTGCCGAGACGGGCGAAGTGGATGTCCTCGACCTGGTCGAGGATGCGGGTCACGAGCCGGAGACCGGACACGTTGCCCGGCAGGTCGACCTGGGTGATGTCACCCGTGATGACCATCTTCGAACCGAACCCGAGACGGGTCAGGAACATCTTCATCTGCTCGGGCGTGGTGTTCTGCGCCTCGTCGAGCACGACGAACGAGTCGTTCAGGGTCCGACCACGCATGTACGCCAGCGGGGCGACCTCGACGGTGCCGGCCGCCAGGAGCTTCGGGACGAGCTCCGGGTCCATCATCTCGTTCAGGGCATCGTAGAGCGGCCGCAGGTAGGGGTCGATCTTGTCGGTGAGCGTGCCCGGCAGGAAGCCGAGCCGCTCGCCGGCTTCAACCGCGGGACGCGTCAGGATGATCCGGTTGACCTCGCGCCGCTGCAGCGCCTGCACGGCCTTCGCCATCGCCAGGTAGGTCTTGCCGGTCCCGGCCGGGCCGATGCCGAACGTGATCGTGTGCTCGTCGATGGCGTCGACGTAGGCACGCTGCCCGTCGGTCTTCGGCCGGACGGACTTGCCGCGGCTCGAGACGATGGGGGTGCCGAAGGTGTCGGACGGCTTGCGGTCGTCGTCGAGGATCCGTGCGGACATCGGGATGTCGGACGGGCCGATCTCCTGCCCGCGCTTGACCATGCCGACGAGCTCGTCGACGAGCGCCTTCGCGCGGGCGACGTCGCGTTCGGGGCCGGTCAGCGTGACCTCGTTGCCACGGACGACCACCCGGACACCCGGGTACTGGCGCTCGACGGTCTTGAGCAGTCGGTCCTGGGGGCCGAGCAGCTGCACCATGGCGATGCCGTCGACCTGGAGCGAGACGGAGACGGGCTGTTCGTCGGCGGCGGTGGGCTGTGCTGGTTCGTTATCCGGCAAGGGTGCCTTCCTGCAGTTCACCTGCGAGTACGTGCGCGTGCACGTGGAACACGGTCTGACCGGCGGCTTCGCCGGTGTTGAAGACGAGTCGGAACTGGCCGTCGGCGCGCTCGTCGGCGATGCGCTGCGCCGTGGCGACCACGTGGGCCAGGAGGTCGGGGTCCCCCGCGGCGAGCTCCGCGACGTTCGCGTACTGCTCCGTCTTGGGCACGACGAGCACGTGGACGGGGGCCTTGGGCGCGATGTCCTCGATCGCGATGACACGGTCGTCCTCGGCGACGATGGTCGCCGGGATCTCGCGCGCGATGATCTTGGAGAAGACGCTGGGCGTGCTGGTGCTCATGGCTCCATCGTAGGACGCGTCCGACGGCGGGGTCCGGCTCACCAGCGGCCCAGTCGCGCCTGCAGGACAGCGAGTGCCGCCGGTCCTGCGGTGGAGGTGCGGAGCACGCTGTCGCCGAGTCGGACACGCACCGCACCGGCGGCCTCGAGCCGGTCGAGCTCGGCACCGTCGATGCCGCCTTCGGGTCCGACGACGAGCGCGATGTCCTCGGCGTCCGTCGGTGGTTCCCAGGTGGCGAGCCGCACGGTCGCGGTGGGGTCGAGCAGGACGAGTGCGGTCCCTGCTCCGAGGGCCGACACGAGCTGGCCCGTCGTCGCGAGCGGTGCCACCGCAGGGACGCGCGGACGGATTGCCTGCTTCGCCGCCTCGTGCGCGATGGCGGCCCACCGCGCACGACCCTTCTCGACCTTCGCGCCGTCCCACCGGGAGACACTGCGCACAGCCGACCACGGCACCACCCGGTCGACACCGATCTCGGTCGCCGCCTGCACGGCCATCTCGTCGCGGCCGCCCTTCGCCAGTGCCTGCACCAGCGTCAGCGACGGACGCGGTGCGTCCTTGTGCTCGAGGGTCTCGACCGCGAGCTCCAGCGTGTCCTTGCCGAGTGCCGTGACCGGTCCGGACACCACGGTGCCCCGACCGTCGGCGATCCGCAGGACCTCGCCGACCCGGACCCGCGCGACGGAGACCGCGTGCCGGCCCTCGGCACCGTCGAGCGACACCGTGTCGCCGACGACCACGTCGAGCGAGTCGACGAGGTACAGCGACGCCATCAGTGGTTGAAGAACCGGTCGCGGAGCTTGCCGAACATGCCCTGCTGGAACCGGGCGAGCTGCGGAGCCGTCGTCTTGTGCGACTTCGCCAGCTGCTCGACCAGCTGCCGTTCCTTGTGGGACAGCTTGGTCGGGGTGACGACCTGCACGCCGACCCGCAGGTCACCGCGGCCGTTCCCGCGCAGCTTCGTGATGCCGCGGTCCTTGATGACGAGGACGTCGGCGCTCTGCACACCGGGTCGGATCTCGAGCTCGACCGGACCGTCGAGGCCGTCGATGGTGGTGGTCGTGCCGAGGACGGCGTCGGTCATGCCGACCTCGAGCGTGGCCAGCAGGTCGTCACCGTCGCGGCTGAAGACGTCGTCGTGGCGCACGCGGATCTCGAGGTACAGGTCGCCGGACGGGCCACCGGCCGGACCGACCTCGCCCTGGCCCGGCATCTGCAGCCGCAGTCCGGAGTCGACGCCGGCGGGGACGTCCACCGGCACGGTGCGACGGGCGCGGACGCGGCCCTGGCCCTGGCAGGTCGGGCAGGGGCTCGGGATGACGGTGCCGTACCCGCGGCAGGTGCCGCACGGGGCGCTCGTCACGACGTTGCCGAGGAGCGACCGGACCTGGCGCTGGATGTGCCCGGACCCGCCGCAGATGTCGCACGTGCGTGGGCTGGTGCCCGGTGCGCAGCAGGAGCCGTGGCAGGTCTCGCACAGCACGGCCGTGTCGACCTCGACGTCCTTGTGGGTGCCGAAGACGACCTCGTCGAGGTCGACCTCGATGCGGAGCAGGGCGTCCTGCCCCCGTTCGGCACGGCTGCGCGGGCCGGAGCCACGTCCGCCGCCACCGCCACCACCGAAGAAGGCGTCGAAGATGTCGCTGAAGCCGCCAGCACCGCCTCCGAAGGGGCTGTCGGCTTGCGGTCCGGCGTCGTACCGGCGTCGCTGCTCCGGGTCGCTCAGCACGTCGTACGCGTGCGTCACGTCCTTGAAGCGCTCGGCGGCGTCGGGTGCCGGGTTCACGTCCGGGTGGAGCTCACGCGCCAGGCGGCGGTAGGCCTTCTTGATGTCGGCATCGGAGGCGTCTCGCTGGACGCCGAGGACGTCGTAGTGGTCTGCCACGTATCCCTCAGTCGGTTGGGTTCGGTCGGTTGGTCAATGTTCGCCCAGGAGTTTGGACAGGTACCGGGCGACGGCCCGGACGGCCGCCATGTTCGTGCCGTAGTCCATCCGGGTCGGTCCGAGGACGCCCAGTCGGGCCACCTCGCCACCGGCCAGGTAGCCGCCGGCGACGATGCTCGTGGCGTCGAGCCCGTACTCGGCGTTCTCGACGCCGATGCTGGCCGCCACCGCGATGTCGTCCACCTGCATCTCCCCGAACAAGCGGAGCAGGGTGACTTGTTCCTCGATCGCTTCGAGCACGGGGAAGAGGCCGCCGGAGAAGTCCTGCTCGCTCTTCGCCAGGTTCGCCGCACCGGCCATCAGCAGGCGGTCCTGCCGGTTCGCAGCGACCTGCTCGATGAGCGTGGCGACGACGACCCCGCCGAGCGTCTGGGCGTCGGGGCGGAGCTGCTGCGGCACGGCCCGGAGTGCGGTCGGGACGTCCTGCAGCAGGAGCCCCACCGTCGCGCCGTTCACCACGGTGCGGAGTTCGCCGAGCGAGTCCTCGTCGAGCGCGACGTCGGTCTCGACCACGCGCTGCTCGACCCGGGCGGTGTCGGTGATGAGCACCACCATCAGCCGGGCGTCACCGAGCCGCACCAGCTCGACGTGCTGCACCCGGGCGCGCACCATCGACGGGTACTGCACCAGGGCGACCTGGTTCGTGAGCTGGCTGAGCAACCGGACGGTGCGCCCGAGGACTTCGTCGAGGTCGTTCGGGGCGCCGAGGAAGGTCTCGATGGCGTGCCGCTGCGCGCTGGAGAGCGGACGGGCACCGGCGAGGTGGTCCACGAAGAGGCGGTAGCCCTTGTCGGTCGGTACGCGACCGGACGAGGTGTGCGGGGCCGCGATGAGCTGTTCGTCCTCGAGCAGGGCCATGTCGTTGCGGATCGTCGCGGCGCTGACCTCGAAGGCGTGCCGCTCGACGATGGTCTTCGACCCGACGGGTTCACGCGACGCCACGTAGTCGCGCACGATGGCCTTGAGGACCTCGAGGCTGCGTTCACTGACCACGAGCGTCTCCTTCCCGATCGACCTGGCACTCGGACGTGTCGACTGCTGATCCTACGCCCGACCGCTGACGGCCCGGGACTTCCGGGCGGTCGGCCGATACGCTTCCGCCATGACCTACGGACAGCAGCCCGGCGGCCCTTCCGACCAGCAGCCCGGCGGGCCGCAGCAGCCCGGCGGGCCGCAGCAGCCCGGCGGGCCGCAGCAGCCCAGTGGCCCCCAGCAGCCCGGGGGCCAGTACGGCCCCGGCCCCGGCGGGCCGCAGCAGCCCGGCGGCCCCCAGTACNATCTGCTGCTGCGTGCAGCCAGCCAGTGCGATGACCAGACCGACGGCCACCGGGACGGCCGCCCAACGTATACGGCGATTCGAACGCACTGTTACCTCTCGCAAAAGACGTGAGCTTCGGAAGTCAGTCCGTCGTGTCCGACGGCGAGCCGCACGAAGGCGGCGCTTGGCTGGCTCCCAGCTTGATTGGAACACTCCTAGCTTACTCGCAGCTCGCCGCCGCTCGCGTGTCGGATCGCTGGCGATCAGTGGAAGCTGTCACCGCAGGCGCAGCTGCCCTGCGCGTTCGGGTTGTCGATCGTGAAGCCCTGCTTCTGGATCGTGTCCTCGAAGTCGATCGTCGCGCCGTCGAGGTACGGGACGCTCATCTTGTCGACGACGACCTCGACCCCGTCGAACTCGGCGGTGACGTCACCGTCGAGCATGCGCTCGTCGAAGTACAGCTGNCCAGTACCCCTCCGGGTACACCCCGCCCCAGCCGATGAGCCCCGAGGACCAGCGCCTCTGGGCGACGCTGACGCACATCGGCGGCATCTTCTTCACCGTGGTCGCACCGCTGGTGGCCTACCTGGTCCTGCGCGACCGCGGCGGCTTCATCCGCGAGCACACCCGGGTCGCCCTGAACTTCCACATCACGATGGCGATCGCCTACGTGGTCGGTTCCCTCACCTCGGTGTTCGGGGTCGGGCTCCTGATCATCTTCGCCGCGGGCATCGTGTCGCTGATCTTCAGCATCATGGCCGCGATCGCCGCGAACCAGGGCCAGTTCTACCGCTACCCGCTCTCGATCGAGTTCATCAAGCAGTAAGCGGCACGCACTCGGCAGCAAGCAGTGCGCACGCCGCTCAGTCGAGCAGCTCCCGCACCACCGCGTCGGCGAGCAGCCGACCCTGCAGGGTCAGGTCGATGCGTCCCCGCACCGCGGCCGACCCGTCCACGAGCCCGCGTGCGATGAGGCCGGCGACCCGGCCACGGGCCTCCTGGCGGATCTCGCTCGTGGCGAGCTCCCCGCGGACCCGCGCGGCGAGCAGCAGGCGCTCGACGTACCGCGTCTCGTCGTCGATGGTCTCGCGGCCGGCGGCCGGCGACTCCCCCGACAGCACCCGGTTCGCGTAGGCGGCCGGGTGCTTGACGTTCCACCAGCGGGTACCGGCGACGGCGGAGTGCGCACCGGGGCCGACGCCCCACCAGTCGTGGCCCTTCCAGTAGGACAGGTTGTGGCGACTCGCGTGCCCGTTGCCGCGCGCCCAGTTCGAGACCTCGTACCAGGAGTAGCCGGCGTCGCCGAGCACCTGGTCGGCGAGCTCGTACATGTCGGCGGCCAGGTCGTCGTCGGGGGCGGGGAGCTCACCGCGGGCGACCATGCGGCCCATCGCGGTGCCGTCCTCGACGATGAGCGAGTAGGCCGACACGTGGTCGGGCTCGCACGCGATCGCGGCGTCGAGCGAGGTCCGCCAGTCGGCGAGCGACTCCCCAGGCGTGGAGTAGATCAGGTCGAGCGAGACGTCGAGCCCCTGCTGCTTCGCGAGGTCGACGACGACGGGGACCCGCAGGGGGTCGTGCGTTCGGTCGAGCGTGGCGAGCACGTGCGGCACCGCGGACTGCATCCCGTAGCTGATCCGGTTGAACCCGCCGGCCCGCAGGGTCTCGAGCGACGCCGCGTCGACGGAGTCGGGGTTCGCCTCGGTGGTGACCTCGGCCCCGGGCAGGATGCCCCACGTGTCGTCGATCGCCCGCAGGATCATCGCCAGGTCGGACGCCGGCAGCATGGTCGGGGTCCCGCCGCCGAAGAACACGGTCGACACCGGGCGCCGCGGCACGCCGGAACGGTCGAGCACCGTCGCGGCCCACTCGATCTCGCGCACGGCGTGGCCGGCGTAGTCGTCGCGACGGACGCCGCGGAGCTCGGAGGCCGTGTAGGTGTTGAAGTCGCAGTAGCCACAGCGCACACGGCAGAACGGGACGTGCACGTAGACGCCGAACGGGACGTCACCGGCGGCGGGAGCAGCGCCGGGGCCGGTGGCGGGGCCCGCTGCTGCCCACGGCGTGATCAGGCCGTCCGCGGGTGCTGGATCGGCGATCGGGAGAGCACTCGGCATGGAGTCCATTGTCCGTCATGATGGGAGCCATGGAGCACCATCCCGTCCCCACCACGGTCCTGTGGGACATCGACGGCACCCTCGTGATGAACGCGTCGTCCCCGGGCAACCTCTACCACCTGGCCCTCGAGCGGGCGGTGGGCCGCGACCTCACCCTGCGGGTGGGGCACCAGCACGGCCGGACCGACGCCGGGCTCATCGCCGAGCACGTGCGCGCCCACGCGTTCGAGGACACCCTGATCCCCACGGTCAGTCGGCACCTGCACGACCTGACCGCCGAACGGCACGCCTCCGGCGACCACCGCAGCCCCGTCCCCGGAGCGAAGGCGCTCCTGACCCGGTTCGCCGAGCTCGGGTGGCGCAACGGGCTGCTCACCGGCAACTCGGAGTACCGCGCCCGGGTGAAGCTCACCGGCGCCGGGTTCGACCCCGACAGCTTCGACTGGGAGCACTCGTACTTCGGCGACACCGAGGTCGAGCGGGCGGGGGTCACCCACCGTGCCGCCGCCGACCTGGTCGGCACCCGGGCGGTGATCGTCGGCGACACCCCGCGTGACGGCGAGGCAGCCGACGCCGCCGGCATCCCGTTCCTCGCCGTGGCGACCGGCATCTACGACGTCGACGCGCTCCGGCACACGAACGCCGTGACGGTCGCGCGCGACTGCCAGCAGGACGCGACGCTCATCGAGGACGCGATCGCCGCGCTCCCGCCGCTGCGCTGAGCAGTGGCCGGACGCGCCCGGCGCGACGGCCACGACCCCCGCGCGACAGGCGCGGCCCCGGCGCGACAGGCGCACCCCGGCGCCTAGTCGCCCCGCAGCGCCGCCAGGTACTTCTCCGCCATGACCTTCTGCTGCCGGCGCACGAACGGCGCGACGAAACGCCACTTCGCGCTCGACGGCTGCGAGAACTGCCGGATCTGCAGCCACACCGAGCCGTCCTGGGTGCGCTCGACGACGAACGACTCCTCGCCGGAGAGCGGATGCCCCTCGAGCGTGCCGTACGCGAAGCCCTTGCGGTCGTGCTCGTCGATGATCGACACGACCCGCACCGGTGCCAGCACGGTCTGCCCGAAGGCGTGGATCGTCAGGGTCGCGCTCGTGCCCGCAGTCAGCAGCGGTGTGCCGTCCGGTGCGAACTTCTCGACCCGGGGCGTCCCGATGGACGCCGGAGCGATCGGCACGCCGTCGTCGTCGAAGGTCACCGGGTTGTACCGGACCTCGTCGTCGTCGGGCTGCTCCTCGACGCGGACCCGCACGCCGCTGCGCTCCTGGATCTGCCACGTCAGTGCCTGCACCACGGCGGTCTCGAACCGCTGGTCGCCGTGTCCGATCCGCGCGCGCGACTCGGCCGGGGTGAAGCCCTCGGGCGGGTAGGTCATGAGGTCCGACGCCTGGGTCGCCCCCACCGCGCCGTACGTCAGGGCGGTCCGGTAGCTCCCGCGGATGCTCATGCCGCCATGCTACTTGGGCGGGCCGCCCCGGATCGAACCGATCCCCTCTCAGCTCCGCCCGACCGGCGCGGCACCGGTGCGCCCCGAACTGGAGGCCCGACAAGCGCCCGCCACGCGGCTATCGTCAGCAGGTGCCCCACACCACCCCCACCCGCCCGCGGTCCGTCGACCGCCGGACCGCTGCCCTCGCCGTGCTCACGCTCGTCGCGTTCGGCCTGGCGGCCGCCGCCCGGGTGCTGGTGGACGTGACGACCTCGGCTGCGGCGTCCCCCGCCCGGTACGCCGCCGTCGCACTCGCCCCCGAGGCGTGGACCGGCTTCGACACCGCGAACGTCATCGCCGCCGTCGGGGCCAGCTGTGCCGGCGCCGGGGTGCTGCTGTTCGGTGCCGCGCTGGTGTCCGCGGTGCGTCGTCACCCGGGCCGACGGCTCCCGCTCGCCCTCGCGGTGGTGACCCTCGCGATGGTGGTCGGCGCCGTGGCCGCCGGGGTCACCTCGGGCCGACAGAGCGACTTCGACGCGGCTGCCCACTGGGCCATCCTGCGGACCGCACTGGCGGGACTGGCCGCGGCGAGCCTCCCGGCTCTCGGCCTGGCCGCCCTGCGGGCCCGCGCCCGCCGCACCGGCTGAACCGGCGCTACTTCTTCTTCTCTTCGACGTCGCCGGAGAGCGCCGCGATGAAGGCTTCCTGCGGGACCTCGACCCGACCGATGGTCTTCATGCGCTTCTTGCCCTCCTTCTGCTTCTCGAGGAGCTTGCGCTTGCGGGTGATGTCACCGCCGTAGCACTTGGCCAGGACGTCCTTGCGCATGGCGCGGATGCTCTCGCGGGCGATGATGCGGGCACCGATGGCGGCCTGGATCGGCACCTCGAACTGCTGGCGCGGGATGAGCTTGCGCAGCCGCTCGGTCATGAGCGTGCCGTAGGCGTACGCCTTGTCGCGGTGCACGATCGCACTGAACGCGTCGACCTGGTCGCCCTGCAGCAGGATGTCGACCTTGACGAGGTCGGCGGCCTGGTCGCCGGTGGGCTCGTAGTCGAGTGACGCGTACCCCTGGGTCTTGCTCTTCAGCTGGTCGAAGAAGTCGAAGACGATCTCACCGAGGGGCATCTCGTAGCGGATCTCGACGCGGTCCTCGCCGAGGTACTCCATGCCGAGCAGGGAGCCACGGCGCTGCTGGCAGAGCTCCATGATCGCGCCGACGTAGTCCTTCGGTGCCAGGATCGCGGCGCGCACCATCGGCTCGCGGACCTCGACGATGCGCCCGGTCGGGAACTCCGAGGGGTTCGTGACCTCGGTCACGGCGTTGTCCTCGGTCGTGACCTCGTAGATCACGCTCGGGGCGGTGGTGATGAGGTCGAGGCCGAACTCGCGGGACAGCCGCTCGGTGATGATCTCGAGGTGCAGCAGCCCGAGGAACCCGCAGCGGAACCCGAAGCCGAGCGCGACCGAGGTCTCCGGCTCGTAGACCAGTGCGGCGTCGGAGAGCTTGAGCTTGTCGAGCGCTTCGCGGAGCACCGGGTAGTCGCTGCCGTCGATCGGGTACAGGCCCGAGAACACCATCGGCTTCGGGTCGGTGTAGCCGGGCAGTGCCTGGGTCGCGGGCTTCTGCGCGCTGGTGACGGTGTCGCCGACCTTCGACTGGCGGACGTCCTTCACGCCGGTGATCAGGTAGCCGACCTCGCCGACCGACAGGCCCTTGGTGGGCTTCGGCTCCGGGCTCGAGACCCCGATCTCCAGGATCTCGTGCGTCGACTTGGTCGACATCATCTGGACCTTCTCGCGGGGCGAGATGGTGCCGTCGATCATGCGGACGTAGGTGACGACGCCGCGGTAGCTGTCGTAGACCGAGTCGAAGATCATCGCGCGGGGCGCGGCCTCGGCGTCGCCGACGGGGGCCGGCACGCGGCGGACCACCAGGTCGAGGAGCTCGGACACGCCGACGCCCGTCTTGCCGGAGACCCGGAGGACGTCCTCGGGCTTGCCACCGATGAGCTGCGCGAGCTCGGCGGCGTACTTGTCCGGCTCGGCCGCGGGCAGGTCGATCTTGTTGAGGACCGGGATGATCTCGAGGTCGTTCTCGAGCGCCAGGTACAGGTTCGCGAGCGTCTGCGCCTCGATGCCCTGCGCGGCGTCGACGAGCAGGATCGCGCCCTCGCACGCTGCCAGGGACCGCGAGACCTCGTACGAGAAGTCGACGTGCCCGGGGGTGTCGATCATGTTCAACGCGAAGGTCTCACCGTCGAGTTCCCACGGCATGCGGACGGCCTGCGACTTGATCGTGATGCCGCGCTCGCGCTCGATGTCCATGCGGTCGAGGTACTGCGCACGCATCGCGCGGTCCTCGACGATGCCGGTGATCGACAGCATGCGGTCGGCCAGCGTCGACTTGCCGTGGTCGATGTGCGCGATGATGCAGAAGTTGCGGATCGCGTCGGCCGGGGTCGCTGCGGGCTCCAGCGGAGCGGATGCTTGTGGGCTCACGGTTCCTCAGGTGGGTCGGACGGTCGCAACAGTCTCCCACGCTTCACCCGCCCTGGAGGCACGGCGCGCGTCCGCCACGCACGGTGCGCGGTTGATCCGCTTCCGGTGCGCTCTCGCGTCGGCGTGCCGGACCCCGCACGGTGCGAGGTCGGCGGGTCCGTGCGCCGTTGACCCCCCGGTGACCGGATGCTGCGTGGCACGGGGCGAGCATCCTCGCACCAGGTGGAGGACCGCGCACCGTGCGCCGTCCTGCCGACCGGCACCGGGCCTCCCCGCCGTGTGGACCGCGTCAGACGGCCGCGTGCGCCGGAGCCGGCAGCGCGCCCAAGCCGCGCCGCAGGTCGTCCGCGGTGGCTGCGAGGCAGACGCGGATCCACCCCTCGCCGGAGCGTCCGAAGGCGCTGCCCGGCGCGACGGCGACCCGTTCACGCTGCAGGAACCCGAGCGCCCACTCGGCGATGTCGCCGTCGGAAGCGTGCGACATGTCGATCCACAGGTAGAACGCCCCGCGCGGGTCGAGGTACCGGATGCCGGCGGCGTCGAGCGTCTCCTTCGCGACCTCGAGGTTCGCGCGGTAGTGCTCCCGGGCGTCGCGCACCGCGGAGTGGTCCCCCACGATCGCCGCAAGGGCCGCGTACTGGTCGGGTTCGGCGACGCAGCTGATCATCGCTTCCTGCGTGGTCCGCATCGTCGCGCCGAGGCCCTTCGGGGTGACGAGGTACCCGACACGGACACCGGTCATCGCGTACGTCTTGCTCAGCGAGAACGCCGAGAACACGCGGTCGTCCTCGTCGAGCGCGGCCAGGCTGACGTGGCGGGTGCCGTAGGTGAAGTACTCGTAGACCTCGTCGCTGATCACCCAGAGGTCGTGCCGCTTCGCGAAGGCGAGGAGCGCACGGAGGGTCTCCTCGCCGAACACCGAACCGAGCGGGTTCGACGGCGAGTTCACGACGAGCACCCGGGTGCGTTCGGTGACGCTCGCCTCGAGGGCCGGCAGGTCGGGCTCGAACCCGTGCTGCGGCTCCAGCCGGTACGGCACCGGCGTCGCCCCGATGATGTGGGCGTTCATCGTGAACGTCGTGTAGCCGGGGTCCGGCACGAGCACCTCGTCACCCGGGCTCAGGGTGAGCGTCATCGCCTGGAACAGCGCCTGCGTCGCGCCGATCGTCATCCAGATCTGCTCGAGGTCGGCCTCGATCCGGTTCTCACGGCGGAGCTTGTCGCGGACGGCCTCGCGGAGCGGCGCGATCCCGCCGTTCGGGGTGTACCCGGTGCGGTCCTCGGTCCACGCACGACGGGCCGCCTCGCCGATGTGCGGCGCCACCGGGACGTCCGGCTCGCCGATCACGAGCATCGTGACGTCGGTGCCGCTCGACTGCAGCAGGGCCGCCTGCTCGAAGACCCTCCGGATGCCGGAGGCGGGCACGGTGTCGATGCGCGGTGCGAGGGAGGGCATGTCCGTCACGCTATCCGCTGCGTGTTGCCACGGCGTTTCGGCGCGGTCTGCCGCGGGCTTCCGCCGATCCGGCGGTGTTTCGTGCTTTGGTGGCGGCCCCGCGGCCTGGTAGTGTTGGTGGCTGGCTTCCGCGTTCCCCGCCCACGGGTGGAACGCGATGCGACCAAGGGCCCCTCTACCCTGCGGTCGCGCCCACCCGTACGAGACGAGCAGGAGCAATTCATGGCGAACATCAAGTCGCAGATCAAGCGCATCAAGACCAACCTCAAGGCCACCGAGCGCAACAAGGCGTACAAGTCGGAGCTCAAGACGCACATCCGTCGTGCCAACGACGCCGTCGCCGCCGGTGACAAGGACAAGGCCGTCGCGGCCCTGGCCCTGGCGTCGAAGAAGCTCGACAAGGCCGTGAGCAAGGGTGTCATCCACAAGAACCAGGCCGCGAACCGCAAGTCGGCCATCGCGAAGAAGGTCTCGTCGCTCTGACGCCCTGACCCTTCTGGTCCGAAGGCCCCGCACCGTTGGTGCGGGGCCTTCGTCGTGCGTGGGGCGCTGTGCGTTGGGTGCGTGCGCGGTGTGGGGTGCGTTGGGTTCGTTTCGTGAGCAGAAAGGGTCGGGTCGCGATGACGGACCCGACCCTTTCTGCTCACGAAACGCCGGCCGATCGGCGCGGGAAATCCGGGAGGCGCGACTCGCCTCAGCGGGGCTCGCCGCGTCGGGCGATGGTGCGGACCATGACCTCGAGCGCGTAGTGCGCGTCGCGCGAGCCGCCCTTCACCGCGGTGTCCGCCTCGGCGATGCTGATGATCGCGTTCGCCAACCCGGACTCGCTCCAGCCGGCGACGTCACGCTGTGCGCGCTGCACCTGCCACGGCGCCATGCCGAGCGCCGAGGCCGCCTGCCCGCTCGGGCCCCGGAACGCGCTGACCTTCGCCATCGTGCGGATCTTGCTCGCGAACGCGGCGACGATCGGCACGGGGGCTTCGCCGGTGGCCAGGGCGTGGCGCAGCTCGACGATCGCAGGTGCCGACCGACCCGCGAGCGCGATGTCGGCGACCTTGAACGCGTTCGTCTCGACGCGGCCGCCGTAGTACTTGTCGACGACCTTGTCGGTGATCTCCTCGGCCTCGTCCGCCAGGAGCTGCCGGCACGCCGCGGCCAGTTCGGCGAGGTCGTCGGCGAACGCGGTCACCAGGGTACGGACGGCGGACGGGGCGATCCGGCGTCGTGCGGCCCGGAACTCGGCGTTCACGAAGTCGATGCGGTCGGTCTCGCGCTTGAGCTCGTCGCAGAGCACCTCGACCCCGCCGCCGACGCCGCTGCGGATCGTGTCGAGGAGCTTCTTGCCGCGCATGCCGCCGCCGTGCCGGAGCACCAGGGTGACGTCGTCGGCGGGGGCCTGCAGGTACGAGATCGTCTCGGTGATGAAGGCGTCGGTGCACTTCTCGACGTTGGTCACCTGCACCAGTCGCGGCTCGCCGAACAGCGACGGGCTGGCGAGGGTGGCGAGCAGCCCGGGGGCGTACTGGTCGGCTTCGAGGTCGTGCACCTCGAGCGCGGGGTCCTCGCCCTGCAGCAGGTCCTTCAGCACACCGCGGGCGCGGTCGGCGAGGAACGCTTCGGGCCCGGTGATGAGCACGACGGGCGCCGGACGGATCCCCGACCAGGGCACCTGGTCGATCTTCGCTGCGGCGCGCGCGGGCTTCTTGGCGGCCATGTGGTCCTTCCGGTGGTGCCGGCCCGGACGGTGCCGGGTCGAGTGGTGCACCGTCGATCCTACGGGCGGCCGCCGACGGCGAGCGTTCCGTCCACACCCGCACCTCGTCGGCGCCGGACCGAGCGAGCACGACGGTTCCGCGCTGATCGGTGCGGAGCGGCAGCGTGCCGGCGGCATCGAGCACGTCGAGGGCCGACGCGGTCGGGTGCCCGTACGTGTTGTCCGCGCCGACCCCGATCAGCCCGACGCGCGCGGCGAGCCCCCGGTAGAGCTGCGGGTCCTGGTCCGCCGAGCCGTGGTGCGCCACCTTCACGACGTCGATCGGCCCCGCCGGCAGTCCCCCGGAGTTCCGGAGCCGGCGTTGCGACGACTCCCCCAGGTCACCGAGGAAGACCCCGGTCAGACACGTGGCGCAGGCACTGCCGTCCGCCGGCCCGGTGACCAGCACGATGCTCGCGTCGTTGCCGGCGTCACGGGTGCCGGCCAGGGGCCACGCGACCCGCCAGGCGAGCGGCCCGAGGGTGCCGGAGACCCGGTCGTCGGCCGTCCGGACGTCCACGCCCGCACTCAGCAGGTCGTCGACCACCCGGCCGTCCGACGCGCGGCCGACGGGTCCGACCAGGGCGGTCTCGACCGTGTCCGCCACGGCTCCCACCGCGCCGACGTGGTCGCGGTCGAAGTGCGTCAGGACGAGCAGGTCGATCCGGCTGATCCCGAGCAGGTCCAGGCACGCCAGGAGCCGTTCCTCGTCGTCGCCGGTGTCCACGAGGGCAACGGCGTCGCCGCCGCGGAGCAGCACGGCGTCACCCTGCCCGACGTCGCACGCGGCCACCGACCAGTCGCCGGGGACGGAGCCGCGCACCACGAGCACCGGGACGGAGACCGCTGCGACACCGACCACGAGCACGGACCCTGCGGCGAGCAGCATTCGGGAGCCGATCCGGCCCCGGACCAGCACGGCCGTCGCGATGCAGCCGCACACCAGCACGGCGGCTGCCACACCGAGCACTCCGGCCGGCCACGGCGCCGAGGCGTGCGGCAGGGCGGCCGCCCCGTGCGCGATGCCCCCGACGGCAGCAGCGGGCACCCACGCGACGGCCGCGAGCGCCTGGGCACCCGCCGGCCACACCGGTGCGACGGTGCACGCGGCGAGTCCGATCACCGTGACGACCGGCGCGAACGGCTCCGCCAGCAGGTTCGCCGGCACCGCGTAGGTCGGGAGCGCTGCCGACAGTGGGATCGTCACGGGCCAGCACGCCACCTGGGCCGCCACGGGGATCGCCAGTGCGGCGGCGACCGGCGGCCACACGCGACGCGCCAGCAGCTCGGTGAGCGGTGGGCCGAGCACCACGATGCCGCTCGTGGCGAGCACGGACAGGGCGAACGCGAACGACCGCGCGAACCAGGGATCCACCACGAGCATGCCGATCGCGGCGAGTGCGATGAGCGGCACGCCCCGCACGGGTCTGCCGGCGAGGTGCACGACCAGCACCACGATCGCCATCACCGTCGCCCGGACGATCGAGGGGTCGGGCCGCACCAGGACGACGAACGCCAGGAGCACCACGACGGCCACCGCGGCCCGGAGCCCGCGCGGCAGCCCGCAGGCACGGCCGAGGACGACCACCAGCCCGACCACCACGGCGCAGTTCGCCCCGGACACCGCCGTCAGGTGCGTCAGCGCCGAGGTCTCCATCGCCGCCTCGGTCCCCGGGTCGAGGCCGGAACGGTCGCCGATCGCCAGCCCCCGCAGCAGTGCCGCCCCCGGCTGCGGCAGGTCGGCCGTGGCCCGGACGAACGCCTGTCGGGCGGTGTCGGTGGCGCCGAGCAGCCCGGTGGGGGGCTCCGATGACGGTGTCCCGCGCAGGAACGCCACGAAGGCGGTCGCCGATCCCGGTTGGTCGGGCTGCACGGCGGCGGACCCGGTGACCCGAGCCCCGGCCGCCAGCACGGCACCGGGTGCGTCACCGTGCAGGTCGGGCACGAGCCGGACCGGCGCGCGGAGCCCGTCGAGCCCGTCGGCACGCACGAGCGTGGCGGTGACGGAGCGGTCCCCCGGCACGAGGTCGCGGGACAGCACCGCCTCGACCTCGACGCGCCCGGCGTCCGGACCGGCGACGAGGGCACGCAGTCCCTCCGGGGCCCGTCGGGAATCCCCCACGGTGACCGACACCGCGAGCAGCGTGGCCAGCGCCCCGGCGACGAGGACCAGCCCGGCGACGCCCCGCACGGCCCCGCCGCAGCGTCGCGTGCGGAGCGCGATGCCGCTCACACCGGTCACGAGCACGGCGACCCCGGCGACCACCGGGGCGACGTGGGGCGCTCCGGTGAGCAGGGCGGTCAGGATCCACACGACGGCGACGGGCGCCGCGACCCGCAGGTCGATCGCGCTCGGTGCGAGCTGCACGCGCGCCTCAGACCCGCACGCGATCGCGCAGCTCGGCGAACCGCACGTCACCGATCCCGCTGACGTCGAGCAGGTCCTCGACCGAGCCGAACCGACCGTGCTCGTCCCGCCAGGCGATGATCCGTCCGGCCAGCCCGGGGCCGATGCCGGGCAGGGTCTCGAGGGCGGCCTGGTCGGCGGTGTTCAGATCGACGACCGACCCCTCGGCCCCGGTCTCGCCAGCCCCGGTGGCGGCGTCGGTGTCGCCTGCTGACCCGGCGGTGCCACCTCCCGTCACCGGTCCGAGCGCCTCGGGCACCTCCTGCTGGCCGACCCGCGGCACGTACAACCGCTCGCCGTCCGTCAGCACCCGGGCCAGGTTCAGGCGGTCGAGGTCGGCGTCGTCCGTCGCCCCACCGGCACGTCGGACGGCGTCACCGACACGACTCGCTGCCGGCAGCTCGACCACACCGCTCCGCCGCACCGCACCGAGCACGTGCACCACGACGCGCCCGGCACCAGGAGCGGACGGAGCAGCACCGGCAGACGCACCGGCAGACGGTGACGGCGCGCCTGACGCCCCACCCGCGCTGGCCGTCGGCGCCCCACGCACGACGACCCCACCGGTTCCCCCGGTCCCCTCGCCGCCACCCGACACCAGCGCCCCGACGAGCACCACGACGACGGCGACCACCACCACGACCGCCGCCAACACCACGGCTGCCCGTGGTGACAGCGCAAGGCGGGACCACCAGGGTCCGGAGGGCGACGGGGACGACATGCCCCGAACGCTACGGAGCCCGGCGCGTCGGCCGGGCTCCGGAGGTCGCACCCGTGGACGGGTGCCGCGAACGCCCCCGCTGTGAGGGACGATGCCAGCGACGGTCGCTACCCCTTGATGGCGATGTTCACGAGCTTCGGAGCCCGGACGATCACCTTCACGATCTCGCGGTCACCGATGTACCGCTGCACGTTCGCCGAGGACCGCGCCAGCTGCTCGAGCTCGTCCGCCTCGATCGACTTCGACACCTCGAACGAGTCACGCACCTTGCCGTTGACCTGCACGACGGCCGTCAGGGTCTCCTGCACGAGCAGCGTCGGGTCGGCCTTCCGCCAGCCGTACGTGGCGACGGTGGCCTCGTAGCCCAGCCGCTCCCACATCTCTTCGCCGGTGTACGGCGCGAAGACGCTCAACGCGAGGGCGATGGTCTCGACGGCCTCACGCACGGCGGGGTCACCGGCGCCGGGGCCGCTGTCGATCGCCTTGCGGGTGACGTTCACCAGGTCCATCAGTCGTGCGATCACGACGTTGAACTTGAACGCCTCCATCATGCCGGGGGCGTCGGCGAGGAACCGGTGGGTGACCTGGCGGAGTGCCCGGTCGCCGTCGGCCCACACGGCGTCGCGCGACGACGTGACGTCGAGCGCCAGCCGGTACGCGCGCGCCAGGAACCGTGCCGACGCGGACGGGGAGACGTCCTCCCAGTTGATGTCGTCCTCGGGCGGACCGGCGAAGCCCATCACGAGGCGGATCGCGTCGACGCCGTTCGCGTCGAGCTCGTCACCGAGCGAGACGCCACCCTTCGACTTCGACATCTTCGAGCCGCCGGACAGCACCATGCCCTGGTTGAGGAGCGCCGAGAACGGCTCGGTGAAGTCGAGGTACCCGAGGTCGAACAGGACCTTCGTGACGAAGCGGGCGTAGAGCAGGTGCAGGATCGCGTGCTCGATGCCGCCGATGTACTGGTCGACCGGGGCCCAGCGCCGCGCGGCAGCCGGGTCGAACGCCTGGGTGTCGTCCTGCGCCGACAGGAACCGCAGGAAGTACCACGACGAGTCGACGAAGGTGTCCATCGTGTCGGTGTCGCGGAGGGCCGGGGTGCCGTCGACGGGGTTCGGGACGTTCACCCAGTCGGTCGCGCCGCCGAGGGGCGAGGTGCCCTTCGGCTTGAGGTCGAGGCCCTCGGTGTCGGGCAACACGATCGGCAGCTGGTCCTCGGGCACCGGGTGCTCCGTGCCGTCGGCGCCGTGGATGATCGGGATCGGGGTGCCCCAGAAACGCTGGCGCGAGATGAGCCAGTCGCGCAGGCGGTAGGTCTTGGCGGCACGGCCGGTGCCGCGCTCCTCGAGCAGGGCGATGGCCGCGGTGATGGCGTGCTGCTTCGACATGCCGTCGAGCGGCCCGGAGTTGATCATCCGGCCCTGGCCGGTCAGCGCTTCGCCGGTGGCGACCGGGTCGAGGGTCGGCACGTCGAAGTCGTCGAGCGTCGCACCCTCGGGGATGACCGGGATCGCGCCGGTGACGGCGGCGTTGGTGTCGACGACGACCTTGACGGGCAGGTCGAACGCCCGCGCGAAGTCGAGGTCGCGCTGGTCGTGTGCGGGCACGGCCATCACGGCGCCGTGCCCGTAGTCGGCGAGCACGTAGTCGGCGGCCCAGATCGGCAGGCGCTCCCCCGTCAGCGGGTGGACCGCGGAACGGCCGAGCGGCACACCGGTCTTCGGGCGGTCGGCGTTCTGCCGGTCGATCTCGGACGTCTTCTGTGTCGCCGTCAGGTAGGCGTCGAAGTCGTCACGGACGGAGGACGGCACCGACGGGTCGGCGACCAGCTCAGCCGCCAGGTCGGAGTCCGGTGCGACGACCAGGAACGTGGCCCCGTGGATCGTGTCCGGGCGGGTGGTGAAGACCGTGACGGGCTCGTCACGGCCCTCGATCACGAAGTCGACGTCCGCGCCGACCGAGCGTCCGATCCAGTTGCGCTGCTGCGCGATGACCTTCGCCGGCCACCGCCCCTCGAGCTGGTTCAGGTCGTCGAGCAGCCGGTCGGCGTACTCGGTGATCTTGAAGTACCACTGCGTGAGCTTCTTCTTGACGACGACGGCGCCGGAGCGGTCCGAGGTGCCGTCGGCGAGGACCTGCTCGTTCGCGAGCACGGTCTGGTCCACCGGGTCCCAGTTGACCCAGCTGTCCTTGCGGTAGGCCAGGCCCTTCTCGTACATCTTCAGGAACAGCCACTGGTTCCACTTGTAGTACTCGGGGTCCGAGGTGTGGATCTCGGTGGTCCAGTCGAACGACGGCGCGTAGCGCTTGAAGGACGCCTTCTGCTGCTCGATGTTCGCGTAGGTCCAGTCCTTCGGGTCCACCCCGCGCTTGATCGCCGCGTTCTCGGCGGGCAGCCCGAACGAGTCCCATCCGATCGGGTGCAGCACGTTGAAGCCCTGCTGGCGCCAGTAGCGCGCGACGAAGTCACCGAGCGCCCAGTTCTCGGCGTGCCCCATGTGCAGGTCGCCGGACGGGTACGGGAACATCTCGAGGATGTACTTGCGCGGACGGGTGTCGTCGAGGTCCGTGGTGAAGAGCCCGAGCGCTTCCCAGCGGGGCTGCCACTTCTCCTGGATACGACGGAAGTCGTAGGCGTTCGGGTCCTCGGCGTGCTGGTCGGTGGTCACGGTCGTCAACGATACAAGCCGGGAGGCCCGTCCCGCGTCCGCCCGTCGGCTCACCCGGCGAGCAGGCGTCCGTCCCGCATCCGCAGGGTGCGGTCGACCAGGTCCGGCGCCACCGGGACGTGCGACACGATGACGACCGACCGACCCGCTGCGCGGGCGGTGGTGACGAGGTCGCGGAGCACCGAGTCGCCGAGGTCGGGGTCGACGTCGGCGGTCGGTTCGTCGAGCACCAGCACCGGGAACGCGTGCAGCAGTGCTCGGGCCAGGGCGAGCCGGTGCGCCTGCCCGCCGGACACGAGCACGCCGCGTTCCCCCACCGAGGCGTCGAGCCCACCCCGTCGGACGACCCAGTCCCCCAGGCCGACCCGGTCGAGCACGGCGAGGAGCTCGTCGTCGGTGGCGGTCTCGCGGGCGAAGAGCAGGTTCTGCCGCACCGACTGGTCGAACACGAACGGGTCCTGTTCGATCAGGCCGACACGGGCCCGCACGGCGTCCGGGTGCATCGTCCGCGCCTCGACGCCGTCGAGCGTGTAGGAGCCGTCGTGCTCCACGAACCGGACGAGCGCGTCGACGAGCGTGGACTTGCCGGCGCCGCTCGGCCCCTGCAGGACGACGACCTCGCCGGGGGTGAGCGTGAACGAGACCCCGTCGACCGCCGGCTCGGCGGCCCCGGGCCAGCGGACGGTCAGGTCCTGCACGGCGAGCGTGACCGACCCCTCGACCACGAGCGACGCCGGGTCGGCGTCCTCGTCGGGCTCGGGGACGATGCCGGCGGGCACCTCGGCGGGCACCACCTGCTCGACCCGGTCGGCGGCAGCACGTACCCGGCGGAGCGTCAGGACGGCGAGCGGGACGGTCCCGACGACCTCGAAGAGCGCGAGCGGCACGAAGACCGCCAGGGCCCAGAGCGGACCGACGAGCGCACCCGACACGACGGCAGGGGCACCGACGGCGAGGATCCCGATCACCGCACCGCCACCGACCAGTCCGACCAGGGCACCGACGAGCGACTCGACCGTGCCGCGGCGCCGGACGGCCCGGGTGACGCCGGCATCGAGCCGGGCGATGTGCGCGAGCCGTTCGTCGAGGGTGCCGTAGGCGGCGAAGACGTCGAGCGTGCGGACGGTGTCGAGCACGAGGTCGGCGACACGACCACGATCGGCGGCGGTCTCGCGGTCCGAGCGCTCGGCGATCGACCGGGTGACGATCGTGCCGATCAGGGCAGCGACCGCCAGCGCGAGGACGAGCACGAGCGCGGCCGGCACCGACACGAGCGCCACGGCGACGACCGACAGCACCGCGACGACCCCGGCGGACACGAGCGGGCCGACGACGCGGATCGGCAGGTCCTGCAGCCGGTCGGTGTCGGTCACCAGGCGCGTCATGAGGTCTCCGCGACCGGTGCGGCCGAGCCCGGCGGGCGCGATCGACGCGAGCCGCCGGTACATCTCGGTCCGCACCACGGCCAGTTGCCGGAACGAGGCGTCGTGCCCGGCGAGCCGGTCGACGTAGCGCAGCACGGCGCGCCCCAGCGCGAACGCACGCACGCCGACCATCACGAGCGTCAGGTACAGGATCGGCGGGTGCTCGGCGGCGCGGGTGATCAGGTAGCCACTGGCGGCGAGGAGCGCGACGGCGCAGACGGCGCTGAGCGAGCCGGCGGCGACCGCCTTCGCCCAACCCGACCCGTGCGGCATCGCGAGCCGCAGGACGGAGCCGCCACGGGCCTCCCGGCTCATGCGCGCACCCCCCTGCGGACCGTCACGGATCCGCCGACCGCGATGTCCACGCGGACGTCGGCCGCGGCGACGACCGCCGGTCGGTGGCTGGCGACCACGACGACGGCGCCGCCGGCCGCCAGGCCACGGACGGCAGCGACGACGCGCGCCTCGGCCTCGGCGTCCAGTGCGGACGTCGGCTCGTCGAGCAGCACGAGGGGTGTGGCGGCGCGGCGTACGCGGTACAGCGCGCGGGCGACGGCGACGCGCTGCGCCTGGCCACCGGACAGTCCGCTGCCACCGGCGCCGACCGGGAGGCCCGGGTCGAGTCCCAGCCCCGCGTCGCCCAGGGCGGTGCGCACGTCGGCGTCGTCCGGGGTCGCGCTGAGCGCGACGTTCTCGGCGATCGTCCCGCGCACGAGACGTGGCCGCTGGTCGGCCCAGGTGGTGCGCTCGGCGACGGATGCGCTGGCCGGGCCGGGCACGGTGACGGTGCCGTCGTGGGGCAGGACACCGCGGAGTGCGGCGATGATGCTGGACTTGCCGGAGCCGCTCGGGCCGGCGAGCACGACGACGGTGCCCGGTTCGGCGTGCAGGTCGAACGGCCCGATCACGACGTCGGGGCGGCGGACGGTGAGCCCGCGGACGTCCAGGGCGGTGGCGGCTTCGGCGCCGTCGGTGTCGGTCTCGCTCCCGCCGCTGTGCACCCGGATGCTGCGGCCCGGGGCCGGGGCCGGGGCGTCACCGTCGTCGGCGTCGTCCGCCAGGACGTCGAGCACCGCGGCCGACGCCTCGACGCCGTCCTGGGCGGCGTGGAAGTCGGCGCCGACCTGGCGGATGGGGGCGAAGGCCTCGGGTGCCAGGACGAGCACGAACATCGCGGCGCCGAGGCCGAGCGAGCCGTCCACCAGGCGGATGCCGATCGAGACGGCGACCAGTGCGACGGACAGGCTCGCGGCGAGCTCGAGCGCGAAGCCGCTCACGAACGACAGCCGGAGCACGCCGATCGTGCCGCGGCGGTACTCGTCGGTGACCGCCCCGATGCGACCGACCTGGCGGCGCGCACGACCGAAGACCTTGAGCGTGGCGAGTCCCTCGACCGCCTCGGTGAAGGCGCCACCCAGCTTCGCGAGGGCGTCCGACTGCTTCCGCTGCAGCGACTGCGTGGCCAGGCCGATCAGGATCATGAAGACCGGGATCACCGGCAGGGCGAACAGGATGATGAGCCCGCTGGTCAGGTCGCCCACGCCGATCGCGACCAGGAGCACCGGCGTCGCGATCGCGGTGAGCGCGAGCTGCGGCAGGTACCGGCCGAAGTAGGCGTCGAGGGCGTCGAGTCCGGGGCCGAGCGTGGTGGCGAAGCCAGCGCTCGACCGGCCGGCGAGCCACGACGGACCGCGCTCGGCGGCACGGGCGAGCACCGTCGTGCGCATCTCGCTCTTCACCTTCGCCGCGGCGCGGGCTGCCAGGTCGTCGGTGGCCCACGCCGCCACTGCCCGCAGGACGAACGCCCCGCCGAGCAGGGCGAGTGCCTGCCCGAACGCGGCCGGCACCGTGCCGTCGTGCACGGCGTCGACCCCGAGGGTGACGGCCGCGGCGATCCCCCACGCGATCCCGATGGTCGCGAGCGTGCGCAGGACCCCCGTGCCGGCGGCCGCGACGATGAAGCCGCGCGCGGTCCGGGACAGCCGCAGGAGTCGGGGGTCGAGGGGCTTCATCGTCGGATGCCTAGTGCGCTGCCGCGGTGATCTGGGCGCGGGAGACGCGCTTGCGGAAGATCCAGTAGGTCCAGGCCTGGTAGGCGAAGACCAGCGGCACGAAGATCAGCGCGACCCAGCTCATCACGCTCAGCGTGTACGACCCGGACGAGGCGTTGTACACGTTCAGGCTGTTCGCGACGTCGTTCGAAGCGGGCATCACGTCGGGGAAGATCGCCGTGAACATCGCGAGCACGATCGCGGCGATGGTGACCGCCATCAGGGTGAAGGCGCGTCCCTCCTTGCCCCAGGCGTTGCAGAGCACCGCGAGCACCAGGGCCAGGGCGGCGACCACGGAGAGCACCAGCGAGGCCGGGGTGGCGCGGACGAAGGCCATCGACACCAGGAACGTGGCGCCGACGACGATCGTGACGATGCCGGCCCGGGTCGCCAGGCGCTTGGCGCGTTCGCGGATCTCGCCCTCGGTCTTCAGCGCGACGAAGACGACACCGTGGGTGAAGAACACCAGCAGCGTCGCGGCACCGGTCAGCAGGGCGAACGGGTTGAGCAGGTCGAAGAACGTGCCGGTGTAGTTGTGCCCGGCGTCCATCGGGATGCCACGGACGACGTTGCCGAACGCGACGCCCCACAGGAACGACGGCACGGCGCTGCCGACGATGATCATCAGGTCGAAGCGGCGCTTCCACTCGAGGTGCTTGTTCTGGTGCCGGTACTCGAACGACACCCCTCGGGCGATGAGCGCGGCGAGGATGAGCAACAGCGCCAGGTAGAACCCGGAGAACATCGTGGCGTACCACTCCGGGAACGCCGCGAACAGGCAGGCGCCGGCCACGATGACCCAGGTCTCGTTGAGGTCCCAGACCGGGCCGATGGTGTTGATCAGGACCCGACGGTCGGTGTCGTCCTTGCCGAGGAACGGCAGGGACATGCCGACACCGAAGTCGAATCCGTCGAGGACGAAGTAGCCGACGAAGAAGACGCCGACGATCGCGAACCAGAGAACGGGGAGATCCATCAGGCAGCGTCCATTTCTAGTAGACCGTCACTTCGTGCTTGACCTCGCCGGTCTCCTCGTCGACCTCGTCCGGGTCGGCGGGGCCTTCTTGCGCGACCTTCTTGATGAGCTTGAACTCGACGACGGCCAGCGTGCCGTAGATCGCGGTGAAGACCAGCAGCGAGATGAGGACCTCGAGTCCGGTCACGTTCGGGGAGACGCCGTCCTTCGTCCGGAGCAGCCCGAACACGAGCCACGGCTGGCGGCCCATCTCCGTGAAGACCCAGCCGACGATCATCGCGGCCATCGGCAGCGGCGCCGTCCAGGTGGCGATGCGCCACACCCAGCGCTGCGTCGGGAACCGGCCCTTGCGGGTCAGCCAGAGTCCGACGAGCGAGACCATGACCGCACCGACGCCCAGGGCGATCATCCAGCGGAACGACCAGTAGGTGACCCAGATGATCGGCTTGTAGTCGCCGGGGCCGTAGACCTGGGTGTACTGCGCCTGCAGGTCGTTGATGCCCTCGACCGTGCCGTTGAACGTGTGCGTCGACAGGAACGACAGCAGGTACGGCACCCGGATCGAGAACAGCTCGTGGACGCCGTCGGGGGTGCCCAGCGTGAAGATCGAGAACGATGCGTCCTTGCCGGTGGCCGTGTTGTACAGCGCCTCGGCCGACGCCATCTTCATCGGCTGCGTGTCGACCATGGTCAGACCGAGCTGGTCGCCGGTCAGGACGGTGAGCGCCCCGGCCGCGAGCATGGTCCACATGCCGAACTTCAGCGCCGGCATCATCGTCTCGAGGTTCTGGTTGCGGGCCAGGTGGTAGGCAGCGACCGAGATGATGACCGCCGCGGCGACCATGAAGCAGGCGAAGAGCGTGTGCGGGAACGCGGCCAGCGCGACCTTGTTGCCGAGCACCGCCCAGATGTCGGTGAGCTCGGCGCGCCCCTTGGCCTCGTTCATCGCGAAGCCGACCGGGTGCTGCATGAACGCGTTCGCCGCGATGATGAAGTACGCCGACATGATCGTGCCCGCGCTGACGCACCAGATGCTGGCCAGGTGCAGGGCCTTCGGCAGGCGGTCCCAACCGAAGATCCAGATGCCGATGAACGCCGCCTCGAAGAAGAACGCCAGGATGCCCTCGAGCGCGAGCGGTGCGCCGAAGACGTCACCGACGAAGCGCGAGTAGTTCGACCAGTTCATGCCGAACTGGAACTCCTGCACGATGCCCGTCACGACGCCCATGGCGAAGTTGATGAGGAAGATCCGCCCGAAGAACCGCGTGAGCTGCAGGTAGTGCGCACGGCCGGTGCGGTACCAGGCGGTCTGGAACACGGCCACCACGGCCGCCATGCCGATCGTCAACGGGACGAAGAGGAAGTGGTAGATGGTCGTCAGACCGAACTGCCACCGCGACAAGAGGAGCGGATCGAGGAGGTCGTTCATGCGGCGTTTCCGAGACGGGTGGCCGCGCGCTGTTCGTGCACGTCAGTTGCTTCCTGTGGAACGGATACATCAGGTGTCACAGCCCTTGGGACACCCCAACGCTATCGCGACGTCCGTCGATTCGACAACTTGTAGAACCCTCGCGTGCACAAACGTGCAAAGCCCCTGCACGGCACAACCGTGCGGCACGGATGTTCGCTTCGCCCGGTCCGGAAACGACGACAGGCGCCGGGTGGACACCCGACGCCTGTCGCTTCGTTCGTGGAGCTGTGGCTACAGCAGACCCTCGGCCTTGAGCCAGTCCTCGGCGATGGTGGACGCCTTCTCCTTGTCGGCCGTGCTCTTGGTGTTGAGCTCGATCAGGGCATCCGTCGTGAGCTTCTCGTTGACCGAGTCGATCGCGTCGGCAGCCTTCTCGTTGACCTTCTTCGAGACGACCGGCACCACGTTCTGCGGCAGGATCAGGTTCTCCGGGTCCTTCAGCGTGACGAAGCCGTTCGCCTTGATGCTCGGGTCGGCCGTGTAGATGTCAGCCAGCTGGACGGTGTCGTCCTTGAGCGCCTTGACGGTCAGGGCGCCACCGCCGTCCTCGATCGCCTTGAAGTCGACGTCGACGCCGTAGACCGACTTGAGCCCCTTCGGCCCGTACGGCCGGGTCTGGTTCTCAGAGTTGGCACCCACGGTGAGCTTCTCGTCGACGTTCTTCAGGTCGGCCAGGCTCGTGACGTCGTTGTCCTCGGAGAACTTCTTCGTGACGGTGTAGCTGTCCTGGTCGGTCGCCTCGGCCTCGTCGAGGACGCGGAGGCCCTTCGGCAGGGCCTTGTCGAGTCCGTCGTCGATCTGGTCGGCGGTCTTCGCGTCGGAGTCCTTGTCGAAGTACTGCAGCAGGTTGCCGCTGTACTCGGGCATGACGTCGATGGCGCCCTTCTCGAGCTGCGGGATGTAGACCTCGCGCTGCCCGATGTTGAAGTTGCGCTTGACCTCGAAGCCGTCCTTCTCGAGGACCTGGGCGTAGAGCTCGGCGATGATCTCGTTCGAGTAGTACTGCTGCGAGCCGACGACGATGGTCTTCGAGTCGGACGAGTTGCTGGAGCCGCTGTCGAGCGGGTCGCTCGACGCGCAGCCGGCGAGGGCGGCGACGACGCCCACCGCCATCGCGGCGGCGACTCCGGCGCGGATCTTGGGTGCTGTGATCACGAGGGATTTCCTTCCGGGAGTGGATTGCGGGCTCGCTCTCGCGACCCCTGACGCTGTCGGGCCGACGGGTCCGCGGTGCCCTTCGGCACCGCCGCCCGCTGCAGCACGGCGAACACGATCTCGAACGCGATCGCGAGGGCGATCACGAGGATGGAGGCGCCGAGCATCTCGGCGTAGTCCTGGGTCTTCAGGCCGAGGAAGAAGTAGCCGCCGAGGCCACCGGCCCCGACGTACGCGGCGAGCGTGGCGGTCGCGACGACCTGCAGCACCGCTGCGCGGATCCCACCGATCAGGAGCGGGAGCCCGAGTGGGATCTCGACCTTCCACAGGATCTGCCACCCGGTCATGCCCTGGGCCTTCGCGGCGTCGACGACACCGGGGTCGACGGACTCGATGCCGGAGTAGGCACCGGCGAGCACCGACGGGATCGCCAGGATGACGAGCGCGAGCAAGGGTGCCTGCAGCCCGATGCCGAGCAGCAGGCCGAAGAGCGAGAGCACACCGAGCGTCGGGAGCGCACGCACCCCGCCGGAGACGGCGATCGAGACGCCGCGTGCTCGGCGGGTGTGCCCGATCGCGTAGCCGACCGGCACCGCGATGACCGCCGCGATGAGCACCGCGAGCAGGGTGATCCACACGTGCTCCCACACGCGCGTGGGGATGCCGTTGTAGCCGCCGTAGTTCGTGGGGTCGAACACCCACGCGAAGGCCTGTCCGATGATCACGAGGAGACCTCCGCTGCTTGCAGGACCCGACGGGACTGACGACGCGACACCGAGCTCGTGCGGGTCCACGGCATCACCAGTCGCCCGAGCAGCACCAGCAGGCCGTCGATGGCGAACGCGAGCACGAGCACCATGACGATGCCGGAGAGGATCTCTTCGTAGATCCCGCGCCCCAGGCCGTCGGTGAAGAGCAGGCCGAGGCTCGGGATCCCGAGGACCGCGCCGACCGTGGTCAGCGAGATCGTGGAGACCGCGACGACCCGGAGCCCGGCCAGCAGCACCGGACCGGCGAGCGGGAGTTCCACCCGGAAGAAGCGCTGCGCCGGCGAGTAGCCCATGGCGGTCGAGGCGGACTTGGTCTCGGCGTCGACCG
Source organism: Curtobacterium sp. 8I-2 (assembly GCF_902506155.1). Taxonomy (NCBI): domain Bacteria; kingdom Bacillati; phylum Actinomycetota; class Actinomycetes; order Micrococcales; family Microbacteriaceae; genus Curtobacterium; species Curtobacterium sp. 8I-2. Next base: position 376,685 of record NZ_LR732827.1, read on the forward strand.
AGGTCAGCCCGTCGACCGTGGACCGCACCATGAGTGCGAGGCCGTACAGGGTCAGGCCGATGACGACGTTGATCGGGCTCTGCAGGCCGGTGCCGATGATGCCCGGCAGCGCCACGAACAGGGCGAGCGACGGGATCGCGTACAGCAGACCGGCGAGGGTCACGATGCTGCTCCCCACCCCGGACGCGAAGCGCGACCCACCGGGCCGCTGCAGTCGGACGACCAGCCACCCGATGGGGATCGACAGCAGGAACGCCACGATGATCGGCGGGATCGCGATCGCGAGGTGGGAGACCGTGTTGTCCCAGATCGTGTCGAGGTTCGCCAGCACCCACTTCACCGGGTGCCCCCACCCTGCGCCGGAGCACCCGGTGCGTCGTGCGACGCTCCGGCCTCTGCTGCTCGGGTGTCGGACTGGGGCACGGCCTGGGCGGCGTCGACGACCCCGACGGGGCCCGTCAGCACACCGGCTGCACGCCCTTCGCCGTCGACGACGATCGGACCGGTCGGGGTCTGCTCGACCCGCAGCGCACGGCGCCCGCGGCCTGCGCCGATGAACGTCGCGACGAAGTCGTCAGCGGGTGCGGCGAGGATCTCGGCCGGCGTCCCCTGCTGGGCGATCTCGCCGCCCTTCTTGAGGATGACGACCTGGTCGCCGAGCTTGAACGCCTCGTCGATGTCGTGCGTCACGAACACGACGGTCTTGCCGAGCTCGCGCTGCAGCCGGATGAGTTCGTCCTGCAGGTCGTTGCGCACCAGGGGGTCGACGGCCCCGAACGGCTCGTCCATGAGCAGGATGTTCGGGTCGACGGCGAGCCCGCGGGCGACCCCGACGCGCTGCTGCTGGCCGCCGGAGAGCTGCGACGGGTAGCGGTCGGCGAACGCGCGGTCGAGTCCGACGGTGTCCATGAGTTCGAGGGCACGCTTGCGGGCATCGGCCTTGGAGACGCCGGTCAGCAGCGGGACCGTCGCGATGTTGTCGACGACCTTGCGGTGCGGCAGCAGTCCGGAGTTCTGCATGACGTACCCGATGTGGCGACGGAGCTCAACGGGGTTGATCCCGGCGACGTCCGACCCGTCGATCTCGACGGTGCCGGAGGTGGGGTCGACCATGCGGTTGATCATGCGGAGCAGCGTGGTCTTGCCACAGCCGCTGGATCCGACGAAGACGGTGGTGGTCCGGGACGGGATGACCAGATCGAAGTGCTCGACCGCAGTCGTGCCGTCCGGGTAGGTCTTGCGCACCGAGCGGAACTCGATCATGGGGTGCCCTTCTGTTCGGAGGTAGCCCGACTTCGGATGAGAGTACCCGGGGGTGCCGACATCGGTTCGGTCACGACGCCGCGTGACGGGTTCCGGACGACCGGGAGATCGTGGGACCACCACCGGTTCAGCGCGATGTGTCGGGGGACGACGACGCCCGCGCCTCCTGTTCGGAGGACACGGGCGGGTCGGTTCGGTCACCGGCGTGTCGCGCCGGTTCGACGGGGTCGTCAGGAGGCGGCGATCACCGATTCGAGGTGGGCGCGGTTCATCCGGCGGTACTCCTCGATCAGCTCGGTGTCGGGGTGCTCACGGTCGCGGTGTGCCCGCGCCAGCACCGCGTGACCGGACTCGGCGAGGACGACCCAGGCACGGGTGACGTGCTCGTCGTCCGGCAGACCGAAACGGTCGCGCATGATCTGGCCCACGGCTGCGCCGAGCGCACCCATGCGGTCTTCCGCGTCACCGGTCCCGGTGTCCGCCGGGTCGCCGAACCGGATCGCCCGGAAGCCGGGCTCGGTGCGGTACATCTCGGCGGTCAGGTCGATGAGCGCGTCGTTGGCGTCCTGCCAGGTCTCGGCGCCGCTGGCGTCGAGCGCCTCGACGAAGCGGGCGGCGAGCCGCTGGGTGCAGCGGATCGCGAGCGCCTCGACCACGGCGATGCGGTCCGGGAAGTACCGGTAGACGGTGCCGATCGACGCCCCCGCGCGCTCGGCCACCATGGCGGTCGTGAGCCGCTCGAACCCGATCTCGTCGATCACCGCGGCAGCGGCATCGAGGAGGCCGGCGAGGCGCGCCGAACTGCGGGCTTGGACCGGCTCGTTCCTGAGCAGTGATGATCCCCCCGGCAGAGCGTTCGTTACCTCGGTGACGAGCACGTGTTCTCCTCTTGCGCTCCAGCGCGGTTCGTTGGCGTGACGGGGACAACTTTCGCAGAACGGACCTGGAACGTGGCTGCGACTCACCAGTTGCGACGCACCAGTTCTGTCCAGCGCGCGGGTTTCGTCAGCCGCCCGTGGGAGGATGACGCCATGCCCGACCCGACGCCCCACGAGCCGTCGTTGGCCGAGCCGCTCCTGCACCGCGCGGCCCGCATCGAGGACGCCGTCCAGGAGTTCCGCGAGCACCGTGCACGCCGCCGCGGCCTGGTCCCCACGGTGGTCCCGTACACCGGCTACGGCGCACCCGGATGGGTCCGCATCCTCTGCCGCGTGCTGCTGACGCGCCGCGGTCTCGCCTCCGACGTCTCCTACGCCGGCGTCCGCGGCTGGAAGAGCTTCACGAGCGTCGCCGTCGACCACGCCGAGGTCACCGTCACCGCCGGCGGGGTTTCGCACGTGGTGCAGACCGACCGTGGCGGCGTCGTCGACACTATCGTCCCGATCGACCTCGAGCCCGGCTGGCGCACGGTGCGACTCTCGGCGGGTGGCGGGCGTGACGTCGAGGCCGACGTGTTCGTGGTGCACCCGGACACCCGCTTCGGGCTGCTGTCCGACATCGACGACACCGTGATGGTCACCTCGCTCCCCCGCCCCATGCTGGCCGCCTGGAACTCCTTCGTGCTCACCGAGCACGCCCGCCGCCCCGTACCCGGCATGTCCGTGCTCTACGAGCGGATCCTGGCGCAGCACCCCGGTTCGCCGACCGTGTACCTGTCGACCGGGGCGTGGAACGTCGCGCCGACGCTGCAGCGCTTCCTGTCGCGCAACATGTACCCGTCCGGCACGCTGCTGCTCACCGACTGGGGCCCCACCCACGACCGGTTCTTCCGCAGCGGCCAGCTGCACAAGCAGCAGAACCTGCGGCGGCTCGCCCAGGACTTCCCGGACATCCGCTGGCTCCTGGTCGGCGACGACGGGCAACACGACGAGAGCCTCTACGGCGACTTCTCGCGGGAGCACCCGGACAACGTCGCGGGCGTCGCCATCCGGCAGCTGTCCACGAGCGAAGCGGTCCTGGCCGGTGGTCGTTCGCGGGCGCAGGAACGCTCCCGCGACTCCTCGGCGCCGTGGGTCTACGCCCCGGACGGCGCCGGGCTCTGGAGCGAGCTCGCGCGCATCGGCATCATCGATTCCGACGCCTCCGAACCGGCCTGAGCGACCCCTCACAACGGTCTCGGCCAGGGCCACCCGTCGCGGACCGCGGCGCACGGCCAGCGGGTGTTCGATCGGTCCATGAGCACCGAGCCGGAAGCACCGCCCACCCCGCCGAACCGCATCGAGGACCACGCCCTGATCGGCGACACCGGGACCGCTGCCCTGGTCGGCCGGGACGGCACGATCGACTGGGCCTGCCTGCCGCGCTTCGACAGCTCGTCCACGTTCGCCTCGCTGCTCGGCACCGAGGACCACGGACACTGGACCCTGCGCCCCGTCGACGGTGACGCCACCGCGCGGTGGCGGTACCGCGGGGACACGCTCGTGCTCTCCACCGTCTGGACCACCCGTGACGGCGTGGTCGAGGTCACCGAGTTCATGCCCGTCGGGGCGCACCGGCCGTCGATCGTGCGCCGCGTCCGCGGCCTCCGCGGCACCGTCGAGATGCGCCAGACCCTGCGCATCCGGTTCGACTACTCACGCGCCCTGCCGTGGATCCGGCAGATCGGGGACGACGACGAACCGGCGCTCCTCGCGACAGCCGGCCCCGGCTCGGTGATCGTGCGCGGGCCGCGGTTCCGTGCCGACGACCACCGGCACACCGCCGTCACGACGATCCACGACGGCGAGGTGCTCGACACCGTGCTCACCTGGTACCCGTCGCACCGCGAACCGCCGGAACCCCTCGACGTCGACGCGGCCCTCGCCCACACCCTGTCGTGGTGGACGGGATGGACCGCGCCCGCACAGACCACCGGCCGGTACGCGGCCGCCACCCGCCGGTCGCTGGTGTTCCTCCGCGCGATGACCCACGGTGAGACCGGTGGCGTCGTCGCCGCCGCGACCACGGGCCTGCCCGAGGACCCCGGCGGCGAACGCAACTGGGACTACCGCTACGTGTGGCTCCGCGACGCGTCCCTCGCGCTCGCCTCGCTCATCGCCCACGGGTACCGGGACGAGGCCACGCACTGGCGGGGCTGGCTGCTGCGGGCCATCGCGGGCGACCCCGCGGACGTGCAGATCATGTACGGGATCGCCGGCGAACGCGAACTGCCCGAACGCGAGATCCCCGAGTTGCCCGGGTACCTCGGGTCGACCCCGGTCCGCATCGGCAACGGTGCCTCGACGCAGTACCAGGGCGACGTCTTCGGCGAGGTCCTGTCCGCGCTGCACGACGCCCGCGAGCTCGGGGTCGAGGAGAACGCCGACTCATGGGCGCTGCAGCGGGCCCTGCTCGGCTACGTCGAGGAGCACTGGCAGGAGCCGGACAACGGCATCTGGGAGATGCGCGGTCCGCGCCGCAGCTTCACACACTCACGGGTGATGATCTGGGCCGCCTTCGACCGTGGGGTCGCCGCGGTCGAGGAGTTCGGCCTCGAGGGTCCCGTCGACCGTTGGCGGACGTTGCGCGACACGGTGCGCGCCGAGATCGAGGAGCACGGCTGGAACGCCGAGCGCGGATCGTTCCGCCAGCACTACGACACCGACGAGGTCGACGCCAGCCTGCTCGTCCTGCCGCAGGTCGGCTTCTGCCGCGCCGACGACCCCCGGATGACCGGCACGGTGCGCGCGATCGAGGAGGACCTGCGGGTCGGGGACGACGGCCTCGTGCTCCGCTACCGCACGACCGCGGGCTTCGACGGCCTGTCGGGCGCTGAGCACCCGTTCCTGGCGTGCTCGTTCTGGCTGGTGGAGCAGTACGCCGCCTCGGGCCGCGTGGACGACGCCGAGCGCCTGATGGACGTGCTGGTCGGGTACGCGAACGACGTCGGCATGCTCTCCGAGGAGATCGACGTCGCCACGGGCCACCACATCGGCAACACCCCGCAGGTGCTGTCGCACCTCACCCTGGTGTCGGCGGCCGACGCCATCGAGCGCGCCCGGGGAGCCGCCGTCGGACACCGCACACGGTTGTCCGTGCACGACGGGGGCACCCGCTCGTGGACCGGCGAGGGTGAGCGAGCCGGCTCCCCCGCCTGACGCGTCGCTCCACCCCGCGAAGACGCCGTCGTCGTCGCACCACGCCTCGACAACGTCGAGACGCCGCCGGATCTGGCGGCGTCTCGCCGACACGACGGCGTCTCGCGGTGCTCTGCACGCGACCCACAGACGGACGGGAGGCCCGGTGCCAGCTGGCACCGGGCCTCCCGTCCGTCAGGGCGTCCGTTCAGGACGTCGAGGACGCGTCCGTCAGGACGACGACTCCCAGTCCGCCGGGCCGCGCGAACCGGCGCGGTACTCCTCGAGCGGGACCTCGTCGGCCTTCCAGGCGGCGACGACCGGCTCGACGATCTCCCAGCAGCGCTCGGCCACGTCGCCGCGGATCGAGAGCAGCGGGTCGTCGTGGAAGATGCCGTTCAGGACCTCGCCGTACGGGGTGAGCTCGCCGTCGCTGAACGACGACGACAGGGTGACCTGCCCCATCTCGAACGGGTTGCCGCCACCGTTGGCCGACACCGTCAGCTCGATCTCGTCCGGGTTCAGGACGATGCGGAGCGTGTCGGTCTTCGGGCGACCACTCAGGCCGGAGGGCAAGCGCGTGACCGGCTTGAAGGTGATCAGCACCTCCTTGCGGCTGGCGCCGAGGGCCTTGCCGGAGCGCAGCGTGAAGGGGACGCCGGCCCAGCGGGCGGTGTCGACCTCGACCGAGATCTCGGCGAGGGTCTCCGTCTGGCGCGACGGGTCGACGCCGTCCTCTTCCTGGTACGAGGGCAGTTCCTTGCCGTCGATGGTGCCGGCCGTGTAGACCGCACGGCGGGACGCGATCTTCGCGTCGTCGCCCTTCAGACGCGTGGAGCGCAGGACCCGGGCGAGCGACGAGCGGAACTCGACCGCGTCGATCGCGGACGGGGCGTCCATCGTGACCAGGCCGAGGATCTGCAGCAGGTGCGACTGGATCATGTCGACCATCGCGCCGGCCTCGTCGTAGTACTGGGCGCGGTTCTCGAGACCGAGGGTCTCGTCGTAGAAGACGTCGACCTTCTCGATGTTCTCGGCGTTCCAGATCGGCTCGAACAGGCGGTTCGCGAAGCGCAGACCGATGATGTTCAGCACCGTGGTGCGGCCGAGGAAGTGGTCGGTGCGGTGCACGCGGTCCTCGGGGACGAGCTTGAGCACCGTCTCGTTGAGGGCCTGGGCACTCGCGACGTCGGTGCCGAAGGGCTTCTCGAAGGCCAGGGTCGTGCCCTCGGGGAGCTCGACGTGCTGGAGCGCCTCGCAGATGTCGGAGGCGATCTGCGGCGGGAGCGCGAAGTACAGGATCGGCTCGGAGTCGGCCGCGGCCAACAGCGCCTCGAGGTGCTTCGGGTCGGTGGGGTCGCCCTGGATGAACTGCGTCGACTCGATGGTCGCGTCGACCTCCGGCCCCTTGACGTCCTGCGACGCGAAGGACTGCGTGACGATGTCCTTCCACTTCTCGGGGCTGCGCTCGCTGCGGCCCGTGCCGATCAGCTGCACGGGGACGGCACGGCCGCTCTGCAGGAACGTGCCGAGGCCCGGCAGGAGCAGGCGGGAGGCGAGGTCGCCCGTCGCGCCGAAGATGATGAGGGTGCGCTTGTCGGTCACCTGAGGTGACTCCTTTCGCTGTGGTGGGAGGTCCGCTCCAGTCAAGTCGCGGGCGGGCCCGTTTGTTCCGGATCCGAACCGGAGATCTGTGCCCGGACGCACTTCGGGCGGCACCGTTCTGGTGCCGCCCGAAGTGTCAGGTGCGCTGCAGCGCCGGGTCAGTGCCCGAAGTTGCCGCGGTAGTACTCGTAGACCCAGCCGACCAGGGTGATCGCCACGAGGACGAGACCGATCGGGACGATCCAGAGGCCGGCTGCCACGCCGAGGAAGCACACGGCCACCGCGGCGGCCAGCAGGATGGGCCACCAAGACCAGGGGCTGAAGTGCCCGAGTTCGGCGTCGCCGTCCTCGATGTTGGCGTCCGGGCGGTCCTCGGGCAGGACGCCGCCCTGCGACGACATCACCTTGCCGAGGTAAAAGGCGATGAACGCCGACATGATGCCCGTCAGGCCGATCGCCACGGTGCCGACCCACTCCGGGTGACCGTAGTAGAGCATCGCCCAGATCGTGTACGCGGCGTCCGCGAGGATGAAGAACCCGAAGAGGATCCAGAACAGGTTGGTGTTCGCGCGCATGGCGTTACTTCACCTCGCCCTTCGCGGCGTCGTAGGTCGGGGCATCGGGGGCGTCCTTCGCGGGACCGACACCGATCGGCACACCGGCCTCGGGGTGGTTCAGGTCGAACGCCGGGGACTCCGAACGGATGCGCGGGATCGACGTGAAGTTGTGGCGCGGCGGCGGGCAGGAGGTCGCCCACTCGAGCGAACGGCCGTAGCCCCACGGGTCGTTCACGGCGACCTTCGGTGCGTTCCGAGCGGTCACGTAGACGTTGAAGATGAACGGCAGGAACGAGATCGCGAGGATCATCGAGCCGATCGTCGACAGCTGGTTCATCCACGTGAAGCCGTCGTTCGGCAGGTAGGTCGCGTACCGACGCGGCATGCCGATGACGCCCAGCCAGTGCTGGATGAGGAACGTGGTGTGGAACCCGACGAACAGGAGCCAGAAGTGGATCTTGCCGAGACGCTCGTTGAGCATCTTGCCGGTCCACTTCGGCCACCAGAAGTAGAAGCCGGAGAACATCGCGAACACGACGGTGCCGAAGACCACGTAGTGGAAGTGCGCGACGACGAAGTACGAGTCGGACACGTGGAAGTCGAGCGGCGGCGACGCCAGGATGACGCCGGTCAGACCACCGAACGTGAAGGTGATCAGGAACCCGAGGGCCCAGAGCAGCGGGGTCTCGAACGTGACCGAACCGCGCCACATCGTGCCGACCCAGTTGAAGATCTTCACGCCGGTCGGGACCGCGATGAGCATCGTCATGAGCGAGAACCACGGGAGCAGGACGCCACCGGTGACGTACATGTGGTGTGCCCACACCGTGACCGACAGGGCCGCGATCGAGATGGTCGCGTACACCAGGGTCTTGTAGCCGAAGATCGGCTTGCGGCTGAACACCGGGAAGACCTCGGACACGATGCCGAAGAACGGCAGCGCGATGATGTACACCTCGGGGTGCCCGAAGAACCAGAACAGGTGCTGCCAGAGCAGGGCCCCGCCGTTGGCCGGGTTGAAGATCTGGGCGTTGAACACACGGTCGAGACCGAGGCCGAAGAGCGCCGTCGCGAGGACCGGGAAGGCCATCAGGACGAGGAGCGCGGTCACGAGGGTGTTCCACGTGAAGATCGACATGCGGAACATGGTCAGACCAGGGGCACGCATCGTGATGATCGTGGTGATGAAGTTCACCGCACCGAGGATCGTCGAGAAGCCGGTCATGCCCAGGCCGAAGACCCAGAGTGTCCCGCCGAGCCCTGGTGTGAACGTCGTGTCACTCAGTGGCGCGTAGGCGAACCAGCCGAACGAGGCAGCGCCCTGCGGGGTGAGGAAGCCGCCGACCGCGATGAGCGAACCGAACAGGTAGAGCCAGAAGGCGAACCCGTTGAGTCGCGGGAAGGCGACGTCGGGCGCACCGATCTGGAGCGGCATGATCGCGTTCGCGAAGCCCGAGAACAGCGGCGTCGCGAACATCAGCAGCATGATCGTGCCGTGCATCGTGAACAGCTGGTTGTACTGCTCCTTCGTCGCGACCACGTGCAGGCCGGGTTCGAAGAGCTGGGCACGGATCACGAGGGCCATCACACCTGCGAGCAGGAAGAAGACGAACGACGCGATCAGGTACATGTACCCGATGGTCTTGTGGTCGGTGGAGGTGATCCACCGGACGACGATGTTGCCCTTCCGGCCCACCTTCGACGCCTGGAAGTCCGGCGAAGCGGTCTGGGTCGGTTGGCCGACGAGTGACGTTGTCATCTGACGAGCCCCTACTTGTTCTCGCTGGACGCCTCGACCGGCGCCTTGTTGTTCGGTTCGTTGGTGTTGGTGTTGTACTCGTTGCCGAGCAGACCGACCTTGCCCTGGTCCTTCAGGGTGCCGAGGTACGCCTCGTACTGAGCGGGCGTGACGACCTTCACCTGGAAGAGCATCAGCGAGTGGTACTCACCGCAGAGCTCCGCGCACTTGCCCTGGTACGTGCCGAGCTTCTCCGGGATGAAGTACTCCCAGTTTGTCTTGCCGGGGAGCATGTCCTTCTTGTACAGGAAGTCGATGACCCAGAAGGAGTGGTCGACGTCGCGCGACGAGAGTTCGATCGCGACCTTCTTGCCCTTGGGCAGGTAGAGGGTCGGCAGCTGCGACTCGTCGATCGCCCCCTTGGCGTTCTCTTCTTCCTGGGCCTGGATGCCCTGGTAGTAGACGCTCTCTTCGGGGTTGTCCTTGTTGATGTAGTTGAAGTCCCACGCCCAGCGCTTGCCGTACACGTGCACGGTGGCGTCGGGGTCGGCGAAGGGCTTCTCGATCGCGGCCTGGTCCTTCGCGGTGAAGGCGAAGAAGCCGAGCACCAGGATCAGCGGCACGATCGTGTAGAAGATCTCGAGCGGCATGTTGTACCGCATCTGCACGGGCAGGCCGGTCTGGCCCTTCCGGCGGCGGTAGACGATCGCGGCCCAGATGATCAGGCCCCACACGATCAGACCGACGGCGAGGAGCACGACCCAGCTGGTGGTCCACAGGCCGACGATGCGGCTCGTGTGGTTGGTGACGTTCTTCGTCTCCTCCGTGCCGGGGAGCCATCCGTTCATCTGCTGCTGCGTGCAGCCAGCCAGTGCGATGACCAGACCGACGGCCACCGGGACGGCCGCCCAACGTATACGGCGATTCGAACGCACTGTTACCTCTCGCAAAAGACGTGAGCTTCGGAAGTCAGTCCGTCGTGTCCGACGGCGAGCCGCACGAAGGCGGCGCTTGGCTGGCTCCCAGCTTGATTGGAACACTCCTAGCTTACTCGCAGCTCGCCGCCGCTCGCGCACACACGCCACGGTTCTGGCCTCGATCCGCACGTCGGCGGGCACGATTCCCCCCGGTTCCGCCGCGCCCCGGCGCGCCACGTCCGGTCACACGAACGCGAGCGGGAGCGACCGTTCCGGTCGCTCCCGCTCGCGTGTCGGATCGCTGGCGATCAGTGGAAGCTGTCACCGCAGGCGCAGCTGCCCTGCGCGTTCGGGTTGTCGATCGTGAAGCCCTGCTTCTGGATCGTGTCCTCGAAGTCGATCGTCGCGCCGTCGAGGTACGGGACGCTCATCTTGTCGACGACGACCTCGACCCCGTCGAACTCGGCGGTGACGTCACCGTCGAGCATGCGCTCGTCGAAGTACAGCTGGTAGATCAGGCCCGAGCAGCCACCGGGCTGCACGGCGAGGCGCAGGCGCAGGTCATCGCGGCCCTCTTGCTCGAGCAGGCTCGCCACCTTGCCGGCAGCGGCGTCGCTCAGGAGGACGCCGTGCGACGGGGTCTCGGTCGCCGGTGCTTCGGTGATGGTGTCGCTCATCGCGCGTCTCCCTCCGGGCGGTGCTGGTCACCGCGCCTGGCCTCGATTGTAAGCACCCTCAGCTGCGCGTCGCGAGCCTGGCGAGCAGGATCGTCTCCGACGCGATGGCACGGTGCAGGACGCCGAGGTGCTGCGACTCGTTCGGGCTGTGCGCGCGGGTGTCCGGGTCCTCGACGCCGGTGACCAGGATCTGCGCGTCCGGGAACTCCGCAGCCAGGTCCGACACGAACGGGATCGACCCGCCGATGCCCTGCTCGACCGCCTCGGCACCCCAGCCCTCGCGCATGGCCGTGCGGGCCTCCTGCACGGCCCAGCCGGCGGTGTCGACGAGGAATCCGTCGCCGCTGTCCGGCTCGGTGACCTCCATCCGTGCGCCGAACGGGACGTGCTCGCGCAGGTGCCGTTCGACGGCAGCGGCGGCCTCGCGGGCGTCCTGGCCGGGGGCGACGCGGACCGAGACCCGTGCCGAGACCGTGGGCAGCAGGGTGTTCGAGGCGTTCGCGACGCTCGGCACGTCCATGCCCGTCACCGTGATCGACGGCTGGAACCACATGCGGGACAGCACGGCGCCGGTACCGATCGGGCGCACACCGGGAACGAGTGCGGCGTCAACGGCGAGTTCGTCCTCGGTGCGCTCCGGCACGTCGGCTTCGTACGAGGCCAGCCCCTCGACGGCGACCGACCCGTCGGCGTCGTGCAGCGAGGCGAGCAGCCGCACCATCGGGATCATCGCGTCCGGGGCCGCTCCCCCGAACATGCCGCTGTGGCTGGCGTGCTCGAGCGTGGTCAGGGTGAGCTTGAAGGTGACGTTGCCGCGCAGCGACACCGTGATCGACGGCACCTCGGTCGACCAGTTGTCGCTGTCCGCCACGACGATGACGTCGGCGGCCAGGTGCTCCTTCTGCTCGCGCAGGAAGGTGCGGAACGAGCGGGAGCCGAACTCCTCCTCGCCCTCGACGAACAGCACGATCCCGAGGTCGAGGTCGTCGCCGAACTGGGCGTGCACCGCGCGGAGCGAGGCGATGTGGGTCATCACGCCGGCTTTGTCGTCCGAGGCGCCGCGACCGTACAGGCGGTCACCGCGGAGCGTCGGCTCGAACGGCGGGGTCTCCCACAGGGCCTCGTCGCCCTGCGGCTGCACGTCGTGGTGGGCGTAGAGCATCACCGTCGGCTTGCCGTTCCGCGCCGGGCGCACCGCGAGCACCGCCGGCTGGCCGAGCTCGGTCTCGGCGTCCGCCTCGGCGACGTCGGCGGTCGAGCCGGACACTGCCGACCGCACGATCCGGACGTCGTCCGGGCCGAAGACCCCGGTCGACCGCGCCAGGTCCGCGACGGCCTCGGCACTCGCGCGCACGTTCGACGGGTCGAAGGCCGACCAGGAGACCGACGGCAGGCGTACCAGGGCGGACAGGTCGGCGATCGTCGTGGGCAGGGCCCCCTGGACGTGTTCGCGCAGGGCGTCGAGGAGCGCAGGGTCGGTCGCGGGGCTGTGCTGTTGGCTGTCGGTCATGCCCGGTAATCTAGAGGAGATCCCGCACGCACACCGCCGTTAGGAACGCACCGTGGCGAAGGCAGCCCCCAAGACCAACACGACCGTCAACCCGACCGAGGCCGAGCTCCTCGAGCAGGGCAAGGGCCGCCCGACGCCGTCCCGCCGCGAGCGAGAGGCAGCGAACCGCCGCCCCCTCGTCGGCAACACGCCGGTCGACAAGAAGGCAGCCCGTGCACGCCTCAACTCCGAGCGCGAGCGCGCACGGGTCGGCATGGCCAACGGCGAGGAGCGCTACCTGCCGGCCAAGGACCGCGGTGAGCAGCGACGCTTCGTCCGCGACTGGATCGACGCCCGCTGGAACGTCGGCGAGGTCATGATGCCCGTGCTCGTGCTGTTCCTCATCGTCGGGTTCGCCGCCGCGCAGACCGTGGTCGCGTCCTACTCGCTCCTGCTGGTGTGGGCGTTCGTGGCGCTGTTCGTCATCGACTGCGTGGTGCTCTGGCTGTCGCTCCGCCGCAAGCTCACCACCAAGTTCGGCGACTTCCAGCGCGGCACGTTCCTCTACATCCTGACGCGGGCGTGGCAGCTGCGGTTCCTGCGGCTGCCGAAGCCCCAGGTCCGGCGCGGCGAGTACCCCACGCTCTAGCCACACGCACACGAACCAAGCGCCGCCCGGCCTGCCGGGCGGCGCTTCGTCGTTCCCGCTCCCCTGTTCCCCGCTCCCCCGCTCCGCATCGGTGATCGAGTGAGCAGAACACGACGGGTCGACTGGCGAGCCACGGCGTGTTCTGCTCACCCGATGCGCAGGCGCGCCCCAGGACGGACGGGAGGCCCGTGGCGGCGTCGCCACGGGCCTCCCGTCCGGATGGTGGTCGCGACTAGCGCGCGGCGCGACGCAGCCGACGTCGGCGCAGCCGGTTGATGCGCGCTGCCCAGGTCGGCCCCTCGTAGAGGAACGCCGTGTAGCCCTGCACCAGCGTCGCCCCGGCGTCGATGCGGTCCTGCACGTCCTGCTCGGTGGTCACGCCACCGACGGCGATGACGCAGAAGTCCGCCGGCACGGCGGCGCGGACCCGACGCAGGACCTCGAGCGAACGCGCGGCGACCGGCGCACCGGAGAGTCCACCGGCACCCATCGCCTCGACGTCGGACGGGTCGGCCGTCAGTCCCTCGCGCGCGGTGGTCGTGTTGTTCGCGATCACGCCGGACAGGCCGAGCTCGACCGCCAGGCCCGCGATCGCGTCGATCTGCTCGTCGGTCAGGTCCGGTGCGATCTTGACGAGCACCGGGGTGCGCCCCGCGCCGTCGCGCACCGCGGAGAGCAGCGGTCGGAGCTGGTCGAGTTCCTGCAGTCCGCGCAGACCGGGCGTGTTCGGCGAGCTGACGTTGACCGCCAGGTAGTCCGCGAACGTCGCCAGGCGGCGGGTGGACTCGAGGTAGTCGTCGATGGCGTCCTCGACCGAGACGACCCGGCTCTTGCCGATGTTCACGCCGATCACGGGCCGGCCCGGGTTGCGGCGGGCGCGCTCGAGACGTCGGGCGGCCGCAGCCGCGCCGTGGTTGTTGAAGCCCATGCGGTTGATCAGGGCGCGGTCGCCGATCAGTCGGAACAGGCGCGGGCGCTCGTTGCCGGGCTGCGGCTTTGCGGTGATGGTGCCGACCTCGACGTGGCCGAAGCCGAGCAGGCCGAGCCCGGCGATGCCGCGGGCGTCCTTGTCGAAGCCCGCCGCCAGGCCGAAGCGCGACGGGAAGTGGATGCCCATCGTGGTGATGCCGTCGGCTGCCGACGGGCGGCAGTACCGCTCGACGACCCCGCTCAGGAACGGCACGCGAGGCAGCCCAGCGATGACGGCGAAGGCCAGGTGGTGGGCGCGTTCCGGGTCCATGTTCGCGAACACGGAGCGGAACACGACGCGGTACCCGCCGCGCACGATCCGTTCGGCGATGCCGCTCACGCGCGTGTGCCGGACGGTGCGGACGAGCCGGCGGCGCTGTCGGCCGTCCCGTGGTGGTCGCGACGGAGCTGGCCGATGGCGTCCTCGAAGTCCTCGAGCGAGTCGAACGCCTGGTAGACGCTCGCGAAGCGCAGGTACGCGACCTCGTCGAGCTCCCGCAGGGGCGCGAGGATCGCGAGGCCGATGTCGTTCGCGTCGATCTGGCTGGACCCGGAGGAGCGCACGGTCTCCTCGACGCGCTGCGCGAGGACGGCCAGGTCGCCGTCGGTGACCGGGCGCCCCTGGCACGCCTTGCGCACACCGGAGACGATCTTGTCGCGGCTGAACGGCTCGGTGACGCCGTTGCGCTTCACGACGTTGAGCGATGCGGTCTCGGTGGTCGAGAACCGTCGACCGCAGTTGGGGCACTGTCGACGGCGGCGGATGGAGGTTCCGTCGTCGCTCGTCCGTGAGTCGACGACGCGGGAGTCCGGGTGGCGGCAGAAGGGGCAGAACATGTCGTTCCCCAGGCTATCGGTTCGTGCGCTCCGTCACGGCGGCCCCGTGCGCGGGGAGCTGCTCCTCGGTGGACAGGGCGACGATGTGCGGCGCCACCTCGGCCAGGGCCTCGGGCGTGTACCGGACGATCTGCTGGGGTCGCAGGAACGTCGACGCGGACAGTCCGGACCCGAAGCGGGCCTGGCCGCCGGTCGGCAGCACGTGGTTCGACCCGGCCAGGTAGTCCCCCAGGCTCACCGGCGTGCTCGGTCCGACGAACACCGCACCGGCGGCGTCGATGTCGGCCAGCACGGCGTCGTCGTCGACCGTCTGGATCTCCAGGTGCTCCGGACCGTAGGCGTTGCTCACGGTCGCGGCGTCGGTCAGCGAGTCCACCAGGACGATCGCGGACTGCGGTCCGTCCAGGGCGGTCTGGAGGCGCGCAGCCGTCCCGAGCACCGCCGTGCGTTCCGGGATGGCGGCTTCCACCGCGTCGGCGAACGCCGCGGACGTCGTCACCAGCACGCTGCCGGCCTGCTCGTCGTGCTCGGCCTGGCTGATCAGGTCGGCAGCCACGAACCCCGCGTCGGCGGTGTCGTCCGCGATCACGAGGATCTCGGTCGCGCCGGCCTCGGAGTCGATGCCCACCACGCCGCGCACCAGGCGCTTGGCGGCGGCGACGTAGTTGTTGCCCGGCCCGGTGACCAGGTCGACGGGCTCGAGGTCGAGCTCGGCGACGCCGTACGCCAGCGCGCCGACGGCTCCGGCACCACCCATCGCGTAGACCTCGTCGATGCCGAGCAGCCCCGCCGCGGCGAGGATCGTCGGGTGCACCGCGCCGCCGTGGTCGCGCTGCGGCGGCGACACGAGGGCGATCGAGGGCACGCCCGCGACCTGGGCGGCGACCACGTTCATCACGACGCTGGACGGGTAGACGGCCTTGCCGCCGGGCACGTAGAGCCCGACACGGCGCATCGGCTGCCAGCGCTGGTGGACCTCGGCGCCGTCGGCCAGGGTCGTCACGGACGGAGCGGGGATCTGCGCGGCACTCGCGGCACGGACGCGGCGGATCGCCTCGTCGAGGGCCGCCCGGACCTCGGGGGTGAGCCCGGCCACCGCGGCGGTGATCTCGGCGGCCGGCACCCGCACGTTCGCGGGGGCCCCACCGTCGAAGCGCTCGGCCTGGTCGCGCAGGGCCGCGGCCCCACGGTGTCGGACGTCCTCGATCAACTCGCGCGCGGCGTCGACCGCGTGCGACACGTCACCCGCGGCACGGGGCATGAGTCGGAGGAGTTCGGCACGGGCGGGGAGGCCGCCGCGGAGGTCGATTCGCTGCATCATGAGGCTTCCAGCGTACCGGCGGCGTGCTGCACGACCGCGTCGACCACGGGCCGGTGGCGGGCGACCTGGTCGGTGTCCCACGCGTCGAGCAGGTGCAGCGTGGCGATCCGGAACGCCAGCGCACGGACGAGCAGCTGCGGCCACTCCGGCACGCCGGTCCCGAGCACGCCGAGCCGGCCGACGTCGACCCGGTGCCAGGTCACGGCGTCGACCGCCGCGATCGCGGCACCGAGGCCCGCCGGACGCCAGTACGGCGCCCAGTCGAACACCGTGGGTGGCTCCCCCGGCGTGAAGAGCACGTTGCCGAGCAGGTCACCGTGGACGAGCTGGGACGGGGACGTCACCGGCCGGAACGTCGCCGCCAGGCGGTCCAGCGTCGGATCGTCCGGCAGGGGTTCGCCACCCCAGACCATCCGGTCCGCCCGGCTCCAGGGGTCCTCACGCTGGTCGAGGACTTCGGGACGCGGCAGGTCCGCGACGGCCCGGTGGAAGGCAGCGCCCGCGGCGATGACGTCGTCCACGCGGGTCGGGTCGGTCCAGCCGTCGACCCATCCCCAGGCCTCCCACCCGCCGTCGCCGGTGCCGGTGCCGGAGCCGGAGCCGGAGCCCACGATCCAGTCCCCGGACTCGGCGGCGACCGGACGCGGGGTCCGGAACCCGGCCGTGTGGACGAGCCGGGCCAGCGTGGCGGACCGCCACCGGGCCTCCAGGGGGTCGCCGGACGGCCGGAGCACGACGTCCCCGGCGCGCCACGTCAGCCCGCGGCCGCCGCCGAGCCGCTCGAGCGGGCGGTCGTGCACGCCGAACGCCCGCAGCACGTCCGGGCCCGGCGGCAGCGGCGGACCAGCCATGGCGACGCTCCTAGACCAGGCAGCGGGGTCCGAGCAGGCTCTTCAGCTCGCCGAACAGGTCCGGGGTGAGGTTCACCGGGAACGGCAGCTCGAAGGTGCGTGCCACGTCGTCCTTCAGCAGCTTCAGCCGGACCTCGGTGTCGCCCTGGTGACGGCCGAGCACGGCGGCGAGTTCCGTCACCGTGGTCGTCGTGGCCTGCCGTTCGGGCAGTGACAGGGTGAGCGGGCCGGAACCCATCGCGTCGCCGACGTTCGGCTGGAACATGCTCACCGCGTGCAGGGCCTTGCCGTCGTCGCGGACGTTGACGCGGCCGCGCAGGACGACGATCGAGTCGGCCACCAGGGACGGGCCGAACTCCTGGTACGTCTTGCCCAGGAACATCACCCCGATCTGCCCGCCGAAGTCCTCGATGTCGACGATGCCGTACGGGTTGCCGCTCGTCTTCGCCACCCGGTGCTGCACGCTCGTCAGCAGGCCGGCGACGGTGACCGTCTCACCCTCGATCGAGTCGTCGGCGGTCAGCAGGTCGGCGATGGTGATCGACTGGTGCTTCGCGAGTTCGATCTCGAGCCCGGCGAGCGGGTGGTCGGACACGTAGAGCCCGAGCATGTCCCGCTCGAACGCCAGCTTGTCGCGCTTGGACCACTCCGGCCGGTCCGGCACCTGGGACACCGCGGCGCTCGGGGTGTCCTCGGCGGCCTCGGCGAAGAGCGAGTCGAAGTCGAACCCGACGTTGCCGTGGGCCTCGTCACGCTTGACCTTCACCGCGCCCTCGACGGCGCCCTCGTGGATCTCCACCAGGGCACGGCGGGTGTCCCCGAACTCGTCGAACGCACCAGCCTTGATGAGCGACTCGACCGTGCGCTTGTTCGCCGACGAGATCGGGATCTTGCGCAGGAAGTCGTGGAAGGACTCGAACGCACCCTTCTCGGTCCGGGCCTTGACGATGTCGTCGACCACGTTGAACCCGACGTTGCGGATGGCACCCATGCCGAAGCGGATGTCGTCACCGACTGCGGCGAAGAAGCCGATCGACTCGTTGACGTCCGGCGGCATGACCTTGATGCCCATGCGCCGGCACTCGTTCAGGTACAGGGCGAGCTTGTCACGGGCGTCACCGACCGAGGTCAGCAGGGCCGCCATGTACTCAGCCGGGTAGTGCGCCTTGAGGTACGCGGTCCAGAAGGACACCACACCGTAGGCCGCCGAGTGCGCCTTGTTGAACGCGTAGTCGGAGAAGGGCAGCAGGATGTCCCACAGCGTCTTGATCGCCGCGTCGGAGTAGCCGTTGTCCTTCATGCCCTGCTGGAAGCCCGCGTACTGCTTGTCGAGCTCGGACTTCTTCTTCTTGCCCATCGCGCGGCGGAGGATGTCCGCCTGGCCGAGGGAGAACCCGGCGACCTTCTGCGCGATGGCCATGACCTGCTCCTGGTAGATGATCAGGCCGTAGGTCGTGCCGATGATGTCCTTCAGGGGCTCTTCGAGCTCCGGGTGGATCGGGGTGATCGGCTGCTCGCCGTTCTTGCGGAGCGCGTAGTTCGTGTGCGAGTTCGCACCCATGGGCCCCGGACGGTACAGGGCGATGAGCGCGGAGATGTCCTCGAAGTTGTCGGGCTTCATCAGCCGCAGCAGGCCGCGCATGGGCCCGCCGTCGAGCTGGAACACGCCGAGGGTGTCACCGCGCTGCAGGAGCGCGTACGCCTCGGGGTCCTCGAGCCCCATGTTCTCGAGGTCGAGCTCGGTCCCCCGGTTCGTCTTGATGTTGTCGAGGGCGTCGCTGATGATCGTGAGGTTGCGGAGCCCCAGGAAGTCCATCTTGATCAGGCCGAGCGACTCCGCCGCCGGGTAGTCGAACTGCGTGACGATCTGGCCGTCCTGCTCCCGCTTCATGATCGGGATGATGTCGATCAGCGGGTCGCTCGACATGATGACGCCGGCCGCGTGCACGCCCCACTGGCGCTTCAGCCCCTCGAGCCCGAGCGCCGTGTCGAAGACGGTCTTCGCCTCGGGGTCGGTCTCGACCACGGTGCGGACGTCGACGGCTTCCTTGTAGCGCGGGTGGTCCTTGTCGAAGATCCCGGTGAGCGGGATGTCCTTGCCCATCACGGGCGGTGGCATCGCCTTGGTGAGCTTCTCGCCCATGCCGAACGGGAACCCGAGGACGCGCGAGGAGTCCTTGAGCGCCTGCTTCGCCTTGATCGTGCCGTACGTGACGATCTGCGCCACGCGCTCCGACCCGTACTTCTCGGTGACGTACTTGATCGCCTCACCGCGGCGCCGGTCGTCGAAGTCGACGTCGAAGTCGGGCATCGAGACGCGGTCCGGGTTGAGGAACCGCTCGAAGATCAGACCGTGCCGGATCGGGTCGAGGTCGGTGATGCGCATCGCGTACGCCACCATCGAGCCGGCACCGGAGCCACGCCCCGGACCGACGCGGATGCCGTTGTTCTTGGACCAGTTGATGAAGTCCGCGACCACCAGGAAGTAGCCCGGGAACCCCATCTGGTTGATGATGCCGACCTCGTAGTCGGCGCGGTCCTGCACCTCTTTCGAGATGCCGTCCGGGTACCGGTAGTCCAGCCCCTTCGCGACCTCTTTCTCGAACCAGGAGTGCTCGGTCTCGCCCTCGGGCACCGGGAACTTCGGCATGTAGTTGGCCGAGGTGTCGAACTCGACGTTGCAGCGCTCGGCGATGAGCAGCGTGTTGTCGCAGGCCTCGAGGTTGTCGCGGAAGACGTGCCGCATCTGCGCCGGGGTCTTCAGGTAGAACTCGTCCGCGTCGAACTTGAAGCGGTTCGGGTCGTTGAGGGTCGAGCCGGACTGCACGCAGAGCAGTGCCGCGTGCGACTTGGCGTCGTGGGCGTGCGTGTAGTGCAGGTCGTTCGTGCCGACCAGCGGGATGTCGAGGTCCTTCGCCAGGCGGATCAGGTCGCTCATGATCCGGCGCTCGATCTCGAGCCCGTGGTCCATGACCTCGGCGAAGTAGTTCTCCTTGCCGAAGATGTCGCGGTAGTCGGCGGCGGCCTGCACCGCTTCGTCGTACTGGCCGAGGCGCAGGCGCGTCTGGATCTCCCCCGAGGGGCAGCCCGTCGTGGCGATGATGCCCTGGTGGTACTCCTGCAGGAGCTCGATGTCCATGCGGGGCTTGAAGTAGTAGCCCTCGAGCGACGCCTTGGACGACAACCGGAACAGGTTGTGCATGCCGGTGGTGTTCTCGGCGAACATCGTCATGTGCGTGTACGAGCCCGCACCGGACACGTCGTCGCCGCCGCCGTCACCCCAGCGGACACGGGTCTTGTCGGAGCGGTGCGTGCGGGGCGTGATGTACGCCTCGGTCCCGATGATGGGCTTGACGCCACCGGCCTTGGCGGCCTTCCAGAACTCGAAGGCGCCGAACATGTTGCCGTGGTCGGTCACCGCCACGGCGGGCATCCCCTGCGCGGCGGTCTCCGCCACGAGGTCGGAGAGCCTGGCGGCACCGTCGAGCATCGAGTACTCGCTGTGCACGTGCAGGTGGACGAAGGAGTCGGAATCCGACACGGAACCTCCGGTTCGTACGGTGTGCTGCGGGGTGGGAACAGCCTAACTGCGGCCGCCCACATTCCCGCGCGCGTCGTGGCGGACGGGAGGCTCGGGGCGGGGCCGCACCGCGCCTCCAGACCGGCATCGGGTCGCGACACGCGCAGGGCGCGCCGCCGAGCGGGCAGGACACGCCACACGCGCGCCGCCGCGGGTGCAGAACGCGTCGCCTGACGGCTCCGCAGCCGACAGTTCGCGACCCCTCGGCGAAAGAGACCGGGCGGGGCGGACGGCAGGCTCGGGGCGGGCCCGCACCGCGCCTCCAGACCGGCATCGGATCGCGACACGCGCGGCGCGCGCCGCCGAGCGGGCAAGACACGCCGCATGCGCGCCGCCGCGTGTGCAGCAGGCGTCGCCTGGCGGCGCCGCAGCCGACACGTCGTGACCCCTCGGAACGAGCGGCCGGGTGTGTCAGAGCGACGCGCTCCGGATCTGCTCCAGCGCTGCCTGCAGGTCGTCCGGGTACTGCGCCTCGAACGACACCCACTCGCCCGTGCGGGGGTGGTCGAAGCCCAACCGGACGGCGTCGAGCCACTGGCGGGTCAGCCCGAGCTCGGCCGCCAGCACCGGGTCGGCACCGTACATCGTGTCGCCGACGAGCGGGTGGCGGGTCGCGGCCATGTGCACCCGGATCTGGTGCGTGCGCCCGGTCTCCAGGTGCACCTCGAGCAGGGTCGCGGAGCGGAAGGCCTCGAGCGTCTCGTAGTGGGTGACGCTCGGCTTGCCCTCCGACGTGACCGCGAACTTCCAGTCGCTCGACGGGTGCCGACCGATCGGGGCGTCGATCGTGCCGGAGGTCGGGTCGGGGTGGCCCTGCGCGAGCGCGTGGTAGACCTTCTCGACCGTGCGCTCCTTGAACGCCCGCTTGAGGTGTGTGTACGCCAGCTCGGTCTTCGCGACGACCATCAGGCCCGAGGTCCCGACGTCCAGCCGGTGCACGATCCCGGCGCGTTCGGCGGCCCCGGAGGTCGCGATGGTGAACCCGGCGGCGGCGAGGCCCCCGGGCACGGTCGGCCCGTCCCACCCCGGCGAGGGGTGCGCGGCGACCCCGACGGGCTTGTCCACGACGACGATGTCCTCGTCGTCGTGCACGATCGTCATGCCAGGCACGGCTGCCGGCACGATGCGCGGCGGCTCCTTCGGGGTCCACTCGACCTCGAGCCAGGAGTCGGCGTGCAGGCGGTCCGACTTGTCGACGGGGACGCCGTCGACGCGGACGCCGCCCGCGGCGACGACGTCGGCCGCGAACGAACGGCTGAAGCCGAGGAGCTTCGCGATGGCTGCGTCGACGCGCTCACCGGCGAGCCCGTCGGGCACGGGAAGAGAACGCGATTCGGTCACGTGGCGTCGTGGCCCAGCGTGTCGCGACGGTCGCCGTCGTTCGGCCTGGAGGCACGGGTCGGCTCGTCGAGAGCCGCATCGGTCGACGAGAACGCGGCCCCACCGTCGAGCGGCTGCGCCGGGTCGGCCGGCTCCGCCGCGTCGAGCTGCGCCTGGCGCTTGGCCGAGAGCGTGCGGGTGCCGTCGAGGTTCACCCCGAGGATCACCAGCAGCACGAAGACCACCATGCTGATGCAGATGAAGGAGTCGGCGACGTTGTAGATCGCCGGCATCATCCAGGGGGTCGAGATGAAGTCGACCACGTGCCCCCGACCGAACCCGGGTTCACGGAAGAGCCGGTCGAGCAGGTTGCCCAGCGCACCGCCGAGCAGCATGCCGAGCACGATCGCCCACCACATCGACCGGATGCGACGCGAGTACACGATGATCGCGACGACGACCGCGGCCGAGATGACCGAGAACACCCAGGTCATGTTCACCGCGAACGAGAACGCGGCCCCCGGATTCCGGACGTACAGGAACTGCAACACCCCGCCCAGGACCGGCACGGGGGTGCCGTACGGCAGGTTCGCGACGACCAGCGTCTTGGCGACCTGGTCGAACGCCACCACCACGACAGCGGCGAAGGCCAGTGCCGCGATAGCGCGGACACTGACCTTCGCTCGTGATGCTGGTCGCGACAACGTCAGTTGCCGAAGCCCTGCGCCGAAGCCGGCGCCGGGGTGAGACCGGACTGCTCGCCCGAGGAGTCGAGCTCGGAGAGCTGCCCCTGGATGTAGCTCTTGAGCTGCGCACGGTAGTCGCGCTCGAACGTCCGGAGCTCGTCGATCTTGCCCTCGAGCTGGCGCTGCTCCTGCTCGAGCACCGCGACACGCTGACGGTTCGTGTTCTCGGTGTCGGCGATGATCTGGCGCTGCTTCGCCTCGGCCTCGGAGACCAGGCGAGCCGCCTGGGCGGTGCCCTCGGCGATGAGCGCGTCGCGCTTCTCGATGCCCTCGCGCACGTGCTCCTCGTGGAGACGACGCGCCAGGGTCAGGAGGTTCGTGGTGCCCTCGGTGTCCTCGTCGGCGGGGACCGTCGTGACCGGAGCGGCCGCGGCGACCGGAGCGGGCTCCGGTGCTGCCTCGACCGGTGCCGGCGTGGGCTCCGGTTCCGCTGCGGGAGCGGGCTGCTCGGCCTGCGCCGACTGCGGGGCCGACTCGGCCGCCTGCAGGCGCTGGCGGAGCTCGTCGTTCTCCGCGGTCAGGCGACGGAGCTCGACCACGACCTCGTCGAGGAAGTCATCGACCTCGTCCTGGTCGTAGCCCTCGCGGAACTTCGTCGGCTGGAACCGCTTGTTGACTACGTCTTCCGGCGTCAAAGCCATTGCCGTCACCTCAATAGAACTGCTGAACGTGTGGAACCGCATGCGGTGCGACCGAACTTACCAGTCGTACCGTGCGGTGCGGATGCGCCACCGGAGCGGGCATCGATCCCGACCACCGTACACCGACGATGGGGCGGAACCGTGCCGCGCGCCTGGCGTGGCGCGTGTCGCGGACGGGAGTCCGCTCAGATACCGCGTGCCAGGGCGGCGACCACGAACCGGGCGATGATGACGACGAGCATCACGATCGTCCAGCCGAAGTCGAGCGCCACCGGCCCCAGGCGGAGCGGCGGGAGGACCCGTCGCACCGCTCGGATGGGCGGATCCGTGATCGTGTAGACGAACTCGGACACCACGAGCATGCCCCCGCGCGGACGCCAGGAGCGGTTGAAGCTCTGCACGAGGTCGAGCGCGAAGCGCCCCCACATCACGAAGAAGTACAGGAGCAACGCGAGGGAGATGATCCCTAGGATCACGGACACGATGGGGCTCGCTCGTCTCGGGCGAGCGTCGTCAGACGACGCTCAGGGGCGGGTGTGCCGGGTACGGCTCAGGACTGGGCGAAGAAGTTCGCCTCGATGTCGGACTCTACCTCAGCAGGCTCACCGCTCACTGCGACGTGCGCCGGCGACAGGAGGAAGACCTTGTTGGTGACGCGCTCGATCTTGCCGAACAGCCCGAGCGACAGACCGGAGGCGAAGTCGATCATGCGTCGAGCGTCACCCTCGGTCATCTGCGAGAGGTTGATGATGACGGGGATGCCGTCGCGGAAGCTCTCGGCGATGGACTGGGCGTCCTTGTACTCGCGCGGGTGGACGGTGAGGATCTCGTTCATTT
Organism: Curtobacterium sp. 8I-2; assembly: GCF_902506155.1. Lineage (NCBI taxonomy): Bacteria > Bacillati > Actinomycetota > Actinomycetes > Micrococcales > Microbacteriaceae > Curtobacterium > Curtobacterium sp. 8I-2. The sequence goes on from NZ_LR732827.1 coordinate 400,737, forward strand.
CCTGGACCGGGGTCGCCTTCTGTGCGGTCGTGTGCGAGCGGCGGAGCGGAGTGACCTGGGCGCCGCGCTGGTGGGTGTGCGTCTTGGTGGGAGCCGGCACCGCTGCGGGAACGGCCACCGGGGCTGCTGCCGCGGCGGGGGTCTCCTGCGGTTCGGCGGCCGCCGGAGCAGCCGCTGCGGCCTGGCGAGCAGGGGCTGCCTGCTGGCGCGCGGGCTCGGCCTGCTGCTCGTCCTCGTAGTCGAGTTCCTCGTCGGCGAGGCCGAGGTAGACCATCGTCTTCTTCAGCGGGTTGGCCATGGTTCCTCCGGGGTTCGTGCTCGTGGTGCCCTGCAACGAGGCTAGGGTGCGAGCGGCCGGTTTCCCGTGATTGCGGTGCCGATCCGCAGGTGTGTCGCGCCCTCGAGGATCGCCTCGGCGTAGTCCCCGCTCATGCCGGCCGAGATGTCGGTGGCACCGGGCTCGAGCGCCACGACCCGCTCGGAGATCGAACGGAGCCGGGCGAAGGCTGGACGGGGTTCCTCGTCGAGGGGTGCGACGGCCATCACACCCCGCAACCGGATCGTCCCGGTGGCCAGCACGCGCTCCACCATCGCCTCGACGTCGTCCGGCTGCACCCCACCACGGCCGGGGTCGTCGGTCAGGTTCACCTGCACGAACCCGTCGATGACCGGCGGTTCCGGCTCGGCCTCGGTCGGGGCGAACGCGTCGACGACGGAGCCACGGTCGAGCGACTGCACGACGTGGGCGTACCGACGGGCCTGCCGGGCCTTCTTCGACTGCAGCTGCCCGACGAAGTGCCAGGTCAGGTCGAGGTCGGCGAGTTCCGCAGCCTTGGCCTGTGCCTCCTGGTGGCGGTTCTCCCCCACGTCCGTCACGCCGAGTGCGGCCAGCTCGCGCACGAGGGACGCCGGGTGGTACTTCGTGACGACGACGAGCGTGAGTTCGTCGGGCGAGCGCCCTGCGGCGCGCGCCGCGCCGGCGATGCCCCTCCGGACGGACGCAACGCGCGCCTCCAGTCCGTCGTCGTGAGACGAGGCCTGGAGGCGCGTGTCGGCTACCACGGGCGGGTTACTTCAGGAAGTCGGGGACGTCGAGCTCGTCGTCGTCGTCGAACGCCGGGTCGGCGGCGCGCTGCACCGGCGGCTGGTGTTCCTGCGAGGCCCAGGACGGGCTCGACGTGGTGGAGTCCTCGATCGCGCCGGTCGAAGCGGCGACGGGTGCCGAGACACTCGACTCCGGGTCGACGTAGCTGGAGCGACGCTCCTTCTGCTGCTGCGCCGGCTCGCCACCATCGAAGCCCGCGGCGATGACGGTGACGCGGACCTCGTCACCCAGGGTGTCGTCGATGACCGCACCGAAGATGATGTTCGCCTCGGGGTGCACGGCTTCCTGCACCAGACGAGCGGCGTCGTTGATCTCGAAGATGCCGAGGTTCGAGCCGCCCTGGATCGAGAGCAGCACGCCGTGCGCACCGTCGATCGAGGCCTCGAGCAGCGGCGACGCGACGGCGAGCTCGGCCGCCTTGATCGCACGGTCGGCACCGCGCGACGAACCGATGCCCATGAGCGCGGAACCCGCACCCTGCATGACGCTCTTCACGTCGGCGAAGTCGAGGTTGATCAGGCCGGGGGTGGTGATGAGGTCGGTGATGCCCTGCACGCCGGCCAGGAGCACCTGGTCGGCCGTGGCGAACGCCTCGACCATGGAGATGCCACGGTCGCTGATCTCGAGCAGGCGGTCGTTCGGCACGACGATGAGCGTGTCGACCTCGTCCTTGAGGCCAGCGACGCCGTTCTCGGCCTGGGACTGGCGGCGCTTGCCCTCGAAGCTGAACGGCTTCGTGACGACACCGATGGTCAGTGCGCCGATGGACTTCGCGATGCGCGCGACGACCGGAGCACCACCGGTGCCGGTGCCGCCGCCCTCGCCCGCGGTGACGAACACCATGTCGGCGCCGGCCAGGGCCTCTTCGATCTCCTCGGCGTGGTCCTCGGCGGCACGACGGCCGACCTCGGGGTCCGCGCCGGCGCCGAGCCCGCGGGTGATCTCGCGGCCGACGTCGAGCTTGACGTCGGCGTCGCTGAGCAGCAGTGCCTGGGCGTCGGTGTTGATCGCGATGAACTCGACCCCACGGAGACCGAGCTCGATCATGCGGTTGACGGCGTTGACGCCGCCGCCGCCGACACCGACGACCTTGATGACGGCGAGGTAGTTGTGGTTCGTGGTCACGTCAGTCAGGCCTCCGGTAGAACCCTCAACCTCTACTTGAAGTTCAGGGGCAATGCTGGTAGATGTGGTGCTGGCTTCGACGCTACGGGTGCGTTCGGCGCACTGTCGCCCCGCCACGCCGCGTGTCGCCGATCAGGTCCGGCAATTCAGTCCTTCGCGCGGATCACGCCGTTGTCCGGTGCCGACACGTCGTACTCGACGACGACGCCCGGGTTCCGCGCCTCGTGATCCTTGACCAACGCGGCGAGCAGCGCGGCCTTCGCGTCCGAGTCGTCCGGGCTCCCCCACACGACGGTCGAGCCGTCCTTGAGGGTCAGGGTGACGTCGTCGGCGGTGGACCCGGCGACGCGGGTGACCTGGGACCGGACCGTCGACGGCAAGGCCAGCACGACCTCGGTCATCGTGCGGAAGCTCGAGGAGCCCAGGCGTGCACGGGCGATGTCGGCGAGCGGCATCGTCGCCGGACGCTTCGGCGACGACTGCACGACGATGCCGGCGGGGTCGACGAGGTCGAACGTGCTGCCGGACCGCACGGCGACCACCGGCGTGCGCTCGGTGACCGTGACGACGAGCGTGTGCGGCGGCGCCTCTTCGGTCACGTAGCTCTCGATCAGCGGGAACCCGGCGACGTCGCGCTTGATCGCGGCGAAGTCGAGCCGGGCCAGGGGTGTGCCGATCTGGTCGGACAGCGCCTGGCGCAGGGCCGTCTCGTCGACGCGGTTGGTCCCCTTGACCTCGATCGTGCGGAGCGCCATCAGCGGCGAGAACACCGCGACCAGGATCGAGACCCCGAGCACCAGGACGACGCTCGCCGCCGTGATCCAGGCGGCGCGACGGTGCCGGCTGCGCCGGGTGAACCGGCGGACCTCGGCACGCTCGAGCAGGCGACGGCGACGCTTCGCGATGCGCGCCTCGCGGGCGGTCTCCGCGGCGCGCACCCGCGCCCCGATGGGCGCCTCGGCGTGCTGCTCCGTCCGGGAGGCACTGCTCGCGTCGAGGACGTCGGTCACGGTCGCGTCGTGGTCGCGTCCACTGCCCGCCGCGCCCCCGGACGGTCGTCGCGCCCCGTCTCCTCGGGGCGCGTTGCCCGCGTCGGGGCGCGGGTCGCGGTGGTCCTCGTCCGGCGTGTACTCGCGCAGGCGGTCGGCGACGGCCCCGAAGCCGGCGCCGACGCGGCGGCCGGCCGCGCCCGCGAGGGCGCCGACGCGGTCGCGCGTCGAGTCGGCGGCATCGGTGGTCGGATCTGCGCCCGCGGACGGCCGTCGCGCCCCGACACTCGGGGGCGCACCGACCGCTGGGGGGCGCGTGCCGGAGGCACCGGGTGCCGGAGTGCTGCCCGGGGTGGTGGGGGCGGGGGTCTCGACGGCCGCAGCCGACTCGTCGGACGCGGGACGGGCCTCCCGGTCGTCGGCGACACGGCCGCGGAACGGCAGCCGCGGCTTCGAGGGACCACGACGCTGCCGGGGCGCTTCCGCGGCCTCGGCCGGGGCGTCCTGGCGGGCGTCCCCCTCGTCGAACCCCTCGGGGCGCTTCACCGGGACGACGCTCCGTCGGTGCCCAGGGCGTCGAGCACCTGCGGGATGATCCGGTACACGTCGCCGCAGCTGAGGGTCATGATGATGTCGCCGTCCCGGGCGACCGCGGCCGCACGGGCCGCAGCGTCGTCCCAGTCGGGCAGGAACTCGACGCGCGACTGGTCGGCGAAGCGCTCCTGCACCAGGGCACCGGTCACGCCGGGCTCCGGGTCCTCGCGGGCGCCGTAGACGTCGAGCACGACCGTGTGGTCGGCGAGTTCCTCGTACACCTTGGCGAAGTCGCCGGCCATCAGACGGGTGCGGGAGTACAGGTGCGGCTGGTGGATCGCGATGATGCGGCCGTCCCCGACCACGTTGCGGGCGGCCTTGAGCGCGGCGGCCACCTCGGTCGGGTGGTGCGCGTAGTCGTCGTAGACCGAGACCCCGCGCTCGACCCCGTGCAGCTCGAAGCGGCGCTGGGTGCCGCCGAACGCCTCGAGCCCGCGGATCGCGTCGACCGGGGCGACGCCGAGACCGGTCAGCACCGCGAAGGCACCGACGGCGTTGATCGCGTTGTGCCGGCCGGGCACGCGGAGGGTCAGGTGGTACGCCTGACCACCCGCGCGGAAGTCGACCTCGACGCCGGCGGACTCGGTGATGCCCTCGATGCGGACGTCCGCGTCGGCGGCCTCGCCGAAGGTGACGATCTCGGGGGCGTCCGGGCGCTGGCGGATGCCGGCCGTGACCGTCTTCGCACCGGCGTCGTCGCTCGAGATGACGACGCGCTGGCTCGCCTTCGCGGCGAACTCGACGAAGGCCTCGGTGAAGGCCTCTTCGCTGCCGTAGTGGTCCAGGTGGTCGGCGTCGACGTTCGTGACGAGGGCCACCGCGACGTCGTAGAGCAGGAACGAGCCGTCGGACTCGTCGGCCTCGACGACGAACAGGTCGCTGGACCCCGGGGCCGAGCTGGTGCCGAGGGACTGGATGACGCCGCCGTTGACGAAGCTCGGGTCGAGACCGAGCTCGACCATGGCGGTGACGATCATGCCGGTCGAGGTGGTCTTGCCGTGCGCACCGGCGACCGCGACCAGGCGGTGCTCGGCGATCAGGGCGGCGAGGGCCTGCGACCGGTGCAGGACCGGCAGGCCGCGGCGCTGGGCCTCGAGGAGCTCGGGGTTGTCCGGCCACAGTGCGCTCGTGACGACGATGCTGTCCGCCTCGCCGACGTTCGCGGCGTCGTGCCCGATGTGCACCGTCGCACCGAGGTCGCGCATCGTGCCGGTGGTCTCCGTCTCGCGGGAGTCACTGCCGGTCACGCGGTGGCCGGCCGCGAGGAACATCCGGGCGATCCCGCTCATGCCCGAGCCGCCGATGCCGACGAAGTGCACCGTGCCGAGGTCGTCCGGGATCGGCTGGGTCAGGTCCGGCTTGATGGTCATCGTTCCTCCGTGGTGCTGGGGGCCGCCTTCGCGGCGTCGAGGACCAGGTCCGTCATCCGGTCGGCGCCGTCGCGGTGGCCCACGCTGCCCGCCCGCACGGTCATGTCCGCGATGCGGGAGCGGTCCTGCAGGATGCTCAGCAACTGGAACGTCACCCAGTCGCGGTCGAATTCCCCGTCGGCCACCAGGACGGCTCCCCCGGCGTCGACGACGTCCTTCGCGTTGTGACGCTGCTCGCCGTTGCCCACCGGGTACGGCACGAGCACGCTCGGCAGTCCGACGGCCGTGAGCTCGCAGACCATGCCGGCGCCGGCGCGCGACACGACGAAGTCGCTCGCCGCGTAGGCCAGGTCCATCCGGTCGCAGTACGGCAGCACGTGGTAGCCCTCGAGGTCGCTCGGGCCGATGGCCGACGCGGCGCCCACGACGTGCAGGACCTGCCAGCCGGCACCGACGATCGCGGCGGCCGACTGGTTGATCGTCCGGTTGATGCTCCGCGCGCCCGAGGACCCACCGGTGACGAGCAGGACCGGCCGGTCCGGGTCCAGCCCGAACTCGGCGAGCCCCTCGGCACGGGAGGCACGGCGGTCGAGTGACTCGATCTCGCGACGGAGCGGCATGCCCACGACGCGGCCGTGGCGCAGGCGCGTGTTCGAGAAGGTCAGGCCGACGTGCTCGGTGAGGAACGCGGCGAGGCGGTTCGCCAGCCCGGGCTTCGCGTTCTGCTCGTGCACGACGATCGGGGTGCCGGTGCGGCGGGCGGCGATGTACGCCGGAGCGGCCGCGTAGCCACCCACACCGAGCACCACCTCGATCTCGTGGTCGCGGATGATCTGCTCGGTCCGCTTGACCGCCGCCGCGAAGCGCTGCGGGAAGCGCAGGGCCGCACTGTTCAGCTTCCGCGGGAACGGCAGGCGCGGGATCGTCAGCAGCTCGTAGCCGCGCATCGGGACGAGGCGGGACTCCAGGCCCTCGGCGGTGCCCAGCACGAGGACCTCGGCGCCGGGCTCCCGCTCGGTCAGCCGGTCAGCGACCGCGAGCAGGGGGTTGACGTGGCCGGCGGTGCCGCCGCCGGCGAAGAGGTACTTGCTCACCGCAGTGATCCGTTCGTGGAGGTCCGGCCGAGTGGGGCGTTCGTCAGGCCGGGGTCGTTCTTGCCGGGCAGGTCACGGGCGAAGGAGAGCACGACGCCGATCGCCACCAGGGTCATGATGAGGGCCGAACCACCGGCCGAGATGAGTGGCAGGGGCACACCGAGCACCGGCAGCAGGCCGAGCACGACCGCGATGTTGATGAGTGCCTGGCCGATGATCCACGCGAGGATGCCGCCGGTGACCGTCTTGACGAAGGGGTCGCGGGACTGCCGGATGATCTTGATCATGCCGACGGCGAGCACGACGAACAGGCTCAGCACCACGACGGCACCGATCAGGCCGAGCTCCTCGCCGATGATCGCGAAGATGTAGTCGTTGTCCGCCTCGGGCAGCCACGACCACTTGGCCTTCGAGTTGCCGAGGCCCACGCCGAACACCCCGCCGGACGCGAGCGCCCACATGCCGTGCACGGGCTGCCAGCAGATGTCCTGGTACTGGCTGGAGTCGGTGCACCCGGACAGCCATGCGCTGATGCGCGTCGACCGCGAGGCCGACGCCATCGTGACGAAGGGCAGCATCACGGCGAACGCAGCCAGGCCGACGAGCAGGTGCCGGGCGCGGACACCGCCGATGTACAGGGCGCCGAACACCAGGATGAGCATGACCATCGCCGTGCCCTGGTCGCCACCCAGGACCACGAGCCCGAGTGACAGCATCGAGGCGATCCCGATCGGGATGAAGACCTCTTTCCAGTCGTCGAGCTTCTCCCGCTTGACGTAGAGGATCGCGCCGATGCCGAGCACCAGGCCGAGCTTGACGACCTCGGACGGCTGCGCGGTGAACGACCCGAGCTTGATCCAGTTCCGGTTGCCCTGGATGTCGAGACCGAGCGGCGTGAACACGAGCAGCTGCAGCACGAGCGCCGCACCGAGCAGCCGCATCGCCCACTTCCGCCAGATCCGGGTCGGGACCCGGCTCGCGATGAGCATGAGCGGCACGCCGAGCACGGCGTACAGGCCCTGGCGGGAGGCCGCCCCGAAGAAGTCGTGGGTCGCCGCGTACTCCTCGACGCTCGACGAGGACAGCACCATGACGACGCCGAAGACGACGAGGAACAGCGTGACGCCGAGGATCGTGTAGAAGGTGCTGGACTCCGCGACGAAGACGTTCTTGACGGCGACGATCGCGCCGTTCGTCCGTCGTGGGGTCGACGCGGTCCGGCCGTTACGCCTGTTCGGAAGATCCGTCGGTGTCGTCGCCATCGACTTCTCCTCCCAGGTGTTCGTTGACCGCGGCCGCGAAACGCTGCCCCCGGTCGGCGTAGGAGCCGAACTGGTCGAACGACGCCGCCGCCGGGGCGAGGAGGACCGTGTCGCCCGGCCTCGCGACCGATGCGGCATGCCGGACCGCCTCGCGCATGACCTGATCAGTGTCCGTCGTCTCGACCTGGAGCACGGGGACCGCGGACGCGTGTCGCGCGAATGCCTCGAGCACCGGGGCCCGGTCGGTCCCGATGACGACGACGGCGCGGACGTCCGGACCGAAGCGCTCGACCAGGCCGTCGATGTCGACGCCCTTGAACAGGCCCCCGACGATCCACACGACGGTGTCGAAGGACGCCAGGGACGCGGTGGCGGCGTGCGGGTTCGTGGCCTTGGAGTCGTCGACCCAGGCGATGCCCTCGGACTCTGCGACGAGCTCGGTGCGGTGGTGGTCGGCACGGAAGGCCCGGACGGCCGTCTGGATGGCGCTCGGCTGGACGGTGCCGGCACGTGCCAGCGCAGCGGCGGCCAGGACGTTCATGGTCATGTGCGGGCTGGCGAGCCCGGCGGCCTCGAGGTCGGCGACCGTCGAGAGCTCGAGTGCACTGTTGCGGCGGTCCTCGTTGAAGGCCCGGTCGCACAGGACGTCCTCGACGATGCCGACGTCACCGGGGGCGGGGACACCGGGGGTGAAGCCGACCGCTCGGCAGCCCTCCACCACGTCGGCCTCCTGCACCATCTGCCGGGTGACCTCGTCCGAGGTGTTGTAGACGCACGCCATCACGGTGCGCTCGTAGACCTTGGCCTTCGCCGCGCGGTACGCCTCGGCGGAACCGTGCCACTCCAGGTGGTCGTCGGCGATGTTCAGGCAGGCACTCGCGAGGGGCACCACGGCACCGTCGCCGGAGGTCGCCATGTAGTGCAGCTGGTGACTCGACAGCTCGACGACGAGCACGTCGTATCCGACCGGGTCGCGGACGACGTCGAGCACCGGCACGCCGATGTTCCCGCACGCCACGGCACGCAGGCCGCCGGCCTCGTACATCGCGGTCGTCAGCTGCGTCGTCGTGGTCTTGCCGTTCGTGCCGGTGATCGTGATCCACGGGGCCGCGACCGGGCCGCGGACGACCTTGTCGCGGACACGCCAGGCGAGCTCGATGTCACCCCAGACGGTGCTGTTCACCACCGACCACTGGACGGTGGCGTTGTGCGGGGGCAGCCCCGGCGACACGACCACGACGTCGGGCGCCTGCGCGACGAGCGCGTCCGGCACGGTGTCGAGCGGCGTCTGCAGGAACCGGGCACCGATGACGTCGAGCAGCTCGACGCTGTCGGCCGGGGCGTCGGACGAGTAGACCGTCACCTCGCTGCCGAGCTCGACGAGGGTGTCGGCGACCGAGAACCCGGTGGCACCCAGGCCGAGGACGGCGACGTTCAGCCCCTTCCACCCTTCGGCGTGCCAGCTGTCGAGGGACTCGAGACGGGACGACGAGGACACCGGGTCAACCAACGCTTGCGATCCATTCGAGGTAGAAGAGCCCGACCCCCGCCGCGACGAAGAGTCCGGCGATGATCCAGAAGCGGACGACGACCGTCACCTCGGCCCACCCCTTCAGTTCGAAGTGGTGGTGCAGCGGACTCATCAGGAAGATGCGCTTGCCGTGGGTGATCTTGAAGTACGCACGCTGCAGGATGACCGAACCGGTGACGATGAAGAACAGGCCACCGATGAGGACCAGCAGCAGCTCGGTGCGGCTGAGGATCGCGAGGCCGGCCAGGGCACCGCCGAGGCCGAGCGAACCGGTGTCGCCGAGGAAGATCTGTGCCGGCGAGGTGTTGTACCAGAGGAACCCGATGAGCCCACCGCAGACCGCGGCCGCGACCACGGCGAGGTCGAGCGGGTTCGCGACGGTGTAGCAGGCGTGTGCGGTGTCCGAGTCGAGCCGGGTCCCGCCGCAGATCTGGTTCGACTGCCAGAAACCGATGATGACGTACGAGCCGATCGCCAGGATGCTCGATCCCGTCGCCAGGCCGTCGAGGCCGTCGGCGACGTTCACGCCGTTCGACGTGGACACCGTCAGCAGGACGATCCAGCCGAGGAACAGCACCGTGCCGATGACGGTGCCGAGCGCCATGAAGTCGAGCCACGGCACGTCGCGGACGGCCGAGATCATCGTGGATGCCGGGGGCTTGCCGTTCGACGTGGGCACGACCAGTGCGATCGTGGCGAAGATGACGCCGACGATGACCTGGCCGAGGATCTTCGCCCAGCCACCGAGCCCGAGGCTCCGCTGACGCCGGACCTTGAGGAAGTCGTCGATGAAGCCGACGAACCCGAGCCCGACCATCAGGAACAGCACGAGCAGGCCGGACAGCGTGATCGAGTCGCCTCCGATCAGGTGGCCCACGAAGTACCCGATCACCGCACCGATGATGAGGACGATGCCACCCATCGTGGCGGTGCCGCGCTTGGTGTGGTGGGACTGTGGGCCGTCGTCACGGATGAACTGCCCCCACCCGAGACGGTGGAAGAGCTTGATGAAGAACGGGGTGAGCAGCAACGTGAACACCAGCGACGTGGCGCCGGCGATGAGGAGCGCGATCATTCGGTGACACCTCCGAGGCGGTCGCCGAGGAATCGCAGTTCGGCAGACTTCGAGGACTTGACGAGGACGACGTCGCCGGGGCGGAGCATCTCCTGCATGGCACGGACGGCGTCGTCGACGTCCTCGATGTACACGGACTCGCCGTCCCACGATCCCTCGAGGGTGGCGGCCTGGTGGATGGGCATCGCGCCGCGGCCGACGACCACGAGCTGTCCGATGCCGAGGCGGACGACGAGCCGACCGATGCGGTCGTGCTCCTCGACGGAGAACTCACCGAGCTCGGCCATCTCACCGAGCACGGCGACGGTCCGCTCGCCCGGGCGCACGATCTGCGCCAGGGTCCGCAGCGCCGCCGCGGTGGAGTCGGGCGACGCGTTGTACGCGTCGTTGATCACGGTGACGCCCTCGGGGCCGCCCTGGAGCAGCTCCATGCGCCAGCGCTCGGCGCGCGTCATCGACGCGAGCGCCGCGGCGCCGTCGGCGAGCGGCACGCCCCACAGGTGGGCGACGGTGAGCGCGGCGGACGCGTTCATCGCGTGGTGCTCACCCAGGATCGCGAGGCGCACGTCGACGTGATCCGGGCCTCCAGACAGGGTTGCGTCCGTCGGACGGTCGCCTTCGGGGCGGACGGGAGGCGCGGTGAGGGTGAAGCGGGTGCCGCTGCGGTCCGTCTCGATGCCGGTGATGCGGTAGTCGGCCTCGGCCGACGTGCCGAAGCCCACCACGCGCGCGGCCGTCAGGTCGCGCATCGACGCGACGCGGTCGTCGTCGACGTTGAGCAGGGCCGTGGCGGTCTCGGGCAGGTCGGTGACCATCTCGGACTTCGCGCGCTGCGTCGCCTCGATGCCGCCGAACTCGCCGGCGTGCGCGAGGCCCACCTTGAGGACGACACCGAGGTCGGGCTCGGCGATCGACACGAGCTTGGCGATGTGGCCGACGCCGCTCGCGCCCATCTCGACCACCAGGTACCGGGTGCCGTACGTGACGCGGAGCATCGAGATCGGTGCGCCGACGTGGTTGTTGAACGAGCCCTCGGGTGCGATCGTCGCGCCGTGCTGCTCGAGGATCGTGCGGAGCATGTTCTTCGTGCTCGTCTTGCCGTTCGAGCCGGTGATGCCGACGACCCGCAGGGGTGCCGGGCGACCGTCGGCGTCGACGCGGTCCGCGGTGCTCATCCGGACGCGGGTGACGACCTCGTGCGCGAGCGCAGCGAGGGCCTCGTAGCCGTCGGTGACGACGATCTGCGGCGCGGTGGTGTCGACACGCTCCGGCGTGATCACCAGGGCGGCACCGGCGTCGACCGCGGCGGGCACGAAGCGCCGGCCGTCGGTGACCTCGCCGGGCAGGGCGAAGAAGACGCTGCCGGGACGGACCAGGCGGGAGTCGGTCTCGACCGAGCCCTCGACGACCAGGTCGCCGGGCTCGACGACGTCGGTCGCCTGGGCGCCGCCGATCAGCTCGCCGCTGACCGCGGTGGCGATCTCGGCGAGCGTCATGGCGATCATCGGACGTCCTCCGCCGGACCGGAGTTCGGCTCCCAGCCGGCCTCGCGGAGGGCCGCACGGGCCTCGTCGCGGGCGGAGTACGGCGTGCGGACACCCTGGATGTCGCGGTAGTCCTGGTGGCCCGGGCCGGCCCAGAGGATCGAGTCCCCTTCACCGAGCAGGCCCACCGCGGTGCGGATCGCGGCCTCGGGCGGGCTGACCTCGTGGATCTCGTGGTCCGGGTAGGCGGCGCGTGCAGCGTCGACCAGGGTCTTCCGGATCGACGCGGCGTCCTCGAAGCGGGGGTGGTGGTCGGTGACGACGAGGATGTCGCTGCCGGCGGCGGCCACGCGGGCCATGTCGCCACGCTTCGTGGTGTCGCGGTCACCGTCGGCGCCGAACAGCATCAGCACCTTGCCGGCGGTGAACTGCCGGACCGCGGCGAGCGTGTTCTCGAAGGCGTCGGCGCTGTGGCCGAAGTCGACGTAGACGCTCGGCCCGTGCTCGCCGGAGACCCGCTCGGTGCGACCGGGCAGGTAGCACTCGATGGCGGAGACGCGCTCGGACGCACCGTCACGCTCACGGTCGCCCGATCCGTCCTCGTCGGGGTAACGGCGGTGGTTGCTCTCGAGCGCGTGCGCGATGGCACCGAGCTCGAATCCGCCCTCGACCAGCATGACGATCGCCAGTGCGGCGTTCGCGGCCATGTGCCAGCCGATCAGGGGCACACGGGTCGTGAGCTCGCGACCCTCGGGACCCGTCAGGCGGAACTCGGTGTAGGCGGCGTGTGCCTCGACGATGTCGACGTGCCACTCGGCCTCGACGTCGGGGTGCACCGTGATGGTGGTGACCGGGATGCGGGAGTCCTGCACCACGCGGTGGCCCCAGTCGGTGTCCAGCGAGACGACGCCGCGGCGGGCGTGCTCGGGCTGGAACAGCGGGAGCTTCGCCTGGTAGTACTCCTCCATGTCGGCGTAGTCGTCGAGGTGGTCGTGCGACAGGTTCGTGAAGGCCGCGACGTCGAAGACGATGCCGTCGACGCGGTGACGGCTGAGGGCCTGGGCACTGACCTCGACGGCGACGGCGCGGACCTCGCTCTCGCGCATGCGAGCGAGGAGCGCGTGCATCTCGCTGGCCTCGGGCGTGGTCAGGCGGCTCGTCACGCTGAGCGAGCCGATGTGGCGCTCGGCGGTGGAGCTCAGGCCGGTCACCAGGCCGAGCTGCTTGAGGATGCCCTCGAGGATGTAGGACGTGCTCGTCTTGCCGTTCGTGCCGGTGACGGCGAACAGCTGCGGCAGGTCGGTGGCCTCGTCGGGGTGGGTGCGGTAGACCCACGCGGCGACGTCGCCCAGGGCTGCGCGGGGATCGTCGACGACGAGCACCGGCAGGCCGGACGGCTCGACGAGTGCGACGCCGTCCTGGTCGGTCAGGACGGCGACCGCGCCGCGCTCGGCGGCCTCGGTCGCGAACTGGGCGCCGTGCCGGTTCGCGCCGTGCACGCCGACGAACAGGTCACCCGGCTGCACCTCGGTGGCACTCAGCGTGACGCCGGTGGTCTCGAGGGTGTCGACCGAGCCGACGACACGCAGACCGAACGCGTTCGCGAGTTCGGCGACGGCCCTCGGGGTCGGGTGTTCGGGTCGGAGGACCGGGGGGATCCGTGCGGACAAGTGTTCCTTCTTCCTCACCACGTGGACGGGTAGAGCTTCGCCTCGGACGCGGAGGGGGCTACTCGGTACTTCTCGAGCACCTGGGACATGAGTGTGCGGAACGCCGGAGCCGCTCCGCTGGACCACTTGTTGGTCTGCGGCTTCGTGAACGTCACCGTGACAACATACTGGGGGTCTTCGGCGGGTGCCATTCCGGCCACCGACGTGATGCGCTGACCGCCGTAGCCCTGCGACCCCTCGGCCACCTCGGCGGTGCCGGTCTTCGCGGCGATGTTGTAGCCCGAGATAGGCTTCATGCCCACCAGCGTGCCGCCCGTGACGACGCTCTGCAGCATGTCGGTGACCTGCGTGGCGGCGGCTGCGGACACGACGCGCTGCTTCTGCACGTCGGGCGCGTCGATCGTCTTGCCGTCGGCCGTGGTGCAGCCCTTGACGAAGTGCAGCGGGATCCGGACGCCGTCGTTCGCGATCGTCTGGAACACGCTCGCGACCTGCACGGCCGTCGTCGAGATGCCCTGGCCGAACATCGAGTTGATGTTCGTCTGCTGGTCCCAGTTCGGGCTCGTGCCGTAGTCCATCGAGGGCTGGCCCGGGTAGTCGATGGCCGTCTCCGGCTCGAACAGCCCGAACTTCTTCATGTAGTCGAAGCGCTGCTGGGCCGTCAGCCGTGCCCCGAGCTCGGTGATGCCGACGTTCGACGAGTTCTGCAGGATGCCGGTCAGCGTCAGGTTCTCGGTGGGGTGGAACTCCGAGTCGTGGATCGTGCCGCCCCAGGGGAACGTGCGCGAGTACGGCACGACGGCCTGGTCGGTGGGAGTCGACTTGCCCTGGTCGATCAGCGCGGCGGCGATCGCGGCCTTGATCGTGGAACCCGGCTCGTACGACGCCGTCAGGGCCCGGGAGCCGAAGGCACCCTTGTCGGTCGTGGCATCGACGTCGTTCGGGTCCACGGTCGGGTAGTCGGCGACCGCCAGCAACTCGCCCGTCTTGACGCTCGTGACGGTGGCCGTCGCGGACTCCGCCTGCAGGGTCTTGGCGGCGGACGCGATGGTCTGCTGCGCCATGTACTGCAGGTCGCTGTCGATCGTCGTCTCGAGCGTGCCGCCGTCCTTGGCCTTCTTCGTGGTCACGGTGCTGCCGGGCAGCTGGACGCCGTCCTCGCCACGCTCGTAGGTCTCCGAGCCGTTGGTGCCGGCCAGGCACTGGTCGTAGGCGTACTCCAGGCCGGCCTGGGCGCCGTCGGTCCCCATGAACCCGGTCAGGTTGCCCGTCGTCGCAGCGGTCGGGTAGACCCGCGACGCCTGCTGTTCCTTGTAGATCCACGGGATGCCGAGGTCGACCACGGCCTCGTAGTGCCGGACGTCGAGGCCCTTGATCAGGTACGCGAAGTCGGACTTCGGGTTCGCGGCGATGTTCTTCCGCATGGTCGCGACGTCACCGCCGGAGGCCTTCGCCAGGGCGTCGAGTGCGGTGCTGACGCTGACGTCCTTGATGCGGGTGCCGCCGAGCTTGCCCTTGAACTGCTTGACCAGGCGCGGCGAGGTCGTGATGTTGTACCGGGTCACGCTGTCGGCGAGTTCGGTGCCGTTGCGGTCCACGATCGCGCCACGGGTGCCGTAGATCGTCACGGGGATGCTGCGCTTCTGGGCCGACGCCTCGTTCAGCACCGATGCCTGGACGACCTGGATGTCGACGAGCCGGACCACGAACACCCCGACCAGGGCGATCACGGCGAGCATCACGATGCTGTAGCGCAGGCGTCGGTTGCGGATCGTCTTCGTCACGCGGTGCGGTCCTTCCCGGGCGGTGCTGAGGGTGCGGCGGACCCGCCGGTCACCGGGTGGAGGGTGCCTGGAGCGGGTTCGCGTCGGACTCTACGGACGACTTCGCCGTCCCCTGGTCCGACGCGCTGGCGCCGCTGGTCTTCTCAGACGCGGCAGGTGCGGACGTGTCCGCGGCGGTGCTGCCTGCGGCGGCACTGCCTGCGGCGGGGTCGCCGGGGTTGCCCGTTTCCTTGCTCGTCGACGTGGCGCCCGGCTGGGTGGCCAGCGGCACGTCGTTCAGCAGAGAGTTCGGCACCTGGTTCTCGGTGGACGCGGTTGCCTCGTCGGGCTTCGCCGGGGTCGGCGTGCCGTACACCCGGCCGGTCTTCGGGTCCAGGTACACCGGCGTGGAGTTCGCGATCATCCCGAGCGCCTGCGCGTTGCGGGCCAGGTTCTGCGGCGAGTCCAGCACCCGGAGTTCCTCGGACAGCGACTGCTGCGTGCGGGACAGGTTGGTCTGCTCCGTCGACAGCGAGTTGAGCGTGTAAGCGCCCTGGCTGAGCACCATGCTGATGCCGAGCTGGGCCAGCAGCAGGATCCCGAGCGCGGCGACGGCCACGACGGCGTACCCGATGCGGGGACGGGCCCGGCGCTGGGCCGCGGTGGGGGTGACCTCGACCAGCTCGGGGCGGTGCTGACGGTCGGGGCGCGGGGCCCGCGACGGGACGACCGCAGGGTCGACGAGTGCGAGGTTCGTGCTCATGTCAGTTCCGGATCCGCTCGGCCGCGCGCAGTCGCACGGGGGTTGCTCGGGGGTTGGCGGCGCGTTCGGCCTCGTCGGCCAGCTCAGCGCCCTTGACGATCAGGGAGAAGGTGGGGGCGTGCTCGGGCAGCTCCACCGGCAGGTCGGCGGGGGCGCTCGACTTCGTGCGCTCCACCAGGGCCCGCTTGACGATTCGGTCCTCGAGGGACTGGTAGGACTCGACGACGATGCGGCCACCGACCGCGATGGCGTCGAGGGCCGCCGGGATCGCCCGCTCGAGCACGCTCAGTTCGGCGTTCACCTCGATGCGGAGCGCCTGGAAGACGCGCTTGGCCGGGTGCCCCTGGCGCTGGACGGCGACCGGGGTCGCGTCGTGCAGCACCTGGACCAGGTCGCCGGACATCTCGAACGGCTTCGTCGCCCGCCGCTCCACGATGGCTCGTGCGTAGCGGCCGGCGAGCTTCTCCTCGCCGTAGCGCTGGAAGATGCGACGCAGTTCGCCCTCGTCGTAGGTGGCCAGGACGTCGGCGGCGGTCTGCCCCTCGGTCCGGTCCATCCGCATGTCGAGCGGGGCGTCCTGGCTGTACGCGAACCCGCGCTCGGCCCGGTCGAGCTGCAGCGAACTCACACCGAGGTCGAACAGCACGCCGTCGACCTTCGTGAAGCCCTCGCCCTGGATCGCGTCGACGATGCCGTCGTACACGGTGTGCACGAGCCGGACGCGGTCACCGAAGCGGGACAGACGGTCCCCCGCGATGCCGAGGGCGTCGGTGTCGCGGTCGAGTCCGATGAGCGTGAGCTCCGGGAACCGCTCGAGCAGGCCCTCGGAGTGACCACCCATGCCGAGCGTGGCGTCGACGACGACCTTGCCCGGGCCCTCGAGCGTCGGCGTGAAGAGGTCGACGATGCGCTGGAGCATCACCGGCGTGTGCGGGAAGCGTGGCGTCTCGTTGTCGTTGTCGGCCATGTGCAGCCCCTCGTCTCCTGGGCCGTGGGTCCGGATCCCCATCCATGCGACCTGACACCGGGGAAGTGATGTCAGGGCTTCACGGCTGGGAGTCCCGATCCGCGGATCAGAAGATCCCCGGGATCACCTCCTCGTCGTTGTCGGCGAATGCCTCTTCGGCTTCGGCGTAGTAGGCCTCCCACGCGGGGGTGGACCAGATCTCGGCACGGTCACCGCTGCCGATGACCGTGAGGTCCCGCTCGAGCCCCGCGTACTCGCGGAGGTTCTGCGGGATCGTCACGCGGTTCTGCTTGTCGGGCTGTTCCGCGCTGGCCCCCGAGAGGAACAGGCGCATGTAGTCCCGGGTGCGCTTCGACGTCATCGGGGCGGTCCGGATGCGCTCGTGGAGTTCCTCGAACGTCCGGGCGCTGAAGACCACGACGCAGCGTTCCTGGCCGCGGGTCATGACGAGCCCGCCGGACAGTTCGTCCCGGAACTTGGCGGGGAGGATCACGCGACCCTTCTCGTCGAGCTTCGGGGCATGAGTACCGAGCAGCACGTCGGGCCTCCCCTCCGCTCCACCGGACCGTTGCAAGCCCCACTTTACTCCACTCCCCTCCCCCGGACCAGGATTCCGCACCCTTTTCGGCCCTCGACACCCCTACTGGGGGCATGCGCCCAGGAATGCATCCCGCAGATGCAGCCCGAGAAGCCCGGATCCATGCGGTTCTGGGCGGCAGGAGCGTGTGTGGAGGAAAGTGGAGGACTTTCGCAGCCGGTGGAGCACGTCGGGGCGCGCCGCGGTCGCACAGTCGGCTCCACCACGCCCGGCCGCCGGTCGGCGTGTGGTCGCGACGTGCCGCCGCCGCGACGCCGAGTGGTCACGAACCGTCGCTCACGCGCTCCCCAGCCGACAGTTCGTGACCCCCCGGCGACCTCCGCACGGCATGTCGTGACCACTCGCGCGCACACCCCGCGTGCGGCGTCGGTCCACCCCGGCCGGGAGGCCCGCCCCACCTCCGCCGCGGCGCTCCCGCGGGCGCACGGCCGGCTCCACCACGCCCGGCCGCCGGTCGGCGCGTGGTCACGACGCGCCGCCGAGGCGACGGCGAGTGGTCACGAACCGTCGCTCGCGCGCCCCCCAGCCGATAGTTCGTGACCCCCCGGCGACCTCCGCACGGCATGTCGTGACCACCCGCACGCACACCTCGCGCGCACACCCCGCGGCTCCGGCTCCGCCCCGCGGCCCCGGCCCCGGCCCGAACCCGCCCGCGCCCGGGAACACGAAACGGGGCCGGCCCGAAGGCCGACCCCGTGGAGGAGTGTGGAGGGAGCCCGACCGGCTCCGGTCAGCTACTGACCCTGGTCGTTCCGCTTGTCCCAGCGGTCGTTCATGCGGTCCATGAAGGACCCGCCGCCACCACCACCGCTGGCAGACGGACGCGCCGACCCACCGGATGCGGGCTTGCCCGGCCGAGCGGGCTTCGCCTTCGGGGCACGCATGCCCGGGCGCAGCGCGAACAGGACACCGGCGAGCATCACGACGAAGCCGAGGATGCCCAGCAGCGGCGCCTTGATGACCAGGCCGACGATGACGACGGCGATCCCGGCGAGTGCGCCGAGGACCCCGAGGGTGATGGCTGTGTACGTCGGACGACCCTGTCGACGTGTGACACGAGCCACGAAATCGGAATCGTTCTGGTAGAGGCTGCGCTCCATCTCTTCGAGAAGGCGCTGCTCCTGTTCCGAGAGCGGCATCTTGGTTCCCTCTGTTCCTGGGATCGACGCGGGGTTGAAAAACGCGGGTTGGGTGGACCGATTCTATGCCTCGACCACTCCACTAGGGTAGGGATCGTGGCTGAGAGTACGCGATTAGTGGACCTCGTATCGGCGCGTATCGACCGGGCACTCGACGAGCAGCGTGAGCGGCTCCTCGCGATCAGCCCCGACCTCGCGCCGTTCGACCGGTACGCCCGAGACCTGTTGTCCGGCGGCAAGCGCTTCCGGGCCCTGTTCTGCTACTGGGGATGGCAGTCGGTGGCGGGCCGTTCCGGTTCGTTCGACCCGCTGGCCGAGGGGTCCCGGCAGACCACCGCCGAAGCGATCGTCACGGTCGCCGCCGCGCTCGAGGTCTTCCACGCCGCCGCCCTGGTGCACGACGACATCATGGACCGCTCGGACACCCGTCGTGGGCGTCCGGCCGCGCACCGCCGCTTCGAGTCCCTGCACGAGGAGTCCGGTTTCGTCGGCGACCGCGGGCAGTACGGCACGAACTCGGCGCTGCTCCTCGGCGACCTGCTGCTCTCGCTGAGCGACTCCGTCTTCGACGAGGGCCTCGCGCTCCTCGACCCGGTGCGGGCCCGCATCGTCCGCCAGGAGTTCCACGCGATGCGCCTCGACGTCACGGCGGGGCAGTACCTCGACGTGCACGAGGAGACCGCCTGGCCCGTCATCGACGAGTCCGAGCACCTGCTCCGCGCCCAGCGCGTCATCGTCTTCAAGTCGGCGAAGTACTCGATCGAGGCACCCCTGGTCATCGGTGCCCTGGTCGCCGGCGCGAGTGACTCCCAGCTCGAGGGCCTCCGCGCCTTCGGACTCCCCCTCGGCGTGGCCTACCAGCTGCGCGACGACATGCTCGGCGTGTTCGGTGACCCCGGGGTCACCGGGAAGCCCGCGGGCGACGACCTGCGCGAGGGCAAGCGCACCGTCCTCATCGCCTCTGCGCGCAAGACCCTGGCGAGTGGGCCGCGGCAGCTCCTGGACGAGCTCCTCGGCGACCCGGACCTCGACGAGGAGCAGGTGCGGATGCTCCGGGCGACCCTCACCGAGTCCGGCGCCGTGGCCGCCGTGGAACGGTCGATCGATCGGCACGTGCAGCGCGCCAAGGCGGCGCTCGACGCGTCGCCGCTGACGCCGTCGGCACGCGAACAGCTCGCGTCGCTGGCCGACACGGTCAGCCGCCGGTCGTCCTAGACACCTCTCGATCCACCGGCCTCGCAGGCTCGCCCGGCGCTGGCGCCGCGCGCCGCTGGCGCGTCGCACATGCGGGGCGGACAGGAGGCCCGGTGCCAGCTGGCACCGGGCCTCCTGTCCGACCGGAACGCGTCTAGAGCAGCGACTGGGCGACGCGGCGCACCTCGGCCTTGCGACCGGCGCGCAGCGCCGCGATCGGCGTGGTGCCCATCGCGTCGTCGACGGTGAGCATCCAGCGCACCGCCTCGTCGTCGGTGAAGCCGTTGTCGCCGAGCACGATGAGCGTGCCGCGGAGTTCGGGCATCGGCTCGCCGTCCTCGAGGAACTCGACCGGCACCCGCAGCACACCGCCGACACGGGCGGCGAGGAGGGTCTTCTGCTCGAAGAGTCGGTGGATCCGTCCGGGGCTCGTGCTGAACATGTCCACGAGCTCGGGGACGGTCAGCCAGCGTTCGGAGAGGGTCAGGTCGTCGGCGGGTGCGGCACTCACACTCCCATGGTGCCAGAGTGACCGCCCGGGTGAATCCGTAACGTTCGTCACATTCGTCACATCCACCACATCTGACTCTCTGGTTGACTTGGGAATCAGGCCATGCCAGCGTTGTGGCACCTGTGAGTGCGCGCACGCGTGCGCACGCCTCAGTCGAGATCAGGAGAGACCCGTGGACCACGCTGCAGACGAAGTCGCCCGGCGCGCACGATCCGCCCGGTTCGCCACCATGCCCATCGTCCTCGCGGGCACGATCGCCGTGACCGCCGGCCTGACCGGTCCGGTCGCACACGCCGAGCCGCGGCACGACGACGCCGACGCGAACCACAAGCGTCACGTCGACCAGGACCGCGTCCTCACCGACCGCCCGGTGTTCGGCACCGCGGTCGCACGGCCGTCACAGACCGTCGTCCGGACGGTCGCCGCCACCGCGAAGGCCCCCACGACCGCTGTGCCCACGAACTACACCGTCCACCACGGCGACACGGTCTCGGGCATCGCCGCCCGGTTCGGCCTGTCGGCGCAGGAGATCCTCGTGCGCAACGGCCTCGGCTGGAACACGATCATCCACCCGGGCCAGACGCTGCACCTGGCGTCGACCCCCGCCGTCACAACCGCTGCCGTCCGGACGTCCGGGGCCACGAGCGGCTCTGGGACGAACACCTCGAGCTACCACGTGAAGCAGGGCGACACGGTCTCCGCCATCGCCTCCCGCGTCGGCGTGTCGACCACGGCGCTCCTCCGCGCGAACGACCTGTCACAGCGCAGCGTCATCTACCCGGGGCAGACGCTCCGGGTCCCGCACGGCACGTCCTCGTCGACGTCGGTGTCCACGGCGTCGGCGCCGTCGACCGGGTCGAGCGTCAAGATCAGCGCCGGTGACACGGTCGCCTCGATCGCCGCCGCCCACCACGTCTCCGTCAAGTCGCTCCTGTCGGCGAACGGCCTGTCGTACACGAGCACCATCTACGCCGGCAAGACACTCGTCATCCCGTCGTCGAACGCCACTGCCGCACCGGCGGTCGCCGCCAGCGCAGCGGTCAGCGGTGCCGTGGGCCTGAGCGCCGAGCAGCGACAGAACGCGGCGACCATCGTCGCCGTCGGTCGCTCCATGGGCGTCCCCGACCGCGGCATCGTCGTCGCCCTCGCCGCCGCGATGCAGGAGTCCAGCCTGCGGAACATCCCACACGGCGACCGCGACTCGGTCGGTCTGTTCCAGCAGCGCCCGAGCCAGGGGTGGGGCCCCGCGGCGACGCTGCAGGACCCGGTGCACGCCACCAAGCTGTTCTTCGGTGGTCGGGACAACCCGAACGCCGGCAAGACGAGTGGGCTGCTCGACGTGCGCGGCTGGTCCTCGATGAGCATCACCGATGCGGCCCAGGCCGTGCAGCTCTCCGCCTACCCGAAGGCCTACGCCAACTGGGCGACGGCCGCCGAGGGCTGGCTGGCGACCCTCTGAGCCTCATCCGGAAGATCGAGATTGGGTCACGACCGGTGCGCCGGTGCGTCCGGCTGCCGTCTCGATTCGTAGAATGCCGCCGATGACCACCAACGCCGCCACGGACCCCATGATCGGTCGCATGATCGATCAGCGGTACCGCGTCCGCTCGCGCATCGCGCGCGGGGGCATGGCGACCGTCTACCTCGCGACCGACGTGCGCCTCGAGCGACGCGTCGCCATCAAGATCATGCACGGGCACCTGGCCGACGACCAGGCCTTCCGTGAGCGCTTCATCCAGGAGGCCCGGTCGGCCGCCCGGCTGTCGCACCCGAACCTGGTGGGCGTGTACGACCAGGGCGCCGAGGGCGAGACCGCCTACATCGTCATGGAGTACATCCCCGGCATCACGCTGCGGGACCTGCTGCAGGAACACCACGCCCTGACCCCCGAGCAGGCCACGGACATCCTGCGCGCCGTGCTGGCGGGCCTGGCGTCCGCGCACCGCGCCGGCATCGTGCACCGCGACCTGAAGCCCGAGAACGTCCTGCTCGCCGACGACGGCCGCATCAAGCTCGGCGACTTCGGCCTGGCCCGGGCCACGACCGCGAACACGGCGACCGGCGCGGCCCTGCTCGGCACGATCGCCTACCTGTCCCCCGAGCTCGTGACCCGCGGCGCCGCCGACTCGCGCAGCGACATCTACGCGCTCGGCATCATGCTCTACGAGATGCTGACCGGCGAGCAGCCCTACAAGGGCGAGCAGCCGATGCAGATCGCGTACCAGCACGCCAACGACTCCGTCCCGGCCCCGAGCGCCGCCGTGTCCGGGGTGCCGCCGGAGCTCGACGAGCTGGTCGCCTGGTCGACCGCGCGCGACCCCGAGGACCGTCCCCGCGACGCCCGCGAGATGCTCGACCACATGTCGGGCAACCAGCAGCGGGCGACCGGTCAGTACCGCACCGCCGTGCTCCGCCCCGAGAACGGGACCGCGATCCTGCCCTCCGGCGGCGGGGGAACGCTCGGCGCCGCAGCGGCCGCCGCCTCGGTCGGAGCCGCAGGTGCCGGTGCTGCCGACGAGACCGCCATCATCGACCGGGCGGGTGACCGCGACACCGGTGACCGCGTTCGGACGCCCGCGCGGGCCCGCACCAACGCCCCGGGGCCCCGTCGCACCGGTGCCCAGCCCGGCGTCCTGTCCCCCGCCGGCCAGCGGCTCGCCGACCAGTCGGCGAAGCGTCGGAAGCGCGGCTGGATCGCCCTGTCCGTGGTCGTCGTGCTCGCGCTGATCGGAGCCGGCTTCGGCTGGTACTTCGGCCCGGGGCCCGGTGGCAACGTGCGCATCCCGGAAGTCGCGGGCAAGTCGGTCTCGCAGGCCCGACAGCTGCTCGAAGCACAGGGCCTGCAGGCGGCGTCGAAGACCGGGACACGGTTCGACGCCGTCGTCGCGAAGGGGCAGGTCTCCACGACCGAGCCGGCTGCGAGGCGCGAGGTGCAGAAGGGCACGGCGGTGCAGATCGTCGTCTCGAACGGCCCCCGGATGATCCCGCTGCCGGCGATCGTCGGGCAGCCGCTCTCCACCGTGACGGCCGCGCTCGACGACGACTTCGAACTGCAGGACGACCGGTACCAGTTCTCGGCAGACGCGCCGAAGGACACCGTGATCGCGGCGACCGGTCGGGCGTCCGGCGGCAAGGCGCTCGACCTGACGACGGTGAAGGCGTACGGCGAGACCGGGCGGATCACCCTGACGGTGTCGCTCGGCCCCGTGCCCGACGTGGTCGGGAAGACCGTCGACGAGGCCTCCGCCGAACTCGACGACGTCGGGCTCGTCCTCGGCGCCCGGACCGAGGAGTACAGCGAGACCGTCCCGACGGGGCAGATCGTCTCCGCCGCCGTGCAGGAGTCCCCCGCCGTGCGCGGGTCGGCGGTGGACGTCGTCGTGTCGAAGGGCCCGACGCCGATCACCGTGCCGAAGGACGGAGTGGTCGGCAAGACCATCAACGAGGCGACGAAGACCCTCGAGGACCTCGGCCTCAAGGTCTCCGTGCCCGACTGCACGAACATCCTCTGCGGCTTCTACGACTGGAAGTCGACGCTGCCCGTCACCGGCACCGATCCGGGCGCCGGCGCGACCGTGTACCGCGGCGACACGGTCACCCTGTCCTACGACCAGTAGGGCCGGCGCAGGCGCTGCATGGGCGGTGTGTGTCGCCAGAGCGACATTGTCTCGCCCGATCGCGCCGACACCGTCAGGACGGACGGGAGGCCCGTGGCGGCGCCGTCACGGGCCTCCCGTCCGACACGCGAAAGCGACAGAACCCCGCGAACGTGCCGCGGGGTTCTGTCGCTTCGTCGAGATGGTTCCTGCCCTACGAGCGGTCGGGCTGGTGCGCGCCGAGTTCCTCGGCCACCAGGAAGGCGAGCTCGAGGGACTGCATGTGGTTGAGGCGCGGGTCGCAGAGCGACTCGTAGCGGGTGGCGAGGGTGGCCTCGTCGATGTGCTCCGAGCCGCCGAGGCACTCGGTGACGTCGTCACCCGTGAGCTCGACGTGCATGCCACCCGGGTACGTGCCGACCTGGCGGTGCGCCTCGAAGAAGCCGAGGACCTCGTCCACGACGTCGTCGAACCGGCGGGTCTTGTAGCCCGTCGGCGTGGTCAGGCCGTTGCCGTGCATCGGGTCGGTGACCCACAGCGGGTTGGCGTCCATGCCCTTGATCGCCTCGAGCAGCTTGGGCAGCTCGTCGCGGATCTTCCCGGCACCCATCCGCGTGATGAAGGTCAGGCGACCCGGCTCACGGTTCGGGTCGAGCTTGTCGACGAGCGCCTTCATGTCGTCGACGCTCGTCGTCGGGCCGAGCTTCACGCCGATCGGGTTGCGCACCCGCGACAGGAAGTCCACGTGGGCACCGTCGATGTCACGCGTGCGCTCACCGATCCAGATGAAGTGGCCGGACGTGTCGTACGCCAGGCCCGAGCGGGAGTCGATGCGGGTCATCGGGCGCTCGTAGTCCATCAGCAGCCCCTCGTGCGAGGCGTAGAACTCGACGTGCTTGAGCGCTTCGAAGTCGGCGCCGCAGGCGGCCATGAACCGGATCGCGCGGTCGATCTCCTTGGCGAGGTGCTCGTACCGGGCGTTCGCCGGGTTCGAGGCGAAGCCCTTGTTCCACGAGTGCACCTGCCGCAGGTCGGCGAAGCCCCCTTGCGTGAACGCTCGGACCAGGTTCAGCGTCGACGCAGCGGTGTGGTAGCCCTGCACCAGGCGGCGCGGGTCGGCTTCGCGGCTCTCCGGCGTGAAGTCGTAGCCGTTCACGATGTCGCCGCGGTAGGCGGGCAGCGTGACGTCGCCGCGGGTCTCGAAGTCGCTCGAGCGGGGCTTGGCGAACTGTCCGGCCATCCGGCCCATCTTGATGACGGGCGTCGAGGCGCCGTAGGTCAGCACCACGGCCATCTGCAGGATCGTCTTGACCCGGTCGCGGATGGAGTCGGCGGTGGCACCGGCGAAGGTCTCGGCGCAGTCACCGCCCTGCAGCAGGAAGGCCTTGCCCTGGGCGGCCGCGGCGAGCCGTGCGCGCAGCTCGTCGACCTCGCCCGCGAACACGAGCGGCGGGAGCGTGGCGATCTCGGCCGACGCCGCCTCGGCAGCGGCGGCGTCCGGCCAGGTCGGCTGCTGCTTGATCGGGAGCGTCCGCCAATAGTCGAGCCCCTCGATGACGTCCGGATCCTGCAGGGCGACGAAGTCGGTCGACTCGGGCAAGGGCGTTACCTCGGTGTTCTGTGCGGGCGGCCCGGCGACGCTGACCGGCACGTGGCCGCGCGTCGGCGATGGGCGTCCTGGCGGGGTGCCGGGACCATCAGAGCCTAACGTGCAGGCGTCGACTTCCGTTCCCGCATGACGGCCTCGCGCGCAGAGCTCGCGCGCTCCTTCACGCTGGTGGCGTAGACGTCGACGTACTCCTGACGGCTCAGCCCGGCGAGCTCGTGCATGACCTCGTCCGTGACGCTGCGCAGGATGAAGCGGTCCGTCTCGAAGCCCTGGAACCGCGAGAAGTCGAGCGGCTTGCCGAACACGACCCCGACGCGCTTGATCTTCGGGAACCGCTGCCCGATCTGCTGCACCTCGCGCGTGCCGACCATGGCCACCGGGACGACGAGCACGCGCCCCTCGAGGATCATCCGGGCGATGCCGGTGCGTCCGCGGTAGAGCTTGCCGTCGGGGCTGCGCGTGCCCTCCGGGTAGATGCCGAGCTGCTCACCGCGCGCCAGGACCTGCAGCCCGGTGCGCAGCGACGCTTCGGACGCCTTGCCACCGGAGCGGTCGATCGGCAGCTGGCCGATGGCGTTGAAGAACGTCTTCGTCGCCCAGCCCTTCAGCCCCCGGCCGGTGAAGTAGTCGCTCTTCGCCAGGAAGGACAGCCGACGATCGAGCACCGCTGGCAGGATCACCGAGTCGATGAACGAGATGTGGTTCGAGGCGAAGATGACCGGGCCCGTGGTGGGGACGTGTTCGCGCCCGACGACCCACGGCCGGAACAGGGTGAGGATGAGCGGTCCGAGCACGAAGTTCTTCAGCAGCCAGTAGGTCATCGACGACTCCAGGTGGTGAGAAGGTCCGGGTGGTGCACGGGTGTTCGCGTTTGCGTTTGCTTTTGCGTTTGCGTTTGCGTTCGCGCGCCGACCCTACGCCGTCCGGGCGTGGATGCGAGCGAGGTCGGCAGCACCGACGACGCCGGCGTCGTTGACGAGTTCGGCGATGACGAAGTCGGGCTCCGGGTGGTACCCGCGGGCCGGCAGGTTGTTGAGGTAGGCCTGCTTGATCGGGTCGAGCAGCCGGTCCCCCGCGCTGGCGACGCCGCCGCCGAACACGAAGAGCTGCGGGTCGAGCACGGCAGAGAGCGACGCGCACGCCTCGCCGAGGTGCCGACCGAGCCGACGGAGTGCCGCGAGGGCACCCGGGTCGTCGGCCAGGATCAGGTCGCCGACGATCTTGCCGTCGAGCTGGCCACCGTTGTCGGCGCGGGCGTCGGCCAGGGCCGAACCGATCCCGCCGGCGTCGGCGACGTCGTTCGCCATGCGCTGCAGGGCGCGGCCGGAGCCGTACTGCTCGATGCAGCCACGGGCGCCGCACCCGCAGGGCAGGCCGTTCGGGACGATGCGCAGGTGCCCGATCTCGCCACCGGTGCCGAAGCCGCCGCGGAACAGCCGGTCCTCGGTCACGATGGCACCGCCGACCCCCGTGCCGATGGTGAGCATCGTCATGTCGGACACGAGCCGACCGGCACCGAACCGGAACTCCGCCCAGCCAGCGGCGTTCGCGTCGTTGTCGACCGTGATGTGCAGGTCGCCGAGGCGCTGCTGCAGCTTCTGCCGGAGTGGTTCGTTCCGCCACCGGATGTTGGGCGTGTAGTAGACGATCGACTGCGAAGCGTCGATGAACCCGGGGGCGGCGACCCCCACGGCGCCGACCTGGTGGAGCGAGCTGAGTCGCTCGACCATCGAGACGACGTCGTCGAGCATGGCGTTCGGGTCCGCAGCGTTGGTGGCCACGCGGTCCTCGGCGACGATCTCGCCCAGTTCCGTCACGACCGCACCCGCGATCTTGGTGCCCCCGATGTCGATTCCGATGGCGTGCACGAGCAACGAGCCTACCGGTTCGCCGCGAAGTCGAGGAACGCCCGGAGACGCGCCCTATGCTGGCGGTGTCGCCTCGGTGTTGAGGCGCACTCGAGTCGAACCGGCAGACAAGGGAGTCACCGTGAACGATCAGCGTCCTGCACGCAGCAGCGCCTCCACCGACACGTCCACCGCTGGCAGCGCCGCCACCGGGAGCACACCGTCGGCCGGGGAGCACCCCACCAGCCCCGACGCCGGCCCCGTCGCCCCGGACCATGGCTCGGCGGCGCGGCTCCTCGGCGACCGCGTCCGTCTGACGCCGGAGCGTCCGATCCTCGCCCAGCGCCACGGCGACACCTGGACGACCTTCACGGCGGCCGAGACCCTGGCCCGGGTCCGGGGCATCGCGAAGGGCTTCGTCGCCGCCGGGCTCGAACCGGGCGCGCACGTCGCGATCCTGTCGCGCACCCGGCTCGAGTGGACCCTGGTCGACTTCGCCGTGTGGACCGCCGGCTTGGTGTCCGTGCCCGTGTACGAGACGAGCTCCCCCGACCAGGTGCGGTGGATCCTGTCCGACTCCGAGTCGGTCGCCATCGTCGTCGAGCAGGAGGAGCACGCGCGCCGCGTCGCCTCCATCGCACCCGACCTGCCCGCCCTGGGCCAGCACTGGACGATCGACGGCGGCGGCCTCGACGACCTGACCCGGCTCGGCGAGGACGTCACCGACGACGAACTCGACGCCCGCACCGCCCACGTGCACGGCCACGACGACGCCACGATCATCTACACCTCGGGCAGCACCGGCCGGCCGAAGGGGTGCGTCCTGCGGCACGACAACTTCACCGCCACGGTCGAGGGCGCGAGCGAGGCGATGCCCGAGGTGGTCGCCGACGGCGCCTCGACCCTGCTGTTCATCCCGCTCGCCCACGTCTTCGCGCGGTTCATCGCCGCGATGTCGGTCTCCGCGGGTGTCCTCGTCGGCCACGAGCCGGACACCAAGGACCTCATGCGGGCGGTGTCGACCTTCCAGCCGACGTTCCTGCTCGCGGTCCCCCGGGTGTTCGAGAAGATCTACAACTCCGCCGAGCAGAAGGCCGACCTCGGCGGCAAGGGCAGGATCTTCCGCGCGGCCGCCGACACCGCGGTCGCCCATTCCGAAGCCCTCGCCGCCGGCCGGGTGCCGTTCCTGCTCGGCCTGAAGTTCAGGCTGTTCGACCGGCTCGTGTACGCGAAGCTCCGCGATGCCCTGGGCGGCCGGGTCGAGTACGCCATCAGTGGTTCGGCGCCCCTCTCCCCACGGCTCTCGCACTTCTTCCGCTCGATCGGGGTGCTCATCCTCGAGGGCTACGGCCTGACCGAGACCACAGCACCCGCCACGGTCAACCGTGCCCGTGAACTCCGCATCGGCACGGTGGGTCGCGCCCTGCCCGGCATCGAGGTCCGGATCGCCGACGACGGCGAGATCCTGATCCGCGGCGTCGACGTCTTCGACCGTTACTGGCGGAACGACGAGGCGACCGAGCACGCCTTCGCCGACGGCTGGTTCCGCACCGGTGACCTCGGCCGGCTCGACGGCGACGGGATCCTCACGGTCACCGGACGCGCCAAGGAGCTCATCGTCACCGCGAGCGGCAAGAACGTCGCACCGGCACCGCTCGAGGACGGCATCCGCGAACACCCGCTCATCGGCCAGGTGGTCGTCGTCGGCGAGGGCAAGCCGTTCGTCGCCGCGCTCGTGACGCTCGACCGCGAGATGCTGCCCGGCTGGTGCGAGTCCCGCGGGATCGCCCCGGCGCTGAGCGCACACGAGGCCGCCTACGACGAACGCGTGCTGTCCGCCGTCCAGGAGGCCATCGACACCGCGAACAGCCGCGTCTCCCGCGCCGAGTCGGTCCGGTCGTTCACGATCCTCGACACCGACCTGACCGAGGCGTCCGGGCACCTCACGCCCAAGCTGACGATCAAGCGGTCGGTGATCCTGCAGGACTTCGCCGCCGACGTCGACCACATCTACTCCGGGTCGAAGGTGCAGACGACGGCGACCCCGGTCGTCGAGGGGCGGCGCCGAGGCCGCTCCTAGCGCCGGGCCCGGCCCGGCCCGGCCCGGCGTACCGGGTCGCTTCGGGCGTACCGGGTCGGTTCTTCCGACCAGGGACGCCCGATCCCGCCAGGTGCGCGCGGTTGTGGACGCAACGGTCTGGAGGCCCGGATCGCGTCCGTCGGACGTGATCCGGGCCTCCAGGCCGTCCAGCGGGCGCCGGGGCGCCTGCGGCGTCAGGCCTCCTGCGGCTGCTCCGTCGCGGGGGCGTCGAGGACGGCGGTCGAACCGGTCGTGACGGTGGCCTCGGCCGGTCGACGGTTGGTGCGGGTGCGGTGCGAGCTCAGCTCGTCGTTCTGACTGGTCATGCGGGAGTCCTGGGGGGATCGGATGGGCCGTCGGTGGGAGGCCGACAGCAGCACGGTACCCCCTCGTCAGGACAAAGCGACAATCCCCCGTGGGGGTGTCACACCCGAGTTCACAGCCCGCGAACGCGGGCCTGTGGGACCGCTCAGTGGAACCAGTCCTGCGCGCGGATGTCGCGCAGCGCCTGACGGCGGATCTCGGGGTCGAGCGTCATCACGTAGACCGTGCCGTCGAGGTGGTCGCACTCGTGCTGGAGCGCCTCGGCCATCAGTCCGGTGCCCTCGAGGACGACCTCGGCGCCGTCGACGTCGACGCCCCGGACCTTGGCGTACGGGTACCGACGCGTCGGGTAGCCGAGGCCGGGGACGGAGAGGCACCCCTCTTCCATGAGCTCGGGCTCCCCGGAGACCTCGACGACCTCGGGGTTCAGGACGTAGCCGACCTCGCCGTCGACGTTGTACGAGAACGCGCGGAGCCCCACGCCGATCTGCGGCGCGGCCACCCCGGCACGTCCGGGTTCCTTGACGGTGTCGACGAGGTCCTGCACCAGGTCACGGACTCCGGTGCTCCCGAGCAGTTCGGGTCGGATCGGATCGGCCGGCGATCGGAGGACGGGGTCGCCGAACAGGCGGATGGGACGAACGGTCAATTTACTGCAGCACCACCAGGAGGTCGCCGGCGTCCACCTGCTGGGTCACCGGGATCGCGAGTCGGCCGACGGTGCCCGACACGGGCGCCGTGATGGCCGCTTCCATCTTCATCGCCTCGATGCTCGCCACCGGCGTACCGGCCTCGACGACGTCACCGACGGCGACCTTGAGCGTCACCACGCCGGAGAACGGCGCGGCGACGTGCTTCGGGTCGGACGCATCGGCCTTCTCGGCCGCCTTCGTCTCGACCTCGACCGAACGGTCGCGGACGGCGACCGGGCGGAGCTGCCCGTTCATCGTCGCCATGACCGTGCGGATGCCCTTGGCGTCCACCTCGCCGATCGCCTCGAGCCCGACGAACAGGTCGACGCCCTTGCCGAGCGGGACGCTGTGCTCCTGCCCCGGGCGCAGCCCGTACAGGTAGTCGACGGTCGGCACGACGGACAGGTCGCCGTACTGCTCCCGCACGCGCTGGAACTGCTGCGTCGGCTGCGGGAAGAGCAGGCGGTTGAGTGCCTGCTGCCGCTCGGGTCCGGGGGTCTCGAGGTGCGCACGCTCGTCCGCGGGCACCGGGGTGATCTCGAGTCGGACGTCACGCCCGGCCAGGACCTTCGAGCGGAACGGCTCCGGCCAGCCGCCGGGCAGGTCGCCCAGTTCGCCGGCCATGAACCCGACCACGGAGTCCGGGATGTCGTACTTGTCGGGGTTCTGCTCGAAGTCGACCGGGTCGGCACCGACGGCGGCGAGCTGCAGCGCGAGGTCACCGACGACCTTCGACGACGGCGTGACCTTGGTCGGGCGCCCGAGGATCCGGTTCGCCTCGGCGTACCAGTCCTCGACCTGCTCGAACCGGTCGCCGAGCCCGAGGGCGATCGCCTGCTGCCGGAGGTTCGACAGCTGACCGCCGGGGATCTCGTGCTTGTAGACACGCCCGGTCGGACCGGCGAGCCCGGACTCGAACGGGGCGTACACGCGACGGACCGACTCCCAGTAGGGCTCGAGGTCACCGACGGCGTCGAGGGACAGACCGGTGTCGCGCTCGGTGTGCGCCAGGGCGGCGACCAGGGCGGACATGCTCGGCTGGCTGGTCGTGCCGGCCATGGGTGCTGCGGCCACGTCGACGGCGTCCGCCCCGGCGCGCGAGGCGGCGAGCAGGGTCGCGAGCTGGCCGCCGGCGGTGTCGTGGGTGTGCACGTGCACGGGCTGGTCGAAGCGCTCGCGCAGCGCGGTGACGAGCTTCTCGGCCGCACCGGCACGCAGGAGACCGGCCATGTCCTTGATGCCGATGACGTGCGCGCCGGCCTCGACCATCTGCTCCGCCAGGCGGAGGTAGTAGTCGAGCGTGTAGAGGTCCTCGGCGGGGTCGAGGAGGTCGGCGGTGTAGCAGAGCGCCGCCTCGGCGACCGCCGTGCCGGTCGCGAGCACCGCCTCCAGCGCCGGACGCAGCTGGCTGACGTCGTTCAGCGCGTCGAACACGCGGAAGACGTCGACGCCGGACCGAGCGGCCTCGTCGACGAAGGCGTCGGTGACCTCGGTCGGGTAGGGCGTGTACCCGACCGTGTTGCGGCCACGGAGCAGCATCTGGATCGGGATGTTCGGCATCGCTTCGCGCAGCGAGGACAGGCGCTCCCAGGGGTCTTCCCCGAGGAACCGGAGGGCGACGTCGTAGGTCGCACCTCCCCAGGCCTCGACGCTGAGCAGCTGCGGGGTGAGCCGCGCCACGTGCGGTGCGACGGCGACGAGGTCCTTCGTGCGGACCCGTGTGGCCAGGAGCGACTGGTGGGCGTCCCGCATCGTCGTCTCGGTCACCGCCAGGGCCGTCTGGGCGCGGAGGGCCCTCGACCACTCGGCCGGGCCCATCGCCAGCAGGCGGTCGCGCTGTCCCTCGGGCACCGGCGTCGTCAGGTCGGTGGCCGGGAGCTTGTCGGCCGGGTCGGTGACGAGCGGCGACCGCTCACCGTTCGGCTTGTTCACCGTGACGTCGGCGAGCCAGGTGAGCACCTTCGTGCCGCGGTCCTTCGAGACGTGGCCGCCGAAGAGCTGGGGGCGTTCCTCGATGAACTTCGTCGAGACGTCGCCGCGGGCGAAGTCCGGGTCCTCGAGCACGGCCTGCAGGAACGGGATGTTCGTGCTGACGCCGCGGATGCGGAACTCGGCGAGGGCGCGCTTGGCCCGGGACACCGCCGCCGGGAAGTCCCGGCCGCGGCACGTCATCTTCGCGAGCATCGAGTCGAAGTGCGGGCTGATCTGCGCGCCGGTGGCGACCGTGCCGCCGTCGAGCCGGACGCCCGCGCCGCCGGGGCTGCGGTAGGTGCTGATCCGGCCGGTGTCCGGTCGGAAGCCCTGCGTCGGGTCCTCGGTCGTGATGCGGGTCTGCAGCGCCGCGCCGTGCACGTGGACGGCGTCCTGCGACAGGCCGAGGTCGGCGAGGGTCTCCCCCGCCGCGATGCGCATCTGCGACTGCACCAGGTCGACGTCGGTGACCTCTTCGGTGACCGTGTGCTCGACCTGGATGCGCGGGTTCATCTCGATGAAGACGTGCTGGCCGACGCGTTCGCCTTCGGTGTCGAGCAGGAACTCCACGGTGCCGGCGTTGACGTACCCGATCGACCGGGCGAAGGCCACGGCGTCGCGGTGCAGTGCCTGCGCGATCGCGGGGTCGAGGTTCGGCGCCGGCGCGATCTCGACGACCTTCTGGTTGCGCCGCTGCACCGAGCAGTCCCGCTCGAACAGGTGGATCGTGCCGGCGTCGGTGCCGGTCGCGTCGGCGAGGATCTGCACCTCGATGTGGCGCGGACGGATGACGGCCTGCTCGAGGAACATCGTCGGGTCGCCGAACGCACTGTCGGCCTCGCGCATCGCGGCTTCGAGGGCGTCGCGCAGCTCGGGCTTCGTCTCCACCCGGCGCATGCCACGGCCACCACCGCCGGCGACGGCCTTGGCGAACACCGGGAACCCGATCGCGTCCGCGCCGGCGATGAGCTCGTCGATGTCGCGGCTCGCCGGGGTGCTCGCGAGGACCGGGACGCCGGCCGCGATCGCGTGCTCCTTCGCGGTGACCTTGTTGCCGGCCATCTCGAGCACGTGCTCGCCCGGACCGATGAAGGTGATGCCGTTCGCCGCTGCTGCCGCGGCGAGCTCCGGGTTCTCGGACAGGAACCCGTACCCCGGGTAGATCGCGTCGGCCCCCGACTCGCGGGCGACGCGGATGATCTCGGAGACGTCCAGGTACGCCCGGACGGGGTGGCCCCGCTCCCCGATCAGGTAGGCCTCGTCGGCCTTCAGACGGTGCAGGGAGTTCCGGTCTTCGTACGGGTAGACGGCGACCGTTCGGGCCCCCAACTCGTAGGCGGCACGGAACGCGCGGATGGCGATCTCGCCACGGTTCGCAACGAGGATCTTCGTGAACACGACGTCCCTTTCAGCCCGGGTTGAGGTGAGACAACCCTAGTGGCGGTAACGTTGCTCAACGTGCATGTACTCAGCGTGAGCTCCCTCAAGGGTGGTGTCGGCAAGACGACGGTGACGCTCGGCCTGACCTCGGCCGCGTTCGCCAAGGGACTGCGCACGCTGGTGGTGGATCTGGACCCGCAGTCCGACGTCTCGACGGGCCTCGACATCAACCTCGCCGGCCACCTCAACGTGGCCGACGTCCTCGAGAACCCGAAGGAGAAGATCGTCCGTCAGGCGATCGCCCCCTCGGGCTGGACGAAGGGGTCGCAGGGCAAGATCGACGTCATGGTCGGGTCGCCCTCCGCCATCAACTTCGACGGGCCGCACCCGTCGATCCGCGACATCTGGAAGCTCGAAGAGGCCCTGGCCAACGTCGAGCAGGACTACGAGCTCGTCCTCATCGACTGCGCGCCGTCGCTGAACGCCCTGACCCGCACCGCGTGGGCCGCGTCCGACCGCGTCACCGTCGTCACCGAGCCCGGCCTGTTCTCCGTCGCCGCCGCCGACCGTGCGCTGCGCGCCATCGAGGAGATCCGCCGCGGACTCTCCCCCCGCCTGCAGCCCCTCGGCATCATCGTGAACCGTGCCCGCGTGCAGTCGCTCGAGCACCAGTTCCGCATCAAGGAACTCCGCGACATGTTCGGTCCGCTCGTGCTCTCCCCGCAGCTGCCGGAGCGCACGTCGCTGCAGCAGGCGCAGGGTGCGGCGAAGCCGCTGCACGTCTGGCCCGGCGAGTCCGCGCAGGAGATGGCGAAGAACTTCGACCAGCTTCTCGAGCGCATCATGCGCACCGGCAAGATCGGTCCGTACGCCGAGGGCGGCGCCGCCTAGGTCGGAGTCGGCACGCCGACGGGTCACAACACCCCGCTCACGTCCGCCGACTGGTCACCAAGGGTCGGCTCGGGCGCGCGCAGCCGACAGTTCGTGACCACTCGGCGACCCGCACGCGACGGTTCGTGACCACGCCGCGACGGCCTGGAGGCGCGACCCGCCCGGGCAGACACGCCCGACCCCGGCACGCCCAGCGGTCACAACACCCCGCTCACGTCCTCCGAGCGGTCACCAACGGTCGGCTCGGGCGCGCGCAGCCGACAGTTCGTGACCAGTCGGCGACCCGCACACGACGGTTCGTGACCACGCCGCGACGGCCTGGAGGCGCGCCCCGCCCCGGCAGACACGCCCGGCCCCGGCACGCCCAGCGGTCACGACACCCCGCTCACGTCCACCGACTGGTCACCAACCGTCGGGCGAGGCCTGCGCAAGCGACAGGTCGTGACCAATCGGTGCCGCGCACACGGCGGTTCGTGACCACGCCACAACGGCCTAGAGGCACGCCCCCGCCCCAGCGGACACGCCCGGCCCCGGCACGCCAAGGGTTCACACCAGCGGACACGCCCGGCCCCGGCACGCCCAGCGGACACGCCCGACCCCGGCACGCCCAGGGGTCACACCACCCCGCTCACGTCCTCCGAGCGGTCACCAACCGTCGGCCGGCAGCGTCGCAGCCGACAGTTCGTGACCACACGGCGACTCACACGCGACGGTTCGGGACCACAGGGCCCGAACGCGGGTGGTCAGGAAGCGCGAGAAGCGCGACGAGCGGCGAGCTCGTCGGAGGGGTCGGCCGCAGCGGTGGCGTCGAGCTCGACCAGGGAGCTCTCGACCTCGCGCAGGACCTTGCCGACCGCGATGCCGAAGACGCCCTGGCCGCGGGACACGAGGTCGATGACCTCGTCGTCAGAGGTGCACAGGTACACCGAGGCGCCGTCGGACATCAGCGTGGTCTGCGCCAGGTCGGAGACGCCGGACTCACGGAGCTGGTTGACGGCGGTGCGGATCTGCTGCAACGAGATACCGGTGTCGAGCAGGCGCTTCACGAGCTTGAGCACCAGGATGTCGCGGAACCCGTACAGGCGCTGCGAACCGGAGCCGGCGGCCCCGCGGATCGTCGGCTGCACGAGCTCGGTGCGGGCCCAGTAGTCGAGCTGTCGGTACGAGATGCCGGCTGCCCGTGCGGCGACGGTGCCGCGGTAGCCGTTCTGCTCGTCGTGCTCGGGCAGACCATCGGTGAAGAGCAGCCCGAGGTCGTACCGGGTCACATCAGACTCGGTGCCAGGGGTGTCGTTCCCACTCATGAGCTTGCCTTCCACGACGATCGAGCTCCCACCCGAAGCTTCAACGACGGGTTGAGAGTTGTTCCGAGGTCCACGGTAGCGACTCCGACCGCTCCCGCGCGGGACATCCGACCCGGCGCGTCCGGCGTGTCGAGGATACGCCCCGACCACTGACACACAAGCCCTGTCGGAGCACCGGACGGCGTCATGCGTCGAGACGACCGATGGCCTGGCGGATGAGGTTCGACCGGATGATCTCGAGGTGTCCCGCGATCTCGCGGGCGAGCTCGGTGGCCTTCGCGCGCGAGGTGGCGTCGCCCCGGCGGGAGACCGGCATGAGGGCGGACTCGATGAGACCGACCTCACGCTCCGCAGTACTGCGGAGCGTACGGAGGTGCCGCGGCTCGATGCCGGTGCGCTGCAGTTCGACCAGGGCCTTCAACACGGAGACGCCGTCGTCGCCGTAGGTGTCGGTGGGCGGCAGGAGCGAGGCCGAGACCGCGTCGGCCAGCAGCATCGGCGAGGCACCGGCCGCGCGGACGGTCTCGTCGCGGGTGTACCGACGTTCACGACCGAGGATCGATGGCTTCGGCGCGTCTCCGCCCCCGGGCAGGACCGGTTCGCGCCCGGCGTCGAGGTCGGCGAGGTACTCCTTGATGACCTTGAGCGGCAGGTAGTGGTCGCGCTGCAGTCCGAGGATCACCCGGAGACGCTCGAGGTCGGCGGCGGAGAACTTGCGGTACCCGCTGGCCGTGCGGATCGGGGTGACGAGCTCTCGCTCTTCGAGGAACCGCAGCTTGGAGCTCGACAGGTCCGGGAACTCGGGCTTGAGGCGAGCGAGGACCTGCCCGATCGTGAGCAGGTCCGGTGCCGCGGACCCCGCCCGGGCCGCAGCGGACCGTGCGGCCACTACGCGTTCGCCAGGCGCGCCAGGTCGACCCGAGATGCGTAGAACGTCAGGCGGAACTTGCCGACCTGGACTTCGGCCCCGTCGGTGAGCAGCGCTTCGTCGATGCGGACACCGTCGAAGTACGTACCGTTCAGGGAACCGTTGTCCTTGACGCTGAAGCTCGTGCCGTGGCGCAGGAACTGCGCGTGCTTGCGCGACACGGTGACGTCGTCGAGGAAGATGCCGGCGTCGGGGTGGCGGCCGGCCGTCGTGACGTCGGAGTCGAGGAGGAACCGCGCACCCACGTTGGGGCCACGACGGACCACGAGCAACGCCGACCCGGAGGGCAGGGCGTTGACGGCTTCACGTTCTTCGGTCGAGACACCGGACTCGGCGGTGAGCGCCGCTCCCATGTCCATGCTGAAGGTCAGCGTGGTGTCGACCAGCCGCTGTTCCGGGGACTTCTGACCGCCCGGCTGCGGGACCACTGGATCTGGCATCGGTGGACCTCCTCCTCTTGGCCTACCAGCGTATCGGAAACGAAGCCCCGAGCGGCAGCCCCGATCTGGGACTGTGGAGAGTCTTCCGCGATGCGCGAACGCACGACCGGCGTCAGCGAACCAGCATGACCCACGTCAACGAACCAGCTCGACCAGCGTCAACGAACCAGCACGACCCGCGTCAACGCCCCCGCGCGAGCAACCAGAGCAGGTACGGCGCGCCCACGACACCCGTCACGACCCCCACCGGCAGCGCGTTGCCGGGGATCGCGAACTGGGCGAGCAGGTCGCTGCCGAGCGTGATCGCGGCGCCGACGGCTGCCGCCGGCGCGAGGGCGACCCGACCGCCGCCGACCAGGCGTCGAGCGATCGGGGCTGCCATCAGCGCCACGAACGACACCGGACCCGCGGTGGCGACGGCTGCGGCGGTCAGGCACACGGCGGTGAGGAGCAGGAGCACCTTCGCGCGGTCCGGTCGGAGCCCCAGGGCGGCGGCGACCTCGTCCCCGAGGCTCAGCACCTGCAGCCGAGCGGACTGCAGCAGTGCGAGCACGCCGAGCACGACGAACGCGACACCGAGCACCCCGACCAGGTCACGGTCGACGGCGTTCAGGCTGCCGGAGAGCCACAGCAGTGCGGTTCCGGCCTGGGTGACGGTGCCGCTCGTGAGCATCCACCCGGTGATGCTCAGGCAGATCGCCGCGACACCGATGCCGACGAGGACGACCCGGTTCCCGGTGATCCCCCTCCGCCAAGCGAGCCCGGCGATGGCGATCGCGACCACCACGGCGCCGACGAGCACGACCGAGAACAGCGTGCCGCCGCTCGCGCCGAACAGCACGATGGCGGTGAGCCCGGCGGCGCTGGCCCCGGAGGTGATCCCGATGACGTCGGGACTCGCGATGGGGTTCCGCACGACGCTCTGCACGATCGCGCCGGCGACACCGAGGCTGGCGCCGACGAGGACCGCGCCGAGCACCCTGGGGCCGCGGAGCTGCCCGATCACGAAGTCCGAGATGCGGTCCCCCTGGCCGAACAGGCTGGCCAGCACCTGACCGGGCGTGAGCGGGATCGACCCCGCGCCGAGCCCGATCAGGACGAGCACCGAGATGACCACCACCACGGCGACGAGCACCGCGACCTCACGGCGCAGCCCGACGGAACGGAACAGCGGCTTCACAGTCCCCGCACCGCCCTCGACCGCACGAGCGCGATGAACACCGGCGCCCCGATGAGTGCCGTGACGATGCCGACCTGCAGCTCCCCCGGGTACGCGACGACGCGGCCGATGACGTCCGCCACGAGCAGGAGTGCGGGGGCGACGATCGCCGACAGCAGGATGGTCCACCGGTGGTCCGGGCCGCTCAGGCGACGGACCGCGTGCGGCACGGCGAGGCCGACGAACGCGATCGGCCCGGCGGCGGCCACCGCGGACCCGGCCAGCAGGACGGCGACCAGACCACCCACGGCTCGGACGAGCACGACCCGCTGCCCGAGCGACGCAGCGAGCTCGTCCCCGAGCGCCAGGGTGTTGAGCGACCGACCGAGGCCGAACGCGATCACCAGCCCGACGAGCACCGGTGCCGTGATGACCCCAGCCGTGCCGAGGTCCTTGCCGGCGAGGGCTCCGACCTGCCAGAACCGCAGCTGGTCGAGCAGGCTCTGGTCGGTCACGAGCACCGCGGTGGTGACCGACGACAGGGCAGCGGCGACGACGGCTCCGGCGAGGGCGAGCCCGACGGGAGAGAGCCCGCGCCGGGCGACGGCCGCGATCCCGTAGACGAGCAGGGCCGCGAGGGCGGCCCCGACGAACGCGAAGGGCAGGTACGCGGCCGTCCCGCTCACGCCGAAGAGCGCGATCCCGGCGACGACGGCCAGGGTGGCGCCGGAGTTGATGCCGAGGACGCTGGGGTCGGCGAGCGGGTTCCGGGTCACGCCCTGCATGACCGCCCCGGCCACGCCGAGTGCTGCTCCGGCGAGCAGACCGACGACGGTGCGCGGCACGCGGTTGCCGAGGACGATCAGCCCGATCTCGTCGTTCCTGCCGGGGTGCAGCACCGTGTCGAGGACGGTCCCGAGCGGGATCGGCCGTGAGCCGTACGCGATCGACAGGGCACACGCCACGGCG
This sequence comes from Curtobacterium sp. 8I-2, assembly GCF_902506155.1. NCBI lineage: Bacteria > Bacillati > Actinomycetota > Actinomycetes > Micrococcales > Microbacteriaceae > Curtobacterium > Curtobacterium sp. 8I-2. Next base: position 440,161 of record NZ_LR732827.1, read on the forward strand.
AGGACGACGACCGCCAGCACGGTCGCACCGACGAGTCGGGGGACGGAGCTGGGAGCCGGGGGCGGGGACGTCGACGGAGGCATGGAGGTAAGGCCACCCTAACGCCGGAGCCCTGTTCGGCGTCCCCCGAGCAAGCCCGGAGCGTGCGCAGGGTTCGTTCATAGGCTCGTCATGGGGAAGCCCTCTGTACTGGTCTCCATCGACGCCCGACCGGGCCGTCGAGGGACGACCGGAGAGCACCGATGAACGAGACCCCGAACCCCGCCGCCGCCGACCACGACGAGAACGGCACCCCCGCCGCGCAGCAGCAGGCTCCCGGGATGCACTGGGAGGCACCGCACGCCGACCCGGCTTCCCTGCGCCCGGCGTACGCGTTCGACGGATCCGGCCCGTACCTGTACGGCCCGGACGGCACCGGCCCCTACGCCTACACGCCCGACGGCCGCGGCCCCTACCTGATCGGCAGCCCCGCCCTCGCCGGCGCGAACCACGCCTGGGCCTCCTCGGCGGCGACCGCGAACCACTACGGTGCCGCGAACCACCCCGGTCTGACGAAGCGCCCCCGCCGGCTCGGGCTGATGATCGGCTCCGGCATCGCTGCCCTCGCGATCGTCGGCGCTGCGGGCGGCACCGCACTCGGACTGTCCTCGCAGGGCACCACCACCACGTCGAGCCAGTCGCAGGGCACCACCACGCTGCCCGGCACCGGTACCGGCAGCAGCAGCGACGGCACGAACGGCTTCACGGTGCCCGGCGACGGCAGCGGCAGCGGCACCGACGGCAGCAGCGACGGCAGTGGGACGAGCACGCAGTCCCCCGCCACTGCGGCGACGGCCGCCGACAAGAAGGGCGTCGTGACCATCAACACCGTCCTGAACTACGACGAGTCGTCACAGGCGGCCGGCACCGGCATGGTCCTGACCTCCGACGGCACGATCCTGACGAACAACCACGTGATCCAGGGCGCGACGAGCATCACCGTCACCGACGAGACCACCGGCAAGCAGTACAAGGCCGACGTGGTCGGGGCCGACGCCACGAACGACGTCGCCGTGCTGAAGCTCGAGAACGCCTCCGGGCTGTCCACGGTCACGCTCGACGACGACGGCGAGCCGAGCACCGGTGACACCGTGAAGGACGTCGGCAACGCCGAGGGCACCGGCAACCTCGTCTCCGCCGAGGGCACCGTCACGGCGACCAACCAGGACATCCAGGTGCAGAGCGAGTCCGGCACCGGCACCGAGTCCCTGACCGGCCTGATCGAGATCTCGGCGGACATCGTCTCCGGTGACTCCGGCGGACCGGTCCTGGACAGCGAGGGCGAGGTCGTCGGCATGGCCACGGCAGCGTCCTCGGGCACGGCCGACGTCACCGGCTACGCCATCCCGATCAGCACCGCGAAGACGATCGCCCAGAAGATCCTCGCCGGGGAGTCGTCGAGCACGATCACCATCGGGCTGCCCGCGTTCCTCGGCGTCGAGGTCAGCAACACCGCCACCACCACGGGCGGCGTCCCGGTCGCCGGCACGGTCGAGGGCTCCGGTGCCGCCAGCGCCGGCCTCGGTGCGGGTGACACGATCACGAGCATCGACGGCACCGCGGTCACGAGCTCGGACCAGCTGACCAAGGTCGTGCAGTCGCACTCGGTGGGCGACAAGGTCAGCGTCCGGTACACCGACAGCGCCGGCACCGCGAAGACGGTCACGATCACCCTGACCGCCGGCCCCGCCGCGTAGCGGCAGAACCCGGGCGCGCTCAGCCCAGCAGCGCCCGCACCACCGACCGGTACACGTTCGCCGGGGAGTCCGTCCGGAAGGCGGTCTCCCCGGCCTTCGTCGTCCCCACGCGCGCGAACCCGTGTCCCTCGGCCCGCACGATCGTGACCGGTTTCGGCTTGCCCGGTCGACGCAGGTACGAGACCGTCCACGGCGCGGCCCAGAACCGCGCGAGGCGCGGGTCGGCCTCGGCCAGGGCCTCCGGCAGGTCCGGCACGTCCGGACCGCCGGCCAGCTTGCGGCCGAGCAGGTGCCCTGGGAGCGACCCCGTGCGGAACGGGAAGGTCCACGTCGGACCGATGCCGAGCCTCCCGGCCAGCAGCGCGACGGCCCGGTCCGGCGTGACGGAGGCGACCACGGCGCCCGCCGCGTCGGTCCCGTCGACGACGGTCTGCGACCAGGCCTGGAGGCGCGACTCGCCCCCGTCGGGCAGGTGCTGTTCCAACGTGACCGGCTGGGCATCGCCCTGCCAGGGCTCGAGGAGGGTCTGGGTCGACTCCGGCAGGGTGCCGAGCCGGCCGACGAGGCCCGCTTCGATGAGTTCGCGGCCCGCGGCGGTGCGGAGGAGCGTCGGGTTCCACCGGCGTCCGGCGAGGCTCCGCAGGGTGCCGATCGCGTTCGCGCTGAGCCGGGGGCCGTCGAGCGACGGTGCCGGGGCGGGGGCCGGCAGGTGTTCGAGGTCACGCTCGGGGCGGACCGGGACCGTCTCGGTGGCGCGGACGCTCTCGAGGACTGCGAGCACCAGGTCATCGGTCTCGAGCAGCCGGGCGAGCGGGCGTTCGATCGTCAGGTCGACGCGGTGCCGGCCGGTGACGAAGAGCAGGTGGGTGCCGGCGACGTCGCCGTGTTCGTCGGGCCGGACGTACTCCACGAGCCGAGCCGGGGCACCTGCGGCCGTCCAGGGGTCGCAGCCGACGAGCAGCAGCCCCTCGACGGAGCCGGGCAGCCGTGCGAGCAGACCGGTGTTCTCGTCGCCGATCGCGCGGTCGCTGGGACGGGATCGGACGGTGAGGACGACGTCGTCGCCGGTGACGCGCAGGTCCGCCTGGGCTGCGTCCTCGCGGCGCCAGGAGTCCGGGCGGCGGAGGGTGAGGCGGGCGGTGCGGTCCTCGGTGCCGAGCGGGACGGGGACTGCCATGGGATGAGCGTATGTCGGGGGTGGGGGCGGCGGGACGGGCTTCGCGGCGACGACGTCGACGAGCCGGACCTCGACCGGGCCCCGGCGGGTCGAGATCGTCACGGCGTCGGACGTCCGGGTCACCAGGTCCCCGAGCGCGTCCTGCGCGCCGTCCCCGTGGTGTGCGCGGACCACCAGGCGGTCCCCGATGGCGGCGTCGCGGAGCACTCCGAGCGCACGGGCCCGCGCGATGGCCGCCTGTTCGTCCGCCTGCACCGCCCCAGGGTACGGGCCGCCTAGAGTGTCGGCATGGAGAAGGCCCGGGTCGACAGTTGGATCTGGGCCGTCCGGATCACGAAGACCCGGTCGGCCGCGACCGCCGCGTGCAAGGCCGGTCACGTCCGGGTGAACGGGGAACGCGCGAAGCCGGCGCAGCCGATCGGTCCCGGCGACGAGGTGCGGGTGCGGCAGAACGGCTTCGACCGGATCGTCATGGTGACGGGCATCATCCTGAAGCGCACGAGCGCCCCCGAGGCAGCGAAGCACTTCGAGGACAAGACCCCGCCGCGGCTGTCGAAGGAAGAGGCCGGGTTCGTCCCGATGCGGGAGCGCGGTGCCGGACGGCCGAGCAAGCGGGAGCGCCGCGACCTCGAGAAGCTCCGCGGCTACTGACGCTTCCCGGACCCGGACCCGGGCACGTGGACATCGACCACGATCTCGAACGTGGCGGACTCGACCTCGATCCGTTCTCCGGTCCACGGAGCCTCGAGGTGCCCGTCGTCGTCCGGGTCCGATCCGCCCAGCGCACGACCGGACGGGACGCGGTGGACGGGGATGCGGGTGCCGTCCTCGGCGATGACGAACAGGTCGGCCACCCGGCCCCGGAACTCCGTGATCCCGAACGGGTCGTCGTGGTGCCGGGACTCGGCGAACCGCGGCGTCCTGCCGTACGCGGAGAAGGCCGCCGTGGTCTCCCGTTCGTACGCGGGCCCGCAGCAGTCGTGCTCCCACCCGCCGACCACGACGACGACCTCTTCGCGCATGCCGTGATCGTACGACGCGTCGGACGGTGACGGTCGGAACCCGGGGTCCGGGCCAGCGGTCGGGGGTCAGACGAAGCGGACGGTCTGCTGCAGACGGTCGCGGATCTCGAACACGTCGACCGAACCGGCCGGCGACCAGACGCCGTTCAGCACCTGGGGCAGCGCGCTCCGGCGGACGACGAGCGCCGTGGGCTTCTTCGGGGAGCCGACGAGCTGCACGTCCTCGGTGACGGCGGTGTCCGGCACGACGAGCAGCCGGCCGGAGAACCGCACCCGGGTCTGCTTCTGCACGGCACGGGCGGCGCGGACGAGTTCCTTGACGGGTCGCTCCCCCGGTGCGAGCGTCTCGCCGACGATCTCGCCGTGCTCGACGTGGACCGGCGCACCCCAGTCGATGGACTCGACGGCCCAGAGTCCGCTCGGGGTCAGGACGGCGTGGTCGAGCTTGCCCTCGGCCCCGGCGTCGAGGTCGTGCCACACCGTGACGCCGATCCCCATGTCGGAGACGATCAGGGCGGTCGCCTCTTCGGCCAGGGCCTCGGCGAGCAGCCGCCGGATGTGGCGGGGCGCGGAGCGGATGAGGGTGGGGTCGTACGGGTCCTCGATGGGGTCGCCGAGACCGACCCACTCGCGCTCGGCCTGCAGGAAGACCTCGCGTGACCGACCGCCGGGGTGTCCGTGGGACCGGGCCCGGGGGCGTGTGTCGCGACGCGCTGCCGGGGGCGCGTAGGCGTCGCGACCGGTGTCACCCCTGCCGGCGGTCGCCCCGGACGGACCGGACGCGCCGTACGCGTGGGACCCGATGTCGTACGCGCGCCGGGCCGCCGGCGTGCCGATGCGCTCCCATGCGAGCTGGACCTGGCGGAAGCGCTGGGCGTCGCCGCCGAGGTCGGGGTGCGTCTCGCGGGCCGCCCGCCGGTAGGCGCGGCGGAGCGCTTCGTCGTCAGCCGTCGCGGGGACGCCGAGGACTTCGTAGGGGGTGGCGTCGGCCGGGCTGTCCGTCATGGCCCTGCGACATTACCGGAGGCAGTGTCGGAGTCCGCCGCATGGTTGCTGGGTACGGTCTGGGCCCGTGCCGCTGGTCCTGCACCAACGCGCCAGCGGCGGATCGGCCGTGCCGGTGGTCACGCGACGGCGGCGGTGATGGCTGCTGCGTGCTGCTCCAGGTAGGCGACGTCGGCGCGGTACAGGTCGGCGTGGCCGTGCTGCAGGTCGCTGACGAACTTCGGGTTGCCGGCCGCGGCTTCGTGCTCGATCGTCGTGACGAGGGCGACCAGGGAAGCGATCATCGTCTCGGCGAGGACTCCGCGGGAGCGGTCGTCGAGGGCGTAGGCGCGGCAGAACTCCGCGGCCCGAGCGAGCCGCTCGTCGAGGTCGGGGGTGGTCGAGCCCTCGACCGTGCCGGTGGTGAACGGTGCGAACCGGTAGACGGCACTCGCGACGTCCCAGACGCGGGGGCCGGGGTGCGCGGTGTCGAAGTCGATCAGGCCGACGGCGGCGATGCCGTCGTAGACGCAGTTGTACGGGGCGAAGTCGCCGTGCACGATCGTCTCGACCGGGGCTCGGTCGGCTTGGGACCAGAGGTCGTCCTCGGCGCTGCGCGGGAAGCTGGCGGCGGCGTCGTGGAACTGGCGGAGCAGGCGGGCGCTGGTGACGAGGGCGGCCTCGCTGGCGATGTCTTCTGTCCAGGGGTACTCCCCCGCGACGCCGGGGACGAACGAGACCGTCTCGAGGGTGTCACCGAGGGCGATCGGTTCCGGGGCAGCGACGAACCCCTGCTCGTGCAGGTGGGCGAGCAGCCGGTGCACCGTGGGTGTCCACGGCCCTGCGGGGCGGTGGACTCGGTCGTCGGCCCTGGTGATGCGCTCCAAGGGGAACCTCCTGCTGTTGCGTCTCCGTTGACGGAGGGCCAGCGTACCGGCAAGCGAGCGACGGGCGCTCCGTCGACATCCGGAACACGGCGCGTCGGTCCCCGCGGCCGAGCTGGCCTCAGAGCTGGTCGCGCAACCAGGACGGCCCGTGGACGGTCGCGCCGAGGGCCTCGACGCGGTCACGGAGCTCGCGGTCGGCCGTCACGACGACGACCGGCCCGTCACCGGCCCGGACCGCTGCCCGGGCGGACTCGACGATCGCGTCGTCGCCGGAGGCAGGGGCACGGACGACGTCGACAGCACCGGTGGCGGCGCCGGTGCCGGTGGCCGTGCCAAGGCCGGTGGCAGTGCCGGTGGCGGTGCCGGTGGCGGCGCCGGTGCCGTGGTCTGGGTCCGCGGGCTCCGCGGAACCAGCGGCACGGGCCTCGCCCTCGAGCACCACGGTCCACCGGGGCCACCACCGTGCGAACGGCAGGTCGAGCAAGGTCGCGGACACCCCGCCCGCGGCGAGCGCCGACACCTGTGCCAGCAGCCGTGACGCGGCACCGGCTCGGTCCTTCCACCAGCCGTCGGGCACGCTGCCGACGACGTTCGCCGCGTCGACGACGACGTGCGGGGTGGTCGCGACGGTGGCGCGGAGCGCCGGCCACGACCTGCCGAAGCCGGGGTGCAGGGTCAGGTCGTCGACCTGGTCGATCGGGATCCAGGACAGTGCGAGGCTCTCGCGGTCGGCGATGACGGGTTCGAAGGGCCGGGAGGCGCGTGCCACGACGGTCGTGTAGGTCAAGAACCCCAGGTCGAGCAGTGCGGTGTGGCGCAGGGCGATCGCGTCGTCGGGGACGCCGGCTTCTTCGGCGGACTCGCGGAGGGCTGCGGTCACGGCGGCTTCGCCCTGGTGGCGTGCGCCGCCGGGGATGCCCCAGGTGCCGCCGTGGTGGCTCCACTCGACGCGGTGCTGCAGGAGCACGCGTCCGGCGCCGTCATCGACGAGCAGGCCGGCGGCGCCGAAGCGTCCCCACGCCTTCGTGCCGTCGGGGCCGACCGCCCAGGCGTCACCGGGGTCGCGGGGGCCGGTTGGGGGCCCGGGTGGCGTTGCATCTGGCACGGTCCAACCCTGGCACACCGTGCCCGGAGCGGGCCTCGAAGTGGTCACCGGGGGTCGTGTACGGTGTCGCTCGAGACACGGGGTGCCGCATCCAGCGGCTGAGATCACACCCGTCGAACCTGCTCGAGCTCGTACTCGCGAAGGGATCGTCCATGGAAACCGTTGCGCCCTCCCCTGATTGGGCCCACCGAACCGCCGAACTGCTCGAGGCCGTGCGTGCCCGGGCCCCGCTGGTGCAGTGCATCACGAACACCGTCGTGCAGAACGTCACGGCGAACGTGTTGCTCGCGCTCGGGGCCTCGCCCGCGATGGTGGACGTGGCGACTGAGGCCGGGCCGTTCGCGCGGGTCGCCGACGCCCTGCTGGTGAACACCGGCACCCCGCACGCCGAACCGCGGGTCGCTGCGCTCGAGGCCGTGCACGCGGCCCGTGACGCCGGCACCCCGTGGGTGCTCGACCCGGTGGCCGTCGGCTCGCTGCCGGTGCGGACGGCCCTGGCGCGTGACCTGCTCGCGCTGCGCCCGACGGTGCTGCGGGGCAACGCCTCCGAGGTGCTCGCCCTGCTCGGTGACTCGGCCGGTGGCCGCGGGGTCGACAGCACCGTGGGCACGGAGGACGCCCGGGTCGCGTCCGTCGCTGCTGCGGACGGGAGGCTCGTGGCCGCGGTGGCGGTGTCGGGTGCGGTCGACCTGCTGGTCGCGCCGGGCATCGGTGTGGTGCGTGTCGCGAACGGCACCGACCTGTTGACGCGGATCACCGGTGGTGGGTGTGCGCTCGGCGCGGTCGTCGCCGCGTTCACGTCGGTCGCGCCGGAGGACGCGGGCGCCGCTGCCGTCGCCGCCACGGCCGTGCACACCGTCGCTGCGGAGCTCGCAGCACGGGACGCGGGTGGGCCGGGGACGTTCCAACCGCTGTTCCTCGACCGGTTGGCGTCGCTGACCCCGGAGGACGTCGTCCGCGAGGCGCGGATCACGGTCGAGACGATGCCCGAGGCCGACACCCGGGCGGTGTCGGCATGAGCGCGTCGCACCCTGCGGGGTTCGGCGTCTACCTGGTGACCGACGGCGCGCTGGCCGACCGGCACGGCATCGGGGTGCTCGGGGTCGTCCGCGCTGCCGTGCACGCCGGGGTCCGGATCGTGCAGGTGCGGGACAAGGACGCCTCGGCGCGTGACCTGTTGGCGCTCACCGCCGCGGTCGCAGACGCCGTCGGGGACCGTGCGACCGTGGTCGTCGACGACCGGCTCGACGTGGCCCTCGCCGCTCGGCACGCCGGACACCGGGTCGCGGGCGTGCACCTCGGCCAGTCCGACGTCCCCGTGACCGTCGCCCGCGCCCTGCTCGGAGCGGACGCCCACGTGGGCCTCACGGCGAACACGCTCGCGCACCTGGCCGTCGTCGAGCGGCTCCCCCGCGGCACCGTCGACCTGCTCGGTGTCGGGGTCGTGCACCCCACGGCGACGAAGGCCGACCACCCGCCGGCCCTCGGCCACGACGGGTTCGCCCGGCTGGCCGCCGCGACCGACGTGCCGTGCGTGGCGATCGGTGGGGTGACCCTCGACGACGTCGTGCCGCTCCGGGCAGCCGGTGCCGCGGGCGTCGCGATCGTGTCGGGCATCTGCGCCGCGGCCGACCCGGGGTCCGCGGCGGCGGCGTACGTGGCCGCCTGGGGCCCTGGAACCGGCCACGGGGCGGAGGCGGGGCGGCTCGCAGAAGGTGCACCGGTCCTCCCGGTCTTCACGCGGCGCGGGGCGGACGCATGAGCGTCCCGCGGGTGCTGAGCATCGCCGGGACCGACCCGACGGGCGGGGCCGGGATGCAGGCGGACCTCAAGGCGATCGCCGCACACGACGGGTACGGCATGGGCGTCGTGACGGCGCTCGTCGCGCAGAACACGCACGGGGTGCGGTCGGTGCACGTGCCGGACGTCGGGTTCCTGCGGGAGCAGCTCGACGCGGTGTCGGACGACGTGGTGGTCGACGCGGTGAAGATCGGGATGCTCGGCACCGTCGACGTCGTGCGGGTCGTGACGGACTGGCTGCGGGAGCACCGGCCGCCGGTGGTCGTCGTCGACCCGGTGATGGTGGCGACGAGCGGGGACCGGCTGCTCGACGAGGACGCGGCCGCAGCCATGGGGGCGCTGTTCGCGCTCGCCGACCTGGTGACCCCGAACCGGGCCGAGCTGGCGGTGCTGGCGGAGCTGGCCGGGTCCGGTGCGGCTGGTCCTGGTGCGGCTTCGTCGGCGGCTTCGTCGGCGTCGTCGCTGGATGCCGCGCGTGCCGTGGCGGCGCGGTGGGACGTCCTCGTGCTGGCGAAGGGGGGCCACGACGAGGGACCGACGTCGGACGACGTGCTCGTGGCGCCGGACGGCACCGTGCGGGTGTTCACGGGTCCCCGGGTCGCGACGACGAACACGCACGGCACCGGGTGCTCGCTGTCCAGTGCGATCGCGACGCTCGCCGCGCGGCACGGCGACTGGGAACTCGCGCTCGGGGTGGCGAAGGAGTGGCTGACGGCGGCGCTCCGCGGAGCCGACGCCCTGTCGGTGGGCAGCGGCAACGGTCCGATCGACCACGGCGCGCTGACTCGAGCCGCCCTGCCGGCGCTGTCGTACACGGACGTGTGGTGGGCGGACGCGGCGACGGTGCTGCAGGAGACGATCGACTGCGCGTTCCTGGTGGGGCTCCGGGACGGGACGCTCGAGCCGGAGGTGTTCGCCGGGTACCTGGCGCAGGACGTCCACTACCTGCGGGCGTACGAACGGCACCTGGCGGCGCTCGGGGTCGGTGCTACTGCTGCCGGTGCTGCTGCGTTCTGGGCAGCGGCTGCGCAGGGGTGTGCCGACGAGGCGCGCGACCTGCACCACCGTCGGCTGGCCGGCTCGCACGCCGACGATCCCGTGCACCCCACGTGCGCCGGGTACCTCGCGCACCTGCAGGAGGCCGCCGACGCCGGCTCTCAGGCGGTGCTGGCCGCCGCGGTGCTGCCGTGCTTCCGGGTCTACGCCTGGGTCGGCTCGCAGCTCGGCGTCGCGCAGGACGGGCACGCCTTCGCCGACTGGATCACGGCGTACGGGGACCCGGGGTTCGCGGCGTCGAGCGCCGAGGCGACCCGGCTCGTCGAGGAACTCGCCCGTGCGGCGACGCCCGACGAGCGGGGGCGGATGGCGCGGGCGTTCCGGCGGTCGACAGCATGGGAGCTCGCCTTCTTCCGGATGCCGACGGCCGCACACGACGCCTGGGTCTCGCGCTGACGGACGGTCCTCGGGCGACTTCCCCGAGGACACGCCTCGGGGCCGGGTCTCGGGTGGGACTAGCGGGCAACCGGGGGCAGCCGCACCAGCTCGACGGACAGCACGGCACCGCTGACCGTGCCGCGCATCCACGTGTGGTCGGGCTGGCGACGGCGGTCGGTCGGCGAGCCCGGGTTCAGCAGGCGCATCCCCGACGGCGCCACGGTGTCCCACGGGATGTGCGAATGGCCGAAGACGAGCACGTCGGTGTCGGGGTACTCGGCGTCCATCCGGCGTTCCCGGCCGGTCGACGCGCCGGTCTCGTGCACCAGGGCGAACCGCAGGTCCTCGACCCCGAAGCGGGCGACGAGCGGCAGGCGGTCGTCGAACTCCGGGCCGTCGTTGTTGCCCCGCACACCCTCGAACCGTCGGGACCGCGCCTGCACGGCGTCGAGGGTGGCGAGGTCGATCCAGTCCCCCGCGTGCACCACCAGGTCGGCGGCGTCGATGTCGTCCCACAACCCGGACGGCAGGTCCTTCGCGCGCTTCGGCAGGTGGGTGTCGGACAGCAGGACGAACGACGTCGTCACGGCTCGGTGGGTGCCGGCATCGGGAGCCCGGCCTCGTCCGCGGCACCGAGGCGCTCCAGCAGCCCGGCGAGGAGCGCGATGTCGTCGTCCGACCAGTCGGCGAGCCGTTCGTCGAGCGCGTCGCGGTGCAGCTGCACGGACCGCTCGAGCGCCGCGCGGCCGGCGTCGGTCACCTCGAGGGGCTTCGCGTTGCCGCTGCCACCGTCGGTCGTCCGCACCAGCCCGGTCGCCAGGAGCCCGGACAGCTGCCGCGAGATCGTCGAACGGTTCAGCCGCAGGTACCGGGCGATGTCGATGGCCATGCAACCCGGGTGCTGCACCACGAAGTCGACGAGGGACTGGTCGACGACGCTCAGCACCTGGTCCGAGCCCCGGGCCCGGATGCTCGCCCGACGGGTGATGCGGGCGAGTTCGGTGTACGCCCGGCTGATGTCGCTGTTCCGGACCTTGGAGCTCGGGTGGTCCATGGTGGCTCCAGCCTGTCGGTGCCGGCGCCGGCCGGCGGTCTTCTCGTCCGGTCACCATACCGGCGGGTCGGCCTGAAGTGCGGTCAGTGACCGGCGGCCGCGGCCTGCAGCGCCGGGATGTCCAGCTTGACCATCTGCATCATGGCCTCGAAGACCCGGGCGTTGGCATCGGGGTCACCCGATCCGCTCATCACCTCCCCCAGCATCGACGGGGTCACCTGCCACGCCAGACCCCAGCGGTCGGTGAGCCATCCGCACGCCATCGGGCTCCCGCCGTCGGCGAGCAGGGCGTCCCACAGGCGGTCGAGCTCGTCCTGGGTGTCCACGTCGACCTGGAACGAGACCGCGTCGGTGTGCGGGTGGCCGGGACCGCCGTTCATCGCGCGGTACGGGGTGCCGAGCAGGGTGAACTCGACGACGAGGGCGCGGCCGTCCGGCATCCGGCTGACGCTGTCGACGCGGCTGTCGGGGAACAGTCCGACGTAGTACTCGGCGGCTTGTTCGGCCTGGTCGTCGTACCACAGGAACGGTGTGATGGCGGGCACGGGGAGCCCCTTCGTTCGGTGCTCAGTCCGCGGCGCTGCGGCTGAGCAGTTCGGCCTTCTCAGGGTGGTCGTCGAACCACTTGCCGACGAACCAGCACATCGGGACGATGCGCTTCGTGGTCGTCGACTCGACGTCGGCGACCGCGTACTCGACGAGCTGCGCCGCGTAGCCGCGGCCGCGGTGCTTCGGGACCGTGTACGTGTGCGGGAACGCCACGGCGTCATCGTTCACCCGGTAGTCGAGCACGCTCACGAGCTCGCCGCCGACGTACATCGCGTAGCGGTCCTGATCGGTCTCGTCGCGGAACTCGTGGTCCATGCCCGCCATCATGCTCCGAGCGGGCGCGTCGTGCCGTCAGGGGAATGGGCGGCGTCCGGCAGACGTTGCCCGGACACATGACAACCATCGGAATCATCGGCGCCGGCAACATCGGATCCCAGCTCGCACGACTCGCGGTACGGAACGGCCACCAGGTCGTCATCGCGAACTCCCGCGGCCCGGAGACCCTGACCGACCTGGTCACGGAACTCGGCGACTCGGCACGCGCGGCGACCCGCGACGAAGCAGCTGCAGCGGGCGAGATCGTCGTCGTGACGGTCCCCCTCGCCGCGATCGAGACGATCCCCGTCGAACCCCTGGACGGCAAGGTCGTCATCGACACGAACAACTACTACTGGGAGCGCGACGGCCACATCCCCGCACTCGACGACCAGTCCACCACCACCGCGGAGATGCTGCAGGACCACCTGCCCGGTGCCCTGGTCGTCAAGGCGTTCAACCACATCGCCGCCGACGACCTGACCGGCCACGCGACGCCCGCCGGCACCCCGGACCGCCGTGCCCTCGTCATCGCCGGCGACGACGACACCGCCAAGCAGACCGTCACCGAACTCATCGACGCGTTCGGCTTCGACGTCGTCGACGCCGGGCCCCTCGCCGAGGGCTGGCGCATCCAGCGGGACACCCCCGGCTACGGCCCGCGGCTGACCGTCGCCGAGATGCGCGACGCCCTGGCCGCCGCCACCCGCTAGTCCCGCTGTTCCACGGCTCGGCGCAGCAGCATCACCACCGCCGCCGCGCAGCCGCCGTTTCGCGCTGAGCGACACCCCACGGGCCCCACCGCCCGTGAGCGGTCGCTCAGCGCGAAACACCCAGCGCTAGGTACCCAGCGCGAAACACCCAGCGCGACCCGACCGCGCCCGCTCAGGCCCGGTCGAAGATCGTCGTCATGTCGGCGATGTCGTCCTCGGTCGGCGTCCAGGTGGTCCCCGCCTCGACGTTCTGCGTGATCTGCTCCGGCTTCGTCGCCCCCGCGATGACGCTCGACAGCCCCGGCTGCGCCAGGAGCCACGCGAACGTCGCCTGCAGCATCGTGACGCCACGGTCGTCGCAGAACCGCTGGTAGTCGTCGAGGACCTCCCACGGTGCGGCCTCGAGCAGCTGCGGCTTCGAGGTCGTCAGCCGCCCGTCGGCCGGGCCGCCCGCCTTCGTGTACTTGCCGGTGAGCAGCCCGTTGTACAGCGGGAAGAACGGCAGGAACCCGAGCGCGTACGCCCGCACGGCCGGCAGGACCTCGGCCTCGGCAGCCCGGGCGAGCGGGCTGTACTCGTTCTGCGCGGACACGAACGCCGTGGTACCGGCGATCGACGCCGTGAGCTCCGCCTCGGCGATCTGCCACCCCGCGAAGTTCGAGTGGCCGACGTACCGGATCTTGCCCTCGCGGACCAGGTCGTCGAGGACCGACAGGGTCTCCTCGATCGGCGTCACGTCGTCGGGCCGGTGCATCTGGTACAGGTCGATCCAGTCCGTCCCGAGGCGCCGGAGCGACGACTCGACGGCGAGCCGCACGTACCGGCGGGATCCGCGGACGCCCCAGTCCGGACCGTTCGCGCCCTGCATGTCCATGCCGAACTTCGTGGCGAGGACGATCTCGTCGCGCCGACCGCGGATCGAGCGTCCGAGCATCTCCTCGGACATGCCCGGCACGCCGCCGTAGATGTCGGCGGTGTCGAAGAGCGTCACCCCGGCGTCGAGGGCCGCGGACACGACGGCGTCGGTGCCTTCCTGCGACTCGGACGCGGTGCCCCGCCGCCCGAAGTTGTTGCAGCCGAGGCCGACGGTGGAGACGACGAGCCCGGAGGGGCCCAGTGGACGGTGTTCGATTCCGGTCATGCCCCGAACGTACCGGCGACCCCGAACCGGGGCTGCGACCCCCGCAGCGGTTGCCGCTACGACTGAGCACGGATCAGTCGACGGAGAGGAGCGCCGCAGTGGCAGCGCATCGCATGCCCGAATCGGACCGTCCCGGTCGGCCCGTCCCGGCCTGGGTGACCGCGCCGCCCGTCGACGAGGTCGCCCCCGAGCGGGTCGCCGCCGCCGGCCACGTGAACGCCTCCGGCCGGGAGGCCCGCCCCACCCCCGCCTCGTCGCGCGCCGCCCACGCGGCGCCGGTCCGACCGACCACGGTCACCGGGTCGGCCCGATCGGCTCCCGGACGCCCCGACGCTTCGCCCACCAGC
>NZ_LR732827.1:454524-531740 GCF_902506155.1 Curtobacterium sp. 8I-2
GCCCCGCTCCCGCCCGGTCGTTCGACACCGTGCTGCACGCCGCGGCGTCCCCCGCCGACGCGACCACGGTCGTGACCGCGCCGACCCCGGTGCCGCGGTGTGGTGGCGGGGGCGATGCGTGCCTCCCGACCGAGCTGCTGGAACAGCCCGTGCCCGGAGCCGCCGCACCGGAGCCGCGCCGTGCACTCGGCGCGACCGCCGGGGCGGGGCTCGGTGCCGTCGCCGGCATCGCGACGATCGGTCTGGCCGCCTGGTGGTTCACCGCGCCGTCGACCGTGCACGGCGTCGGCGTAGTGCTCGGACTGCTCGCGCTGGTGGTCTCGATCGTGGCGCTGCGCGACCGGACAGCCACGTGGCAGCGGCCGGTCGCGCTGCTCGGCGCCGTGCTCGGTGGTGTCGGCACCGTCGTGCTGCTGTGGGCGGTCGCCGCGGCGCTGCTGCCGCTCGCGGGGGTGACACTGTCGGACGTCACCGGAACCGGCGTGACCCCGACGCTCGCCCCGTAGCGCCGCGACCGCTCAGACGCCGGCGTCTCGGTGCGACGCCCCGGGGACGTCGAGACGCCCCCGAAAGCCGCGGCGTATCGATGACTCTGCGGCGTCGATGGAACACGCCGGCGTCTCGCAGCACGCACCGGGGGCGACACACCGGCGTCTGAGCGCTGGCGGACGCAGGTCGCAACCGCTCAGACGGCGCGGACGACCCCGCGCGACAGGATCGCGTTCGTCAGGGCGTCGATCGGCTCCCGCTGCACCGTCGGGTTCGCGATGAGGACGTAGTCGACCGCGGGCAGGTCGGGCAGCCCGAGCCGCTGCGACACCTTCACCAGGTCCGCCGGGATGAGCGAGTGCGGGAACACCGCGACGCCGATGCCCGCGCGCACCGCGGCCAGCACCCCGTTCACGTCGCGGGTGTTGCAGGTGATCCGCCAGGTGCGGCCGGCGGCCTCGAGCGCGTCGATCGCCATCTGCCGGCTGATGCTCGGCGCCTGGTACGCGATGAGCGGCACGGGTTCGCCGGGTTCCAGGGCGATGCCGTCCTGCGCCATCCACACCATCTGGTCGGTGGCGACCCGGGTGCCCTCGGCCGACTCCCCCGCCGTCTGCTTGATGAACACCAGGTCGAGCTGACCGGCGTGCACCCGCCGGAGCAGCGGCGACGACTGGTTCACCGTGAGCTCGAGGTTCACCTGCGGGTGCAGCCGCCGGAAGTCCCGCAGGATCCGGGGCAGCTGGGTGATGGCGAGGTCGTCCGCAGCGCCGAACCGGAGCCGTCCGCGGGTGGCCGCGCCGGAGAAGTAGGCGTCGGCGGTGGCGTGTGCGGCGAGGATCGTCCGCGCGAACCCCGCCATCGCGTCCCCGTTGTCGGTGAGCGCGACGCCACGGGTGTCCCGGGCGACCAGGGTGCGTGCCACCGCGGTCTCCAGACGCCGGACGTGCTGCGACACCGTCGGCTGGCTGATGCCGAGCCGGGTGCCGGCCTGCGTGAAGCTGCCGGTCTCCGCCACGGCAAGGAACGTCTGCAACAGGACCGGATCGAGCACAGGGCACCTCGTTCGTTCGCGCGGGCGTTCGAGCTGTCGTTCGAGCAGCCATCCATGCGGGCATTCGCGCGGTCATTCGACATCGCAATGGACTGATAGCCACCATAGGGGTATCGAATGGCTCGGCACCACGTAGTTTCGTTGGGGTACCAGATCCACACCGACGTCCGGAGAACCCCGCACCGTGAGCGCGTCACCGACGACCCTCCCCCCGCCCACCGAACCGCTCCCGATCCAGACCACGCGACCGCCGTGGCGCCACACGCTCGTCGCCCTGTCCGTGCCGAACTTCCGGCTGTTCACGGCGACGAACCTGGTCGCGATGACCGCCGGCTGGATGCAGCGCATCGCCCAGGACTGGCTCGTGCTGCAGCTGACCGGCTCGGTCGCGCAGGTCGGCATCACGGTCGCCTGCCAGTTCGCGCCGATGCTGCTGTTCGGGCTGCTCGGCGGCGTGCTGGTCGACCGGTTCTCGAAGCGCGCGCTCATGATGATCACGCAGGGCGTCTTCGCCGTGCTGTCCGCTCTGCTCGCCGTGCTGACGCTCGCCGGCGTCGTCGAGGCGTGGCACATCTGGGTGATCGCGTTCCTGGTGGGCATGGTCACCGTGATCGACAACCCGGCCCGGCAGGTGTTCGTCACCGAGATCGTCGGGCACAAGCACCTGCGGAACGCCATCAGCGTGAACTCGTCGGTGTTCCAGCTCGGCGGCATGATCGGTCCGGCACTGTCGGGGGCCCTGCTCGTCGCGGTCGGTGCCGGCTGGTCGTTCGGCGTGAACGCGATCGCCTGCGTGGCCGTCGTCGTGACGCTCGGGTTCCTGAAGGTCTCCGAACTGCACCGCACACCCCCGGCGCCGCGGGGCAAGGGGCAGCTCGTGGAGGGCCTCCGCTACGCCGTCAACAAGCCGACGATCATCGTGCCGGTGATCCTCGTGGCGTTCTTCTCGGTGTTCGCGTTGACGATGCCGGTGCTGCTGTCCGCCTTCGCGTCACAGGTGTACGACGTCGGCGCCGGTGGCTACGGGGTGTTCAACTCCGCCGTCGCGATCGGCGCCCTGGTCGGCGCGCTGCTGTCCACCCGGCGGGCCGTCGTGCGGCTCCGCACCATCGTCGGCGGGGTGTTCTGGACGGGCGTGCTGCTCGTGGTGTCGGGGTCGATCCCCGCGATCGCGCCGTTCACCGTCGCGCTCGTGGCCGTGGGGATGTCGCAGCTGCTGTTCCAGACCGCGTCGAACTCGCTCGTGCAGCTGTCGTCGAACGTGGCGATCCGCGGCCGGGTGATGTCGCTCTACGTCCTGGTGCTGCTCGGTGGACAGGCGATCGGCGGCCCGCTGATGGGCCAGGTCGTCGACCGCTTCGGTGCGCACGTGGGGATGATGGTCGCCGGTGGCGTGCCGGCTGCGGCCGCCGCGGTGATCGCGCTCGTGCTCGCCCGCCGAGGGGGCCTGCACCTGGCGGTGCGGATGCGACACCACCTGCCGGTGCCGGCGATCGTCGCGCACTGACGCGGGACTTCGCGGTGACCACCCGCCGGCCTGGAGGCCCGTGGCGGCCCCGCCCCGCGCCTCCCGTCCGCCCCTTGGTCGCGCCAGGCCGTACGCAAAACACCGGTGTTCACGCTCGACGCCGCGGAATCCCGCGGTGTGTTGCGCGAACACCGGTGTCCCGCGAGGGGCAGTGCCTCAGTAGGCGACGCCGAAGCGCGTCTGGTGGTGCGCCGGGGTGACGATCTCGTCGACGAACGCGATCGCGTAGTCGGCGCCGGAGATGTCCGAGTTGCCCTCGGCGTCGGCGAGCAGGACCTCGTCCGAGGCGCGGTAGGTGCCGCGGCGCTCGCCCGGGTTGTAGCTGCCGAAGGCCGCGGCGGGGCTCACGTAGAACCAGTCGACCTGGGTGTCCGAGGCGCGGAGGGCGTCGAGGATCTGCGCGTGGCTCTTCGCCTCGCCCTTGAAGGCGTCCGGGAAGCCGTCGGTGTCGAAGAGGCGGGGGCCGTCCTCGGACACGCGCATCGAGCCGGCACCGCCGACGATGCCGAGCCGCGCGCCAGCCGCGGCGGCGGCGTCGACGAAGTGCTGGAACTTGTCCTTCAGCTCGCTGCCGTCGGCCTGCGCGGCGTGGAGCGAGACGACGACGACGTCGGCACCCTTGGTGACCTCGGACACGAAGTCGGCGTCGAACGCGTCGCCCTGCGCCAGGGTGAGGCCCTCGGCCGGCTCGAGCTTGCTCGTGTCGCGGGCGACCGCGGTGACGGTGAGGCCGCGGGAGAGGGCCTCGTGGGTGATGGCGGAGCCGGCGTAGCCGGTGCCTCCGAAGACGACGATGTTGGTCATGGTGTTCCCTTCGTGGACGTGCTGGGCGTCGGTGACGTTGACAGTCACCGTACAAGAGTTACTCTCTTTGAGTAAGTAGGCACCTGGCGGTGCGTTTCGGAGGACACCATGTCAGCACTCGAGTACAGCCCCTACGCGGCGGACTGCCCCAGTCGGCAGCTGCTCGACCGCATCGGCGACCGCTGGAGCGTGCTGACGATCGGCGTCCTCGCCGACGGTCCCGCACGGTACTCGGCGGTGGCGGCCCGGGTGCAGGGGGTCTCGCAGAAGATGCTCACCCAGACCCTGCGGGCACTCGAACGCGACGGCATGGTCACGCGCACGGTGTTCCCCGAGATCCCGCCGCACGTGGAGTACGAGCTGACCGATCTCGGACGGTCCCTGCGCACGGTCCTCGTGCCGCTGGAGGACTGGGCGACCTCGCACATGCCCGACGTCGCGGTGGCGCGCGAGGGGTACGACGCGCGCTGAGCTCCGGCGCGCGCTGCGCTCCGGCGCGCTCGGAATCCCCGACGGTGACGAGTGGTTGCCTGGGGACATGCGATCGATCGTCTACACGAAGCCCGGTGCCAGCAACGTCCTCGAACTCGTCGAGCGGGAGATCCCGGAACCCGGCGCGGGCGAGGTCCGCGTCCGCGTCGTCGTCTCCGGCGTCAACCCGACCGACTGGAAGGCCCGCGCCGGCGGCACCTACGGCGACGGCCTGCCCTTCCCCGAGATCACGCCGAACCAGGACGGCGCCGGTGTGGTCGACGCCGTGGGCCCCGGTGTCGAGGGACTGGCCGTCGGTGACCGCGTCTGGCTGTTCATGGCGGCGGCGTCACGGCCGACCGGCACCGCGCAGGAGTACACCGTCGTCCCCGAGTCCCGCGTCGTCACGCTGCCCGACGGCATCTCGTTCGACGTCGGCGCCGCGCTCGGGGTCCCCGCGATGACGGCGCACCGAGCCCTCACCACCCACGAGGACGGCCCCGCCCGACTCGGCCCCGATGCCCTGGACGGCTTCACCGTGCTCGTCGCCGGCGGTGCCGGCGCCGTGGGGCACGCCGCGATCCAGCTCGCCCGCTGGGCCGGAGCGACCGTCATCACGACGATCAGCTCGGACGCGAAGGCAGCGCTGGCGACGGCGGCCGGCGCGCACCACATCGTCAACTACCGCGAGGAGGACGCCGCCGAGCGCATCCGGTCGATCGCGCCCGACGGCGTCGACATCGTCGTCGAGGTCTCGATCCCGCAGAACGCCACACTCGTCGCCGACGTGCTGGCGAACCACGGCGTCGTGTCGATCTACGCGAACAACGGCGGGGACGAGGCGAGCCTGCCGATCCGGCCGAACATGACCGTGAACGCCCGCTACCAGTTCCTGCTGCTCTACACGATCGGTGACGAGGCGCTGTCCGCTGCGGCCGAGGACGTCACCGAGGCGCTGCACGACGGCGTACTGCCGGTCGGCGAGGACGCCGGACTGCCGCTCACCCGGTTCGCGCTCGAGGAGACCGCCCGGGCGCACGACGCGGTCGAGCAGGACACGGTCGGCAAGGTGCTCATCGACGTGACCGAGGCGCCGTAGCCGCGACACCGGATCCCACTCCGGGTCCGGCTCCGGCTCGGCGGACGACGAACGGCTCCCACGCATGCGTGGGAGCCGTTCGTGGTGGACGGTGCGGGAGGGGTCAGCGACCCAGACGCGCAGCGATGGCAGCGGTGACCCGGATCCGGGCTGCTGCGCGCTCGCGCTCGATGTTGGCGGCGATGACGTCGAGGTCTTCGTAGTCGGCGTCGGTGGTGGTGTCGTTCCAGTTCGGTGAGGAGATCCGGGCACGCCCGAACGACGGCGGAGCAGGGTTCACGGTCGTCATGGGGGCATCGTACGTCGAGCGTCCGACAGAGCGTGTGAGCATCACGGGCCTTTCCTTGGATTGCGGTCGCGCTCGGGGAACGAGTAGGTCAGCGAGAACGCGACGGCCATGAACGACGCCATCATCGCGATGTTCTTGGCGTCGAGTTCGGTGAAGGCGTCGGGGACCGGGGAGTCGACGGTGAGCATGCCGAACGAGTACTGGTCGGACCGGATCACCACCGACACGTACGAGGAGTACCGCGGTTCGAAGCCCGGCACGTCCTGGTCGACGTCGACGTCGGCGGAGCGGTCGCCGACGATCCGGGGTGATCCCCCGACCAACACCCACTCGAGGTTGCGGTCGCCGTAGGGCGTGCCCGCGCGGAAGACACCGGCGGTGTCGCCGGCGCCGGCGTGACCGATCGGCTCGAGCGCCCGCAGATCGGTGGACAGCTGGTAGACGTTGGCGCGGACGTCGGGCACCTTCGGCAGCAGGTAGAACGCCAAGGCCACGGCCACACGGTCGGCGACGACGGAGAGCTCGCCGTGGCGCTCGGACCGGCGCAGTTCGGTGAACCGGACGAGCCGGGTGGCGATCTGACCGAACGCGTACCGGACGGCCGTCGACTGCTCGAGCTCCGCCGCGGTGGCGTTGTCCTCGGCCACCGAGCGCGCGGCGTCGCTGCGCCGGGTCCGGACCACCTGCACCGTCACCGCGGCGACGAGCACGACGAGCCCGAACGCGACGAGCGAGAGTCGGACCGCCGGGGCGACGAACAGGTTGGGCAGCTGGAACGCGGCGGTGGGCGCAGCAGCCACCACGATCGGCCACACGACCGTGCCGACCCGTCCTGAACGCTGATGCCCCATGACGACGACGCTAGGTCACGCCACCGACTCGGACGGAGTTGTCCACAGGTCGGTTCTCCACAGGATCCGACGGCCTCCACCAGCCCGTCGCACGCAGCTGGTAAGCAGGACCCATGACCGACGTCAGCACGCCCGTTCCCGGATCCAGAGCCCTCGTCCTCGGTGGCGGAGGTGTCGCCGGCATCGCCTGGGAAGTCGGCGTCCTCGTCGCCCTGCAGGAAGCCGGCGTCGACCTCGACGCCGCCGACCTGGTCGTCGGCACGAGCGCCGGCAGCGTCGTCGGCGCCTTCGTCCGGAACGGTGCCGTCCAGCAGGCCCACGACCAGCAGCACAGCCCGGCCCCCACGACCTACGAAGAGCCGGCACCGATCGACGTCGAAGCCGTGCAGCAGCACATCGGCGCAGCACTGCAGGGCGCGACCGACGAAGAGGACGCCCGCGCTCGACTCGGCCAGGCCGCCCAGCAGGTCGTCGGCGGGCAGACCGACGACGAGCGCATCGTGACCTTCGGCGAGACGCTCCCGTCCACCGAGTGGCCGGAGAAGCCCCTCGCCGTCACCGCGGTCGACGCCACCGACGGCACCTTCCGCCTGCTGACCGCAGCGGACGGCGTCCCGCTCCCCCGCGCGGTCGCCGCCAGCTGCTCGGTGCCCTTCGTGTGGACCCCCGTCAGCATCGACGGCCGCCCCTACGTCGACGGCGGTGTCCGCTCCGGCACCAACGCCGACGCCGCCGCCGGGTACGAGCGGGTCCTCGTCATCGCCTGCGGACCCGAAGGGCCGTCTCCGTGCGGACCCTGGCTCGACGTCGCGGTCGAGGCCCTGCGCGCCGGTGGCTCGTCGGTCGAGGTCGTCGTGGCCGACAGCGCGTCCCAGCAGGCCTTCGGCACGAACTCGCTCTCGCTCGCCACCCAGGCGCCGTCGGCCGAGGCCGGCCACGCCCAGGGCACCGCGGTCGCCGAGCAGATCGCCGCCTTCTGGGCCGAGGACCTGGCGAGCGTGCACGCATGAGCGCCCCGTTCTCCGACCTCGACCAGTACATCGCGCTCCCCCGCGTCGACGGCATCGACGTCAGTCCGGACGGCACTCGCGTCGCCCTGACGGTCAGTGCACTCGATCCGGACGGCACCGGTTCCCGCCGGTCCATCTGGCAGGTGCCCACGTCGTCGACCGACGACAGCGGGTCCGCTGCGCGCCCGGTCCGCCTCACCCGTTCCGCCAAGGGCGAGGGCGGCATCGCCTTCACCCGCACCGGCGACCTGCTCTTCGTCTCCGCCCGGCCAGACGCGGACGCTAGCGACCTCGAGGCGGCACAGCTCTGGGTGCTGCCCGCCGCGGGTGGCGAGGCCCGCCCGCTCACCCGTCTCGCCGGGGGTGTCGGTGGCGTCCTGGCCACCGCGTCGTCGTCGGACGTCGTCGCGCTGACCGCCGACCTGCTGCCGGGGGCCGGTTCCGACCCGTCGACGGTGCTCGAGGCCGACGCCGGGCTCCGGAAGACCCGCAAGGACAAGCACGTCCGCGCGATCCTGCACGAGACCTACCCGGTGCGGTACTGGGACCACGACCTGGGTCCGGCCCAGACCCATGTCCTGACGCTCGACACGGCCGGCGGCGCGGACGAAGTCGCTCAGCCCGTGGACCGCACGCCGTCCCCCGGCCGCTCCCTCGACCACGTCAGCGGAGCGCTCACCCCCGACGGATCGGTCCTGCTGGCAGCCGTGGGCGTCCGGGAGGCCCGTGGACACCGCTCGACGCTCGTCACCATCGACCTGTCCAGCGGCCACCGCACGGTGCTGTTCGACGACGCCGCCGTCGACCACGAGATGCCGGCGCTCAGCCACGACGGTCGGACGATCGCCTGGGTCCGCACCGTCCGCTCCACCCCGGCCGGTGCGAACCAGCAGGAGGTCTGGACGGCCGGCATCGACGGCTCCGACGCCCGCCGCATCGCGGCCGACTGGGACCGTTGGCCGAGCGAGCTCGTGTTCGAGCACGGCGACGGGGCGCTCCTGGCGGTGGCCGACCAGGACGGCCGCGCGCCGGTCTTCCGCATCCCGCTCGACGGCGGCGCCGTCGAGCAGCTGACGCACGACGACTGGGCGTACTCGAGCCTGCGCGTGGCGGAGGCGACGGGCGTGGTCGTGGCGCTCCGGGCCTCCTGGGCGGCGCCGCTGCACCCCGTGCGGATCGCGACGGACGGTACGGTGACCGCGCTGGCGACGCCGGCGCCCCTGCCGGACGTGCCCGCCCACCTGGAAGAGGTCGAGACGACCGCTGCCGACGGTGCCCGTGTGCGCGGCTGGCTGGTCGTGCCCGAAGGCGACGGGCCGCACCCGCTCGTCCTGTGGATCCACGGTGGGCCGCTCAACTCCTGGAACCAGTGGTCGTGGCGGTGGAACCCGATGCTGCTCGCGGCACGCGGGTACGCCGTGCTGCTGCCGGACCCCGCGCTGTCGACCGGTTACGGGCTCGACTTCGTGAACCGCGGCTGGAACGCCTGGGGGCAGGCGCCGTACACCGACCTGATGGCGATCACCGACGTGGTCGAGGCCCGAGCCGACATCGACGCCTCCCGCACCGCGGCGATGGGCGGGTCGTTCGGCGGGTACATGGCGAACTGGGTCGCCGGGCACACCGACCGGTTCCGGGCGATCGTCACCCACGCCAGCCTGTGGGCGCTCGACCAGTTCAACGGCACGACGGACTCGTCGCAGTACTGGTCGTCGATCTTCGACGCCGACGGGATCGCGGCGAACGACCCGCACCGGTTCGTGGGCGACATCACGTCACCGATGCTCGTCATCCACGGCGACAAGGACTACCGGGTGCCGATCGGCGAGGGGCTGCGGCTGTGGTCCGAGCTCGCGGAGCACCACGCGGCGCCGGACGGCTCGATGCCGCACCGGTTCCTGTACTTCCCGGACGAGAACCACTGGGTGCTCTCCCCGCAGCACGCCGTGGTCTGGTACGAGACGGTGTTCGCGTTCCTCGGGCAGCACGTGCTCGACCAGGAGTGGGAGCGACCCGAGCTGCTCGGCTGAGCGACACGTCCGGACGGAAGGAGCAGCCGCCGACGATCCCTGCCCGCCCCGCGGCCACGGCTCAGAGGGCTTCGAGCACGTCGAGCGCCCGCTCGACCCCGTGCTCTCCCTGCATCCGCCGCCCCACGTCGGCGGCACGGTCGCGGCGGGTCAGGGCATCGCGCATCGCGGGTTCGAGCGTGCCCACCGACACGCGACGCAGCGGAACCGGAGCGGCGGCCACGCCCTGTCGGTGCAGCTGCGCGGCCCAGAACGGCTGGTCCGCGGTGACGGGCACGACGACCGCGGGCACGCCGGCGCGGGCAACGGCGTGCGCGGTACCGGCCCCGCCGTGGTGCAGGGCGAGCGTCGCGCCCGGCAGCACCGCGTCGAACGGCGTCGACCCCACCGCCAGCACGTCGGGGCCACGGAGCGCAGCCGGCAGCGCGAGGCCGCCCGCCCCGGTGACGAGCAGCACCCGGAGGCCGTGGGAACGGGCAGCCGTGACGATCGCAGACCCTCGAGCCGCTGCGTCCCGCGCCGTCCCCGTCGCCATGGACCCGAACGAGGCGACGATGAAGCGACCGGCCCGCAGGAAGTCGCCGACCTCGGGGTCGAGTGACGCCGACGGTGTCGCCTCGTACCAGGCCCCCGTCTGGTGCACCCGCTCGGGCCAGTCGTCGGGCCGCGGGAGCAACGCGGGACTCACAGCCATGAGCGTCGCACGCGACGGCGACCGCCGCGCGGGACGACGGCCGCCCGGCAACTCGGCGGCGGCGCGCACCACGTCGGCGTCGAAGAGACGGGCGACGGCGCGGGGGACGGCGTAGGTGGACCGGTTGCGCGGGCCGAGGTCTCGGGTCGCCGTCGGGCCTCCGGCGGCGGGGAAGCGCTCGCTCGGGGTCGCCACGGGTGCGAACTCCACCAGCACGCGGGGGACGCCGAGCGCGTCCGCCACCATCGGAGCGCTCAGGATCAGCGGGTGGTGAACCACCACGCCGGGGCCGAAGTCGACGCTCTCCCGCACCGCGGCCGCGAGCATCCGGCGCATCGCAGGACGCACCTCGGTGCGCAGGTGGTGCGCGAGCACTCGAGGGGTGCGCCGGACAGGGAACAGCACCCGGTGCGCGTCCAGGCCGAGGCGCACGGTGTCGACACCGTCAGGCGCGACCGCGTCGTCCGGCAGCGCCAGCCGCACCTGGTGTCCGCGGGACAGGGCACGTCGTGCCAGTGCGGCGAAGGGCTCGACGTCGCCGCGGGTGCCGGCGGTGAGCAGCATCATGCGCATCCGACCAGTGTGGCGGGGAAGCCGGCGCCCGGCGTCACCGTCGGCCGGGTACGCTCGGGCCCGTGACTGACGGACTCGAGCGGATCCCGCGAACCGCGCTGTCCGGGATCGGACCGGCCGTGCGCCGGCTCCTGCTCATCTCGCGACCGGTGCTGTGGATCAACACCATCGGCTCCGGGCTCGTTGCCGTGTGGCTCACCGGCGCGCTGTTCGACGTGCGGGCGTTGCCGCTCATCCTGTGGCTCACCCTGCCGTTCAACCTGCTCATCTACGGCGTCAACGACATCTACGACCAGGACACCGACGCGGCCAACCCCCGCAAGGGGTCGATCGAGGGTGCCAGGATCCGACAGTCCGAGGTGCGGCTGATCGCCTGGGCCGTCGCGGTCGTGAACGTCCCGTTCCTCGTCTACTTCTCCATCGCACTGCCGCCGCTCGCGAACGCGGTGATCCTGCTCTACGCGGGTGTCTTCGTCTTCTACTCCGCACCGCCGCTGCGGTTCAAGGCGCGGCCGTTCCTCGACTCGCTGAGCAACGCCGCGTACGCGCTGCCGCTGGTCATCGTCCCCGCGGCGCTCTCGGTCACCCCGGTGTGGCCGGCTGCCCTCGGCCTGATGGCGTGGAGCGTGGCCAAGCACGCCTTCGACGCGGTGCAGGACATCGAGGAGGACCGCCGTGCGGGCATCACCACCACCGCGGTCCGGCTCGGCGCGCGCGGGACGGCATGGTGGAGCGGGTCCTGGTGGATCGCCTCGACGGCACTCTTCGCCGTGGTGAGCGTGCCCGTGGCCGCAGTCAACCTGCTCATCGCCGGCATCCTGGTGGTGTCCTTGCTTCGTGATCCGACGCCGGAGACCGGTCACCGCCTGTACCGTCTGTCGGTCGCCTTCCCGTACATCGCGGGGTCGTTCGTCGGGGTGCTCCTCATGGTGTCGATCGTGTTGGGAGGCCGCTCGTGAGCCGCATCGTCGTGGTCGGGGGCGGGATCGGCGGCCTGACCGCCGCCGCGCTGCTCGCACGTGCTGGCCATCGGGTCACCCTGCTCGAATCCTCCGCAGAGCTCGGCGGCAAGAGCCGGCGCATCCACCTGGGTGCGGACCGGATCGACACCGGCCCGTCGTTGATGACGTTCCCCGCCGTGTGGGACGAGTTGCTGCGGCGACTCGGCGACGGCGCGGACGCGGGCGCACCCGAGCGCACTCGCGATGCCGGTCACCTCGACCTGGTGCGGATGCCCGAGGTCGGTCGCTACTACCACGACGGCGAGGAGACCTCGCTGCCGGTGGCGCCCGACCACCCGTGGTACCCCGCCTGGCGCCGGTTCTCGGACCTGCACGCACCCCTCGCCGACGACGTGACCGAGCTGCTGCTCGCCGACCCCCTCGACCGCGCGGCCCTCCCGGCGCTCCGTCGGCTCCTGGCCGTCTACGGTTCGCGACTCACGACGCGCGCCTACCTGGACGGCTTGCCGTGGCTGCCGGACGGGCTGCGCGAGATCATCGCGATCCACACCCTCAACGCGGGCGTCTCGCCGGCACGCACCCCGGCCCTCTACGCGAGCATGCCGGCGATCATGGCGGAGACCGGTGCCTGGGTGCCGCGCGGCGGGATCTACGAGATCGTGCTCGCGCTGGCCCGGCTGGCCGAGGCCGCCGGAGCCGAGGTGCGCACCGGCGAGGCCGTCACCCGCATCGAGCGCGGGTGGGTCACCACCGAGGTCGGGCGGTACCCGGCCGACCTCGTCGTCAGCGCCGTGGACGCCGACCGGCTCACCACACTGACGGGCCCGTCGCGGATCCCACCGCTCCCCCGTCTGCGTCCGCGCACCCTCTCCTGCTCGGCCGTCGCGGTGTACGGCGTCCTCCGCCAGGAGTTGCCGGCGGACCTCGCGGCGCACAGCGTGGTGCTCCCGACGAAGCCGGCGGCACTGCACCGCAGCCTGGAGGCCGGCGACGAGCCGGCGGACACCATGGTGTTCGTCAACCAGTACCGCGCGGGCGAGGTGTACCCGAACGGGCGCAGCACCGCAGGGATCCTGCTCACCGCGCCCGCCGACGGCGGTCACTACACGGCGGAGCACCCCTTCGTGCGGCGCGAGGTCGACCGTGTCTCCCGCGCGATGGGACTCGACGGGCCCCTCACCGACCTGCTCGACGAGCAGGTCGTGCTCGATCCGCAGTACTACGGCGAGGGCGGCGAACCACACGGGGCGCTCTACGGAGCGGCACGCCCGCCGTGGCTGAGCGGGCCGTTCCACCGTCCCTCGTACAACGACCCCTGGCGGCCCTGGCTGTGGCGGGTCGGTGCGTCGGTCCACCCCGGCGGCGGCGTCCCGGCGGTGGTGGGTGGCGCGATGATCGCGGTGAACCGGCTGCTCAAGTCGACACCGGCCTGACACGAACGAGCGAACCAGCGAACCAGCGAACCAGCGAACCAGCGAACCAGCGAACCGGCGAACCGCTCCACACCAGCCGGGCAGTTACACGAACGCGGCCTGCCCGGTGATCGCCCGGCCGACGATCAGGGTGTTGACCTCGCGCGTGCCCTCGTACGAGTAGATCGCCTCGGCATCGGAGAAGAACCGAGCGACGCCCTTGTCGAGCACGATGCCGTTGCCGCCCTGCACCTCGCGGCACCAGGCGACGGTCTCGCGCATCTTCGAAGTGGCGAACGCCTTGGCCATCGCGGAGTGCTCGTCGCCACCGACCCCGGCGTCCTGCATGGCCGAGGCCTGCGTGCAGAGTGCGATCGAGGCCGTGATGTTCGACAGCGACTTGACGAGCAGGTCCTGCACGAGCTGGTGCGCGGCGATCGGCTTGCCGAACTGGACCCGCTCGCGGGCGTAGGCCAGGGCGGCCTCGTACGCGCCGATCGCGATGCCGACCGCCTGCCAGGCGACCTCGGTGCGGGTCAGTCGGAGCACCTCGGCGGTCGAGCGGAACGACGTGGCGTTCTGCAGCCGACGCGACTCGGGGACACGGACGTCCCGCATGACGATGTCGGCGTTCTGCACGCCGCGCAGCGCGATCTTGTCCTCGATCTTCGTCGCGGTGAAGCCCGCGGTGTCGGTGGTGACGAGGAAGCCCTTGACCTGGCCGTCGGCGACGTCCTTCGCCCAGATCACGACGACGTCGGCGAAGGTGGCGTTGCCGATCCAGCGCTTCTCGCCGTCGAGCACCCACTCGTCGCCCTCGCGCCGCGCGGTGGTGCGCAGGCCCTTGGCGGAGTCGCTGCCGGAGTACGGCTCGGTGAGTCCGAAGGCCCCGATGAGCTCGCCGGCGGCCATCCGTGGCAGCCACTCCCGCTGCTGCTCGTCACTGCCGGCGACCGCGATGGAGTTCATCGCCAGGCCGGACTGCACACCGATGAAGGTGGCGACGCTGGCGTCGACCCGGCCGAGCTCGAGCGCTGTCCACCCGCGGTAGACGGCCGAGTTCTCGAACCGGCGCACCATCGGCACGCCCGGCCCGTACATGCCGAGCTCGGCGAGCGGCGCGATGACCTGCATCGGGAACTCGGCACGCGCCCAGTACTCGTCGGCGATCGGCCGGACCTCCTGCTCGAGGTACTGCCGGAGCTGCCCGAGCGACGCACGCTCCTGCTCGGTGAGCTGCTGCTGGAAGCCGTAGAAGTCCGATTCGAGCAGGGCCGTGGCGGGCATGGTCGTTGACATGGGAACCACGATGCATCATTCTCGAAAACGTTGCAAGAGAGGATCGCGTGTACACATCAGACTCTGCGCTGCGCGCCTTCCGGGAGGCCCGTCACACCTTCATCGCCGGGTCGCGGATCGACATGGGGGCGTTGGCTGCCGCACTCGGCGTCGATCGCACGTCACTGTTCCGCTGGGTCGGCAACCGTGACCGGTTGCTGTCCGAGATCTTGTGGTCCCTCGCCGTCCCGACGCTCGACGGGGCAACCCACGCCGCCGACGAGATCGGAGCGACCGGGGCAGCCCGGCTCGTCGTCGTGCTCGACCGGTTCACCGCGGACCTGATCGACGCCCCGTACTTCCGTGCGTTCCTGACCCGCGAACCGGCTCGGGCGATGCGTCTGCTGACCACCTCGGAGAGCGACGTGCAGAGCCGGTTCGTCGCCCGGGTCACCGCACTCATCGAGCAGCAGGAGTCGTCCGGTACGTTCGATCCGGCACCGTTGTCGGCTGAGGAGCTCGCACGGCTGCTCGTCCGGATCTCCGAGTCGTTCACCTACGCCGAGTTCATCTCCGGTGAGACCCCTGATCCCGACCGGGCACGTGCGGCGTTCGAGTACGTCCTGCGGCCCGACGCGGTGCACGCCACACCCGCACCACCGATCGGAGACCGATGACCATCGACGAGTACCCGTTCCGCCGCTCCTACCCCACCAGGTGGAACGACAACGACATGTTCGGGCACGTCAACAACACGATCTACTACTCGGCGATGGACAACGCGTCGACGTACTGGTTCCGCGAGTTCGCCGGGCTCGACCCGTTCTCGTCGGAGTGGATCGCCGTGCTGGTGTCGTCGAGCTGCCGGTTCGTCGAGTCCGCCGTCTGGCCGGACGTCATCGAGGTCGGGATGCGCTCGAAGCACCTCGGCACCACGAGCCTGTCGTGGGAGTTCGGCCTGTTCCGGCAGTCCGACGGGGCGCTGCTCGCCACGGGTGAGTTCGTGCACGTCATCATCGACCGTGAAGGTGCCCGTCGTCCGATCCCGCTGCCCGCCGAACTCCGCGAGCTCGTCACGGGTTCGATGGTCGCGCAGCAGCCCGCCGTCGCCGACTGAGGACCTCAGCCCTTCAGCGCAGCCAGCTCGAGGTTGATGTCGTCGGGGTCCTGCACGGACAGGATCACCATGCCGGCGTCGCCGAGGTCGGTGACCTCGCCGTGCTCGACCCCTGCGGCGTCGAGGCGTGCAGCCGCCTGGTGCAGCTCGTCGACCGACCCCACGACGAAGCTCACGTGGTCGAGGCCGACGGTGTCAGGGTCGAACGTCTGCCCCGCCGGGGCGACCGGACGGAGCCCGAACACCTGGTCGCCGAGCCGGAACACGGAGCCGCCGTAGAAGCGCTCAC
This sequence comes from Curtobacterium sp. 8I-2, assembly GCF_902506155.1. NCBI lineage: Bacteria > Bacillati > Actinomycetota > Actinomycetes > Micrococcales > Microbacteriaceae > Curtobacterium > Curtobacterium sp. 8I-2. Next base: position 470,475 of record NZ_LR732827.1, read on the forward strand.
GGTCCTCGCGCACGCCGGGCTCGTCGACCTGGTCGCTGAAGTCGATCGCCGGGTCGGTGCCGAGCAGCTGCTGGTAGAACGCCTTGCTGCGGTGGATGTCGGTCACGGTGACACGGACGTGGGCCAGGGCGGTCGGGCGTGCGAACGGCTCGGTCATGGTGGAGCTCCTCAGGGTTGCGCGCCGTGGTTGCGACGCGCACCCGAGGCAACCCTCGGTGCCTCCGAAGCACCCGAGGCCGTGCGGCGACCGGACAGCCGCGCGCACGACGTTCCGCACGCCGCACAACCACAGCGCCCCCGAACCACGCGATCGCGCGGTTCGGGGGCACTTCGGTCGTGCAAGCGGCGCTGGACCCGAACGCCAGCGCCGCGGTCCGGGGTCAGATCAGGTCGTCGGTCAGGTGGTTCGGCGTGCCGAAGCGGTGCGCCGTGATCGACACCGCCTGCTCGCGGACGAACGGCAGGATCTCGAGCCGCCCGGCCTCGGTCACCGGGCCGCCGTACACCGCGACGTCCGGACGACCACCGACGGCGGAGTACAGCGCCGAGGTGTCCCCACCGATGAGCCGCACGCGGGTCGAGGGACCAGAAGCGACCGAGCTCGCGAAGGCCCCGTCGGACACCGTCTGCGACAGCGAGCGCACGATCGGCAGCGACCGGATCGCCGAGGCGACGGACGACGGCAGCGTCGCGGCCGTGGAGACCTCGATCGTCGTGCCAGCCCGGAGTGCGGCTGCGACGACGCGGACGAGCTCGATCACCGAGGCGTCAGCGTCCGCGTCGGCGACCGCGGCCAGCCGCACCTGCACCGACGGGAACGGCAGGTACCGGGCGATGTTCCGCTCGGCGGAGAGCGCCGAGACGTCGGTCGCGGTGCCGAACAGCGTCGACCAGGCCTGCTCGTCGGACGCCAGCGCACGGTCGAGCATCGGCGAAGCGACCTCGGCAGCCCGGGCGAACGCCGAGACCGGACCCGACACGGCGACACCGGACGCAGCAACCGCCGGCGCCGGCGTCCACGACCCGAGCCCGAGCAGGTAGTTCAGCCCACCCGCCTTCGTGCCGGCGCCGACCGCCGACTTCTTCCACCCGCCGAACGGCTGACGCCGGACGATGGCGCCCGTGATGCCGCGGTTGACGTAGAGGTTGCCCGCCTGGATCCGCGACAGCCACGTGCCGATCTCGGCCGGGTCGAGCGAGTGCAGTCCCGAGGTCAGGCCGTAGTCGACCTCGTTCACGATGTCGATCGCCTCGTCGAGGGAGTCGGCGGTCATCATGCCGAGGATCGGGCCGAAGTACTCGGTGCGGTGGAACTCCGAGCCACGGCGGACGCCCTGTCGGACGCCCGGGCTCCAGAGCTTGCCGGTCTCGTCGAGCTGCTTCGGCTCGACGGCCCAGGACTCCCCCGCCCCGAGCGTCGTCAGGCCGTCGAGCAGCTTGCCCGATGCCGGCTCGATGACCGGGCCCATCTGGGTCGCCGCGTCGGTCGGGTAGCCGACGGTGAGCGACGACACCGCGTCGAGCAGCTGGTTCCGGAAGCGCTTGGACTTGGCGACCGAGCCGACCATGACCACGAGCGACGCTGCCGAGCACTTCTGACCGGCGTGCCCGAACGCGGACGCGACGACGTCCTTCACGGCGAGGTCGAGGTCGGACGACGGCGTGACGATCACGGCGTTCTTGCCCGAGGTCTCGGCGAGCAGCGGCAGGTCCGGCCGGAACGAGCGGAAGAGCTCGGCCGTCTCGTACGCACCGGTGAGGATGACCTGGTCGACCATCGGCGACGCGATGAGCTGCTGCCCGAGGTCGTCCTCGGACACCTGCAGGAACGCGAGCACGTCGGCCGGTGCCCCGTGGGCGTCGAGCGCGGTCTCGATGATCGAGGCGAGCACGGCGCCGGAGCGTTCGGCGGGCGGCGCGGGCTTCAGGACGACGGCCGACCCGGCGGCCAGTGCGGCGAGGGTGGACCCGGCGGGGATCGCGACGGGGAAGTTCCACGGCGGCGCGACGAGGGTCAGCGCTGCGGGCGTGAAGGTCGCACCGTCGACGTCGTCGAGCGAGGACGCCAGGGTGCCGTAGAAGTGCGCGAAGTCGATCGCCTCGGACACCTCGGGGTCGGCCTGGTCGATGGTCTTGCCGGTCTCCGACGCCATGACCTCGATGAGGGCGGCACGGTTCGCCTCGAGTGCGTCGCCGACGGCGTGCAGCACCGCGCCACGCGCACCACCGGACCAGGTCCCCCAGACCGCACCGGCGGCCTTGGCGCGACCGAGCGCGGAGTCGAGCGCCGTGGCGGAGCCGACCCGGGCCTCCTGGACGGCACGGACGCCGAGCGTCGACGAGGTGACCCGTGCGGTGATGGCGTCGCCCCAGGCACGGACGGCGCCGACCGAGGGGTCGCTGTCCGGGGTGTTCTCGAAGTGGCCGGGGCCGGGGCGGCCGACGGCGGCGTACCGGTCGGCGACCCGGTGTGATGCCGGCGCTTCGAGCCCCTCGGGCGTCGCGAGCGGCACCAGGGAGGCGCGGAAGCGCTCCTCTTCGCGGGCGAACAGCGGCGGCGACGACACGAGCGAGAAGACGGCGGACATGAAGTTGTCCTGCGACGCGCCTTCTTCGAGACGACGGATCAGGTAGGCGATCGCCACGTCGAACTCGCCCGGGTGGACGACCGGCGTGTAGAGCAGGAGCGAACCGACGGTGTTCTTCACGGCCGATGCCTGCCCCTGCGCCATGCCGAGCAGCATCTCGAACTCGATGCCGTCCCGCACGCCGCGCTCACCGGCGAGCAGCCAGGCGTGGGCGACGTCGAACAGGTTGTGCCCGGCGACACCGACGCGGACGTTGTCGACGCGCGATGGGGTGAGCGCCCAGTCGAGCACCCGCTTGTAGTTGGTGTCCGAGTCCTGCTTGGTGTGCCAGGTGGCGAGCGGCCAACCGTGCACCGAGGCCTCGACCTGCTCCATCGGCAGGTTCGCGCCCTTCACCAGCCGGACCTTGATGCCGGCACCGCCGCGGGCACGGCGGGCGGCGGACCACTCCTGCAGCTCCTGCATCGCGGCGAGCGCGTCGGGCAGGTACGCCTGCAGCACGATGCCGGCTTCGAGGCCCAGGAACTCGGGCTCGTCGAGGAGCTTCGTGAAGACCGCGATGGTGAGGTCGAGGTCCTTGTACTCCTCCATGTCGAGGTTGATGAACTTGGCGGGGCTGGCGGCTGCGGCGCGCTGGAAGAGCGGTCGGAGCTGCTCGACGATGTCGTCGACGGCGTGGTCGAACGCCCACGGGGAGTGCGGGTGCACGGTGGACGACACCTTGATCGAGACGTAGTCGACGTCGTCGCGGGCCAGGAGCTTGTGGGTGCCCTCGAGCCGGCGGGCGGCTTCGCGTTCGCCGAGCACGGCCTCGCCGAGCAGGTTGACGTTGAGGCGGACGCCGTCGCGCTTGATGCCGGCGATGGCCGGGCCGAGCTTGGAGTCGGTGGCGTCGACGATCAGGTGGCCGACCATGTTCCGGAGGACGCGGCGGGCGATGGGGACGACGACGTTCGGCAGGACCGGGGCCATGCCGCCGCCGAGCCGGACGAGTCCGCGGAGCGCGGCGGGCAGGAACCCGGGGGCGTCCGGGGCGATCTGGCGGAGCTTGCGGGCGGCGACGGCGAGGTCTTCCGGTCGCACGACGCCGTCGACGAACCCGACGGCGAAGTCGAGGCCGGCGGGGTCGGCGAGCACCCCGGCGAGCTGCTTCGCGGAGCCGTCGACGGGGTACGACTCGGCCTCGGCGAGCCACTGTCGGACGAGCGCGACGGACTGGTCCGCCAGGGCGTCGTGGTCGATGGCGGAGTCCTCGTGCAGCGTCGTCATGGGTTCAGTGTGGAGGTCCGGGATGCGGTAGCGGAAGTGAGCGTTCCTGATGGATACCGTTCAGTTGCGCTACCGTTCCGGTCGCGCTCCGGCTAGCGTCGGACCATGCTCGACGTCCGCCGTCTCGTGCTCCTCCGTGAGCTGTCCATCCGTGGCACGATCGCGGCCGTCGCCGAGGCGGTGAACTTCACCCCGTCGGCGGTCTCGCAGCAGCTCAGCGCCCTGGAGCGGGAGGCCGGTGTGCAGCTGTTCCGCAAGGCCGGCCGACGGCTGCAGCTCACCCCGCAGGCCGAGGTGCTGGTCACCGCGGCGGGCCAGGTGCTCGACGTCCTCGAGCACGCGCAGTCCCAGGTCGAGGAGACCCTGTCGTCCGTGCAGGGCCGGGTGCGGGTTGCCGTGTTCCAGTCCGCGGCCCTGGCCCTGATGCCGAGCGCCCTGCACGAGATGGCGACGGAGCACCCCGACGTCCGGGTCGAGATGGTGCAGCGGGAGCCGGAGACCGCACTGAACGAGACGTGGGCTCGTGACTTCGACATGGTGATCGCCGAGCAGTACCCGGCACATGCCGCACCGCACCTGCCCGGGCTCGACCGATCGGACCTGACGACCGACGCGGTGCGGCTCGCCCTGCCCCCGCTCGACACCGCACTGCGCCCGGTGTCGTCGCTCGAGGACGCGCGCACCATGCCCTGGGTGATGGAGCCCCGCGGCACCGCGTCGCGGCACTTCGCCGAGCAGGTCTGTCGGCGCTGGGGTTTCGAGCCAGACGTCCGGTACGAGACCGCCGACCTGCAGACGCAGATCCGCCTGGTCGAGTCCGGCAACGCGGTGAGCCTGATGCCGGACCTGATGTGGACCGGCCGGACGACGACCTGTCGACTGCTCGAGCTGCCGGAGGGTCCGCGACGGACGATCTTCACGGTGGTCCGCGCCGCTGGCGCGTCGTCGCCAGCGGTGCGTGCTCTCCGCGCCGCGCTCGAACGTGCCGCGTCCGTCGTCGGAGCGTGACACGGCGGTCTGGAGGCGCGGCTCGGGTCGGCACGACGGCTGCGGAGCTCCGTTGCCGTCGTGATCATTCTGTGATCGAGCGATCGTCAGGACTGGCCAGCGGGCGACATTCCCTGAGTAGAGGACGCTGATCCGGCGTCCCGTCCAGGCATCCGAGGGGGATCCCGTGAACCAGTCCTGCAAGTACACCTTCCGCCGCAGCGCGGCGATCGGAGCGGCGATCGCGATCGTCACCGCTTCGTCGGCGTTCGGCATCGGGGCGAGCGCCGCCTCCGCAGCGACCGACGAGACCGCTGCGCCGAGCACCACCGCGACGTCGGCTCCGCAGGGCACGACCGCCGCGGGCACCGCGCCGACGCCCCCCGCCGCCGCAGAACAGGCTGCCCCCGAGGCATCGACACCCGTCACCTGGGCGGAGCCGTCGAGCAAGGACGCGCCGATCGTCCTCACCGTGACCGCCGGCCAGCCGTTCTCGCACACCTTCACCGCCCAGGGCGGCGACGGCCCGTTGGAGTACCTGTTCAACCCGTTGAACTTCGACCCGACCAACGACGTCAACGGCTGGTCCTGGAACGAGCAGACCGGTGTCCTGAGCGCCACCCCGAAGAGCACGTTCGACGGACCCGCACTGTTCCAGGTCACCGCGACCGACCTGCACCAGACCGCCGTGCAGTACGTCCAGGTCGACATCGAGCCCGGCGCCCCGGTGGGTGTCACGTTCGGCGTCGACAGCTCGGACTCCGACGTCAGCTGGCAGGTCGACGCCGACGGGACGATCCGGGAGTACGCGCCGGGTGGCACCGGTGACACCGTGGTGTCGGAGGTCCCCGCCACGGTCGGCTCCTCGATGACCCTCGCGGGGCTGGCCGTCGACGCGCTGGGCAACCGCACCACCCCGGGCGACGAGTACCCGCGCTCGACCGTCACGAGCACCACCGCGTCCGACGGCGTGGTCTGGGACCCGAACTGGTCGGCGAACACGGTGACGTTCTCGGAGCCGGGCACCCGCACACTGACGGTGTCCGAGGGCGGCGTCTCGACCTCGTTCACGGTCCGCGTCCCCGAGGCCCCCGCTGCCGTCGCCGGCATCACCATCGGGGTGCTCCCCGCGGACGGGACCTCCGGCGACCGGTGGGGCGTCGATGGCGACGTGATCACCTACTACCCGGCGGACGGCGACCCGCAGCAGGTCGACGCGATCCCGGCCCGACAGGGTGACCGGGTGCAGATCCGCGCCCTGGCCGTGGACGCCGACGGGCAGCCGGTCGGCGACCACACCGACCTCACCTTCACGAGCGACGTGGCCAGTGACCGCACCGAGTACGACCCCGAGGCTGTGGCCACGTGGGTGACCTTCGAGCACGCGTCGCCGCACACGATCACCGTCGCGTCCGGAGACGTGACGAGCACCATCCGCTTCGAGGTGCAGCCGACGGCGACGACCACGGTCACGACCACCCACACGCCGACCGCGTCGGGCACCCTCGCGTACACCGGTGCCGACGAGTCCGGCCCGCTCGCGTGGGCCCTCGGTCTCCTGGCATCGGGCGCCGGCCTGCTCGTCTGGCGCCTGCGTCGCCGACTCGGCTGAGGCACGTCACGGCAACCGCCTGACGGACCGGAGGTGCGCGGCGAGACCGCCCCGCACCTCCGGCCCGTCGTCGCGCGTTTCTGTGAAAAACCCCAGATGAGAGCCGGTAGTACCGAGACGAAACCGTGATCTCCGGCAGGGGTCGGAACGGGTCCGTGAACCGTAACGTCAGCACAGAGGAGCGCGCGGGCACCGCGTGCTCACCACCAGACTCCCGAGGGGGAACCATGCACCAGTCCACCAAGCCGCCCGTCCGCCGCGCGGCGACGATCGGCATCGTCGTCGCGGCGACCGCCATCGGCTCGGTCATCGGCGTCAGCGCGCCCGCGACGGCGGCGACGCCGACGCGGACGACGACACCGACGAGCACCACGGCGACCGCGACACCGGGTGCCAGCCTGACGCACGCCGCCAGCCCCGCCGCGAAGGCCACGGACAGCGCCACCCCGGCGGCAGCACCGGGTGACGGCAGCGACCTCGCGTTCACCGAGCCGTCGACCCAGGCCGCCCCGATCGCCCTCACCGCGACGGTCGGCACGCCGTTCAGTCACACGTTCACCACCACGGGCGGCAACGGCACCGTCGGGTACGCCATCCAGGACGCCCCGTCGGCGGACTACACGGTGAACGTCGAGACCGGCGTGCTGAGCGGCACGCCGACGACCGCCGGCACATTCGACTTCGAGGTCGTGGCGCTCAGCGGCTCGACACAGGTGACCGAGTACGTCCGCCTGACCGTCTCGCCGTCGCCGGTCGTCTTCACCGAGCCCTCGACGAAGGCGAAGCCGCTCGCCCTCACCGCCACCGCCGGCGCGACGTTCACGCACACGTTCCGCACCACGGGCGGCACGGGTTCGCTGGCGTACGCGATCCAGGACGCACCCTCGTCCGACCTGACCGTCAACGTCGAGACCGGGGTGCTCACCAGCACCGTGACCACCGCTGGCACGTACGACTTCGAGGTCGTCGCCCTCCGCGGCACCGCGACCGCCACGGAGTACGTGCGCCTGACCGTCCTGCCGGCCGCACCCGTCGGGGTCCGGGCGATCGTCGACACCGGCACACCCGGCGCAACGGTCTGGTCGGTCGCACCCGGTGGCGTCATCAGCGCGTTCTCCGGCGGGGGCGACCCCCTCGGCACCGTCACTTCGATCCCCGTCCAGCAGGGCGGCTCGCTGGTGGTGTCCGGCCTCGCCGTCGACCGGTTCGGCAACCCGACCGCGCCGGCTTCCGTGAGCACCGGGTTCGGCGCGACGGTGACGAGCTCGGTCGCGTCGGACAAGATCGCCGCCGATCCCCGGGGCGACGCCTCGAAGGTGACGTTCCCGCACGCCTCGGACCACCGTCTCACCATCACCCAGGGCGGCGCCTCGACCACGTTCGTCGTCGCCGTCCGTCCCGTCGCCACGGCCGCGGTCGCGACCACCACGAGCGGCACCCCCGGCACCCTCGCCTACACCGGCGCCGACGAGACCACGCCGTTGGCGTGGGCGCTCGGCCTGCTCGCCGCCGGCGGCGGCCTGCTGGTCCACCGTCTGCGGCGCCGTCGCGCCTGAGACGCGACCGACGAACGGACGGGAGGCCCGGTGCCAGCTGGCACCGGGCCTCCCGTCCGTCCTTCCGCACCTCCGCAGCCGCGCCGCGGCTGCGGAAGTCAGGCGGTTTCCCGCACACACCCCCAACCCGGGTCACATTCCGGTGAATCGTCACAGCCCCAGGACCTGATCCCGCTACGATCCGAGAACGCCGACATTCTCGGCAAATTCACATGATCCGGGCCAGTGGCCTGGACCGATTCCCTGGGGGAACCCGTGCACCGCAGCACCTCCACAGTCCGTCGCGCCTGCGCCGTCGGCACCACCGTCGCCCTGGTCGGCCTGACCACCGGCCTCGGCATCATGACCGCGACGGCCGCCAACGCCGAGACGCTCGACACCACGCAGCCGATCTCGGCCGTCGAGACCCCGGCCCCGGCCGAGGGCAGCGAGACGTCCACGCCGACGGATCCGCCCGCCGACACCACGCCCGAGACCCCGGCTCCCGCCGAGGAGACCCCGGCTGCACCGGCCCCGGAGGCCACCGACGAGCCCGTCGCTCCGGAGACCACCGCGCCGACGGCCACCGAGGCGCCGACGCCGACCGAGACCCCGAAGCCGGACGTCACCGCCGAGGCCGCCGACGCCACCGTCGCCATCGAGGGCGCGGCGAAGGTCGGCACCCGACTCGTCGCCGTCGTCACCGGCTTCGACGACGAGGCAGGCTACAAGTACTCGTGGACCGACCAGGACGGCAACGTCCTGTCGAAGGCCGCGAGCTACGTCGTCGACCCCACCGACGTCCGCAAGACCATCACGGTCGCCGTGACGGGCACGCTGCCCGGCGCGACCGAGACGTCGACCGTCACCTCGGCCGCGACCGCGGCCGTGACGCAGACCCCGGCGTTCCTCGGCGCGGACGGCCAGCCCACCAAGGCCGGCGCGACGCAGGACAACCCGCTCGCGCTGAGCACCGTCGCCGGTGACGCCTTCTCGCACACCTTCCGTGCGCAGGGCTTCCCGGAGCCGAAGTACAGCCTCACCTGGTTCTCCGAAGAGGACGCCGACTACGCCGAGGAGTTCCCCGAGGACGAGTCGTCCCCCGAGGAACAGCTCCCCTTCGACCTGACCTTCGACGCCTCGACCGGTGAACTCAGCGGGACCGCCACCTTCGCGATGGACTACGACTTCGCCGTCACCGCGACCAGCGGCACCGAGTCCGTCACGCAGTACGTGTCGATGACCGTCGAGGCCGCAGCCCCGATCGGCGTCATGGTCTACACGACCGACCGCGCTGGCCTCTTCGATGACAGCGACCAGGAACGGACGAGCTGGATCATCGAGCCCGACGGCAGCGTCTTCACGCTCGGTGAGGACGACTTCCAGATCGGCGGCCGTCCGACCATCGAGCAGGGTGGCACGCTCGTGGTCCAGGGCGGTCTCGTGGACCGCTTCGGCAACCCCGAGGGCGGCTTCGACAGCGAGACGCGCGAGCTGCCGACGGTGACGTCGGACATCGCCAGCGACGTCATCGCGCCCGACCCCGAGCTCGGTGACTTCGGCATCGTCGGCGTCACGTTCCCGCACGCGTCGATCCACAACCTGACCGTCGCCGCCGGCGACTTCAGCACGTCGTTCGCCGTCGACGTCCGGCCGACCGTCGCCGCCGGCATCGCCGACCCGACCCCCGTCGCACCCGCAGCGGCCCCGGTCGCACCGGTCAACACCGGCGGCCAGCTCGCCTACACCGGCTCGGACACCACCGACGCACTGCCGTGGGCCCTCGGCCTGCTGGTCGCCGGTGCCGGCCTGATCGGCGCCCGCTTCGCGCGCCGTCGTCGCGCCCAGCGCTGACACCCGGAGACGTCTCCCGTCCGTCGCGTGCCCGCGCGGCGGACGGGAGGCCCGCCACGGCCCCGCCTGCTCCCCACCGGAGCAGCGGGGCCGTTCCCGCATCAGCACCCGGGTGGGTCCGCGCCGGTAGCGTTGGCGACATGCCCACGCTGCTGCACATCGACTCCTCGGCCGACCTCTCCCACTCCCGCTCGCGCGCGCTGACCGCAGCCTTCGCCGATGCCTGGCGCGCCCGCGGTCCGGAGTACACGGTCGTCCGGCGCGACCTGCACGTCGACCAGCTCCCCCACCTGGAGAGCTCCGCGCTGCACTGGGCCGCCGCCGACCGCACCGCCGACGAGACCGTCGCGCCCGAAGCCGACGCACTGCGGCAGGAGGCCATCGACGAGCTCCTGGCCGCCGACGTCGTCGTGGTCGGTGCGCCGCTGTACAACTACACGGTGCCCTCGACCCTGAAGGCCTGGATCGACCGCATCCACGTGCCCGGCATCCTGACCGGCGGCGTGCAGCCCCTGGCCGGGCGACCCGTCGTGACCGTGGTGAGCCGTGGCGCGACCTACGACGCCGGCACCCCGACCGAGGGCTGGGACCACGGCTCCCCCGTCCTGCACATCGTGCTCGGCACCGCGCTCGGCATGAAGCTGTACCCGATCACTGTCAGCGCCACCCTGGCCGACCGGCTGCCGGACCTCGCCGCCCTGGCCGAGCACGCCGCCGCCGAGTTCGCCGACGCGAAGACGACGATCGAACGCCTCGCGACGACGCTCGGCTGACCCGCGCGGCCGCGGACGGCTGAGGTCAGGCGGGCCGCACCTCGTCGGCCCGCCCGAGCAGGTCTGCGTGGAAGGCCGTCTGCGTCAGTGCGCTCGCGAGCAGGAACCCGGTCATCGACTCGATCCCGCCGCTGAACGGCACCCGGGCGGCGACCTCGAACAGGGTCGGTCGGTCCAGTGCGTCGAGGGCCGCGGCGACGTGGCGGGAGCGTTCCTCCCGGTGCCGGGCCAGGGTCCGCGCACGGGTGACGACGTCGCGGAACCGGTACTCGTGCCCCGGGCAGACCTCGAGCTCGGCGTACGGGTCGAGCCGGGCCAAGGACGCCAGGTAGTCCCCGAGCGGGTTGGTGCTGGTCCGTCCACCGAGCCCGATGCCGGAGTTGATCCGCGGCAGCACGTGGTCGCCGGAGAACAGCAGCCCGTCGGCCTCGTCGAGGAAGCACACGTGCCCGCCCGTGTGCCCCGGGGTCCAGAGCGTGCGGATCGTCCGACCGGGGATCGGCAGCAGGTCGCCGTCCTCCAGCGACACGTCGGCGTACGGCGCCTCGATCCGGCCCATCCCGATACGGCGGCCGCTGCCCCACGCCTCGACGACCCCGGCCCGCAGGTGTTCGGGCAGCCCCCACGTCGCGATGTCCGCGTCGTTCCGCTCGGCGTCGGCGCGCTCCAGTTCGAGCGCTCCGACCTCGAGACCGTGCATCGCCACACTGGCGCCCGTCGCCCGGCGGATCGCAGCTGCGGCGCCCAGGTGGTCGGCGTGCAGGTGCGTCACGGCGACGAGCGACACGTCGTCCAGGTCCCGTCCGATCGCGGCGAGCCCGTCCCGCAGCTCGTCGAGACGGCCGTCGGCCGACCACCCGGGGTCGATCACCGCGAGCGAGCCGTCCGCCCCCTCGACGACGTAGACCAGGGTGGCGTCGGGCACCCCGAACCGGAACGGCACCGCGAGGGTCCAGATGCCCGGCCGGACCTGCTCGACGGGCGGCAGGACACCGTCGCGGAGCGCGGCGGCCTGCACGGGGCTGATCGGTTCCGGGGCAGGCGCTGCCGGCGGGGGCACAGTCGTCACGCTCGCCACCATACCGACGCGTGTCTGGCCGGCGATGGCCCTGCTCCCGACGCATGGTGAGCAGAAAGGGTCGGGTGCGGGCCGTGGACCCGACCATTCCTGCTCACCGAACGCACGCGCCGGGCGGAGCACGGGCCTCCAGGCAGACGGCGCAGGCTGCGCAGCACCGCGCCGACAGCGCCGACGACGCGCGCGAGTAGACAGGACGCATGGAGATCGCACCGATGCTCGCCAAGGCCGTCGCCACCGTGCCCGACCCGGACAGCACGAAGGGCGGGCTGCGGTACGAGCCGAAGTGGGACGGCTTCCGCGGCATCGTGACCATCGACGGCGACGACGTCGAGATCGGCAGCCGCGGCGCCAAGCCGCTCACCCGGTACTTCCCCGAACTCGTCGAGGCGTTCCGCGCGCAGTTCGGCGGACGCGACCACCCGGTCGTCCTCGACGGCGAGGTGATCCTGCGGTCCGGCGAGCCCGGTGCCGAGCGGCTCGACTGGGAGGCCCTGTCGCAGCGCATCCACCCGGCGGCCTCACGGATCGCCAAGCTCAGCGTCGAGACCCCGGCGCAGTTCGTGGCGTTCGACCTGCTGGCGGTCGACGGGCAGGAACTGCTCGACCTGCCGTTCGACGAGCGCCGCAAGCGCCTGGAACAGCTCGGCGACGCGATGACCGCCCCGCTCTTCGTCACCCGCACCACGCTCGACGTCGAGCAGGCCCGCGAATGGCTCACCACCTTCGAGGGCGCCGGGCTCGACGGTGTCGTCGCGAAGCCCCGCGCGCGGCCGTACGAACCGAACAAGCGCACCATGCTCAAGATCAAGCACCACCGCACCGCCGACGTCGTCGCCATCGGCTACCGCGTGCACAAGAGCGGCTCCGGTGTCGGGTCGCTGCTGGTCGGCCTGTACGACGCAGACGGCGAGCTCCGCCAGGTGGGCGGCGTCTCCGCCTTCACGGACAAGCGACGGGCCGCGTTGGTCGAAGAACTCGAGCCCGTCGTGCTCCGCGATGCGGACGGGAGGCCCGTGACCGGTGACGGGGAACGGTCGCGGTTCTCGTCGGGTCGCGACACGTCGTTCGTCCGGCTGGCGCCGGAACTGGTGCTCGAGGTCCGGTACGACCAGATGGAGGGCGACCGGTTCCGGCACACCGTGCAGTTCGAGCGGTGGCGGCCCGACCGTGACGCGACGTCGTGCGGGTTCGAGCAGCTCGAGGTGCCGAGTGCGTACGACCTGCACGACGTGCTGTCCTGAGGCGTTCGCCACCGCCCCTGTGCGCTCCTCCGGGTCGTGGAACGCACTGCGGTGTCCGTTTGTCGCTGTTCGGTCACGTTTCCGGATGAGTAGTTAGTCGAACTAGCGAAGTCGTGTGAGGATGTTCCCAGCAGCACGAGGCGTCCATTCCGGAGCCCCGGAGGCCTGGATCGAATGGGGATCGACATGAGCACCAGCACGCTTGTCCGCCACCCTCAGCGGAGCCCCTTCACCGAAGTCCGAGAAGCACGGCGTCAGCGCGTCCTGCAGCTCAGCGCGGTCATCAGTGCCATCGCCGGCGTCACCGCCACGGCGCTCGCACTCGTCACGATCGGACTCGGCGCGTGATCATCGACGGCATCACCGACGCGCACCGCGGCACCTGGTCGCGACTGACCCGCCTGCACACCGCGAGCGTCGGGCTGCCGACGCACACCACCCGCGTCGAGGACCCGGACCGCCAGCGGGACGTCTCCTCCGCAGCCTGAGGTTCGGCTCGGCTGGGCCCGTCTGCTCGACCGCTGGGCCTCAGCTCGGCTTCTTCGCCCGTGAGGGCTGCACGCGCGGCGGTTCCCCCGGCATCTTCGGGAAGTCCGGCGGGAACGGCAGCTCCCCCTCGCCGTTCGCCAGGTCACGCTCCCACCACTCCAGCAGCGGTGCGATGCTGCCCGGCTGCTCCCGCATCGACTCCCACGGGTCGCCGGTGGTCTGCAGCCGCTCCGGAACCGTCCGGATCGTGAAGCTCGTCGGGTCAGCGGTCGGCAGTTCGTCCCACGTGATCGGCGTCGACACCGAGGCGTGCGCCAAGGCCCGGGGGCTGTAGGCACCGGCCATCGTGCGGTCGCGGTTCGCCTGGTTGAAGTCGACGAAGATCCGCTGTCCCCGTTCCTCCTTCCACCACGCGGTCGTCACCTGGTCGGGCATCCGGCGTTCGAGTTCACGCGCTGCGGCGATCACCGCGTGCCGCACGTCGAGGAACTCGTGCTCGGGGTGGATCGGCGCGAACACGTGCAGGCCACGGTTGCCGCTCGTCTTGATCCACGTGATCAGCCCGGCCTCGTCGAGGACCTTCCGGAGCTCCTCGGCCACGGGCACCGTGTCACCGAAGCCGGTGCCGGGCTGCGGGTCAAGGTCGATGCGGAGCTGGTCCGGGTGGTCGCTGTCCTCGGCGCGTGAGGCCCACGGGTGGAACACCACCGTGTTCATCTGGGCGGCCCACACCGCCACGGCCGGCTCGTCGATCACGAGCTGCGGGTGCGACCGGGCACTCGGGTAGGTCACCGTCACCGAACGGACGTAGTCGGGGGCTCCCTTCGGCGGGTTCTTCGAGAAGAACTGCTCGCCGTCGACACCACCGGGGAACCGCTGCAGCGAGATCGGCCGGTCGCCGTTCGCCCGGACGAAGGCATCGCCCACCGTCACGAGGTACCCCGCCAGGTCGAGCTTCGTGATCCCCGCCTCGGGCCAGAGCACCCGCGAGGGGCTGCTGATCCGGACCTCGCGGTCGCCGTCAGGCCCGGGCACACGCACCGTCGTCGCTTCGCTCGCCATGCAGCGGACCGTACACGCGTGCCCGCCACGCGCCCGCAGCCCGGTGTGCGTGTGCCTCCGCGCTCCCGCTGGACACCGGTGTTCCCGGGTCGAACACGCGCACGCCGGTGTTCAGCGCACGAACACCGGTGTCTTGCGGGCAGCACTCACATGACGTTCCAGTGCAGGTGACCGTTCGCGTCAGGACCCTTGCCACCGCAGGTGTACGAGTTGCCGTTCGCCGCCTGCGCGACGACACCGGCCTGCGCATCGGCGCAGAACGCCCCGGGCGTGATGAAGTCCTGCGACTGCGCGGGCGCCTGCTCGACGGGCGCGGGAGCAGGAGCAGGAGCAGCTGGCGCAGGCGCGGGAGCCGCGGGGGCCGGAGCAGGCTCGACGTACGACCCGACCGCGGTCACCTCGGGCACCGGTGCCGTCGACACGGTCCTGGACACCTGGACTCGGTCCGTCTCGACGCCGTCGGTGGTGGTCACGCGGTACGTGCGGGTGAGCACGCCGTCGACACCCGCCGTCTGCAGCCGCGTCTGGCCCTTCGCCAGGGTCGGATCGTCGATGGTGGTCTTCCGGAAGTGGATCGGGAAGTCCTTCGAGACCTCCGACACCTCGACGACCGGGGTCGGCGTCGGGGTCGGCGTCGCGCTGGGTGTCGGGGTCGTGGCGACATCGGCGACGGCTCGCGGAGCAGCCGTGTCCTGGCTGGCACTGGTCACGGCGGCACCGACCACAGCACCGGCGGTGCCCACGCCTCCGACCCAGATCACCGCTGCGATCGCGACGACGACCGAAGCCTTCGCCTTCGTCGGTAGTGCTGACCAGCGCATCCTGCGACATCCCCTCGTGTTCGGTACGACGATCCAGGGTGCCTCGTTCTCCGTCGACCGCTGCACCCCCACTCCGGGGCAGCCGCGCTGTGAGGATGAACCGTGCGCCGGGCAGGATGGGGCAGGTGAACGCGTACCTCGGCATCGACCTCGCGTGGGGACTCGGCTCGGATCGGAAGGCCGCGAACGAGACCGGGCTGGTCGCGATGGACTCCGACGGCACGATCACCGACGCCGGGTGGGCCCGCGGGGTCGACGCCGTCACCGACTGGATCGCCGCGCACCTCGGGCAACGGTCCCTCATCGCGGTGGACGCCTCGCTCGTCGTGACGAACCCGACGGGGATCCGCGAGTCCGAACGACAGGTCGGGCAGCGCTACGGCCGGTGGAAGGTCGCGGCCAACCCGACGAACCAGGCATCTGCGGCGAGCGCCGGCTCAGCGCTGCTCGACCGGCTGACCGCACTCGGCGTTGGGTACGTCTCCGACACGGACGCCATGCGGGCACGGACCGGTCCGGCGATGTTCGAGTGCTACCCGTACACGACGCTGGTGGGGGTGGAGGAGCTCGGGTACGAGGTCGAACGCCCCCGCTACAAGCGACTCGACCTGCGGATCCCCGCCGCCGAGGCCCGTGCCCGTCGCGCCGAGGCCTTCGACGAACTGGTCCGGCGGCTGCGCGAGACCCCGCTCGACCCGCCGCTGCTGCTCGACTCCCACCCGCTGACGCAGCGGCTCGCCGATCCGTCGGTGCTGCACGGTCCGACGCACAAGCACCGCGAGGACCTGCTCGACGGGGCGCTGTGCGCGTGGACGGCGTCGTTCTGGGAGCGACACGGCGACGAGCGCGTGCAGATCCTGGGAGGTGATCCTCCCCACCGACACGGCCCGGACGCCGCTGGCGCGTCGCCCGGGAACCGGCGGCGTGGGCCCACCCTCCCCACCGACACGCCAGACGAGGCGGGCCGCCGGCCCGTCGTGGTGGCGCCCGCACGCCCGTCGCAGCGGGGGCCGCGCGGCTAGGGTTGAGCAGTGAGCTCGACGACCGAACCCCTGCACATCGGGCTGGTGTCGCTGCACACCTCCCCCGGAGACGAACCCGGTTCGGGCGAGGTCGGCGGCATGAACGTCGTCGTCCGGCACCAGGCCGAGGCGCTGGCCGACCTGGGCCACCACGTGGACATCATCACGCGCCGGTCCGCCCCGACGCAGCCGGACTCGGTCTCGCTGGTGCCGGGCGTGTGTCTGCGGTTCCTGTCCGCGGGACCGGCCCAGCCGGTGCCGAAGGGCGAGCACGACGCGTTCATCGAGCCGTTCCGCCACGAGCTCGAGCAGCTCGGGCAGTTCGACGTCCTGCACTCGCACCACTGGTTCTCCGGAGCGGCCGCTCTGCCCGTCGCCCGCGAGCGCGGCATCCCCCACGTGCAGTCCTTCCACTCCATCGCTGCCGACCCGGCGACCCCGCTGTCCGAGGGCGAGCGCCCCGAGTCCGCCGGTCGCATCGCGGGCGAAGAACTGCTGGCCCGCGAGTCCGACGCCGTCGTCGTGGTGTCCGAGGCCGAAGCGTCGACCGTGCGCTCGCGGCTCGGTGGCGACGACGCCCGCATCTGGATCGTGCCGCCGGGGGTCGACGGTTCCGTCTTCCGTCCCGCTGCGGTCGGTGCGCGCCGCGCCGCCTCGCCCTACGTGGTCGCGGCGGCGCGCGTGCAGCCGCTCAAGGGCCTGGACCTGGCGATCGAGGCGATCGCCGACATCAGCCTGGAGGCCCGCCCCACCCTGGTCATCGCGGGCGACGTCTCGAGTGAGGCGGGCGACTACGTGGACGAACTGCGTCGGCTCGCCGACGCGCGTGGCATCGCCGACCACGTCACCTTCATCGGGCCGCAGTCCCGTGCCGACCTGGCGTTCCTGTTCCGTGGCGCGGCAGCCGTGCTCGTGCCGTCCCACTCCGAGACGTACGGCCTCGTCGCGCTCGAGGGGTCCGCTTCCGGGGTGCCGGTCGTGGCCGCCGCCGCCGGGGGGCTTCGTGAGGCCGTGGTCGACGGGGAGACGGGTGTCGTGCTCGAGTCCCGCGACCCGCAGGACTGGGCGAACGAGATCGAGCGGATCCTGACGGATGCGCCCTACGCCGCCGGGCTCGCTGCTGCGGGCCGGGAGCACGCGGAGCGGCTCAGCTGGGAGCGGTCGGCCGCGGGGCTCGAGGACGTCTACCGCCGGGTGCTCGGACGCTCGTGAGCAGGTCGGGGGCCCCGGACACGGGCGATCGGTTCGCGGCGTTCTGGGCCGCGATCGACGCCGTGCCCGTGGGGTCCGACGCCGAGGCGCTCTACGACGTCGGATCGGCCGAGGGGCGGCTGCGTCGGGCGAACCTGACGCGGTACCTGGAGCAGTCCGGGCCGGGTGCCGACACGCTGCTCGTGGCCGAGGCCCCGGGGTGGCGCGGCATGACGAACACGGGTGTGCCGTTCACGAGCATGCGTGAACTCGGGTCCGAGTACCTCGTGCCGCCGGACCCGACCGCCCCGTGGGAAGCGTCGTCCCGCGTCGTGCACGCAGCGCTCGAGGGGTGGCACGGCGCGCTCCCCGTCGCGTGGGCGATCTTCCCGCACCATCCGTTCGTGGCGCCGGACCGGCTGACGAACCGCACGCCCCGTCCCGCCGAGGTCCGGTCGGGAGCCCCCGTGGCCCTGGCACTGCTGCAGGCACTCGGCGGCGCAGACAAGGTCCGGGTGGTCGCCGTCGGTCGGAAGGCGCAGGGAGCGCTCGCGCTGGCCGGCATCGAGGCGGTCGCCGTACGGCACCCGGCGCAGGGTGGCGCGAAGCAGTTCACCGAGCAGGTGCGGGCGCTCGAGCGCTAGCCGTCGGCCCGTCCCGGTCGGGTGCCGGTCGGGTGCCGGTCGCGTCCCGCTCAGGCGGAGCGGACCTCGACACCCTTCGTCGCCAACCGCTCGGCGACGTGGGCGGGCAACGGTGCGGCGGCGTACACGGTGCGGAGCTCCGGCAGGTCGAGCAGGTCGTCCCAGTTCTGCGGGTCGAAGCGGTCGTCCGAGCCGTCCCAGCCGGGGTGGACGTCCTGCAGGACCTCGAGGTCGGAGTCCACCGTGATCTCCGTGACGAGCGACAGGTGTGACGGCAGCAGGTCGAGGTCGTCGTAGTACTCGCGCGCCCGGTCGTCCTGCCCGTCGACGTCGAGGTCCTCGTCGGTCTCGTCCTCGGCGTCCGGGTCGTAGGGGTCGAGGACGTCGAGGTCGTAGCAGAGGACATCGAGCACCAGGAGCTTCGCGTTGAAGTCCGCGAACTCGATGGGCTCCTCGGTGGTGTTCGACTGCTGGTCCATGGCCCGGAGCGTATCCGTCGCCGCGGGACCGTGTTGCGATCGCGAGAAACCTTCCTGTGGGACTGGACAGCAAGGTGTTCCGCGCGCAAGGGTGACGCATGGCCACCACCAAGACGGACCGCCCACAGCAGGAGCAGCACGAGCTCCGCCGGGTCATCGGTCCCAAGCTCCTGCTGCTGTTCATCGTCGGCGACATCCTCGGTACGGGTGTCTACGCGCTCACCGGTCAGGTCGCGGCCGAGGTCGGTGGGGCAGCGTGGCTCCCGTTCCTCATCGCGTTCGCGGTCGCTCTGCTGACGGCGTTCTCGTACCTCGAGCTCGTGACGAAGTACCCGCAGACCGCCGGCGCCGCGCTCTACGTGCACAAGGCGTTCGGCATCCACTTCGTCACGTTCATCGTGACGTTCATCGTGATGTGTTCCGGGATCACGTCGGCGTCGACGGCGTCGCGGGCGTTCGCGGCGAACCTCGGCGCGGGGTTCGGCATCGAACTACCGAACGGCGTGGTGATGCTCATCGCGATGGGCTTCATGCTCGCGGTGATGTTCATCAACTTCCGCGGGGTGAGCGAGAGCGTCAAGACGAACGTCGTGCTGACGCTGGTCGAGCTGTCCGGTCTCGTCATGGTGATCCTGATCGGGTTCTGGGCGATCGCGGGCGGCAACGCGGACTTCTCGCGGGTCGTGATGTTCGAGACGCCGGAGGACAAGTCCCTGCTGCTGTCGATCAGCACCGCGACGTCGTTGGCGTTCTTCGCGATGGTCGGGTTCGAGGACTCGGTCAACATGGCCGAGGAGACGAAGGACCCCTCGCGCATCTTCCCGAAGATCATGCTCACCGGCCTCGGCATCACCGCCGTGATCTACGTGCTCGTGTCGATCTGCGCCGTCGCCGTGGTGCCGATCGGTGAGCTCGCCGGCAACGAGACGCCGCTGGTGACCGTGGTGCAGACCGCGGCGCCGGACTTCCCCATCGCCGACCTGCTGCCGTTCATCTCGATGTTCGCCGTCGCCAACACGGCCCTGATCAACATGATGATGGCGTCGCGTCTGCTCTACGGCATGAGCAAGCAGGGCGTGCTGCCCGGCTTCCTGTCCCGCATCTCCCCCGCCCGTCGCACCCCGTCGACCGCGATCGTCTTCACCACGCTCATCTCGCTCCTGCTGATCGGGTGGGTATCGCTCGACCCCGACTCCCCCATCGTCGTCGTCCTCGGCGGCACCACCTCGCTGTTGCTGCTGACGGTGTTCGCCGTCGTCAACGTGACCGTGCTCGTGCTGCGCCGCGACAAGGTCGACCACAAGCACTTCCGTGCCGGTGTGGTCATCCCGATCATCGGCATCGTCACGTGCCTGTGGCTCGTCATGCCGTTCTCGTCCGGTCGTGACCCGCAGCAGTACCAGATCGCCGGCGCCCTGCTGGCCCTGGGCGTGCTGCTCTGGGTCCTGACGTGGTTCACCCACGGACGGAAGCAGGCCGAGAAGGCCCCGACCGGACTCGTCACGGAACCGACGAAGGTGCAGCGCCCGCCGCACGACCAGCGCGACGCCTGATGGACGCGACGAGCGTCATCTGGACCGTCGTCATCGCCGTGATCGCCGCGCTGTCGCTGTCCGCCGGAGGCTGGCGCCTGCGTCGGGCTCGGGGTCGGGGTCGAGGGGACGGCCGACGCGACCGCTGACCGCCGCGCACGGATGACCGTGACGGTTCTGGTTCACGAAGCCCTACGCTTCGCGAACCAGAACCGTCACTCGTTGTTGGGGATGCACCTTCCCCGCGGCGAGCAACCGGCGGCGGACCGCGGACTCCGAACTCCGAACCGCGAACCGCGAACCCAACCCCGAACGTGCGACCACGGCGGGCCGCCGCAGGCTTCCCAGGAGGCGCCCGTACGCTCGTGCTGCTCTTCCTGCTCCGTCCGCCCAGCACTCGCCCAGCCCGTCGAGAGGTCCCGTCATGCGCCGTGTCGGCATCACCCTGGCCTCGGTGTTCGGCGCCGGGATCGTGGCGGTCGGCATCGGCGTGGTCGTCCTGGTGGTGATCGCGGTCAACTCGCTCGCCGGGGTCGCCAAGTCGAGCGCCGCGACACCGGAGCCCGCGTGTCCGGCCGTCGCCTCGAAGACGATCGGGGGCATGGTCGTGCCGGCGGGACCCGTCGCCGGCTTCTGCCAGGACCGCCTGGTGAACGCCGCGCACGTGATCGAAGCCGCCCAGGCACTCGGGATCGGCCCGCACACGCAGGCCGTCGGTGTGATGACCGCGATCGGTGAGTCGAGCCTGGTCAACCTGGACCACGGCGACGCCGCCGGCCCGGACAGCCGCGGACTGTTCCAGCAGCGCGACAACGGCGCCTGGGGCACGTACGAGCAGCGGATGGACCCGTACACGGCCGCGACGATGTTCTACACGAAGCTCGTGAAGGTACCCGGCTGGAAGACGATGACGCCGACGCAGATGGCACACGCGGTGCAGATCAACTCGGACCCGGACCACTACGCGAAGTCGTGGCCCGAGGCGAAGGTGATCGTCGAGGAGCTCACCGGCCAGACCGTGCCGGACACCGCTCCCCAGGGCTGACCCGTCACGAGGCCACCGCCTGCGTTTCCTCGTCGAACTCGACGATGGCCGCTCCGCCGGAGTGCACGACGACCTGCGCGCGGAGCCGGACGGACTGCTCGTCGAGGGCGCACGCGCAGGCGTCGACCCACTCCCAGTCCACCGGGTAGAGGCGATCGGCGCCGGGGCGTTCCCACGCGAGCACGACGTCGGCGGCACCGAGCTGCGCGACGATGTCGGCGATCAGGGCGGCGAAGTCGTCGACGTGTTCGTCCGGCGAGTACGGCAGGTCGGCGATCGGCAGCAGGAACGGGATCGACATCCCACGGTCGTCGAGGAACAGCACCCAGCACTGCCGGCGCAGCGGGCGTTCGACGACGGCTTCGACGAGTGCGACGACGTCGTCGTCGGTGCGGACGGGTTCACGGGTCAGGCGGTCGAGCATCTCGGTGTCAGGCATGGCCCCAGCGTGGCGGCCCAGCATCCACCCCCGGGGCGACGACCAGCTTCTGTGGAGAGACGCTCGACGAGCCCGGCCTGTGAAGGAAGAACCGCTCAGATGCCGTGCGTGACCGAGCTGTCGACGAGCAACAGCGAGGCGAAGAACACCGCGACGATCGCTGCCATACCGACGAGCACCACCGGCCAGGTCAACCGTCGGCGCACGAGCCGCAGCACGCACACCACGATCGTCGCGACGAGCACCACCGCCACGATGATCGGCCCCAAGACGACCACGGAGTCACCCAGTGTCTCGTTGCAGGTGTTGCCCGGTGCCGCACACGACACGAACGCCAGCGACATGAGCTTGATCCCCCACCCCGCTGCCAACGCACCCACCGTGAGCACCACGAGCAGGGCGGCGGAGGCGACCACGTCCGCGACGCGAGCGCGTCCTGCCAGGGGGTGCCGGGCCTCCCGACCGAAGCGCGCCGGGCCGGACCCGAGCGGATCGGGACCCGACGCAGGACCCGACCCCGGGCCCACGCCGGGGGCCGGCCCGGTCTGCCGCGCGGGCGCGCCCATCAGGAGCGCCGGCCGCGCGTCGACCAGAGGGCGAGCGCGATGAGGACGGGCTGGCCGAACAGGCGACCGAAGCGCTTCTCGTCGCTGTCCAGGCCGAAGGCGTCGCGACGGTTGACCCACTGCGACAGGTTGCCGGGGAAGATCACCGTGAAGAACAGGGCAGCGACCGAGCCGACGAAGCGACGCGCCGACTTCGGCGCGAGCACCAGGGCCGAGCCGAGCGTGATCTCCGCGACCCCGGACGCGAGCACCGTCGTGTCGTCGTCGAGCGGCACGAAGTCGGGCACCTGCGCCGTGAACTCCTTGCGCGCGAAGGTGAGGTGGCTCGTGCCCGCGACGACGAGGGCCAGGCCGAGCAGGACGCGGAAGAAGGAACGCATGCCTCCATGGTGCCCGTTCCCACGGCCGGATGCCCGCGCTGCGCGACCCGGACGTACCCGAAGCGAGGTTCACTCGCTACCATGCCGTCCATGGGAGCAGTCGCTCGGGACCACGAACCGCCGGCAGCTCCGGCGACCTTCGCGGTGCTGCTCGGACCGGTCGCGTTCTACCTGGGCATCATCGTGCCCGCGCAGTCCACCATCCGCCACGTCCTGCTCGCTGCCGTGTTCGGGCTGGTCTGCGTGCTGAGCGGCTGGCGGGCGATCCGGATCGCCGGCCGTCGCCGAGCCGTGCAGGTGTGGTCGTGGATCGGCATCGTCATCGGCACCGTCGGACTCGTCATGCTCGTCTGGCAGGTGCTCGTGATCGTGAGCGGCGGCACGTTCCCGCCGCCGTTCTGGTCGCCGTACGCCAACCGCTGACGCGGTCCGGCCGGGAGGCCCGGGTCGGGTCCGCCCCGCCGTCCACGAAACGGGTCGGTCCGGGTCAGGGCCGCCCCACCTGACGACGCCGGGTCACCAGCCGAGCGTGCCGGGCGCGCCCTTGAACGGGCCGACGATGTCCGCCGTGATCCAGCCGCCGTAGAAGTCGCCGTCCTGCGCCTGGACGCGTTCGCCGCCGACCTCGCACGAGTCCATCGCCGACGGGTAGATGGCGACGCGTTCCCGCAGCGACTCGTAGCCGGGGACCGGTGTCGGGTAGTTCCAGGCGGCACGGCTCGCGACCGTGCCATCGCCGCCGACGACGTCGAAGTAGCGCGCCAGGCCCTTGAACTCGCACATGCTCGATCCCGACGCCTTGACGAGCGCGCCCTCGGCCAGATCGGACATCGGCAGGTAGTAGACCGGCGGGTGCGAGGTCTCGAGCACGCGGACGGCGTCGGTCGTGTCGGCGACGACCGTGCCGCCCAGACGGACGACGACGCGGGCGGTGACCCGCTCGACGGCGGGTGGGCGGGGGTAGTCCCAGACGGATTCCTGGCCGGGGCCGGGCTCGGTCCTCTTCGGGTGACGCATGCTCCAGGTGTACGCCCGGAGCCTGCGGTGCAGCCGCGTGCGTGCGCGGAATCGTCTCCGGGTGCACCATGGGCGGGTGACGACGACGACACGCACCCTGTTCCGACGGAAGCCCATCGAGACGATCGATGACGAGGCCGGGGGCGAGGGCGGCCTGAAACGGCACCTCGGCCTGTGGCAGCTCACCGCGATCGGCATCGGCGGCATCATCGGCGCCGGCATCTTCACCCTCGCCGGCACCGTCGCGAACGGCGTCGCCGGCCCCGCGGTGCTGATCAGCTTCCTGGTCGCCGGGGTCGCGAGCGCCGCCGCCGCCCTGTCCTACGCCGAGTTCGCCGGGCTCATCCCGAAGGCCGGCAGTGCGTACACGTACGGCTACGCGGTGCTCGGCGAGATCGTCGGGTGGTTCATCGGCTGGGACCTGCTGCTCGAGTACACGGCGATCGTGGCGGTGGTCGCGATCGGGATCTCCGGCTACGTCGGGTTCCTGGTCGGCCAGTTCGGCATCGACCTGCCCGCGTGGATGCTCGGCGCACCGGGTACCGGTGACGGCCACGTCATCGACGTCTTCGCGATCGCGCTGTGCCTGCTCACCGCGTTCGTGCTCACCCGCGGCATCCGCAGCGCCGCCCGGTTCGAGTTCGTCGCCGTCGGCATCAAGGTGGCGCTCGTCGTGCTCATCGTCGTGCTCGGGGTGTTCCACATCAACAGCGCGAACTACTCCCCGTACTTCCCGTTCGGGTTCGGCGGCGTGATGACCGGCGCCGCGACCGTGTTCTTCGCCGTGTTCGGCTACGACGCCATGTCCACGGCGGCCGAGGAGTCCACCGACGCCCGCAAGCACATGCCGAAGGCGATCCTGCTGTCCCTCGGCATCTCGATGGTGCTGTACGTCCTGGCGACGCTCGTGCTCACCGGGATGCAGAAGTACACCGACATCGACCCGGCATCGGGCTTCTCGTCGGCGTTCGCGTCGGTCGGGCTCGGCGGTGTCGCCAACGTCATCGCGATCGGTGCCATCGTCGGCATCGTCACGGTGCTGGTGACGTTCATGCTCGGTGCCTCGCGCGTCTGGTTCTCGATGAGCCGCGACGGTCTGATGCCGAAGTGGTTCGCGAAGACCGACCCGAAGCGGCACGTGCCGACACGGGTGACCTGGATCCTCGGCATCGCGTCGGCGATCCTGGCCGGGGTGCTGCCGATCGGTGTCGTCGCGGAGCTCACGAACATCGGCATCCTGCTCGCGTTCGTCGTGGTCTGCTCGGCCGTGGTGGTGCTGCGCTACCGGCAGCCCGACCTGGACCGCCAGTTCCGGCTGCCGTTCATGCCGGTCATCCCGATCATCGGCGTCATCGCGTCGCTGTGGCTCGTCACGTTCCTGCAGTGGGAGACGTGGGTGCGGTTCGCGATCTGGTTCGCGATCGGGCTCGGTGTGTACTTCGGGTACTCGCGGAAGCACAGCAAGCTGGCCGAGCCGGCGAAGCGCTGACCCGGCCGCTCAGCGCCGCAACGTCTCCCGCGGGTACTCCCCGAACCTGGCCGCGTACACCGACGCGAACCGCCCCATGTGCGCGAAGCCCCAGCGCCGCGCGACGTCCGCCACCGATGTCGCATGCGGCTCGAGGACCCGCAGTTCCTCGTGCACGCGCCCGAGCCGCACCTCGCGCAGGTACGTCATCGGCGAGCGCTCGAACGCCCGCTGGAACGACTCCTGGATCCCGCGGATGCTGAGCCCCGCGGCCTGTGCGACGTCGGCGACGGTCAGCGGCTCGTGGGCGTGTGCCTGGATGAACTCCACCGCGGCACGGAGTCGTCCGTCGCTGCGGGTGCCGTACCCGGAGGGGAACCGCTCGGCCTGCAGCGGGTACATCCGGAACAGGGCGCGGGCGACGTCGCGCTGCGCTTCGTGCCAGGCGAGCGACTCCTCGCCCTCCTCGCGCAACGCGTGGAGGGCACCCGACACGGCGGTGCGCCAGAGTGCGACGGCGGACGGGTCCGGGACGGCGGTCGTGTCGAACGCCACGGTGCCGTCGACCAGGTGGTTCTCGGCAGCGACGTCGAGCACCAGGTCTCGGCGCAGGTGCACCAGGCGCTGGTCCCAGTCCTTGTACTCCATCTCGAACCGGCGCTCGACAGGGAACATCGTCGGGACGCCGGGCTGCATGCGGACCTCGTCGTGGCCGACGTCGACGCGGGCTTCGCCGCGTTCGAGCCACTGCACGACGACCTCGCCCTCGGTGGCGACGTCGCCCCGCAGGTACCCGTGCATCTGGGAACGGCGGATGCTGAGCCGTTCGTCACCGACGCCGACGTACTTGAACCAGTAGTCCTGGTCGAGGGCCCGGGAGTACCAGGCCTTTCCCGCGTACATGCCGGCGAGTGAGCTGATGGCGGAGTCGGTGTCCTGCCCGGCCACGGCGACGAGTGAACGCGGCGGCGTGGGACGCGCAGCGGGGTCGGAGCCCGGAGCGGGCGACTTCGACTCGGTCGTGTCGGTCATGGGGCCACCTCTCTCTCCTGGAAGCAGAGCGGTGTGATCACGTGCGGTGGTGCCGACCTGCCCCCTCACGCTAAGGAGCGGCGGGTGGTCCTACAACCAGGTTGCGTTCCGTGGCCTAACGGCCGGTCCAGCGCACCCACCCGTGCACCTGGGCGGCGGCGCTCTCGAACGACGAGTGCCCACCGGTCAACGAGTGGTCCGGTGAATCGACCGTGTACGTGTCGGTCCGGGTGATGTCGCACACGACTTCCGAGCCGAGCCACCCGTTCCAGTGGTCGGCTGAGTCGCGTACCCACCGCAGTCGGTCCGGCATGCGTTTCCAATCGGTTCCGTGGACCGCAGTCGTCGCGCTCCGGTGTCGACGCTAGCCCTGCCCGATGTGGGGCGCCCAGGGTGGCGGCGCGGATCGTCGGTGGCGACTGGCACGATGGACCCGTGCCTGCAGCCCCGATGATCGACGCCGTCGACGTCATCCGATTCGTCGGGCCGCAGACCTTCGGCCGTGCACGCGACGTCGTCCGCGCCGGACTGGTCGACGACGCCACCTGGCACGACGACGACGGCACGGTCACCGCGGTCGTGTCCGGCACCGCCGACGACCCGTACGAACTGCGCGTCGACACCACCCCGGCGCGCGGCGACTTCGTCCGCCCGGTCCGCAGCAGCTGCAGCTGCCCGCTCGGCGGCGACTGCAAGCACGTCGCGGCTGCACTCCTCACCATCAACGCCCGCGCCCTCGCCGCGAACGCCGGCCCACGTCCGGACGCGCCGGCTCCGCCGCCCTCTGACTGGAGGCACGACCTCGCCCGCCTCGCCGGTGACGACGAGCAGGCGCCCACCCCGCAGG
Organism: Curtobacterium sp. 8I-2; assembly: GCF_902506155.1. Lineage (NCBI taxonomy): Bacteria > Bacillati > Actinomycetota > Actinomycetes > Micrococcales > Microbacteriaceae > Curtobacterium > Curtobacterium sp. 8I-2. Next base: position 497,449 of record NZ_LR732827.1, read on the forward strand.
GCACGCGGATGGGGCTGCAGTTCGAGTTGCGTGACGCGGTCCCCGCCAAGCTCGCCTCGCGAGCCCGTGCCGCGGGCCGTGCGCTGCCGACGGCGTCCCGCAGCGTGCGGCTCGGCGTCCGCCCGGTGACCCGAAGCGACGCCGGCAACTGGGTGCGTGGGCAGCTGACCTGGGGCACGCTCCCCTACTCGCAGAACCGGCTCGGCGTCGGTGCCGAGCAGCACGCCTGGTTCCTGCAGCTCGCCGCCCTGCACCGTGCCGGGCAGCTCGCCGGGTTGCCGGGTGAGAGCGACTGGCTGCACCTCGACGACTTCCGGAGTCCCCTGCTCTGGCCGCTCCTGCAGCAGGCCGCGACGCTCGACATCGCGTTCGTCACCGGCAAGCGCGAGGGCGGCGCGGTGCTCGGCACGCAGGCCCAGGTGCTGCTCGACGTCGGCCGGCACGACGACGCCGTGGTGATCGGCGCGAGTGCGGTGCTCGACGGCCGACCCGTGGTGCCCGGTGCGGCGCGGATGATCGGTGACCACGGCGTCTACGTGTTCCGCGAGAGCCCGGAGTTCACGGTCGCCGTCGCCCCGACCCCCGCGCCGGTGCCCGAGGACCAGCGCCGCATGCTCGTCGAGGGCACCCGCATCACCGTGCCGACGGCCGAGGTCGACGAGTTCCTGGCGGACTGGTCGCCCCGGTTGCGCGGTGCCCTCGGGCTGGTCAGCTCGGACGGCTCGGTGGAGCTGCCCGAGCGCACCCCGCCCGAACTCGTGCTCACCGCGACCTTCGAGCCGGCCCGGGCGCCGCGCACCGACGACCGCGTGCACCTGCACTGGCGCTGGCACGTCGACGGCCGGAAGGACCCGGTGTCCCTGCACGGTCCGCTCCCCGACCTGTCCGGGCTCCGTGCCGCCGACGATCCGGCCGGCACCGACGAAACTCCCGTCTCGGACCCGGCCGCGGCGGTGGAGCCGGCCACGGCGGCGACGGCAGCCGACGACGCGACGCGGGCCGGGCCTCCTGTCCGCAGTGCCGGACCGGGTGGCGGACTGGACTGGTTCCAGGACGGCACCATCGACGGCGCCGACGTCGCGGTGTTCGCGAACGAGTTCCTGCCCGAGCTGCCGTCGCTCGGCGTCCGCACCGTCGTGCAGGGCGAGCGGCTCGACTACGAGCGGCTGAGCGGGCGACCGCACATCCGCGTCACGACGATGCCGTCGGACAAGCACGACTGGTTCGACCTCGGCATCATCGTCAGCGTCAACGGCAAGCAGATCCCGTTCACGCCGCTGCTCACCGCGCTCGCGGGTCGGCAGCGACGCCTGAAGCTCGTCGACAACTCGTACCTGTCCCTGGCCGACCCCGCGTTCGACCGGCTCAAGGAACTCATCGACGAGGCCCGCGACCTGGACGAGTGGGAGCCCGACCAGCCGATCGCCGTGACGCCGCTGCACGCCGGGCTGTGGACCGAGTTCGACCTGCTGGCCGACGAGACCTCGCACGACGAACGCTGGCAGGCGATCACCGCGGGGCTGCTCGGGGCGACTCCCCCGGGTGACGTCCCGGTGCCGGACACCGTGCACGCCGACCTGCGGCCCTACCAGCACGCCGGGTACGCGTGGCTGTCGTTCCTGGTGACGCACGGCATCGGCGGGGTGCTCGCCGACGACATGGGTCTCGGCAAGACGCTGCAGGTGCTCGCGATGGTCGCCGCCCGTCGTGCCGCGGAGCCCGACGCTCCCCCGTTCCTGGTCGTCGCACCGACCTCGGTCGTCGGCAACTGGGCGGCCGAGGCCGCGAAGTTCGTGCCGTCGCTGCGGGTCGCGACGGTGACCTCGACGTCGCTGAAGGACCCCGGGCTCGTCGCACGGACCGCCGCCGCGTCGGACGTCGTCGTCACGTCCTACGCGCTGCTCCGGCTCGATGCCGACGCCTGGACCGACCTGCCGTGGTCGGCGCTGGTGCTCGACGAGGCCCAGTTCGTGAAGAACCCGCAGTCGCAGACCCACCGTGTCGCCTCGGAGCTGCAGGCACCGGTGAAGTTCGCGATCACCGGCACCCCGCTCGAGAACGGGCTGACCGACCTGTGGGCACTGTTCCACATCGTCGCGCCGGGGCTGCTGTCGACCTGGACCCGGTTCGGCGACGACTACGTGAAGCCCCTCGCCTCACCCGAGCTCCGGGGCGAAGCCCGTCAGGAACTCACCGGGCGGCTCCGTCGACGGATCCGGCCGCTCATGCTCCGCCGCACCAAGGAAGCCGTCGCGTCCGACCTGCCCCCGAAGCAAGAACAAGTGGTCCGGGTCACGCTCGACCCCGCGCACCGTGCGCTGTACGAGCGCACGCTCAACCGGGAGCGGCTGAAGGTCCTCGACCTGATCGACGACCTTTCCAAGAACCGGATGATCGTGTTCCGGTCGCTGACGCTGCTGCGGATGCTCGCGCTGTCGCCGGCGCTGGTGTCCGCCGGAGCGTCCGGGTCGGCGTCGGCGGACTCTGACGTCACGTCCGGCTCGGCCCCGATCCCCTCGGCCAAGCTCGACCTGCTGCTCGACGAACTCGAACAGCTCGCGGCAGAGGGGCGACGCGCCCTGGTGTTCAGCCAGTTCACCTCGTTCCTGCGGATGGTGTCCGACGCCCTCGACGCCCGCGGCATCGGCTACGAGTACCTCGACGGCTCCACCCGCAAGCGCGCCGAGGTCATCGAACGCTTCCGGCAGGGCACCGCCCCGGCGTTCCTCATCTCGTTGAAGGCCGGCGGCTTCGGACTCACCCTGACCGAGGCGGACACCGTGTTCGTGCTCGACCCGTGGTGGAACCCCGCCGCCGAGTCCCAGGCCGTCGACCGCACGCACCGCATCGGCCAGACCCGGTCGGTGAGCGTCCAGCGGTTCATCGCCGAGGACACCATCGAGGAGAAGGTCCTCGCCCTCGCCGCCCGCAAGGCCGAGCTGTTCGCCACGATGATCGACGACGACGCCTTGTTCGCCGAGGACCTGACCGCCGACGACATCCGTTCCCTGCTGACCTGACCCGCCGCCTGCCGGCTCCCCCGCTGTTCGCCCGCCGCCGCGCTGCCCGCTGCCGCGCTGCCCCGCTGCCCCGCTGCCCGATCCGCACCGTGCGAGATCCGCCAACCCGTGCGAGATTGCCCGCCCCGTGCCACGCCACAACCCCGCACCGAACAACCCCGACCGCACACACCGACCAACCCCGCACCGTGCTCACCACACTGCCGCGCTGCCGCGCCAGATCCGCACCGTGCGAAATCCACCAACCCGTGCGAGATTGTTCGCCCCGTGCCACGCCACAACCCCGCACCGAACAACCCCGGCCGCACACACCGACCAACCCCGCACCGTGCCGCGCGCGCCGCCCCGGTATGTCGGTCACGCACGAGATGATCGTCCCTGTCCCGCCAGACCCGCACCACCGCACCACCGCACCACCGCACCACGTTCCGCCCCGCACCACGTTCCGCCCGCACCACCTGGAGTCCCACCGCATGACGTCCCGCCGACGCCGCAGCCGCATCACCCTGACCTCCGTCCTCGTCGTCCTGGCCCTCGCCGTCGGTGGGTACGCCCTCGACGCCACCGGGGCCCTCGGCCCGGACGCCGACGCGGCCGGCACGACCGACGCGGGCGGCACGACCGCTGCGGGCGGCACGACCGCTGCGGGCGGCACGACCGCTGCGGGCGGCCCCACAGCCGTGGAGACGACCACGATCGGACCGCAGGACGCGTCGTCAGGGGCGAGCCCGGCCTCCAGTCCGACCGTCAGCCGCGGAACCGACGCCGACGCGGTCCGCGCACGCACCCAGCTCGCCGACCTGCCCGTCAAGGGCAAGGCGGCGGCCACCGGCTACGACCGCACCGGCGACTTCGGCAGCGCCTGGCTCGACGTCGACCACAACGGGTGTGACACGCGGAACGACGTCCTCGCCCGCGATCTGGCCGGCATCACCCGCGAGGGTCGCTGCAAGGTCCTCACCGGCACCCTCGTCTCGCCGTACACCGGTGCGCGGGTGGACTTCGTCCGCGGCAACACGACCTCGACGCTCGTGCAGATCGACCACGTCGTCGCGCTCGAGAACGCCTGGCGCACCGGAGCCCAGCGCCTCACCGAGACCGAGCGGCAGGCACTGGCGAACGACCCGGTGAACCTGTTCGCCGTCGACGGCCGGTCCAACTCGCAGAAGGGCTCCGGCGACGCGGCGACCTGGCTCCCCGCGAACAAGGCGTTCCGCTGCACCTACATCGAGCACCAGGTCACGGTGAAGACGAAGTACCACCTGTGGGTGGCCCCGGCGGAGCGGGACGCGATGGAACGCGTGCTCGACGCCTGCTGACGCCGGGCGGCCCGGCGCCGCTGAGTGTCAGCCTGGAGGCCCGGACCACCTCCGCCCCGCGTGGCAGGCTGCGGACATGGCTGAGCAACTCACAGTGCCGCAGGCGTTCGCGCTCCTCCAGGTCGAGCCCGGCGGCCGCAAGTCCCTCGACGGGCAGACGCTGGACACCGGCCTCGCGGGCGCGGTCCTCGCAGACCTCGCACTCCGCGGCGTCGTCTCGCTGCAGGACGGCCTGGTCACCGTCGTGAACGGCGCCGCCACGGGAGACCCGGTGCTCGACGGCGTCGTCGGGTCGATCGCGGCATCGGGTGCGCCGCGCAAGGCGAAGTGGTGGGTGAGCCGGCTCGGCAAGCAGCGGCTGCGCGATGACGTGTTCGCCGGCCTCGTCGCCAGGGGCATCATCAGCGTCGAGCAGGGCAAGGTGCTCGGCCTCTTCCCCACCACGAAGCACCCGGAGCGCGACGGAGCCCCGGAGGCACTGCTGCGATCGGGCATCGCGGACGTGCTGGCTCGGCGGGCGGGCCCGACACCGTTCTCCGCTGCGGTCATCGGGCTGCTCGACGCGACGAACACGCTCCGCAAGCAGTTCGGCGCGGTCGACAAGGGCCTGGTCGAGGAGATCACCTCGGGCACCTGGGCGAGCCCCGCGGTGCAGGCCGTGCTCGAGCAGATCCGAGCCGCGGCGATGATCGTCATCATGGCGGCGACCACCGCGACGGCAACCACGGTCATCACGAGCTGAGGTCGGCCGCGGGCACCCGCTGGGCACCCACTGACGAGGCCGTTGCGCGACAGGTGTAGTCTACTTTTATCGATGCGGATGCATTGATCGGACTCGCTGCTCCACCGCGGACCCCGAGCCCTTCACCGTCGAAGACCTCAGGAGGCCTCCCCCATGCCCGAAACCACCACCAGCACCACCCGCTTCACCGACCGCGTCGTCCTCATCACCGGCGGCGGCTCCGGCCTCGGCCGTGCGACCGCCGTCCGCCTGGCCGCCGAGGGCGCTGCGCTCTCCCTGGTCGACGTCTCCGAGCAGGGTCTCGAGGCGACGAAGACCGCCGTCCTCGACGCCACCCCGGACGCGCAGGTCCTGACGACCGTCGCCGACGTCTCCGATGAAGCCCAGGTCGACGCCTACGTCACCGCCACGACCGAGCGCTTCGGCCGCATCGACGGCTTCTTCAACAACGCCGGCATCGAGGGCAAGCAGAACCCGACCGAGTCCTTCACCGCCGCCGAGTTCGACAAGGTCGTGTCGATCAACCTGCGTGGCGTGTTCCTCGGGCTCGAGAAGGTCCTCAAGGTCATGCGCGAGCAGGGCTCCGGCATGGTCGTGAACACCGCGAGCGTCGGCGGCATCCGCGGCATCGGCAACCAGTCCGGGTACGCCGCCGCCAAGCACGGCGTCGTCGGACTCACCCGCAACTCGGCCGTCGAGTACGGCCGCTACGGCATCCGCATCAACGCCATCGCCCCCGGGGCCATCTGGACGCCCATGGTCGAGAACTCGATGAAGCAGCTCGACGCGGAGAACCCCCGCAAGGCGGCCGAGGAGTTCATCCAGGTCAACCCGACGAAGCGCTACGGCGAGGCCCCCGAGATCGCCGCCGTGGTCGCGTTCCTGCTCTCCGACGACGCGTCCTACGTCAACGCGACGGTCGTCCCGATCGACGGCGGGCAGTCGGCCGCGTACTGAGTCCGTCACCTCCGACACCCGGCGCACGTCCGCGTGCGCTGGGCGTCGACCTGGAGGCGCGGCTCGGCCCCGCCGTGTCCCCCGGGCGTGACAGCATGGTCGGCGTGAGCAACGACGAGACGAACGGATCAGCCTTCGGCCGAGGCGTCGACAAGACCCCGCCGACCGCTGCCGCCGAACTGCGACGGAGGATGGCCGCCTCTCCGGCGGGCTTCCTGCGCAGCGCGGCGTGGGTGCCCTGGAAGCCGGCGGGCAGTCCGGAAGCCGGCAGCGTCGCCCACGTCATGATCCGTGACAAGCCGTTCGTGCCGGTCTTCACCGACCCCGGCGAACTCGCCGCCGGCCTGCCCGAGGCCGAGGGTCGCCCGGTGCCGATGTCCGAACTCGTGTCGGCGCTGCCCGAGGAGTTCGGCATCGTGGTCGACCCGACGAGTGCCGAGGCGGCGAACTTCCTGCACGCCGACGTCCTCGCGCAGATGCGGGTGCAGATGCAGAGCGGTGTCCCGACGAGCGACGACTGACCCGCACGCTCCCACCGTCCGCGGCGGGCGAGTGCGGAGCGTTTTCCGCTGTGTGACGGTTCTGGTTCACGATCCGCGGGGTTCATGAACCGAAACCGTCAAGCGGGCGTCAGGAACCCGACGCCGCCCCGACCACCGCAAGCGTCAGCGCGAGGGCGATCGCCACCGCCGCAGCCGTCCCGAGCGCGACGAGCCACCCGAGCGGCCGCTTCCGACGGACCTTCGCCGCGAGCACTCCGCCTGCAGTGCACACGACGACGAGGACGATCGCCTCGACCACTGCGGTCCGCATGCCCATCGACCGGTTGCAGACGCGCGTCGAGGACTCCCAGTCACACCCGTACTGCGACACCGTCCCGAGGACCCAACCGAACAGCACCGCGAAGCCGCTGAGCATCGCGATGACCACGAACAGGGCGATGGTGACGACCAGGTCGACCGTCGACGCCGTGTTCGCCTTCGGCGCCACGACCGAGCCCGGCACTGGTGCTGCTGTCGGCTGTGGTCCTTGCGCTCCTGCAGACATCGTCCCCCGCTCCCCTGGCCCCCTCGGCCTTCTGCAGCCTAGAGGATCCGCCCCGTCGCCTCGATCAGCGGCCCCGTTCGACGAGCTCGATGAAGCGGGACAACAGGGACAGACCGGCGATCGACGGGGGCAGGCCCGTGGTGAGCGCCGGCGAGTGCACGAGGTACGCCGCCCACTTCGCCCGCGAGATCGCCACGTTCAGCCGGTTGGGCATGAGCAGGAAGTCGAGCCCGCGCGGGATGTCCGCCGCACTCGACGCCGCCAGGGACACGATCGACACGACGGCCTCGCGGCCCTGGAACAGGTCGACCGTCCCGACCTGGGTCCCGGTGAAGCCCGCGCGGTCCAGCTCCTGCCGGATCAGGGCTCCCTGCGCGTTGTACGGCGCCGCCACGATGACGTCCTCGTCGGTCAGGGCACGCGTGTCGGAACCGTCCGTCCAGGTGCGACCGACGACGTCACCGACGAGTGCGACGACGCGGGCGGCCTCCTCGGCCGACGACGTCGTGTTGCCCGCGTGGAAGACCGGCACGGGGTGCACACCGGCGTCGACACCGTCGAGGTGACGACCGGAGACCATCGAGGCCAGCTGCCCGTCGTAGGACAGGGCCGAGACGGACTCAGTCAGCGCGGGCTCCATGCGGCGGGTGCGGGCCAGGAAGTAGCCGAACTCCGGCGGCAGGACGTGCTGGCCGTCGGCGAGCCAGCCGAGCGCGGACTCGTCGACGGGCTCGGGGTGCGAACCCTGCGACACCTGCGGGAGCTGCTGGGGGTCCCCGAGCAGCAGGAGCCGGGTCGCCGCGACCGACGAGGCGATGGTCGGCGCGAGGGAGAACTGTCCGGCCTCGTCGATCACGAGCAGGTCGAGGGAACGACGCTCGATCGTCGACTCGTTCGCGAACGTCCACGCCGTGCCACCGACGACACCGCCGGTGCCCGATGCTTCGCACGACGACAGGAACGCGGCGACCGCGGCACCGTTCTTGACGGGCGTCCACGCGGCGGCGTCGAGGTCGTCCTCGGTCGCGCCGGACTTCGGCACCTTCACGACCCGGTCCGCGGGGACGCCGGCGTTCACCACGGACGACAGGAAGTTCTCCGACGTCGCGTGGGACTGCCCGACGACGCCGACCCGCCAGCCGTACTCGCGGACGAGCCGTGCGACGACGTTCGACCCGACGTAGGTCTTGCCCGTGCCGGGAGGCCCCTGGATCGCCAGGTACGAGCGGTCGAGGCCGAGCAGGGTCGACACCACGGCCGACACCGTGTCGTCGCCCTGCACCGGGACGATCGGGCCACGCGGGGGCACCCGACGCAGCAGGTCGAGCGCCGGGTCGGGCAGCATCGCCGGCAGCTCGTCGAGCACGGCCTGCCCCCACCACGCGATCGCCTCGGGCTGGGGCTTCGCGCGCGGCGGCGCCGACGGGGCGAGGGCCACCGGGAACTCGTGGTGCGGTTCGCCACCGACGGGCAGGCCCTCCTTCACCAGGACCTCGACGGCATCGCCGTTGTCCCACGCGTCCACGATCACGGCGCGCGACGACGCGCCCTTCGACCCGGGGCCCGGAGAAGCGACCGATGGCGGAAGCGGGTCGTCGTAAACAAGGTGGGGCGTGCCTCCAGGCCGGAGCCGCGAACCGGGCGCGAGCGTCCCCGACAACCGGAGTTCCCGCGACTGCGAGCGGGCACGCGGCAGCGTGTCCCAGTCACGCTCGACGGACGCCCGCTCCACGACCAGGACGTCACGCGTGTCGGCCCAGTCGTCGACCGGGTTCCGCAGGCGGTCGAAGTGGTCCTGCCAGAAGGTCTTCGCCTCGCGGCGGTGGTAGTCGATCGCGGCTGCGGCGAGCGCCAACGCGGTCTGGTCAGGGGTGCGGTCGAGGGCGTCGACGTCCTCGAGCTGCGCGGCCAGGGCGACGTACACCGGATTGGGTTCGCGCTCGACGGGGATCGGAGGGACCTCGAGCTCGAGTGCCGGGTCGGCCGCGTCCGGGTCGTCGGTGCGCAGCGAGCGGAGCCAGTCGCGCAGGCGCAGGGTCGAGCGGCAGTCGTAGGCGTTGTAGTCGGCGACCTGGTCGAGCATCCGCTGCCCTTCGACGGCGTCGCCGTTCCGGAGTTCCTCGATCGCTTCGACGTAGGCGGTGATGCTGTCGGCGGCGTTCGTGACGTCGCTCTCGCGCAGGTCATCGCCCATGTAGAGCGGCTCGAGCTTCTTGATCGAGTAGCTGTGGCTGCCGACGACCAGGGCCTTGCGGACGATCGGGTACAGGTCGACCAGGACGCCGGCGCGCAGCAGTTCGTCGACGGCCTCTTCGCCGACCCCGTGCCGGGCCGCCAGGGACAGCAGGTGCGTCCGTTCGTACGCCGCGTAGTGGTAGATGTGCATGCCCGGGTACTGCTGCCGCCGGGCCTCGATGAACGCGAGGAACTGCTCCAGCGCAACCCGCTCGTCGCGGATCGTGTGCGCCCAGAACGCGGTGAACTCGGCGCGGTCGTCGACCAGGCCGAACAGGTAGTCGAGGCCCCAGTGCACGCCGTCCTCGGTGTGCAGGGGGTCGCCCTCGAAGTCGAAGAACACGTCGCCCGGGTCGGGTGCGGGGATCGCGTCGAGCGCGCGGGCATCGAGGACGTCGAAGCGCGGCGTCACAGGCTGGTCCGGCCGGTCGGCACCGTTCCGTCGGGCGGTCTCCGTCTCGATCTGGAGGCTCGCCTGACGTACCAGCCGATCCTGCGTCGCGCGGGACAAGCCCGGTACTGCCCGGGTGCGGACCGCCAGGTCGTCGATCGTCCGCACCTCGTGCTTGATGAGCTTCGCCCGCTGGTCCAGGCGCATGCCCGCGACGAGCACGAGGTCGCGGTGCTCGGCCACCTGGGTCGAGCAGACGGCGCAGCGCCCGCAGCTGGAGTACCGCGGGTCGCCCCACTGCAGTGGCTCGTCGGCAGCGATGCGCTCGGCGATGACCCGTTGCAGCTCGGCGCGCTGCGTGCGGTACACCGGCGCGATGTCGGCGAGGTCGTGCGTCGTGGTCGTCCGGTCGCCGAGCACCAGGTGCACCTGCTGTCCGGTCGGGATGCCGTGCGCTTGCATCTGCTCGGCGTACGCGGCGAGCTGCAACAGGGCGCTGATCTTGGCGTGGCGGGCGAGCTTGGTGTCGTAGACCTCGTACTCGCCGCGTTCGTTGCGGATGATGAAGTCCGCGAAGCCGATGAACCCGGGGGCGTCGGCTGTCGGCGCCGCGTGGAACGTCGGCTGGTACAGCACGTCGGCACCGTCGGCGAAGGCCTGTCGTGCTTCGGCTGCGGCGCGTGCGTAGTCCGGCTGGGCAGGGCGGTCGAACTCGACGACGGCGCGGGTCTGCTTGAGGATGTCGAGGTAGTCGAGCTCGTGCTGGTCCCCCAGCCGTGCGGTGCGCTCGAGCATGTCGTCGTGCACGTCCGGCAGGGCGTCACCGCGACCGAGCTTGGCGTCGAGCCGGCGCAGGAACGCCCACTCGCAGGCCGACCACGTGCTCAGGTCACTCGGGCTGAGCAGCACGTGCCCGTCGACGCCGATCTGCATGCGCTCCCCCTCGTCCTCTGGTGCGCTGAAAGCCTAGGGGCGAGCGCCGACACCGCTCGCTCGGGCGGTCAGCCGGCGACCGGCACGAACCGCGGGCCGTCGTACCCGTTGCGGGTGACGTGCGCGGTGAAGTCGGCGAGCGGTCGGACCCAGTGCCCGCGTTCGCCGTACAGCGCCTGGTAGACGACCACCGGCTCCTCGGTCTCCACGTCACGAGCGACCAGGACCACCTCGTAGTCGTTCCCCTTGAAGTGCCGGTACCGCCCGGGTGTCACGTCGATAGTCACAACCTCGATCGTAGGCATGTGAGCCGTCCGCCGCCGACGCTGGAAAGGTGCGCTGTTCACGCCGCAGGTGTCCCCACCCCGGCGGGCGGCTCGTCTGACGGCTGAACGACGCGACGGCCGCGCCGAACCGCCAGACCGCCGGACCGCCGGACCGCCCGGCACCGTCACGAACGGACACGTGCTTCCGTGCGGACAGCACCACGACGTACGGTCGCACCATGACCGTCATCGTGGCCGTCGCCGTGCTGGCGGGGGTTCTCGCCCTCGCCACCGTCCTCGGGCTGCTCCTGCGCTCCAGGACCGGCCGCGCGAAGCCCAGCCCGACCGCGCCCGACGGCACCGCCAGCACCGTCGACGGCCTCGCCTCCGCCGATGCGTTCGGCAGCCGCGCCACCCTCGTCCAGTTCTCCACGCCGACGTGTGCTCGCTGCCCGGCCACGCGCCGGTTGCTCGACGCCGTCGCAGACCACCACGAGGGCGTTCGACGCATCGAGATCGACCTCGCCGAGCACCCCGGCCTGGCGAGCCGTTTCAACGTCCTGCAGACCCCCACGGTCCTGCTCGTCGACGGTTCCCGGACCGTTCGCACCCGCTTCGGAGGCCCACCCCACCCGAGCTCGCCGCAGCCCTCGACACCGTCCTGAACACCGCCAGCGCAGGCAGTACGGGCACCACAGACACGACCGGCACCCAGGAGCCCCGATGACCACCACGAACGACCCCACACGCGGCATCGACCCCCGCTCCCCACGCTTCGGCGCCGCCATCACCACGGTGCTGCTCGCCGCGACGATCGTCCTCACGCTGATCCCCGCGACGTGGGTCGCCGGCAGCGTGCTGCTCGCGGTCATCGTCGTGCTGTTCGCCGTCGGCGGCGTCGCCGGCATCCGCCGTCACCCCTACGGCGCACTCTTCCGCCGCGTCGTCCGCCCGAGCCTGGGCCCGCCCGCCGAACTCGAGGCCCCGGAACCCCCGACCTTCGCCCAGCAGGTCGGCCTGTTCGTGACCGCGGTCGCCCTGCTCCTCGCCCTGCTCGGCGTGCCGTACGCCGCCCCGATCGGTGCGGCGGTCGCCCTGGTCGCCGCGTTCCTCAACGCCGTCTTCGACGTCTGCATCGGCTGCCTGCTCTACGTGTGGCTGGTCCGCGCGGGCATCTTCCGTCCGCGGCGCGGCGTCGCCTGACGGCGTCCGGCCTGGAGGCCCGACTCACCTCCGCTCCACCGCCCGCGCTGCCGATGTGGTCGCCTCCAGAGCGGTGAGCCGGCCCCACGAGAACGACCAGCCCGACGGCGGAGGCTCCCCCCACGGCAGCCTCCGACGCCGGTCCGGTCAGACGGCGAGCGCCTGCTCACTGAGCGCGACGATGTCATCGGCGCGCAGGTTCGGCCAGCCGTGCAGCAGCTCCCGCCACTCGGCCGGCAGCGACGACGCTCCGTACAGCGCACCCGCGAGGCCACCGGCGATCGCGGCGACCGTGTCGGTGTCGTTGCCGGTGCGGACTGCGCGGATCAGGGCGTCATCGAGCGAGGAGCTGTGCTTGACCGCGGCGTAGGCGGCCTGCAGGGCGGACACCACCCACCCGTTCGACTCCGTGAAGTCCACCGGCTGCGAGTGCTCGGCCGTGACGATCCGTTCCACCCACAGTCGTCGACGGTCCAGGTCGAGCAGGTCGATCCCACGCAGGAGGTCGAGCTCGCCGGTCAGGACCGCGTGCCGGATCGCCGCGCACCAGAGCACGCACGCGTCCCCCGCGTCCGACTCGTAGTGCGTCAGGTCACTGATCACGCGAGCCGCAGCCGCGAGCCGTTCCTCTTCGCCGACGTCACCGCGCAGGAAGGCGAGCACCAGCGGTGCGGTCCGCATGAGCGATCCGTTGCCGGCGGAGCGGCCCTTGGAGTCGTGCTCCCGCCGGGCCGCAGCCCGCGCGACGGAGGCGGTCCGCGCCTCCAGACCGCTCAGGACGTTGCGCGTCTGGATGCCGACGTCGGGCGCGTCGACCGACCACGCTGCCCAGGCGGCCACCAGGCCGTCGAGGGCCGACTCCGATGCCGGGTCGCCGCGGGCGACCGTGCGGAGGATCGGCACGGCCATGCTCGTGTCGTCGGTCCACTCCCCCGGCGCCCAGCCGAAGGAGCCGCCACCGGTCATCGTGATCGGGGTCGGCTCGGGCACTGCCGGACGGAACTCGTACCCGGCGCCGAGGGCATCGCCGGCGGCGGAGCCCAGGACGGCACCGACGGCTCGGTCGTGGATCTGCGGGTTGGTCATGTGGACCTCCGGATCGGGTTTACGCGGGATTGCGTAAAAGCGATCCTGCACCACTCGCCACGTTTGCGCAAGTGTGCGTAAACTCGCGGGCATGACCGACGAGTACCGCGACGCGAGCGGCCGGCGCCTGACGGACTACCCGCGGCCCTCCGTCGCCGTGGACACCGCCGTGTTGACCGTCCCCCCGGGCGGACCGCTGTCCGTCGTGCAGGTCCGCGATGCCACCGAGGGCGACTGGCGACTGCCGGGAACGTTCGTGCACGAGGGTGAGCGGCTCGCGGATGCGGTGCTGCGGTCACTCCGCCAGAAGGCAGGGGTGAGCGGGCTCGCACCGCAGCAGCTCCACGTGTTCGACGATCCGGCGCGGGACGACCGTGGGTGGGTACTGTCGGTGGCGCACCTCGACGTCGTGCCGGCTCATGCCCTGGACCTGGACGAGCCCCGGGTACGGCTCGCGCCGGTGGTCGAGGCGCGCGGGATGGTGCACGGGCACGACGACATCCTCGGGTTCGCGGTCGCTCGGCTCCGCTCCGTCTACGGCACTACCCCGGATCCACACGTGCTGCTCGACGAGCCGTTCACGATGTCGGAGTTGCGGCAGCTGCACGAGGCGGTCCTCGGCAAGCGCCTGCTGCCGGACTCGTTCCGGCGTGCCATGCTGCCGAAGCTGGTCGCGACGGACACGAAACGGGCGGACGGGCCGGGGAAGCCTGCGACGCGGTACCGGCGGGAGTGACGGTTCTGGTTCAGAATCCCCCGGGGTCGTCAACCGGAACCGTCAGCACGCCTCGAGAACACCGTCACGCGCTTCCTCGTAGGGTGAGCGGGTGGAGGAAGACGGACGAATCATCCGGCGCGCGTGGCGTCGCACTGCCCTGGTCGTGTCGATCGCCGCGGTCGCGGGTGCAGTGGCAGGTTGGGCAACCTCGCGAGGCGAGGGCGGCTGGACCGTCGCCCTGGCGATCTTCACGTGCGTCGCGACGCTGGCCGGCATGGCCGGGATGCTCTCCCTGCTCCCCACAAGCGCGCGCGCATCGTCGATCATCACGCAGGCGACCGAGGGCCTGACGAGAGACCGTCGCAAGGTGATCCGCAGGGACATCCGCTCGGGCGTTCCGCTCGCGGAGGACGTCGACCCGGAACTGCAGCACCGTGCGCTCACCCTCGCCCGCGGGACCGCCGTGTTCAACGGGATCTTCCTGGGGCAGGGATTCCTGCTCCTCACTGCGGTCGCGGCTCCGCACTTCGCTCGTGTCGTCAGCGACGGCGGCGGTGTGGTCTTCAGCCGGGTCGTCCTCGCGCTCTTCATCATCGAAGTCGTGTTCCTCGTGCCGTTGCTGGTCACCCGACATCGCCGAGCTCGGCGCTACGCCGAAGCTGCCACAGCCGAGAACGAGCGCCGCGCTCCTGCGCCGGTCTCCGTCGCATGACGTCCGTGACCGGAGCGCCGCTGACTCCCAAAGCCGTTGCTGGGCGAGCATGGCGCAGAACCGCCGTCATCGTCGCGGTCGGTGTGGTCCTCGGTGCGATCGGCGGATCGCTCTTCGCCCGGCAGGACAGTGCGCTCGAGACCACCCTCGCGATCCTCGGCATCGCTGCGGGAGTGGGTGGCATTCTCGGAACCTTGTCGATGATCGCCACGACGCTCCGCCGATCTTCCGACATGCAAGCGCCGATCGATGGCCTCTCGCGCTTCGGCCGGAAGACGCTCGCTCAGGCGATCGCGAGCGGGACCCCGATCGAACCGGCCGACTCCGACCTCGCACGACGGGCATTCGACCTCGCTCGTCTCCGCGCTGCCTACCAACCGGTCGCACTCGGCCAGTTCCTGCTGCTCTCCGTGGGGATCGCGGGCCCGCAGATCCCGAACCTGTTCGACGACAACTCGTTCATGGCTGGCTTCAGTCGCATCATCTGCGTGGCCCTCCTCGTCGTGGCTGCCGCCATGTCCCCCGTCATCCTGCGTCAGACCCGGGCTGCACGACGCTACGTGCAGGCGGCCACCGAAGCAGCCGCCCGCCAGCGCTGACTCAGTAGGCCTGCCGCACCCGCGACACCGACAGCCGCAGAGCGGGCTCGTACGAGGAGCCGTTGAGCGCCGTGATCGTCCAGTGGTACCGGTCAGGACGGGTCATCACACCCCAGTCGCTCCGATTGCACTTGTTCACTTTCGACCCCATGCTCTTGTCCGGCAACAGGCCGCGCTCGTCGTAGAGCCGGACGGTGGCGGATCGGAATCCGCTCGCGTTCCCCGAGATCCGGCAGCTCGCGAACGTCGTGGCAGTCCGCACCTTGTCCTTGTGCGAGTCCTGCCAGCTCCTCGAGTTCTTGCCGATCGCGACACCGGTCAGCTTCGACGACCAGGAACCCTCGGCGAACGCCGGAGACGCCGCGAACACCGTGGCGGCCACGACTCCCCCTGCGACGGCTGCCGCGAGACGACGACTGAGATTGACCATTGCACTTCCCCCTTGAGGTGACGGTCCGGGCTGTCCGAGCCGATTGCACGCTACTGTACGGTGAAACACCAGTACAAGGTTTCAAGGGGGCGCAGTGGGTATACAGATCGACGAACTCACCTTCGGGTACCGGCGGGACCACACGGTGCTCTCCGGGTTGTCGACGGTGTTCCCGACCGGAGCGAGCGTCCTGCTCGGGCCGAACGGTGCTGGCAAGTCGACCCTGCTCGGACTCGTCGCCGACACCCTCCGTCCCCGCACCGGGACGATCAACATCGAGGGACTGGGGGAACCGGGAACGCGCGGAAACCGCCGACGGTACCGCCGCGGGGTCGCATGGCTTCCGCAGCGGAGCGGCGCCTTCCCGGGCCTGACCGCTCGAGAGCACGTCGCCTACTGCGGCTGGTTGAAGGGCCTGTCGCGCGCCGACGCCTGGGATCGCTCGACGGCCGCCCTGACCGCCGTCGATCTCGCCACCCGAGCCGACGCACGAGCGTCCTCGTTGTCGGGCGGCCAGGTCCGGCGGCTCGGCGTTGCCGGCGCGCTGGTGTCCGGCGCACAGTGGATCCTGCTCGACGAGCCGACGGCCGGACTCGATCCGGCACAGCGCGCGCGGTTCGCGCGGGTGATCCAGAACCTGCCGACGGAAGTGTCCGTCGTCGTCTCGACGCACCAGACCGAGGACGTCGCCGCGACCTACGACCACGTGACCGTCCTCGTCGACGGCCGGGTGCCGTTCGCTGGTTCGGTCGCGTCGTTCACCGAGCCGTTCGCAGACCTCTCGTCCGCCGAGGCAATCACCGCTTCGTACGCGCGGTTCACGAGCGAGGACGACTGATGCGCCCGATCATCCCGTGGCGCAGCCGAGCAGCACTGTGGCTCCTCATTCCTGGGCTGCTCGGCGTCGTCGCGTACAGCGTGCAGTTCGCAGATGAGACGAGCGTCGCCGGCTACTGGCTCGCCGCGATGGCTGGCTCCGCGATCTACCTGGTGTTCTCGTGCGGCGTCGCGGCCACGGCGGGCGCCTGGGAAGGGAAGCGCTTCCGAGATGGGACGCCCGTCATCGAGTCCAGCAGCCGATCCAGTGCAGCGGTCGTCACCGATCACCTGTGGACACCGCTGGCCGCCGGTCTGTTGCTCCAGCTCGTCGCGGTCGCACTCATGAGTCGGGACACCTGGGGCGCTCCTGGTGGCCCGTCGCCCCTCGTCGGTCTGGCATTCGCGGGGATCCTGTTCTTCCACAGCTGCATCGGATTCGCACTGGGGCGGTGGCTCCCGCCGGTGGTGTCCATCCCGCTGAGCCTGCTCGTTTCGTACAGCTGGCTCGGCTTCACCTGGTCCGTGGACTACTTCCCGCTCCGGTACCTCGCCGGTCTCGTGATGGCGGACTGCTGCTCGGTCGAGACCGCGCTCGACATCCGGGCACCGGTCATCGTGACGGCGTTCAGTCTGCTCGCCGGGTGCAGTCTGCTCGTCATCGCGGTCGCTCGACGCTCGAGTGGTGACCGTGCGCGCCGGTTCGGACTCCAGATCGGCGCCAGCTCGTTCGTCGTGATCACCCTCATCGCACTGACCGCCGGTTCCGGCCTCGGCGCGGCACCGATCGTCGACCGCCCGCAAGCGCAGGCGATCTGCAGCGGCGCGGCGCCCACGATCTGCCTCTTCCCGGAGCAACGCGCCACCGACGACTCGCAGTCGGTGATCCGGAAGGCCGCGGAGAACCTCGGCCGCTCGGGCATGAAGGTGCCGTCGACCATCCGGGCGAGCAACGCGCCGTCGACGCCCGACGTCCTGAACATGATCGTCCAGGTCCGGATGACCGATGCGGACGTGCTCCACAGCATCACGACCTCCTTGCTCGGCGACGCCGAGGTGGCGTACTGCGGCGCCGAGGAGGACGACGCCGAACGCCTCAACGATGCCGCTGTCGCCGACCGATGGCTCATCGACGTCGCCGCCGAGGGCATCGTGAACGCCGACCAGGTGGAACCCGCCCTCGAGCTGGACGACCCCGACGTTCTGCGAGACCTCCGTCGTGCTCCGGTCCCCGCTCAGGCCGCGTGGGTCACCGCGACGATCGACCGGCTGACGGATTGCTCGATCGGCCACATCGCGGTGCCGTCCTCGTGATCTGGTGGCTGCGTGTCCACCGCACCCTGCCGCTGCTCGGACTCACGACGGCCCTGACGGTGCTCTCGATCGCGCTCGGCCCGATCGGCATGCTCTTCCCCTCGTTCGGCGGTGGCGCACCCTTCGCGATGATCCCCGTCGCTGCGGTCGCTCCGCTGGTGCTCGCGATCGCGGCGGGTGCATCAATCAGTCGCGCACCGTTCCCCGCCTCGACCCGACGGACCGACCTCCTCGAGCTGAGCACCGTCCTGGTGGTGATCGGACTGGTGTGCGCGATCAGTACCGTCAGCCTCGCCCTCGGCGCAGACCCCGCTGTCTCGCTCGCCACCATCCGCAACACGATCGCGTTCTGCGCGCTCGCAGTGGCCAGCCGCGCGGTGCTCGGTGATCGCTACCAATCCGTGCCGGGCGTCCTGTACCTGCTCGTCGCAGGGCTGTTCGGACGCGGAGTGCCGGATCGCCCTGCCGTCTGGGCCGGCGTCGTCACAACCAACACCGAGCTCACCTACTGGCTGTTCGTCGCACCGATCGTCATCGTCGCGGCCGTCGTCACGGTCGGGCGATCCGCTCGTAGGGTGGGGGCATGGGGGAACTCGAACTGAAAGCACGGCGAGCCTGGCGACGGACGACCCTGCTCGCACTGATCGGAGCCGTCGTCGGCGCCGTCATCGGCGGGCTGCTGGCCACGACCGAGTCGGGCGCTGTCGCAGTCCTCACCGTCGTCGGCTTCGGCGCGTCCGTCGGTGGCCTGGCCGGTACCTTCTCGATCCTCGCAACGACGATCGGGATGTCGACCGCGATGCAGACCACAACGGCGGGGCTCTCCCCTGCCGGCAAGCGCATGGTGACGCAAGCGATCAAGACCGGCAGCCCGATCCAGCCACCCGAGTCCGACCTCGCCCTCCGAGCACGCGAGCACGCACGACTGCTCTCCACCTACCAGCCACTCGCCCTCGCCCAGTTCCTGCTGCTCTACGTCGGCATCGCCGGCATCCAGTTCCCGAGGCTCGCGGACGAAGATGTCTTCGGCTCGGCGTTCACCCGGTTCCTCTGCGCAGCGCTCCTCATCACCGCACTGATCATGACGCCGATCCTGCTGCGAGCGGTTCGTCGGTCGCGGCGGTACCTGCACGCGGCGACCGTCGTGGCTTCCCCGGTCCCGCGGGCCTGACGAGGACGGCCGCCCGCACAACCAAAGCGCGTCTGAGCCGCACGATTCCGCGGCGCGACCTGACTCCCGTTGTGCGAACCGGAACCGGAACCGGAACCACTGAACCGCAGCCACCCGCCCACTACGTAACACGCAAGCTACTTTCAGCACCGGCGCTAGTCCGCTGGCCATCGCCCTGGCGGCAGACTCGATTGCCGCAACCTTCGCGCGTGGTGGCCGACTCGTCTACGTCGGCGCCGGCACGCCGGGCCGGCTCGGCGTCCTCGACGCCAGCGAGTGCCCGCCCACCTTTGGTACCGACCCGAGCCAGGTGGTCGGCCTGATCGCCGGCGGCGACCCCGCCCTGACCACCGCGGTGGAGGGCGCGGAGGACGACGAAGCAGCGGCCGTCCGCGACCTCGACGCGCTCGGCCTGACGGCCGACGACATGGTCGTGGGGATCAGCGCGTCCGGCAGGACGCCCTACGTCATCGCAGCCATCCTGGAGGCCCGGCGCCGCTCCGCCATGTCGGTCTCCGTCGCGTGCAACCCCGACTCGGCCGCGGGGCGGGAGGCGGACATCGCCATCGACGTCGTCGTCGGCCCCGAGTTCATCGCCGGATCGACCCGCCTGAAGGCGGGCACCGCGCAGAAGCTCGTGCTGAACATGCTCACCACGCTCGCGATGGTGCGCAGCCACAAGACGTACGGCAACCGCATGGTCGACGTGCGGGCGACGAACGCGAAGCTCGTCGCCCGGGCGTTCTCGCTCGTGCAGGACGTCACCGGCGCTCCCCCCGCCGAGGTCCAGGCGGCGCTCGATGCCTCGGACGGCGAGGTGAAGACCGCCATCGCCGTGATCCTCACCGGCGCGTCCGCTGCCGACGCCCGCGAGCGCCTCGATGCTGCTGCCGGCTCGTTGCGCGCCGTGCTGTAGACCCCGTTCCCTTTTCCGTTTCCTTTTCCCCGAGGAGCACGCCATGCCCGATGCCCAGCAACTCGCCCAGCAGATCCTCGACGCCGTCGGCGGTTCCGCGAACATCGCCGACGTCGAGAACTGCATGACCCGCCTGCGGGTCGAAGTCGTCTCCGACTCGTCCGTCGCGCTCGACGACCTGAAGGCCACCGACGGTGTCATGGCCGCCATCGCGGCCGGCTCGAACCTGCAGATCGTGCTCGGCCCGGGTCTCGTCGACCGCGTGGCCGACGGCCTGGAGGCCCTGCGCGCGGCCGCCCCGCCGGCTGCGGCTGGTGGGCCTGGTGCATCGCCTGAGGAGCTCGCTGCTCGCGGTGCGTCCATCAAGGCGACCGCGCGGTCCCGTTCCGACGGCCGCACCATGCGCGCGATCCGGAAGATCTCCGCGATCTTCATCCCGCTCATCCCCGCGCTGATCGCCTGTGGGCTGATCGCCGGGATCAACGGGATCCTGACGAACCTCGGGTGGGTGCCCGGCGTGACGCCGTTCCTCGGCGTGCTCTCGTCCGGGTTCCTGTCGCTGCTCGCCGTGTTCGTCGGGATGGCAGTGCTGTCGAAGAGCGTGTCGCGATGGAGTTCGGCGGCACGCCCGTCCTCGGTGGCGCGGTCGGCGGCATCATCGTCGCGGCCGGTGTCGCGAACGTCACGGTGTTCGGCGAGACCCTGGCTCCCGGGCAGGGCGGCGTGCTCGGGGCGTTGGCCGGCGGCATCCTCGCCGCCTACGTCGAGCGTTTCATGCGGCGCGTGACTCCGGACGTGATCGCGCTCATCGTCGTGCCGACCGTGACCGTCCTCGTTGCCGGGTCGATCACGCTCGGTGTGCTCATGTCCGTCGCCGGAGTCGTCTCTGCCGCGATCGGGACGGCTGCTACCTGGCTGCTCGCCAACGGTGGGGCCTTCGCCGGCTTCGTGCTCGGAGGCCTGTTCCTGCCGCTCGTCATGACCGGCATGCACCAGGGGCTCATCCCGATCCACACCACCCTGATCGACCAGACCGGGTGGACCGTGCTGCTGCCCGTGCTGGCGATGGGTGGTGCCGGGCAGATCGGTGCGTGCATCGCGCTGTGGGTGCGGTTCCGGTCGAACGCTTCGCTCGTGCGGACAATTCGGAGTGCTCTGCCGGCCGGGTTCCTCGGCGTCGGTGAGCCCCTGATCTACGGCGTGACGCTGCCCCTGGGGCGGCCGTTCATCACCGCGTGCATCGGCGGAGCGTTCGGTGGCGGTGTCGTCGGGCTGTTCGACCAGCTCGGGCACTCCGTCGGGGCGATCGCCACCGGTGCCTCGGACCTGTCGCTCATCCCGCTGCTGAGCGGGTCGTCCGGGTACGGCTGGGCTTTGCTCGGGTACGGGTCGGGGCTCGTGGTGGCGTACGTCGTGGGGTTCGTCGCGACGATGGTGTTCGGGGTGTCGGAGTCGGTGAGGGCGGACCTCGAGGCGGAATCGGGCCCTTCGCCTAGCGATTCCAGAGGTTCCCGCGCCTCACTCGATATAGAGATCTCGCCAGTTCGGGCTTCGCGCCGATGAGTTTGGCCGTTCTCCACTACCTTTCCCATATTCTGCCGGAAGGCCCGACCTTCAACGCAGCCGAGCAGACCTGACGCGCGTCCCCACTTCCCAGAGATCCAGGAGGAGCCCGCGACAGCTGCGGGCCCTTCGGCGACCGCGATCATGTCGCCCGAGAAGTCATCCGGCCATTCCGTCGTCGCAGATGGGTCCCGACTCTTGATCCACGGACCCTGCGAGTGGCAGCGAGGTTTAAGGACGCGGTGCCACGCACCAGCCCCGTCGCGCGCAACCCGGCCTGCGAGCGTGCGCGCACGTGATGCCCGCCCGTTGCAGTGGAGAGGAGGTCTTAGCCGGCAACTCTCCGAATAGTCCTCACTTTGCAATCATCCAGGCCGCCATCTCGGCTCAGGATCGGTCCTCCTAGACCGCCGCCTCGCCCACGCGCTCAAGGACACGACGCCTGCGAGCTCACGATGTCGGACTTCGGAGCTACTGTAGGTCCGTGCAGAACATCGTTGCGATCGACTCCGCTCGACCGAAAGTCCTTGAGTTCTTCGCCGGTATCGGACTAGCACGCCTCGGACTCGAAACCACTGGATTCCGCGTTGCTTGGGCCAACGATTACGAACCGGCAAAGCAGCAGCTATACAATCGCAATTTTGGTGCCGCCGCATCTGATCATTTCACGCTCGGCGACATTGGCGACGTCGACGCGTCGGAATTGCCATCGGACACAGACCTCGCTTGGGGCTCTTCGCCGTGCACAGACCTTTCTCTAGCTGGGAGTAGGGGAGGGATTCGAGCAGGTGAGTCTAACGCCTTTTGGCACTATATTCGCCTCCTAGAGGACATGGGTGAAACGCGTCCGAGGGTAGCCGTACTCGAAAACGTGGTCGGATTGGCCACGTCTCACGGCGGGGACGATCTAGCCGCAGCGATCCGAGCATTCAATGATCTCGGATATTCGGTCGATGTGCTCACAATAGACGCCCGGCGCTTTGTCCCCCAGTCTAGGCCGAGACTCTTCCTTGTAGCGACGACGACACCACCGCCGGAACAAGATGTTTCGATTTCAGAGCTACGACCAGCATGGCTGCACTCAGTATTCGCCGACAACACTCTCCGCACGCATCGCGCGCCCCTTGCCGCACCGCCTCCAATCAAGACCGAGGGGTTCGGGGCGACCGTCGAAGCCATGGATGAAGACGATGCAAGATGGTGGAACGATGCGAAAGTATCCGCTTTTCTCCAATCACTTTCAGCTGTTCAAGGACAGCGTGTGCAACTTCTCCGTGAAAGTACGTCGACGTCCTACCGCACCGCATATCGCCGCACCCGGAATGGAATCCCTACTTGGGAAGTTCGGCCAGACGACATCTCCGGATGCTTGCGTACAGCCAGAGGTGGATCTTCGAAACAGGCCGTGGTCCGTTTCGGCAATGGGCGGATCAAGATTCGTTGGATGACCCCACTCGAGTACGCACGCCTCATGGGGGCCCCCGACTTCGATCTAATCGAGGCCCGTACTAATCAAGCACTATTCGCGTTTGGAGACGCAGTCGCAGTTCCAGTTGTCGCTTGGCTTGCGCAGAATTACCTCTTACCGCTCGTACGCGAAGACCTAGAGAAGTTCCGACCTTCATCCGAAGTTCAGGCATCTCCGACACGCACACTAAGCAATGGATTCCATCAGTTCGGAGTCAGTCGTGTCCAGTAAATCGTCCGCAAAGACCGCAGTTGCGCGGAAGCGACCAGCCAAGAAACAAGTGCCGGCCGGCGATGTCCAAACTTTTCGAAACCGCCTGCAGCAGTTCTTATCAGAACGAGACGACCAAGGCAGAAAGTGGGCGGACGCGAAGTACGGGGTATACGCCTTCTACGACTATAGTGGTGAGCCCATCTACGTCGGGCAAAGTAAAGAGCGGCTCCGAACTCGAATTCAGAGACACCTCACCAATCAGCGAACCGACGCGGTAGCAATGCGCATCCTTGATGTTTTCGAGGTTGCAAGCGTAAGAATATGGCCGTTATGGGACCTCGAGAACACACCGTCGAAGCGAACGAACGCCACCGCGTTTGAAGACGCGAGTCGTCGACTCGATGCAGCAGAGTACACCGCCTACCTCGAAGCAATCGAACGATCTAGATTCGGCGCGATCTTAAATGAGAAGATTCCGCCCGTTTCTGCGCGGGTCCAACTCCCGCCGTCACTTGATTTCCAGCTCATAGACGATCAGACTAGGACAGAAAGAGGCCACGCGGACGTGCGGATCGCGCGGCGAGCGGAAACCTTATCGCGTCTGGCCGCAGTTGCCCGGGAGAGAGGCCAGGTTTCCGACGGATTGCGCCGAGTCCTCGTCATTCAGGCCGCGCGCCTTGCGCTATTTTCCGCGGAACGGCTCGCAGAAATCGAAGGACGGGAGGCCCCGGAACCCTCGTCGATCAACATGGCCGGCCTTGTCGGCTCGTTGAAGTACGAACGCTCCGATCCTAATGGCCGCAAGAGCGACGCAAACGACGCGTCAGTTTAGTAGAATTGGGTCATGATCCAATCAGAGCGATTCAAGCGACGTTCGCAGGTGAATACTTGTGTAAACATCTCGGATTATACGACAGAGGACGGCGCAGATGTCACGCCAATGTTCGATCGCGATATCTGGTCGTTCCGCGCCGAGTCGATAATGAACTATCCTGTTGCGCAGCTCGTATAGGGAGCTCGCCGACGCTTGGTCCGCCTTCCCGAGATCCGCGCGCGCGAGTGCCCCTTGAATCTCGGCAAGCGAGTTCTCATCGGCGAGACGGAGTACTTCAACCAGAGCTTCAGCTTCGCGCGGACGCCACCGAAGCTGATCTGAAAGGCGTTCCGCAACCTTGATCCATCCAGTTTCGATTCCGAGGGCGGATCGCAGTTCGCTCGTGGATTTGAACGCATAAACGCCTTCCAAGTACCGGTACAACGCCATGAACAAGGCCTGAGGATCCTGATCGAAAATCACCTCCGAAAGGAGAGCGACCGGCATCAGTACTGGTACCTCGTCGACGAGAAGACCAAGTTCTAGGCCCAGGCTTTCATCAATCCATGAGGTCGACTCGAGCACTTCGGCGAGTGTCACCCGAAAAATGAGTCTATCCACCTCCTCGAGTTCGAGATTTTGCTCGAATGCAAACGCTCGGATATTTGGGTAGAGCGATAAGACAGCTTGAGCGTCATGGCCCTCGTAGCTCTCAGAATCCCACTTGTATGCGTCTACCACGTTCTTAACCACGATCGGTAGCGCGTTGGGTGGCGGTTTCAAATCACTAAGAAGCACGGTAGCAATACCCGCGGTGACGGGGATCTCGCGAAGAAATTCGCTTTCCGCACTTGCCTCAATGCCGACAGTTGCCAAGTAGTAGCGCTTGTCATATCTCCAGTAGGTGACGGAGCGCGACTGGCCAAACCGTAATGCCTTGACTCTTTCACTAGTCTCCGCGATATGATATCCGGCTCGGTTAACCCAGATCCGGCGCGTTTCGCCGCTACTTGCGAGGGGCTCATTGCGCGTCAGACAATAGCGATCTAGGGCTTCGAAGATTTCTGCGTTCGCCAGCTTAACCGTCCGGCTCACGCTGCACGCCAGCAAGGCTCAAGGTTATTCAAATAAGTGTGCTCTTCGACGAGCACCTTGAATGCATCCGCATAAACAGCTCGCTCATATCGACCAACCTGCCCGACCCGTCGATCCAACACCTCTCTCAATACGTCCAAACGGAGGTAGTCGCCAAGCTCTGCACTTTGCATCGTCTGTAGTTTCTCCACGAGCTCTTTTATTGATTGCGACAGTTCTCTCATCCGGCCGGCTCGTTCCTCAGCCGGGCGGTCGCTACCCGGGCGGCCCAAGACGTACATGCCAACTGCTACAGTGAAGCCAATTCGAGCAGGTTGACTGTCGAATATGTTGCGTCCTTTTGTCATCCTTCCTTCGGCGTTAGTCTCATACCCACTAAACGCGTTATCGAGTTGCGCCAATAGATCCAATGCAGCATAGAACTGGTCCTGATAGTCATCATCACTCAGGTTCTCGACCACGTCCAACCGAGAGAATTCATCCGACACGGCTTCCTTCGTATCGACCACTGTTTTGCGTATACCGAAAGCCAAGTAGAGTTCAATCACCGCATCACTGGAGTATTGCGCGCCTCGCACGCGTCTGCCGGGAACATCCGGTGTAATCAATTTGTCGATCGATGGAACTCGCGTCCGAATTTCCCCGATCAGTGATGCGTATACAACGGAAAGCTGTCGGCTCATAGTCCATGGAACCTGGCCGGTATTCAATACAAGCATGCGGTAGATGAGGGCTCGGACGTTCTGGGCAATCCAGAACTCCACGCGGATCACGCGTGTCCCCAACTCTTCGAATCCATTCCTGGCCTCGATAAGAGCGGCTGTCCGTTGCATACCGTCAATGATCGAGAGATCTTCAGGTTTCGACTTTCCAATCGGTGTCTGCCATGCAGGGTCGATTGTCTTATCAAGATCTCGGAAAGTCGAACTGGGTTCAACATATCCGATGACGACGGGTGGCAAAACCGCTCCCTTACGAATATCTTCCAACATCCGGGTTCGGATTCTTTTTGCTGTCGTCGTCGATAGCACGTCGCGTTGACCAGATATGGCTCCCTGCGCCTGATGCGCAGCATTCACCATCGCAATGTACGCGTCTATCGTCATGCTCGTCTGTACCGACCAGCAGCCAGTCCGTCTATCGAATAGCCAGTTCAAGAGATCTCCTCCGGTCGCGCGGCAATCTGAAACTTCGCATAATCTCCCTCGCAATCGTAGTGCAGACGATTCCCTGTCGACAAACAGTGTTCGGAGCACAAGCGTGTGATCTTTGGTGCTCGACAGGCCAGGCCGTAGGCAACAGTCCAGGCAGCAGGCGCGATGCTAACGCTGGCGAGTACCCGACGTTCCATCAATCCGGCCGAACGTTGCCAGCGATGGATGACTGGATCGCACACGCTGTGAGCGTCGCCAACCACCCCATTTGGTACAACTCGGTGAACCAGAGCGATGTTCTGTCGGTTTCGTCTGGCAGCCGGCGGAGTGCCATGCAGGGCGGTGTCAGGCGAACTCGTACGGGTTGCTACATATGTTGTGGCCTCAGTTCTCGCCTCGGGGATGATTCGAAAGCCAGCAGCTGCCCCACAACGGGTACTCGTGCCCCGCCTCCCAACCCACGAGGATGGTTCAACACCACTCGTCCCGGAGACGGCGACCGGCACCGAAGACCAGGAACGCTCCGAGGGACAGCACCATGACGATGGCCGGGGATTCGGCAGGGGCCGAAGCACGCCGCCAACGCAGCCGTGCACAAGAGCTCCGACGCCAGGCACACGATGCCGAGCAACTCGCGGCCCGCTTCGAGATCGCCGAACGCACTGAGAGCGAAACCGCGCGGATCCTCGCCCCGCTCGCCGGCATCGGGTACCACCTGCTCGCAGACCGTCGCTGGTCGGGCAGCGGTACGGCCCAGGTCGACATGGTCGTCGTCGGCCGTGCCGGCGTCGTCATCGTCGACACGAAGACTTGGCGAGGTCGCGGTCCACGGCGACCGGATCACCCGCGGCCAAGAGGACGTCACCGACGACATCGCCCGCCTCGCCGACCTCGCGTACAGCACCGAGGCAGCATTGGCGGACACGGGCCTGGCGCCCGGTGAGGTCCACGCGGTCGCCGCCCTCGCCGGCCAGAAGCGAATGCACACTCGTGCCGCCTCGGTCGACGTGATCGGCGCGCACGACCTCGTCGGGCACATCACGAAGGGCGGAGCCCGTCTCGCGGCGTCCCGCGTCGACGAGGTCCTCGCCGCGATGCTGCACTACTTCCCCGTGATCGGCGACCAGGCGACGCCACAGCCACAGGTCGTCGTCCCGGCACCTGTACTCCCCCGCGAACCCGACGTATTCGTCCCGACGATCGACACCACGGACGACGAGCTGACAGCCCAACTGCTCGATGGGGTGCTCGAAGCGCCGATCGAGGACTGGATGGCGTTCCTCGATCCGGCGCAGGCAAGGCTTGTCCGCCGAAGCTTCAACGCTCCGGCACGCATCCGCGGTGCCGCCGGCACCGGCAAGACCGTCGTCGACCTGCACCGCGCCACGTACCTCGCGCGCGCGACCGGCGGCCGCATGCTGTTCACGACGTACATCAGCACCTTGCCGAAGGTCCTAGAGTCGCTCCTCGAACGCCTCGCGCCCGACATGGTCGGTCGCGTCGACTTCATGGGCGTCCACGCTTTCGCGTCTCGACTCCTGAAGGAACGCGGCATCGCGTTCCGTGCTCCTGGACGGGAAGCCTGACTCGCGTTCGACGACGCGTGGAACGCGATCCGCACATCCAGTCCATTGCGGTCGTCGCGATTCTCGCGCTCGTACTGGGAAGACGAGATCAGCCACGTCATCAAGGGCCGCGGCCTGACGCTGTTCGACGAGTACGCGGACCTGGCTCGTATCGGGCGCAAGCACGCGCTCCCGCTGGAGACTCGCCAAGCTGTCTGGGATCTGTACGAGGCGTACGCGCGCGGTCTGCGCGAGCGACGTGGGCACGACTGGGAGGACATCGTCCTGCTCGCACGCGATGCGGTCGGCCCGGTGCCGCTCGATCTGCAGCAGCCCAAGCACGATTTCGCGTGAGGCGAGCGGGAATCAGCGCCGTCACTCGGGGTCGGCTCAGCGCGCCTGGATGATCGCGCGCAAGTGCTCCCGCAGCGCCGGGTCAACCACGTACAGGTAGGTGCCGAGTACCCCGCGCGTCATCAGGACCGAGTACACGTTCGTCACGAAGCGGAGGACGTCCTCATCCGAGTACTCGATCCCGAGCCGCGGGTTGTTCTCCATACCCTTCTTGTCGAAGTAGTTCGATCGGTTGAAGACAACACGCTGCGTCTCTTGTTCGAACCGCACGTCCGGCCCGATGACGACGCCCGCGTAATTGAGGTCGTACCCCTGCACGGTGTGGATCGATCCGACCTGCTCGACCGCCCCCGGCGAGGTGATCCAGTCGGTCTGGGTCTGGTTCCACTGCAGCTTGCGCCCGTCAATTTCGATGTCGATCGCGGCCGAGTCATTCTTGCTCCTCCATTCCCAGGCGTACCCGGCAACGAGACGGGAGAGCCCGACTTGAGCGTCGCGGGCTCGGATTGCGTCGTGCATCTCGCCGAGGTCGTCGAAGAACCGCACATCGTAGGTGCCGAAGTCCTCACGCTCGCGCGGTTTGTCGCCAAGGAGCGCTCGTGCGAAGGACACGTAGTCCGCCCCACCCTGCACGCGCATCTGCGTGAAGAGTCGATAGCGGCGATCCGCGGCTTCACTCTCATCGATGAGGGCCTTCTGCGTCGCTTGCGGAAGGTCGGCGGGACGCACGCTCTGATGCGAATCGATCAGGAAGATCTGGTGCCGGCTCTGCTTCCGGATCCAGTCCACTTGTGTCAGGTGATCGGCGTCGGTGCCGAACAACTTCTCGTTGATCTCCCCGAAGCTCTTGTTCTGCATGCCGGACGCTTGGTTCGCGCGGTGGTTGAGGCGATGAGATTCATCGACGACGAGCAGGTCCCAGGGCTCATCGCTCTTCCCGACGTCGAACGGAGTCAGCACCATCGTCTTGTCGAGACCGGGCGTCTTTGCGAACACGCGCTTGAGGGATGCCCGCAACGCCTGCTGCGGAACGACGAGGCCGAGCCGCGAGCCATCGAGAAGACGGTGGTTGTCTTCGGTGAAGAAGTCGGAGAAAAGCGCGTCGCTCTCGAGATCGTCAAGCCCCTTGCCCTGGGCGAGGTCTCGGAGGAGCTTGAGTAAGTAGACGGCGACGATAGTCTTGCCGGTACCGGGATCCCCTTGAACGGTGATCGGAGTCGCAGCCTCGGCGTTCCAGTCGTCGAACAGGCCCTCGAGGATGTCCTCCATTGCGATCGCTTGGTCACGGTTCAAGGCCTTGAAGGGTGAGAGCTTGAAAAGCTCGCGGTTCTCAATCTCGGGCAGACTGCGAGTGAAAACGTGCTGCTCGCGGAGTGCATCGAATATTTGTCTGAAGGTGTCGCGGTACCTAGGCCGATCGAAGTAATCGGCATCGACGATGCCCTTGTTGCTGTTCAGCACCGTGAACTTCTCGTCCGCCGCGAGCAAGGAGATGAGCTGCGACTCGAGGTCGAGGCATACCGACTTGTTGAACGTGTCGTCGAGCACGAGCCGAACCGACTTCAACGTCTTGCGCTCGGCTGACTCGAGGTGCTGCCGCATCCGCGCGGCGGTGTTCAGGGTCTCGCCTACATATGCCCGCTTCCCATCGTCGAGGATGTAGACCACTGGCCAGTTAATGAAGCGACGATCATCCGCTTGCCACGACCGCAGGTCCTTGCGGGTGAACGGGAGCCGCTCGATGTCAAAGCTGGTCATACTTCGTGCTCCGCCCTCGCGATCGTTCCACCGGGTACTTGGCCTTCGTGATCGCGAGCTTTTCGCGGATCAAGGTCTCCGGCGACGCGCCGAGGCGGTCCGCGAGGAGGAAGCAGTACGTCAGCACGTCAGCAAGCTCGCTCCGCACGCGCGACTCGTCGGCCTCGGCGTTCCACTGGAAGCACTCGAGCAGCTCCGCCGCCTCGATCGAGATACTCTTCGAAAGGTTCTCCTGACTGTGAAACTGACCCCAGTCGCGTTCGTCGACGAAAGCCCGTAGCTCGTCGCGCAGCCCCTCATCCGCCATACTGCGAAGCTAGCAGCGCGGCTCACGACAACGAGACGAGCGCACGGTCGGTCGGTCGGTCGGTCGGTCGGTCGGTCGGTCGGTCGGTCGGTCGGTCGGTCGGTCGGTCGGTCAAACGCTCTCGCTACGCAGACCCTGTCGAAGGAACGACGATAACTATTGAGCTACTGCCGCCATCGAACGGCTGAGACCCAGTGCATGCTGATTAATCAGAGGACCGTCGATCACCTCGATCTGCGCCCTTCTGACTCTCCCGCCGCGTAGACGAGATGCCCCTCCCCCAACCCGAGCCTCCTGCAGGCATCGTGGTCCTGGATTTGCGCATTGAGTCGCGTCAGCAGCGCGGCACGATCATCCCAGACCTCGAGTCGTCGACCGACACCCTGCTAATCGGGGTATCGCAGCGCTAGGCGGAGTCGCTCGAGTCGGTTTTCGGTCCGCGTCATGCTCGGTCCTCGAAAATCTCGTCGTCTTCTTCGAGCAGGGCTGTCGGCATAGGTAGCCCGTACTTCTCGCTGAGGAACCGCGTCTGACAGTACCGCTTGGCGTCCTCCGCCAACTGTCCGAGAACGGCGGCATTCACCCCGGCCCCGATCACGATGCCGACGAAAGGCACGACCTTCGCGACACTCTGCACGGACACCCGTCCTCCGTTGACACCGACCTGCTGCATCAGCTTCTCAAGAGCGGCCAAGAGCCGGTGGTCGGTTCGGAGTTTGTTCGACCATCGGACTCGGTCCTTCGCGGCCCACGCTGCTCGCGATGCATCCCGTATCGGACCAGCCTTCGCGGCCTGTGCGATGAAGGACCTTCGGACGATCCGCTGGATGAACTCTTGCTCCTCAGGGTCCTTCGCGTCGTACCCGTACGAGTACGCCACACGAGCTGCGATCGAGGCGCTCAAAGCCTGCACGACAACGATGTCTGCGGTGATCGCAATCGGGATACCCGCTACTGGCACCAGTGCGAGCGCTCCCATCGCACCGCCCTCAACGGCTCCGGCCGATCTCCAGCGCAGGGTGTTGAGCGTCAGGAGGCGATCACAGTCTCGGAGGTCACGCCATCGAAGGTCAGTGAACGACTCGATGTCGAATCCGCGCTTGCGAGCGAGTCGCTCCACCGCCTCAGGATCGTTCAGCTCGAGGACCCAGTCGTTCACGAGGTTCAGGAGAGCTACCGCTGACTCGAAGGCCGGTTTGATCGCCGCGTCCGCTACGGCGTTGCTTGCACGGCGGATGGGTGCCTTGATCGGTTCTGGAATCTTGTCGACGACGCGACCAGCGCCGTTCCTCGCCGCGACCTGTCCGCGCTCGATCGCATCGCTCGCCCAGTTCGGCAACCCGCGAGCGTTGTTGCGTTTGTCCCAGTAGGTCCCCAGCCCGGCCCAGACCTTCTCTTCGTACGCGCTCATTCGTCGGTCATGGACGACTACTTCACTCATGCTGTGGTCCTCCCGGCTTGTGCCACTCGAGACATCCTGGCGGACTCGCGCGACGTTTCGTCACTTCCTTCAAAGCTCCGCGTCGTGAGGTACGGCATACCGCACAATTCAGAAGCGATGCGCACTCTGCAGTCGCCTCAGTAAGACGATTGCTGTCGCCCCGCCGTCCCAGCGGAGCTCCTGAGCCGCCGTCGGAAACCAGCTAGATGAACCAGCGCCACGCACACCGAAGTAGCAGACGATGGGTTGCACGGCCAACCCCGAACGGGTGCTAGCCGGCCTGCCACTTCCCGACCAGGATTGACGGCGGAAAACGGGAACAAAGTTAGGGGGCGCTCAGTGCTGCGCAGAGCCGAGAACGTGACGATGAGGCACCGCGTGAACCTCTTCACGCGGAGGGGTCGGGTCGAGCTCACCGTCGGCCGCTCGACGTACTACGTCGGATCGAAGGTGCGGAAGGACGAGCTCAACGCTGCCTTCGCGACGTCAGACCGCAACCCCGTGAAGGTCGGCCGTGTGAAGGAACGGCAGTACTGGTGGTTCCGCGGCCGTTGGTTCTGGGACAACGACAATCTGCTGCCGGAGCAGGCCTTCGCGCTTCTCGACACACGCGACCGTCGGCAGGCGTCAACGATCGCTCGAGCCCACACCATCGCCAACAGCCCTTCGCAGCCCGTGCAGTACCGTCGAGGCGCGATCCCGAGGGAGGTGAAGGAACTGGTTTGGGCTCGCGACGGTGGCCGATGCGGCACCTGCGGCTCGATTTCCGAGTTGCAGTTCGATCACATCATCCCGGTGTCGAGAGGCGGCAGCAGCGAGCCAGAAAACCTGCAGGTGCTGTGCGGGCCGTGCAACCGCCGGAAGGGCGTCGCGGTTGGCTGAGCGCTCACGGCGGAGGGACGATGCCTGGGTTGTCTGCATGAGTCCTGATCTCCTCGAGGTCCATGTGAACGATGCAAAACAGGCGCTGCGAGCCGACCCATTCCCGGTCACGTCTGCCGAGCGGATGCCGACCGGTCCGGGTCTCTACGCGGTCTGGTCTGATGAAGAAACCTGGTCAGAACTCGGACTCGAGTGGCGGGGACCGCGCACTCCGCTCTACGTCGGCAAGGCCGAGGACAGCCTTCGCAAACGCGAGATCGACACGCACTTTGCGGCGGGACGCTCCTCGGTGTCGAAGACCGGATCGTCCACGGTGCGCCGCTCCTTTGCAGCACTTCTGGCACCGTCGTTGGGCTTCCGGGCCATCCCGAGGAACGTCGAAAAGCCGGGGCACTTCTCGAACTACGCCCTACGCTCGGACGATGACTTCCGTCTGACAACGTGGATGCACGATCACCTCCTGCTGTCTGCGTGGGCAAAGACCGAGGAGTTGGCCGCTCCTCTCCGCTCGCTAGAGGCGCTCATCATCAGCGAATGGGATCCGCCGATCAACATTCAGGGCAAAGCGAGCTCTCGCGCTGCGCTCAGAGCCGCACGCTCGGTGCTGAGTGCACAGGCGCGGTCTTGGACGAACTGACCTTCACGGGAGCCCACACGCTCTGACTGTCTTGTCGGGTCGCCCGCCGGTTGGGCATCTGCTCGACGTGGGCGAAGCACGAGAGCCTCGCCGCCGGACATACGGAAGACACAGCACCACCCGGCACCGCGCCTCCCGTCCATCACACCAGCGTCAACTCACCACGTCAGCACGAACCGCCCCCTCGTCCCCCCGGCCTCCAACCGCTCATGCGCCTCCACCGCCCGCGCAGCCGGCAGCACCTCAGCAACCCGCGGCGTCAACGTCCCACTCTCCACCGCATGCCGCAGTTGCTCCAGCTTGTCGAACGACCGGTACTCCGAGAACACCATCACCTGCACGAACTCGATCCCCCGGTCCCCGTTCCCCTGCCACCCCCGCACATCGAAGAACACTCCCCCGTCGCGAACGGCGTCCGTGACCTCATCGCGCTGCACCGCAGCATCGGCGAGCGCATCGACCCCGTCCGGCACGAGTTCACGGACGGCGGAGGCGAAGGAAGCACCTCGCGGCACCACATGGTCCGGCCCGAGCGAGCGGACCAGGGCTTCGTCCGCCGGAGCAGCATCCGCGATGACGGTGAGCCCGGCGGCCTTCGCCAGCTGCACCACGTAGTTCCCGAGCAGCCCAGCGGCCCCGGTCACGGCGAGCGTCTGCCCCGGCTTGAGCGAGGCGTGAGACAGGATCTGCAACGCCGTCAGCCCGTTCATCGGGACTGTGGAGGCGAGCGGGAGAGACGTCCCGCGAGGAATCCGCGTGAACGACCCGACCGGCGCGACGAGCTCCTGCACGTAGGCACCACCGTGGGCGCTGAGCGGCAGCGCCATCGCCATGACCTCGTCGCCGACCTGCCATCCGGTGACGTCGGGCCCGACCTCGTCGATGACGCCGGCGGCGTCCATCCCCGGCACGTACGGCGGCGAGGCCTGCGAGCTGTCCCGCTGCCCGGCACGCACCCCCGTGTCGGTCGGGTTCACGGCGAACGCCTGCACCCGGATCCGCACGGATCCCGCACCGGCGTGCGGCTCCGGCACCTCGTGGACGGCGAGGGCCTCGGGCCCTCCGAACTGTTCGACTCCGACGACCTGCATCCTCCCGGTCTACGCGCACGTTGCTTGACGCAACCTGACGCGACCACCCCACGGCCTGGAGGCCCGGCACCACCC
>NZ_LR732827.1:531840-1014386 GCF_902506155.1 Curtobacterium sp. 8I-2
GGACAGCGTCAGGGGTGCGGTCCACGGCACGTGGTGCGCCATGCTGGCACCGTGCGTTTCGACGAACTCCTCAGCCGGTCCAACGGTCCCGCGATCGCCGAGGAGCTCGCCACCCTCCGCAGACCCGCCCGGTACGTCCTCGAGGGCATCCACCAGGAGTCCCGGCAGAAGTACTGGCAGTTCCGCGTCGACATCGACGAGGCCGCGCGGACCTGGACGCTCGTCCGCCAGCGAGCCAAGCCGGTCTCCTACCGCCACGGCGTGCTGCACGAGCCCGACGACGGACCGATCGAGGTGTCGTTCGCACGGAGCATGATCTCGTCTCCCGTCGTCCGGATGGCCGTCCCCGATCTGATGCTCCGGTGGGGCCGAGCCACGGACGACGTCCACCCGATACTGATCCAGCACATCGGCCAGCACTCGATCCTGGTGACCTTCGAGCACGGCGAGGACCCGGCGTTCCGCTCGACGCTGGTGATCGACGAGCGCGACGGCATCGCCCGCCGTTCGTACGAGTACGGCGAGGCCACGATCATCACGAACGTGCGGACCGCCGAGCCGGACGAGGTCCGGCCCCGCGCCCGCTTCGTGGAACCGACGGACTGGATCCGGCCGCAGTACTGAAGTCGTGACGGTTCCGGTTCGCGATCCCCGACGATCGCGAACCAGAACCGTCAGAACTCATTCGTCATCAGGGCCGTCACCGGTAGTCGTCCGGGTCCCCGAGCACGCAGCGCGAGTCCACATTGACGTGCGCGCGGATCTTCGTGGCTGCGATCGACGCACCAGGCTTGCCGTCGGCGCGCGCGACCACGGCCGACACGTCGCCCGTCGCTGCATCCATCTCGGTCTGCGTCGTTGCGAGCTCGTACCCTTGCTCTCTCCAGTGTTCACCGGCCTGTTCGATGAGCACCTGCGGGTCGTCCGGCCTGTCCACCTCGACGTAGTAGCTGAACTGCACCGCCTTCTGCCCGTCGACCTCACAGTCGTTCGCGACCGGCCTCGGGACTTCCTGTGGCCATGTGTCGGGAGCGAGTTCCAGGACCGACCGGAGTTCGGTCACGGCCTGCGAGCGCGCTTCGTCGATGGTCATGGTCTTGCCCGGCCCTGCCATCCCGCACCCCGACAGCGCGAGGATGATCGTGCTGGCCAGAGCGGCAGCGGTCATCGGCTTGTCCACTCACCTCGTCATCGGAGCCGCCCCGCCTCGACGCCGTCACTCGTCGTAATCGTGCACCGACCCCGTTGCACACGGTGACGTCACTTGCACTGCGACCGACGTCGAACTGATCGGGTACGCCGCTCCTGCCGCACCAGCCCGGTCGGCAGTCGCCGAGTAGAGCGTGCCCCTCGCACCGAAATCCGTCTCGGACGGCGATACTCGAAGGCCTTCCGACTCCCAGAACTGCCGGAGTGACTTCGCGGTTGCCTTCGCGTCGTTGTCGACCGACACCGGGAGGAAGTAGGCGAAGCGGACGCCGTCATCGCACTGCTCGGCGGTCGGTTCCGGGGTGTCGGGCCACGACACGTCCACGGCCTTCTCGGTCTTGCGGAGCAGTTGCAAGGCTTCGGCCTTCGCGTCCTCGGGGGTGTGCATCGATTGGCTCCCTCCTGCACAGGCCGTGATGCCCACGGTCAGCAGACTCGCCGTCAACACGACGAGCCCGATGCGTCGCTTCGCCATCACGGCAGGGTCACCTTCGCCACGGCTGTTGTTCATCGTCCGGAGAGCCAGCAACGCACCGGGAGTTGACGTAGAGGAGTGCGTTCCCGTTCGTGATCTCGAAGGCTGCGCCCGCCTTGCCGTCAGCCTTCGCCGTGGCCGCGTACACGGTCCCGTACTTCGCCCCGAACTCCTGCTGGCTCCGTTCGACCTGGAGTCCCTTGGAGCGCCAGAACTCGGCCAGGGAGTCAGCGAGTTCGGTCTGCTTCGAGGTGACCGGGGCATGCACCATGTACTGGTACCGAACACCCTCGGAACACTTCTTGCTGACTGGGTCCCCGGGCGACGACCAATCGAGGTCAGTGGACGTCGTGGTGTGGTCGAGCAGCGCCAGGGCATCTTTCTGCGTTTCTTCCGGGGTCATGCTCTTCGCTCCGCCCGCGCATCCAACGAGCACGATCGTGGCGGACAGCAGGGCTACCAGCACGGCGAGCAGCTTGCGGATCGGAGCATGAGGAGGGGCGTCGAGCGGGCTCCACGACACTGTCAGATCGCCCATCATCTCCCCCGTCGCGGCCTGCACCACATCCCCGCCAGCAACATATCAGACGAGTTGCCGGACGCAACGACCCGTGCAGCGTTTTGTGCACGACCGACCCGCACCGCGCCTCCCGGCCTGCACCATCCCCCGATCGGACGATGCCGACACCACCGCACCGGCCGATCCGCCACGGCGACCCGACGACGAAGCTGGACCCATGCCCGAGTCCCCCGCCATCGAGGTCCTGCACCTCGGCAAGCAGTACGCCACCGGTAAATGCGCCGTGGACGACGTCTCCTTCACGATCGAACGCGGCGAGACCTTCGCGCTCCTCGGCCCGAACGGTGCCGGCAAGTCCACGACGGTCGAGATCCTCGAGGGGTACCGCTCCCGCACCGCCGGCGACGTCCGCGTCCTCGGCCACGATCCCGCACGGACGAGCCGCAGCCACAACGCACGTATCGGCATCGTCCTGCAGACCAGCGCGGAGTCCCCGAACGTCACCGTCGCCGAGCAGCTGAACCACTTCGCCACGCTGTACCCGAAGCACCGCAGCATCGAGGAGCTCCTCACCGTGACGGGACTCGAGACGCAGCGCAACACCCGGATCAGCCGGCTGTCCGGAGGCCAGCGCCGCCGCGTCGACGTCGCCCTCGGCATCATCGGCCGCCCCGAGGTCCTGTTCCTCGACGAACCGACCACCGGCTTCGATCCCGAGGCCCGCCGGCAGTTCTGGGACCTCCTGCGGCAGGTGCAGCACGAGGGCACGACGATCCTGCTCACCACGCACTACCTCGACGAAGCCGCCCAGCTCGCCGACCGGGCCGCGGTCATCGCCGACGGGAAGCTCCTCGACCTCGCACCCATCGACGAGATCGGCGGCGCCGAGGCCCGCACGCCCCGGGTCCGCTGGCGTGACGACGACGGCGAACACCACGACGAGCGCACCACCGACCCGACGGCGCTCGTCCGCAGCAGCAGCGCCCCCATGCACGACCTCGAAGTCATCCGTCCGTCCCTCGAGGACGTCTACCTCGACATGGTGGGACAGCAGTGAAGACAGCAACCAGCCGCATCTCGTACGAGATCCGCACCTACTTCCGCGCTCCCGACTCGGTCTTCTTCACGTTCCTGTTCCCGATCATCATGTTGGCGCTGTTCTCGGTCGCGTTCTCCGGCGCCGCCGACCTTCAGGCCGGCCCCGGCGTCAGCGCCGACTACGCCACCTACTACCTGCCCGGCCTGGTGGCGACGGGCATCCTGCTCTCCGGCACGCAGTCCCTCGGCGTCGACATCGCCGGCGAGCGCAGCGACGGCACGCTGAAGCGCCTCGGCGGCACGCCCTTGCCGGTCCTGTCGTACTTCGTCGGCAAGATCGGCATGGTCCTCGTCACCACGCTCGTGCAGACGGCCCTGCTGCTGGCGATCGCGAGCGTGGTGTTCGGCGTCGACCTGCCGACCGACGCGGG
Source organism: Curtobacterium sp. 8I-2 (assembly GCF_902506155.1). Classification (NCBI taxonomy): domain Bacteria; kingdom Bacillati; phylum Actinomycetota; class Actinomycetes; order Micrococcales; family Microbacteriaceae; genus Curtobacterium; species Curtobacterium sp. 8I-2. The sequence goes on from NZ_LR732827.1 coordinate 535,514, forward strand.
CCGGTGGGGTGTCTTCGCCGGGGTGATGGTCCTCGGGATCGCCACCAGCTGCGTGCTCGGCATCGCCGTCTCGGCGCTCCCCCGCGAGGGGCGCCGCGCCACCGCCACCATCGTCCCGATCGTCCTGGTGCTGCAGTTCATCTCCGGTGTCTACCTGCCCTTCACACAGCTCCCCACCTGGTTGCAGGACGTCGCGTCCGTCTTCCCCCTGCGCTGGATGGCGTCCGGCATGCGGTCCGTCTTCCTGCCCGGTGCGTTCGAGTCGGGTGAGCCGGGAGGCGCGTGGCACCTCGGCCTCGGAGCCCTCGTGCTGGCAGCGTGGCTGGTCCTGGGCACGGTGGCCTGCCTGTTGACGTTCCGTTGGAACCGCAAGGACGCCTGATGGCGCCCCGCTGGTGGGATGCTGGGCACATGAGCGGCGAGACGTGGATGCGCAACCGGTGGTTGCACGTCTTCTTCGCGGGCACGATGGCCCTCACCGCGGTCATCACCGTGTTCGGCTGGTCCCCGTGGTCGACCCGCTGGCCGGCGTTCACCGCGGTCGTGGTGCTCGTCGTCGCCTACGTCGTGTTCGGCCACCGCGGCTACGACAGCCCCCGCGCCGCCGCGGCCTTCCTCCCGCTGGTCCTCGTCGCGGCCCTGGTGTTGCCCGCCGTCGTGCCGAGCACCGCGTTCGTGCAGTGCATCGCGTTCCCGCTCGTCTGGGTGCAGTCCGAGCGGGTCCGCACCGGCGTCCTGCTCTCGGTCGCGGTCGGCATCGCGAGCGGAATCGGCCTGCAGGTCTCCGACGGCCCGGACGCCCTCGTCAGCACCCTGCTCATCGAGGGCATCAGCGTCATCGGTGCCTGCGCGATGGGCGTGTGGATCTCGAGCGTCGCCGGCCTGTCCGAGCAGCGCCGCCAGCTCCTCGACGAACTCCGCGCCACCCAGCAGTCCCTCGCCGACGCCCACCGCAGCGCGGGCGTCGCGAGCGAACGGGAGCGCCTGGCACGCGAGATCCACGACACCGTCGCGCAGAACCTCGCCGGCATCGTCATGCTCACCGAACGCGCCCGCAAGGACCTGGCGAACGACCGGGGAGCCGCGCTCGACGAACGGCTGGCGGTCCTCGAGGAGTCGGCACGAGCGGCGCTCGAGGACTCCCGCGCCCTCATCGCCGCCGGGGTCGCCGGTGCCACGAGCGGCAGCCTCGCCGGGGCACTGCACCGGCTCGCCGAGCGCTACACCCGTGAGACCGGCACGCCCGTCGCCGTCGACGCGACCGACGGCCAGCTCGACCGTGACGCCCAGGTCGTGCTGCTCCGGGTCGTCCAGGAGTCCCTCGCGAACATCCGCGCGCACGCCGATGCCAGGTCCGTCCGCATCGTCCTGCGGCACGCGCCCGAACACGTCGGCGTCCGCGTGGTCGACGACGGCGTCGGGTTCGACACCGGCGTGCCGACTGCCGGGCACGGGCTCCGGGGCCTCCACGAGCGGCTGGCGCTCTCCGGCGGTACCTGCACGATCACGAGCACACCGGGCGGCGGCACCGTCGTCGACGCGAGCCTGCCCGCCGGACCCGAGCCGAGCCTCCCGGCCGTCGAACGCCACGTCCTCGCAGAGGTGACCCGGTGATCCGTGTCGTGGTCGCCGACGACCACCCGATCGTCCGGTCGGGCATCGTCGCGCTGTTGCAGGACGCCGACGACATCGCGGTCGTCGGTCAGGCCAGCGACGGCCGCGCCGCGGTGACGGTGGCGCTGGCCGAACGCCCCGACGTCGTGCTCATGGACCTCCGGATGCCCCTGCTCGACGGCGATGCGGTGACGGCGGAGATCCTCGCCGCCGACCCAGGCATCCGCGTCCTGATCCTGACGACGTACGAGTCCGACGACCAGATCCTCGCCGCCATCGAGGCCGGCGCCACCGGCTACCTGCTGAAGGCCGCCCCGGAATCCGAGATCCTCGCCGGCGTCAGGGCGACCGCACGGGGCGAGACCGCGCTGGCACCATCGGCGGCCGCAGCGCTCGTCCGCCGAGCAACGGGATCCCTCCCCGCTGCTGCCGGCCCGTCGCTGACCCCGCGCGAGCTCGACGTCCTGCGCCTCGTTGCCCAGGGCAACAGCAACCCGGCGATCGGGCGCGCACTGTTCCTCAGTGAGGCCACGGTGAAGACCCACCTCGGCCACGTGTTCGAGAAACTCGGCGTGAACGACCGCACCCGCGCGGTGATCCGCGCGATGGAGCTCCAGCTCCTCCCCTGACCAACTCCGCAGTCAGGCGCCGCTGGTCACCGCAGCGCACCCGAAGGGCATCGACGTCGTACTCCAGCGCATCCACTATCGCCAGAGCCCGACGTACACCAGTCCGCCGAGGACGACGGACACCCCGCCGATCGCGATCAGCCAGATCGGTGCGCTCATGCTCGACGTCCCCGGTTCTTCGCAGTCCCCCCGCTCCGACCCTACGACTCCGTGCACGACGGGAATCTTTCCCTGCAGCGCGTGTGACGGTTCCGGTTCGCGATTCCCGACGATCCTGAACCAGAACCGTCTCCGGGCAGACAAGAGACCGGGTCCCGCGCAGTGGACCTGACCACGGCGCAACGACGCACACAGCGTGCCGGTGCGCACCGCTGGCATGACCACCGCCGTCAGATCGCTCAGAACAACCCCGTGAACGCAGAAAACCCCTGACCATGAATGGTCAGGGGTTCCCTGGTGTTACTACGTTAAGTCCGGCGGCGTCCTACTCTCCCACAAGGTCCCCCTTGCAGTACCATCGGCGCTGAGAGGCTTAGCTTCCGGGTTCGGAATGTGACCGGGCGCTGACAATCTTCAATCCAAAAGGAATTGCTTCATGACCCAGTCAGCAAGCCGACCAGGCACGAGGTCAATCAATAAATTGGCATTGACAATGTGCACGCTGTTGAGTTCTCAAGGACCAGACGCACTCCCCGCTCGACCCACAAAAGGATTCCGCCAGAGAGGCATTCGTCTTGTACAACACCCGGGCTCACGACCAGAAGGTCATGGATCCGAGGGCTGGTTGCCTGAGCGGGACCCCGTCCGGACTGCATCTCCAGGTGTTCAACCCGGTGATCGTCTCGGCCGTTCCGTTCTCCGCCTCAGCGGCAACGAGTGATTACTTTACGCAGAGGTGAACGGCAGCGCCAAGCCGGGCCACATCCCGGGCGTGTCGGTCATCCCGCCCGGGACGACGGCTCCCCCGACAACGACGGACGGCCCGCTCCCCACCTGGGGAACGGGCCGTCCGAGAGCGTTGTCAGTGCCGAGCGATGACCGGGTTCTTGAGCGTGCCGATGCCGGAGATGGTGACCTCGACGATCTCACCGTCGCGGATCTGGCCGACGCCGGCCGGGGTGCCGGTCAGGATCACGTCGCCGGGCAGGAGGGTCCAGATCGAGGACACGAACTCGACGAGCGAGGGGATGTCGTGCACCATCTCGTTCGTCGACGCCGCCTGTCGCAGGTCACCGTCGACGCGCGTCTCGAGGCGGATGTCCGACGGGTCGATCTCGGTCTCGATCACCGGGCCGAGCGGGCAGAACGTGTCGAAGCCCTTCGATCGGGTCCACTGCCCGTCCCGCGCCTGCAGGTCACGGGCCGTCACGTCGTTGGCGATCGTGTAGCCGAGGATGACGCTCGCGAAGTCCTCGCGCCGGACGTTCTTGGCGAGCGACCCGATCACGATCGCGAGCTCGCCCTCGTGGTCGACGCGGCCGATGTCCGCCGGCAGTCGGATGGGTTCGTCCGGACCGATCACCGAGGTGTTCGGCTTGAGGAACACCACCGGGTCGTCACCGGCACGTTCGTCCATCTCGGAGGCGTGCTCCGAGTAGTTGAGCCCGACGCCGATCACCTTCGACCGCGGGATGACGGGGGCGAGGAGCTTGGCGTCGGCGAGTGCGACGCGCTCCCCCGTGGTCTCGAACCCCTGGTACATCGGGTCCCCGGCGAGCACCACCAGGTGCCGCTCGTCGAGGATTCCGTACCGGGGGTCTTCACCCTTGCTGCTGAACCGTGCGATCTTCACCGTTCGACCCTACCCACGCCTGCCGGTCGATCAGGACGCGTCGGTCAGCTTGGTCATCCACCCGTGCGGGTCGGGACGACGGCCGTACTGGATGTCGGTGAGCTCGTCGCGCAGCGACATCGTGAGTTCCCCGGCCCCCACGGTCGGCGAACCGATCGTGAAGCCCTCGCCCCGGAGTTCGGCGATCGGGGTCACCACGGCGGCGGTACCGCACGCGAAGGCCTCGGTGATGGAGCCGTCGGCGACGCCGTCACGCCACTCGTCGAGCGTCACCCGGCGCTTCTCGACCGTCAGGCCGCGGTCCTCGGCCAGCTGCAGGATCGAGTCACGCGTGATCCCCTCGAGGATGGACTCGGAGTCGGGCGTCACGAGGGTGCCGTCGGACTTGACCAGGACGACGTTCATGCCGCCGAGTTCTTCGAGGTACTTGCCCTCCACCGAGTCGAGGAACATGACCTGCTGGCAGCCGTGCTCGTAGGCCTCTTGCTGGGGCAGCAGCGACGAAGCGTAGTTGCCGCCGGTCTTCGCGGCGCCGGTCCCGCCCTTGCCGGCTCGGGCGTACTGCGTCGACAGCCAGATCGACACCGGCTTCGGGCCCGAGGTGAAGTACGCCCCGGCCGGGCTCGCGATGCAGTGGTACGCCACGGCCTGGGCGGCGCGGACCCCGAGGAACGACTCCGTCGCGATCATGAACGGCCGCAGGTACAGGCTCGTCTCGGGCGCCGAGGGTACCCAGTCGACGTCGGTCTGCACGAGCTGCCGGATCGACTCGACGAACGCCTCGACCGGGAGCTCCGGGAGCGCCAGGCGTCGGGCGGACCGCTGGAAGCGCTTCGCGTTGGCGTCCGGCCGGAACGACCAGACCGAGCCGTCTGCGTGCCGGTATGCCTTGAGCCCCTCGAAGATCTCCTGGGCGTAGTGCAGGACACTCGCGCTCGGGTCGAGGGACAGCGGGCCGTACGGGTGGATCGACGCGCTGTGCCAGCCGTCGTCCAGTGTCCACTCGACCGTGGCCATGTGGTCGGTGAAGTGCTTGCCGAAGCCCGGGTCGGCGAGGATCTGCTCTCGCTCCGCGGCTGCGCGGCGGTCGGCGGACGGGGTGCTGGCGAACTCGAGTCCGAAGGCGGTGTCGGTGCTCATGGGGAGGACTCCTTCTCAGGCGGTGGTGGTGCGTGCCGTGACCGCGGCGGCGATCGCGTCGCCGATCTCGGCCGTGCGACGCGGCGTGGTGCCCCGGTCTGCGAGGTCGGACTCCACCGCAGCCGTCACCGCCGCCGCCAGGTCACCGCGACCGAGGTGGTCGAGCAACAGGGCGACGGAGCGGATCGCGGCAGTGGGGTCGGCCTGCTGCTGGCCTGCGATGTCCGGTGCGGAACCGTGGACCGGCTCGAACATGCTGGGGAAGGTGCCGTCCGGGTTGATGTTGCCCGAGGCCGCCAGACCGATGCCGCCGCTGATCGCGCCGGCCAGGTCGGTGATGATGTCGCCGAACAGGTTGTCGGTGACGATGACGTCGAACCGTGCGGGGTCACGGACCATGTGGATGGTGACCGCGTCCACGTGCTGGTAGTCGACGGTGACGTCCGGGTACTCGGCGCCGACAGCCGCGACGGTGCGCTGCCAGAGGGCTCCGGCGTGCACCAGGACGTTGCTCTTGTGGACGAGGGTCAGGTGCCGACGCGGGCGTCGGTCCGCCAACGCGAAGGCGTACCGCACGACCCGCTCGACACCGAAGGCGGTGTTCAACGAGACCTCGGTCGCGATCTCGTGCGGGGTACCGGTCCGGATCGCACCGCCGTTGCCGACGTACGGCCCTTCGGTGCCTTCGCGCACGACCACGAAGTCGACCTCGCCGGGGTCGGCGAGCGGCGTCGGGACGGCCGGGTGCACCGTCGTCGGGCGCAGGTTCACGTAGTGGTCGAACGCGAAGCGGAGCTTGAGGAGGAGCCCCCGCTCGATGATGCCGCCGGCGAGCCGCGGGTCACGCGGGTCGCCGCCGACCGCACCGAGCAGGATCGCGTCGTGCTGCGCGATGGCCGCCATGTCGTCGTCGGTCAGGATGTCCCCGGTCTCCAGGTACCGTGCGGCACCGAGGGAGAACGGGGTCTCCTGCACCACGAGGTCGTCCGGCAGGACCGCGTGCAGGACCTTCAGGGCCTCGGCGACGACCTCGGGGCCGATGCCGTCGCCACGGATGACCGCGAGTCGGATCGTCTGCGCAGTGCTCATGTCCGCCACTCCCCTAGAGCGTGATGTCGATCTCGCGGAGCGAGGACGCGTCGATCGCCGAGCGGACGTGCTCGAGGATCTCGGCAGGGACGGGTGAGTCGACCGTCAGCACGCTCAGCGCCTGGCCGCCCGCGGCTTCGCGCGAGATCTGCATCGCGGCGATGTTGATGCCGGCCTGGCCGAACTCCTTGCCGTAGACCGCGACGATGCCCGGTCGGTCGGTGTACTCCATCACGACGTGGTGCCGGTCGAGCGGCACCTCGACGTCGTGCCCGTTGATCTCGACGAGCTTCTCGACCTGCTTCGGGCCGGTGAGCGTGCCGGACACGCTGATCGCCGGGCCGTCCGACTGCGCGCCGCGGATGGTGAGCACGTTGCGGTACTCGGGGCTGTCGGTCTCGGTGATCAGGCGGACGGTGACCCCGCGCTGCTCCGCGATGAGCGGGGCGTTGACGTAGGAGACCTGGTCGCTCACGACGTCGGTGAAGACACCCTTGAGTGCCGCGAGCTTCAGCACGCTGACGTCGTACTCGGCCAGCTCGCCGTGCACCTCGACGTCGATGCTGGTGACCGGCGAGGTCGCGAGCGCGGTGAAGACCTGGCCGAGCTTCTCGACGAGCGGGATGCCGGGGCGCACGTACGGGTCGATGACCCCGCCGGCGACGTTCACGGCGTCGGGGACGAGCTCGCCGCCGAGGGCGAGACGGACCGACTTGGCGACCGAGACGCCCGCCTTTTCTTGCGCTTCGTCGGTGGAGGCGCCGAGGTGCGGCGTCACGACGACGTTCGGCAGCGCCAGGAGCGGCGAGTCCTTCGGGGGCTCGGCGACGAAGACGTCGAGACCGGCACCGGCGATGGTGTTCGACGTGAGGGCCCGGTGCAGGGCGTCCTCGTCGATCAGGCCGCCGCGGGCCACGTTCACGACGAACGCGGTCGGCTTCATGAGCGCGAACTGGGCGTCCGAGATCATGCCCAGCGTCTCCGGCGTCCGCGGCATGTGGATCGTGGTGAAGTCCGCCCGACGCAGCAGGTCGTCGAGGGAGACGAGCTCGACCCCGAGCTGCTGCGCACGTGCCGTGGTGACGTAGGGGTCGTACGCGATGACCGTCACGCCGAAGGCCTGCAGCCGCTGGGTGATGAGCGCGCCGATGCGGCCGAGGCCGATGATGCCGACGGTCTTCTCGTAGAGCTCGACACCGGTGTACGACGAGCGCTTCCACGCACCGGCGGCCAGCGAGGCGTGAGCGGCCGGGATGTGCCGCGCAAGCGACAGGATGTGTCCGACCGTGAGCTCCGCCGCCGAGATGATGTTCGAGGTCGGCGCGTTCACGACCATCACGCCGGCGGTCGTCGCCGCCTTGATGTCGACGTTGTCGAGGCCGACGCCGGCACGGGCGACGACCTTGAGGCTCGGTGCCGCGGCGATCGCCTCGGCGTCGATCTTGGTGGCGGACCGCACGAGGACGGCGTGCGCGTCGGACAGCGCCGCCAGGAGCGCCGGACGGTCGGTGCCGTCCACGTTCCGGATCTCGAAGTCGGGCCCGAGGGCGTCGACCGTTGCGGGCGAGAGTTCTTCGGCGATCAGGACGACCGGCTTCGACACAGCAGCTGTTTCCTCACTCGAGACGGTTGGTATCCCACCATGCTATCGACGCGGGCCGGTGGTGACGACCGCGGGAGCGGTCCTGTGGAGAACCACACGACGGCCAGGGCCCACGCCGCCGGTTCCGGAGCGCCGCGCCAGCGGCGGTCCGGCCGTGCCGGTGGGGAGAGGCGCGGGGCGGTGCCGCACCGTGCCTCCTGGCCGTCGGCGGGTCGCGTCAGAAGTCCAGCAGCGTCGGGACGAACAGCTGGAGGTCGAGCCAGAGGGCGCCGGCGCCCGCGAAGGCGACCACGAACACCGCGATCGTGACGGGCAGGCTCGAACGCCGGGTGATGACGATCGCCGCGACGAACGCGACCGGCGCGATGAGGATGTCGAGCACGAGCCACAGCCACGGGGTGCTGGTCTGCAGCGAGTCGCCACCGGAGGTCGTCTGGAGGAACGCGTTGAAGGCGTCCACCCGCTGGTTGATCTGCGTGAGGTTGCCGACGGCCTGCACCGTCATGTACGCGAACAGCGCCGCGAACACGACCCAGACCACGAGCTTCGCGACGACGGGAGCGGTGGCCCGACGGGTCGTCGGGACGGCCCCGGTCACCCGAAGCTCCGGGTCAGGAGGAACGGCCAGGGGAAGAGCACGACGGCACCGAGGAGCATCCAGAGCAGGCGGGTCCGCGTGCGGCTGCTGCGCGCCGCCCAGAGCACCACCGTGAACCAGAGTGCCGGCGCGAGGATCGCGAGGAAGCGGAGCACCTCGACGAAGAGCGTCAGGACCGTGTCGACGCCGGAGACGTACGCGGTCGACGCGGTGAGGAGCCAGGCCACCGTGTAGAGCAGGTAGAGGCCACCGAAGATGCCGAACCCGACGAGTGCACCGGAGGTCTCGGGGGCCTCGGGGTCGCGCGCTCCGCGGTCGCGGACCGCCACCGGGTTGTGCGCCGCGTCGACGTGCGTGGCGTCGTCGGCGTCACCCCAGCTGAGGGCGGCGTCGTCGGTGTCGACGGCGTTCGGCACGTCCGGGTCGATCGACCCGTCTGGTGGGGATGCTGCCGTGGTCATGCCCCGATTCTACGAGGGACGCGACGTCGGGCGGACCAGCGGGTGTCGGCGAGTGGCGCGGCGGCGGCGGCGGTCAGACGTCGGCAGGCTGCGTCGCGAGCACCCCGGCGACCACGTCACGGACTGCCGGGAAGAGCGGGTGGCTCTCCATCAGGCCCGTGAGGATCTCGGTCAGCGCGTGCGCGGTCGCCCCGGAACGCAGGAGCGCGTGCAGCTCGATCGACTCCGGGTCGTTCTCGTCGTCGAAGGCGAGTGCCGCACGGACGGCCCCGAGCAGGTGGTCGACGGGCAGGCCGCGCTCGGCGAGCTGCGATGCCGGGCCGACGAAGCGTTCACGACGGCCGAGCTTGCGGAGCGGATTGCGTCCGACTCGCGCCGTGGAGTCCGGCAGGTGCGGGTTCGCGATGCGGGACAGGTTCGCGGCGACGTAGCGCGCGTGGTCCTCGGGGTCGAAGCCGTGCTTCGCGATGAGCAGCGCGGTGGTCTCGGCGAGCACGCCGTCGACCTCGGCGCGGACGGCGTCGTCCTCCAGGGCTTCACGGATGAGCCGGATGCCCCGCACGTACCCGTGGTAGGCGGCCGTGGCGTGGGCGGTGTTCACCGTGTAGAGCTTGCGCTCGACGAACGGCTGCAGGTCGTCGACCCAGGTGACGCCCTCGATCGTCGGCGGTTCGGCGTCGGAACCCAGGAACGGGGTGCGCTCGATGACCCACTCGTAGAACGGTTCGAGCACGACGTCGAGGCCACCCGACTGGCCGAGGACGCCGGACTGGTCGGGCACGATGCGGTCGATGGCGCAGTTCGCGAAGACGGCGGCGATGTCGCGGTCTTCGAGGATCGGAGCGCGGCGGATGCTGGCGTGCAGGGAGTCGGTCGCGTTGAACGCGTTCTCGCACGCGACGATCGTGACGTCGCCGTGCTCGAGCGGTCGTGCCGCGAGCCCTTCGGCGATGAGCGGCGCGACGAGCGGGAGCGTGCGGGCCCCCACTGCGGTGGTCACGACGTCGGCCTCGGCGATGGCCCGGACCACGCGCTCGCGGTCGGTCTTGCTGTTCAGGGCACGGAACCCGTAGACGAGGTGCTCGACCGGCATCTCGCCGACCTCGTGCACCACGAAGCGTCCGGCTTCGTTGAGGGCCGAGACCACGCGTTCGTCGACGTCGACGAAGGTGAGCTCGTAGCCGCTCGCCACGAGGAACTGGCCCACGAACCCGCGCCCGATCTTGCCGGCGCCGATGTGGACCGCTCGCTTCGTCACCGCCATCCGACGATCATCCCATGCTGGTCGGGGCGGTCCTGACCGCCGGAGCGCAGCACGGCCGACGAGTGTCGGGAATCGGCCGCGGGGAGCGCGGAGGCATGCCGGTCCGCGGCGTGGGGGCTGGAGAAGAGCTGCTGCATAACGTTCGGGTCACATCGCGAGGCGGCGGTGCAGGGTGCACCGCCGCCTCGTCGTCGAGTGTTCTCGGAAGACTACCGCGCGGCCGAGCCGTCGACGTAGTCACCGTCGTTCTGCTTCCACGCGAAGAGCGCGCGGAGCTCACGGCCGGTGGCCTCGATGGGGTGCCCCTCGCCCTTGGCGCGGAGTGCCTTGAACTCGGGGGCGCCGGCGTCCTGGTCGTCGATGAAGCGCTTCGCGAAGGCACCGTTCTGGATGTCCGCGAGCACCGCCTTCATGTTCTCCTTGACGTCCGGCGAGATCACGCGGGGGCCGGAGACGTAGTCACCGAACTCGGCGGTGTCGGAGATCGACCAGCGCTGCTTGGTGAGGCCGCCCTCCCAGATGAGGTCGACGATGAGCTTGAGCTCGTGCAGGACCTCGAAGTAGGCGATCTGCGGCTGGTAGCCCGCCTCGACCAGGGTCTCGAAGCCGTACTGGATGAGCTGCGAGGTACCACCGCAGAGGACGGCCTGCTCACCGAACAGGTCGGTCTCGGTCTCCTCGGTGAAGGTCGTCTTGATGCCGCCGGAGCGGAGCCCGCCGATGGCCTTGGAGTACGACCACGCGAGGTCCCAGGCGGAACCGGACGCGTCGACCTCGACGGCGACGATGACGGGGACGCCACGGCCGGCCTCGTACTCGCGGCGGACGGTGTGGCCGGGGCCCTTCGGCGCGACGAGCGACACGTCGACGCCTTCGGGGGCCTCGATGTAGCCGAAGCGGATGTTGAAGCCGTGGCCGAAGACGAGCGTCGCGCCCGGCTTGAGGTTCGGGCGGATGTCCTCGGCGTAGACGATGCGCTGGACCTGGTCCGGCGCGAGGATGACGACGACGTCGGCCCAGGCCGTGGCGTCGGCCGGCGTGTGGACCTCGAAGCCCGCCTCTTCGGCCTTCTGCCGGCTCTTCGAGCCCTCCTTGAGGCCGATCTTCACCTCGACGCCCGAGTCACGGAGGTTGAGTGCGTGGGCGTGGCCCTGCGAGCCGTAGCCGATGACCGCGACCTTCTTGCCCTGGATGAGCGTCAGGTCGGCGTCAGCGTCGTACACGATGTCAGTCACGAGGGTGTGTCTCCTTGGTTCTGTGGGAGTGCCGGGCACCGTCGGCGCCCGGGAAGGGTGTGACGGGCGCTCAGCGCACCCGATCGGTGATGCTCTTCGGTCCGCGGCCCATGCCGAGGAGACCCGCACGGGCGAGCTCCTTGACGCCGTAGGGCTCGAGCACGCGGAGGATCGCCTGGATCTTGCCGGGGTCGCCGGTCACCTCGACGATCAGGGAGTCGGTCGCCACGTCGACGACCTGGGCACGGAACAGGTTCACTGCTTCGAGCACCGCCGAACGCGTCTGGTTGTCGACGCGCACCTTCACGAGCATGTGCTCGCGCTGGACCGACTGCGAGAAGTCCAGTTCGACGATCTTGATGACGTTCACCAGCTTGTTGAGCTGCTTCGTCACCTGTTCCAGCGGCAGGTCCTCGACGTCGACGACGACCGTGATCCGGCTGAGGCCGTCCACCTCGGTGTTGCCGACGGCGAGCGACTCGATGTTGAACCCGCGTCGGGCGAACAGTCCGGCGACACGGGTCAGCAGACCGGGCTTGTCCTCGACGAGGAGGGAGAGGACGTGGCTCATGCGGTTTCTCCCGTCATGTCGGCGTCTTCGTCGTCCCAGGTGGGCGCGAGTGCCTGGGCGTACTCGATGGACGAGTTGCTGACGCCCTGCGGGACCATCGGCCAGACCATGGAGTCACGGCTCACGACGAAGTCGATGACCACCGGACGGTCGTTGGTGGCGAGGGCGAGCTCGATCGCGGCGTCGACCTCGTCGGCCTTCTCGACGCGGATGCCGAGGGCACCGTACGCGTCGGCCAGCTTCACGAAGTCCGGCACACGGCGCGAGGCGTGCCCCGTCTCGAGGTCGGTGAACGAGTGCCGGCCGTCGTAGAACAGCGTCTGCCACTGCCGGACCATGCCGAGCGACGAGTTGTTGATGATCGCGACCTTGATCGGGATGTCGTTGATGACGCAGGTCGCGAGTTCCTGGTTCGTCATCTGGAAGCAGCCGTCGCCGTCGATCGCCCAGACCACGCGGTCGGGCTGGGCGACCTTCGCTCCCATCGCCGCGGGGACCGAGTAGCCCATGGTGCCGGCACCGCCGGAGTTGAGCCAGGCGTTGGGCCGCTCGTACTTGATGAACTGCGCGGACCACATCTGGTGCTGCCCGACACCGGAGGCGTACACGGCCTCGGGGCCGGAGAGCTCCCCGATGCGCTTGATGATGCCCTGCGGGGCGAGCAGCCCGTCGGTCGGCTCGGCGTACCCGAGCGGGAAGTCGGTCTTGAGCTGGTGGAGCTTCGCCCACCACTCCTCCGTCGAGGCGCGGTCCTCGACCGCGATGCCACCCCAGGCGTCGAGCAGGTCGACCAGGACCTCGCGGGCATCGCCGACGATCGGGACGTCGGCGAAGCGGATCTTCGAGATCTCGGCGGGGTCGATGTCGACGTGCACGACCTTGGCGTCCGGCGCGAACTCGTCGGCCTTGCCGGTGACACGGTCGTCGAAGCGGGCACCGAGGGCGACGATCAGGTCGCTGTCCTGCAGGCCGAGCACCGCCGGCACCGTGCCGTGCATGCCGGGCATGCCGAGGTGCTGCGGGTGCGAGTCCGGGAACGCGCCGCGCGCCATCAGCGTCGTGACGACCGGCGCACCGGTCGCCTCGGCGAAGCGGAGGAGTTCGGCGGTCGCACCGGAGCGGATGACGCCGCCGCCGACGTAGAGCACCGGACGCTGCGCCTCGGACAGCAGCTGGGCGGCCGCGGTGATCTGCTTGCCGTGCGCCTTGGTGACCGGGCGGTAGCCGGGCAGGTCGAGCTTGGGCGGCCACACGTAGGGCGCGGACTTCTGCTGCGCGTCCTTGGTGATGTCCACCAGCACCGGGCCGGGGCGACCGGTCGTCGCGATGAGGTGCGCCGCGGCGAGGGTCGCCGGCACGTCGGCCGGGTCGGTCACCAGGAACGAGTGCTTCGTGATCGGCATCGTGATGCCGACGATGTCCGCTTCCTGGAAGGCGTCGGTGCCCATCAGCGTCGAGAACACCTGGCCGGTGATCGCGATGAACGGCACCGAGTCCATGTAGGCGTCGGCGATGGCGGTGACGAGGTTCGTCGCGCCCGGACCCGACGTGGCGATGGCGACGCCGACCTTGCCGGACGACGAGGCGTAGCCCTCGGCGGCGTGGCCGGCGCCCTGCTCGTGACGGACGAGGATGTGCCGGATCGTGGTGGACGCCATCAGCTCGTCGTAGAACGGGATGATGGCTCCGCCGGGCAGGCCGAAGACGTCGGTGATCCCGAGGTGCTCGAGCGTCCGGAGGACGGCTCCCGAGCCGGTCAGGATCTCCGGCGACCGGCGTGCACCGGCGGCCGCGGACAACGGAGTTGCTTCCGTGGGCATGAGTGGTCCTTGCCTGAGTGGTGGCGGTGGTGCGGGTGTCGGACGCTAGCCCGTGACCGCGCCCTGGGCAGCGGACTTGACGAGCTTGGCGTACTTCGCGAGGACTCCGCGGGTGTAGCGCGGGGGCAGCGGGGCCCAGCCGTCACGGCGGGCCTCCAGCTCGGCCGGGTCGACCAGTAGGTCGAGCGAACGAGCCGCGATGTCGACACGGATGCGGTCGCCATCACGAACGAAAGCGACTGGACCTGCGTCCACTGCTTCCGGTGCGATGTGGCCGATGCAGAGGCCGGTTGTGCCGCCTGAGAATCGACCGTCGGTCAAGAGTAGTACATCCTTGCCGAGGCCGGCGCCCTTGATGGCCGCCGTGATGGCGAGCATCTCGCGCATGCCTGGGCCGCCCTTGGGGCCCTCGTAGCGGATGACGACGACGTCGCCCTTCTGGATGCCTCCCTCGGTCAGGGCGTCCATCGCGGCGCGCTCACGGTCGAACACACGAGCCGGGCCCTCGAAGACCGAGGCGTCGAAGCCCGCGGTCTTCACCACGGCGCCCTCGGGTGCGAACGAACCCTGCAGGACGGTCAGGCCACCGGTTTCGTGGATCGGGTTGTCGAGGGTGCGGAAGACCTCGCCGTCGAGTGCCGGCGGGTCGATCTCGGCGAGGTTCTCGGCGACGGTCTTGCCCGTCACGGTCATGCAGTCGCCGTGCAGCAGGCCCGCGTCGAGCAGCGCCTTCATGATCACGGGGATGCCGCCGTTGCGGTCGACGTCGACCATGACGTACTTGCCGAAGGGCTTCATGTCGGCCAGGTGCGGGACCTTCGAGCCGATGCGGTTGAAGTCGTCCAGCGACAGCTCGACCTCGGCCTCGTAGGCGATCGCGAGCAGGTGCAGGATGACGTTGGTGGAACCGCCGAGGGCCATCGCGACGGCGATCGCGTTCTCGAAGGCTTCCTTCGTGAGGATCTGGCGTGCGGTGATGCCGTGCTCGAGCATGTTCACCACGGCCTCGCCGGAGCGGTGCGCGTAGTAGTCACGGCGACGGTCCGCGCTCGGCGGAGCAGCCGAACCCGGCAGCGACATGCCGAGGGCCTCGGCGACCGAGGCCATCGTGTTCGCGGTGTACATGCCACCGCAGGCGCCCTCGCCGGGGACGATGGCGCACTCGATCTTCTTGAGCTCTTCCTCGCTCATGGTGCCGGCCTTGCACGCGCCGACGCCCTCGAAGGAGTCGATGATCGTGACTTCCTTCATCGTGCCGTCGGCCTGCTTCACGTAGCCCGGCATGACCGAACCCGCGTACAGGAAGACGCTCGCCAGGTCGAGGCGTGCGGCGGCCATCAGCATGCCGGGCAGTGACTTGTCGCAGCCCGCGAGCAGGACCGTGCCGTCGAGGCGCTCGGCGTTGACGACGGTCTCGACGCTGTCCGCGATGACCTCACGCGAGACGAGGGAGAAGTGCATGCCCTCGTGGCCCATCGAGATGCCGTCGGAGACGGAGATGGTGCCGAACTGCAGCGGGTATCCGCCACCGGAGTGCACGCCCTCCTTCGCACCCTGTGCGAGACGGTCGAGCGACAGGTTGCAGGGCGTGATCTCGTTCCACGAGGACGCGATGCCGATCTGCGGCTTGCTCCAGTCCTCGTCTCCCATACCGACGGCCCGCAGCATGCCACGCGAGGTGGTTGCTTCGATCCCGTCGGTGACGACCCGGCTGCGCGGCTTGACGTCGATATCAGGCATGGGATGAGTCTAGGACGGTTTGGGATACCAGCCGTCCACCCCCGTGCTTTCTCATGCTCGGGGGCCGTTATCAGCGGGTGGCGCGCAGCCTCGCCAGCTGCTTCAGGACCCCGGTCAGTGCCGCCGGGTCGGCGATGCGGTACCCGGCCCGGGTCTCGCCCGGTCCGACCTTCACCCCGACGTCGCCGTCGCCGAGCACGCGGAAGGCGTCCTCGTCGGTGACGTCGTCGCCGGCGAAGAACACCGCGTCGGCGCCGTGCAGGTCGCGGAGCCGGGCGATGGCGTCACCCTTCGTGACGTGCCGCACCGCGAACTCGACGATGTCCTTGCCACCGCGCTCGAGCACCTCGGGGTCGGCCCCGTGCGCAGCACGGCTCGCCGCCGCGTCCGCCTCGGCTGCGACCTCGGCGGAGACACGTCGGGTGTGCACCCCGTGCCCGGCGGGCTTGTGCTCGATGACGACGCCCGGGAACCGTGCCCCGACCTCGTCGAGCGCCGCACCGATCCGTGCGACACGATCGACCTCGTCGTCCGTCAGCGCGGCCTCGTCGTGGCCGTCCACGCGCCACTCGACGCCGTGCGAGCCGACGAGCGCCATGTCCTCGGGCGCGAGGGTCACCTCGGCGAGGCTGCCGAGGGGACGCCCGGACACCAGCACCACCTCGGTGTCCTTCGCGCGGTGCAGGGTCAGCACCGCCGCCCACGAGCCGGGCAGCGCCCCGACCTGCGACGGGTCGTCGGCGAAGGGGGCCAGCGTGCCGTCGAAGTCGAGGGCGACGATGAGTCGCGGCGCAGCCGCGAGCGTCCCGAGGGCCGCGTCGATGGCGGACTGGTCGGTGGTGGTCTCAGTCATCACGTGCCTCCCGGGTGTCCTCGGCAGCCCTGGCGGACTGGGCGTCCTGGTCGAAGATCGACATGTTGTCGGTCTGCGCCTCACGGTGCTGCTCGCGCGGGTCGGCGGCGGACGGGTCGATCTGGGCGTTCCGCGGCGCGTGGCGGTCGAGCGCCTCGAGGAACGAGCGCGACCAGCGCGCAACGTCGTTGTCGCGGACCCGCTTGCGGAGCGCACGCATGCGCGTCGACCGCTCGCGACGCGGCATCTGGATCGCACGTTCGATCGAGTCCTTGAGCGCACCGATGTCGTGCGGGTTGACGATCACGGCCTGCTTGAGTTCGTCGGCTGCCCCGGCGAACTCGGACAGGATCAGCACGCCGTCGTTGTCGAACCGGGCGGCGACGTACTCCTTCGCGACGAGGTTCATGCCGTCCCGCAGCGCCGTGACGAGCATGATGTCGGCGGCCAGGTACAGCGCCACCATCTCCTCGCGCGGGTAGCCGTGGTGCAGGTACGAGATCGGCTGGTGGCCGATGACACCGAGGTCGCCGTTGATGCGGCCGACGCTCAGCTCGATCTCGTCGCGGAGCGCCGCGTACGAGTCGACACGCTCGCGGCTCGGGCTCGCGACCTGGATGAGGGTGGCGTCCTCGACCGCGATGCGGCCGTCCTCCACCAGCTCACCGAAGGCCTTGATGCGGTGCCGGATGCCCTTGGTGTAGTCGAGCCGGTCGACGCCGAGCAGCACCGTCTTGGGGTTGCCGAGGCTCGCGCGGATCTCCCGCGCACGCTCCTGCACCTCGGGCTTGCGGGCGATCGCCTCGAAGCTCTCGGCGTCGATCGAGATCGGGAAGTGCCGTGCCTCGACGTGACGGACCGTGATGCCCTTGCGGCTGCGCGGGGCGGCCGGGTCGTCGACGGGGACGTCGATCGTGGTGCCCTTGGTCGTGTAGCCCTTGATGTGCCGCACCGCGCGCAGGAAGTCGCTGGCGTCGTCGTGACGCTGGAAGCCGATGACGTCGGCGCCGAGCAGCCCGTCGAGGATCTGCGCACGCCACGGCAGCTGTGCGTAGATGCCGACCGGCGGGAACGGGATGTGGTTGAAGAAGCCGATCGTCAGATCGGGACGCTTCGCCCGGAGCAGGGCCGGCACGAGCTGCAGCTGGTAGTCCTGCACCCAGACGATGCCGTCCTGCTCGACGATCTCGGCGATCTGCTCGGCGAAGCGCTCGTTGACCCGCTTGTACGCGTTCCACCAGTCGCGGTGGTAGCTCGGGTGCTCGATGACGTCGTGGTACAGCGGCCAGAGCGTGTCGTTGCTGAAGCCCTCGTAGTACTCCTCGACGTCATCGTCGGAGAGCGGCACGGGCACGATGTGGATGCCCTCGTTGTCGAACGGTGCCACCTCGACCTCGGCCTGCCCCACCCAGCCGACCCAGGCTCCGTCGTTCGCGCGCATCACGGGTTCGAGGGCGGTGACGAGGCCACCGGGCGAGTGCCGCCAGCCCTCGTTGCCGTCCTGGTCGACGACGCGGTCCACCGGGAGACGGTTGGAGGCGACGACGAACGAGTAGCGGGTCTGTTCGGTGCGGTCTGCAGGCATGGGGTGGTGTGATCTCCGTTCCGCCCGGCCGGAGCCGGGTGCGTCGGGTGCGTCGGTGCGTCGGCCGGCGTGGTGTGCCGGGTCCGGCGTGCTGCGCCGGGTGCGCTGCCGAAGTTACCAGCGTGGGGACAGCACATTCACGGGCGATCGGCGGTTCCGCTACGCTGCAGGCACGTGTCGGGGGGACACGGGTGCTGGAGTGCGGCGCCGGCCTCCCGGTCGGAGAGGACCCCCAGCCGTGAGCGAGAACCCGCCCAATCAGCCCGTCCCGCCGTCGCAGCCCGGCGGCCAGCCCGGCCCCGGCCAGCCGGCTTGGAACGGCCAGCCCGGCCCCGGCCAGCCAGCTTGGAACGGCCAGCCCGCCTGGCAGCAGCAACAGCAGCCTGGAGGCCCGCAACAGTGGCCGGGTCAGCCCGCCCCCGCCGCGCAGCCGTCCGATGCGTTCGGTCGCTTCCTGCGGTCCGTGTCCGGTCGCGACTGGCTGGCGGCCGTCCTCGCCGCCGTCGGCGGCTGGGTCGCGGCCTACGTCGTCGCGGGGCTCTCCCTGCTCATCACCGTCGGGCTGCTCGCGTCCGGCGGCAGCGGTTCGGCCGCTCCGTCCACCGGGTCCGGCACCGACCTCGGCGCGGGTCAGGCCCCCGACGTGGAGTCCCTGCTCTCCGGCGTGAGCGTCCTGCTCGGTGCGCCGGCGCAGCTCGTCGCCCTCGCCGACCTCGGCCGGCTGCACCTGTCCGGGTCGATCGGGTTCCTCGGTTCCGGATCGGGCTCGCTCGCCGTGGTGCCGGCGCTGGTGCTCGCCGCGCAGGTCGTGCTGGCCGTCGTGCTCACCCGGCGGATCCGCAGCCGTGCACTCGGTCGCTCCCAGGTGCTCGTCACCGCGGTGGTCTCCGGTCTGGTGACCACGGTGCTCACGAACGTCGCGGCCGCACTGTTCGCGATCCGGTTCCCGTCGGTGTCCGGTGCGGTCATCGAGCCGGTGCACGCCGTCGGTGTCGGCAGCATCCTCGGGGCGTTCGTCATCGGTGCCCTGGCGGCGCTCCTCGCTCGGCCCTCCGTGCTCGCCGGTCGCAGCGTCTTCGCCGCCCGTCTGCTCGGCACGCTCCGCGTCGCCGCGTCGCAGCTGACGGTCCTCGTCGTGCTGGTCGCCGTCGTCGTCATCGTCGTCGCGCTCATCGCCCAGCCCTCCTACGGCTCCGCACTGCCGCTGTTGCTCGGCAACGTCGCGATCGGGCTCACGGCGCTCGGGTTCTTCGGTGGTGTGGGCACGTCCGGCTTCGGGTCAGCCAGCGACACCGCCTCGGTGTTCGGCGGAGCGGGTGGCTGGACCTGGCTCGTCGTGCTGTTCGTCGTCGTCACCTCGATCGTGGCCGGGCTCGCACTCGCCGTCCGCCGCAACGACCGGATGCGCTCGACGCTGGACTGGGTCGTCACGCCGCTCGTGTGGTTCGCCCTCGGCCTGCTGTTCTTCGTCCTCGGCACCGGGGTCGTCTCGTACCAGGTGAGCAGCACGAGTTCGGTGGACGGGTCCGGGTCGATCGGCATCGCGCCCTGGACGCCGATCGTCTTCGCCCTGTGGGGTGGCGCGATCGAGGTCGTCGCCCGGTACCTGGCTCCGGTGCTCCTGCCCCGTCTCGGCGGTGCCGTGGTGCTCCGCACGTCGCGTGTGGTCGGGGCGGACCCCCGCCCCGTGGTGCCACAGGCGTTCCCGGCCGCAGCCCCCGCCGACACGGGCATGCCCCCTGCCCCGGCGGCTCCCGCCGACCAGACCGTTCCCGGTGCGCCTGCCGCGCCCGGTGTGCCGGATGCTCCCGGTGCATCGGGTGCTCCGGCGGCTGCCGGCGATCCGGCTGCCGCCGCGTGGACCACTCCCCCGGCCGCCGACCAGCAGGCGCCGTACCCGCCGTCCGGGTCCGCCCCGCAGTCCGCGTCCGGGTCGCAGCCGCCCTACGGCGCGGGCAACCTGCCGCCCTACGGTGCGCAGCCGCAGTCCGGCGGCCAGCCGGCGTACGGGTCGCAGCCGTTCATCGGCGGCGGCGCCCCGGCCCCCGCCCCGATGTCCCCGCGGGCCAAGAAGATCCTGGTCCGTTCGCTCATCGCCGGCGGTGCCGTGATCGTGGTCGTCGTCGCCGGTGCGGTCACGACGAGCGTCCTCCGCGCCAACGTGTGGGGCCCGGCCCCGACGGTCAAGTCGTACGTGCAGGCCATCGCCAGAGGTGACGCCGACACCGCCGCCGACCTGAGCGACGTGCCGGACGACGCCGCGATGCTCGACACGAAGGTGCTGCGGAGCGCGAAGGACCGTCCGTCCGACATCCACGTCGGGCGGGTCGCCCAGACCGGGGACTCGGCGATCGCCACCCTGAGCTACACGCAGGACGGCAAGAACCGCTCCGGTCAGGTGACCTTGCGCCGAACCGGCACCTCGTTCCTGGTGAAGGACGAGTGGCGTGTCACGCAGCCGCTCGCCCAGCAGGTGACCCTGACGGCGTCCGAAGTGCTCGAGGGTGCACCGGTGACCGTCGGCGGCAAGGAGATCGGGAAGATCAGCGACGGCAAGTTCACGTCCCTCGCCTACCCCGGCAGCTACGAGGTCTCGGTCGGCGGGTCGAAGTACTTCACCGGCGGCACCGAGAAGGTGAGCGTCGGGGCGGTCTCGTCCGGCTACGTCGACTTCGCGCCGAAGGCCACCAAGGCCCTCGAGCAGGACGCCGAGCAGTACGTGTCCGACCTGATCGACGACTGCGCCGAGAAGACCGAGCTCCGCGCCCTGAGCGGCTGCCCCTGGTACGGACCGTACGACGCCGACGGCGGCGTGCGGTACGACGTCACGTCGATGCCCGAGCTGGAGGTCGAAGCGTCACGCTCCGGCACCGTGATGGTGACGAGCACGAAGGACGGGAGCGTCTCCTACGACTACAAGTCCTACCTCGGTGACAAGAAGCGCGGCGAGGACTCGTTCAGCGTGAGCGAGTACCTGAAGGTCGAGGACGGCAAGCTCGTCTCCGCGTACTGAGCAGGAGCCGACTGATCGGCGCAGGCTGAACGGGAGTCGCTGCACCGACTCCCCGGCACCACGACGGCCGACCCGCGATCCTCGCGGGTCGGCCGTCTCAGTAGGCTGACGGACATGGTCAGGACACGGGCGTGGTGCAAGGGCGACACGGTCGAGCGGGACTTCCCCGTCGACCGGATCTCCGACCTCGTCGCCGACCCGGACACCTTCGTGTGGATCGACCACACCGACCCGACGTCGGCCGACCTCGAGCAGATCGAGGAAGAACTCGGGATCCACGCCCTCGCCGTCGAGGACGCCGTCGAGCACGGCCAACGCCCGAAACTCGACCGGTACCGGGACAGCCTGTTCCTGGTCGTCTACGACGTGGGCGGCACGGACGACGCCGGTGACCTGATCACGCACGAGGTCAAGGCGTTCGTGACGGAACGCGCCCTCGTCACGATCCACGGGTCCGACGTCGACACCGCCCGGATGGAACACCGTCTGAGCGCGAACGCCGACATGGCCGGACACGGGGTGCCGTGGCTGGTGTGGGCGCTGCTGGACGCCGTCGTCGACCGGGCCACCGACACCGTCGAGGACCTGGAGCGGCAGATCGACGCGCTCGAGGACGACCTGTTCGAGCCGGGCGATCCCCGTGAGCAGCAGGTCCAGCGACGGTCGTTCCGGCTCCGCAAGACCCTCGGGGTACTCCGGCGGCTGGTCGTGCCGACGCGGGACAGCGTCGCGTCGTTGCTGCACGGCGACGCGGAGACGATCTCGAACGGCATCCGGCCCTACTTCCGCGACGTCGAGGACCACCTCGTCTCGATCGCCGACTCGGTCGAACAGCTCCGCGACGCCGTGTCGAGCGTGCTGGAGACGACCCTGAACCTGGCATCGAACCGGCAGAACACCGTGATGAAGAAGGTCACGAGCTGGGCGGCGATCATCGCGATCCCGACCGGGGTGACGAGCTTCTTCGGGCAGAACGTCACGTTCCCGGGCGAGGGCGCCTGGAGCGGACTCTGGGCGTCGCTCGCGATCATCACCGCGTCGTCGCTCGTGCTCTACCGCGTCTTCAAGACCCGCGACTGGCTCTGAGCGACGGCCCCGCCCGCGTCAGAGGGCGAGCGCCAGGACCCCGGCGACGACGGTGAGCGGCGCCACGATGCACCCGAGCGCCATGTACCGGCCCCACGACAGGTGCACACCCTCGGCCGACAGCCGTGCGTGCCACAGCAGCGTCGCGAGCGAGGCCCACGGCGTGATGAGGCAACCGGCGTTCACACCGATCAGCAGTGCCGCGTACCGCAGGGCCTCGTGCCCGGCAGCTGGTTCGAGCACCAGGTACGCCGGCAGGTTGTCGATGCCGTTGGCCGCCACCGCGCCGGCACCACCGAGCAGCAGCAGCGGCCCCGTTCCGGTTCCACCCTGCAGCGCGTGCACGATCGGGTCGGTGATGCCGGTCGTGTGCAGCGCCTCGACCACCACGAAGAGCCCGGCGGCGAACACCAGGGTGGACCACGGCACGCGGGACACCCGGAGCTCGGACGGCGACCGGAACGCCGCGACCACGACGAGCACCACGGCGGCCAGGACCGCGGCGATCCACACGGTCACCCCGGCGGTCAGGGCGACGACGAGCGCGACGAGCACGGCGGAGGCAGCCCAGAAGGACACCGGGTCGCTCGGCTTGCGGACGGACACCGGTGTGTAGCGGCCGAAGAGCTTGCCCCGGAACACCACCAGCAGGACGACGCACGGCACGACCACACCGGCGACCGCGGGCCAGGCCATCAGCCCGGCGAACGCCAGCGGGCCGTCGAGCCCCATCCGGTCGACGGCGAGCAGGTTGGTCAGGTTGGACACCGGCAGCAGCAGCGACGCGGTGTTCGCGAGCCAGACCGTGGTCAGCGCGAACGGCATCGGGGGCAGACCCACGCGCCGTGCGAGCGAGATCACGATGGGGGTGAGGAGCACCGCGGTGGTGTCGATCGACAGGAAGACGGTGCAGAGGACGGCGAGCACGACGACCGCGCCCCAGAGGCCGATGGTGCGCCCGCCACCGACCCGGGCGGCGACGTCGGCGAGGCGGTCGAAGACCCCGGCGTCCGCAGCGAGCTCGGCGACGATCGTCAGCCCGAGCACGAACCCGAGGACCGGCAGGACCCGGTCCGCGAGCACGGCGAGGTCGTCGAGGGGCAGCAACCCGAACACGACGCAGACCGCGCCGACCACGAGCAGGGCCGCTCCGATGACCGCTTGACGCACGAACGCTCCTTCACCCGGTGCCGCGGCCGGGTGACCGGCGGCGCTCCAATGTACGGGCCGGTAGCGTTGTCAGCACGACGACAGGAGGCCTCTGTGCGCAAGTTCATGTTCAACGGTGCGGTGTGGAGTTCGCTCATCAGCGGCTACAGCGTGCTGCAGACCACCCGACAAGGACCGCGTGACTGGCGGCTCGCGCTGACCTGGGTCGCGTGGATCGCCACCACGATCGTGGCAATCGGCACGGTCGTCGAGGACGACCGCGCCGTCAAGGCCCGCCAGTAGGTCGGAAGGCCGAAGGGGCCGCGGTCGCGGCCCGCTGGCGGACGGACGGGCGCCCCGCTCATCGGCGACGCGAAGCGTTGCGCGGGGCGCGCCGACCGAGCCTGCGAGGGAGGCGTGCCAGCTGGCACCGGGCCTCCCGTCCGTCTTCCGTGCCGTCCGCGGCAACCGGTGCCGCAACCGGGTCAGCGCTCGGAATCCGGGATGCCGGAGGTCTGGATCGGTCCGGTGAAGAGCGCTCCGCGCTCGTCGTCGCCGAACAGCTGCGAGTCGCCCTCGGTCGCGCGACCGCTTCCACGTCGGCGGGGCGCCGTCGGCTCGGTGAGCTGTACCCGCTGCACCGGCAGGGCGTCGGGGTGGGTGCGCTGGATCCACTCGACCATCTCCTCGCGGACGTAGCAGCGCAGGTCGAACAGGCCGCCGGCGTCCGGCGCCGTCACGAGGATGCGGACGCGGACCAGTCCCCCGACGGCGTCGGTGACCTGGAGCACCTTGACCCGGCGGTCCCAGATCGTCGACGTCTCGAGGATCCGGTCGAGCTCGGCGCGCATGTCGGCCGGGCTCACCCGCCAGTCGAGGTCGAACTCGACGGCGCCGAGGAGCTCGCTGCCGGTCCGCGTCCAGTTCTCGAACGGGGTGCTCGTGAAGTACGTCGACGGCAGCACGAACCGCCGGTCGTCCCACAGGTGCACGACGACGTAGGTCAGCGTGATCTCCTCGATCCGGCCCCACTGCTGCTCGACCACGACGACGTCGTCCACCCGGATCGACCCGGAGAAGGCGAGCTGCATGCCGGCGAAGACGTTGCCGAGCGTGGACTGCGCGGCGAGGCCCGCGACGACGGAGATGAGGCCGGCGCTGGCGAGCACGCTCGCACCGGCGGCCTCGACCCCGTCGAAGGTGAGCAGGATCGCCCCGACGGCGATGATGACGAGCAGGGCGACGGTGAGCCGCCGGATGATGAGCACCTGGGTGCGGATGCGGCGCGCCTGCCGGTTGTCGGGCACGTCGATGCGGAAGCGGTGCAGCCCGAGGTCCTCGAGGAAGATCGCGACGTGGCACGCGAGCCAGCAGCCGACCGCGATCGTGACGATGAGGAAGCCGTGCACGACCTCGTCCCGCCACGGGTAGGCGTCGGCGTTCCGCGGGATGCTCGAGGTGAACGCGATCCAGAGCAGCACCACCAGCAGCACGGTCCGGAACGGGTGCTTCGTCCGGCGAGAGAGCACGCCGGCCCAGCGTTCCCGGCGCGCGACCGCCCGCAGGACCAGGTGCAGGACGAGGGCGACGACGGCGGTGACGAGCAGGGCGAACCCGGTCGCGACGAGCAGTCGGAGGAGGATGTCCATTCCTCCATGCAAGCAACGGACGACGGCCGTCGTTCAGGTTCGGGCGGCCGTCGGCTGTGCGGACGTTCAGCAGCTTCCGTTCGTCGGAACGGGGGTTTGCGTGACGGCCCGGTCCGGAGCGCATGTAGGTTGTCGCGCATGACAGCGCAGAACGACACGGGTGTGAACCGAGCGCCGGCGAACGACTTCTCGCACGAGCAGGAGGGCTACCAGCACGGTCTGAAGCCCCGGCAGCTGCAGATGATCGCGATCGGCGGCGCGATCGGAACCGGGCTCTTCCTGGGTGCCGGCGCACGACTGCACACCGCGGGCCCCGCGCTCGCGCTGACGTACCTGGTCGCCGGCGTCTTCGCCTTCTTCATCCTGCGTGCACTCGGCGAGCTCGTGCTGCACCGGCCGTCCTCGGGGTCCTTCATCTCGTACGCCCGAGAGTTCTACGGCGAGAAGTTCGCGTACGCGGCCGGCTGGATGTACTTCCTGAACTGGGCGATGACCTCCATCGTCGACACCACCGCCGTCGCGATCTACCTGCAGTACTGGTCCGCCTTCACCGCGGCGCCGCAGTGGCTGCTCGCACTGATCGCCCTGATCGTCGTCCTCGCGGCGAACATGGTCGCCGTGAAGGTGTTCGGCGAGCTCGAGTTCTGGTTCGCCCTGATCAAGGTGGCCGCGCTGGTGGCGTTCCTGGTCGTCGCGATCGTCTGGCTCGTCTTCGCGTTCCCCGTCGAGGCCGGTGGCGAGGCCGTCCGGACCGGGTTCACGATCTGGGGTGACAACGGCGGGCTGTTCCCGAAGGGGCTGCTCCCCGCGGTGATCGTGATCCAGGGCGTCGTCTTCGCCTACGCCGCGATCGAACTCGTCGGCACGGCATCGGGTGAGACGCAGAACGCCGAGAAGGTCATCCCGCGTGCGATCAACTCCGTCGTCTTCCGCATCGCGGTGTTCTACGTCGGGTCGATCGTCCTGCTCTCCCTGCTGCTGCCGTACACCTCGTACAAGGACGGCGAGAGCCCGTTCGTGACGTTCTTCTCGTCGCTCGGCAACCCGCACGTCGGCGCGATCGTCGGCGGCATCATGAACTTCGTCGTGCTCACCGCCGCGTTGTCGTCGCTGAACGCGGGCCTGTACTCGACCGGTCGGGCGCTGCACTCGATGGGCATGAACGGGTCCGCGCCGAAGTGGACCACGAAGATGTCGAAGGGCGGTGTGCCGTACGCCGGCATCCTGCTCACGGCGGCCTTCACCGTCGCGGGTGTCGTGCTCAACTACTTCGTCCCGAAGCAGGCGTTCGAGATCGCGCTGAACATCGCCAGTCTCGGCATCATCACCGCGTGGGGCACGATCATCCTGTGCCAGATGCGGCTGCGCCAGTGGGCCAAGCAGGGTCTGGCGAAGGAACCCTCGTTCAAGCTGCCCGGCGCTCCGGTCACCGCCTGGCTGACCCTGGCGTTCCTCGCCTCGGTCATCGTCCTGATGGCGATCGACTACCCGGTCGGCACGTACACGATCGCGTCCCTCGTGGTCATCATCCCGCTGCTCATCGTCGGCTGGTTCCTGCAGCGCGACCGCATCCTGCGCATCGCCGCCCTGCGCGAGGGCGTCACGGGTCCGTACCCGATCGGCGTCCGCAACCCGGCTGCCCAGGTCCGCCGTGACGACGACCGGAACGGAGACGGGGTCTAGCACGCCCCGGTTGTCCCCGGAACGCAAGGCCGCACCGCGCGATCACGAACGGTCCGGCACCCGTCGCTACCATCAGCGGGTGCCGGACCGTTCTGTTTCCCCCACCCTCGACCTGCAGCTCAGCTGGCGGGGTGCGTTCGGACGCCTCCGGGTGTTCGCGGACCGGCTCGAGGCCGAGACCGACTACCAGCGCGAGGCACGCACGGTGGTGCCGATGGACGCCGTGCAGGGGTGGCGCCTCGGGCCGTGCGACGAGGACGCGGTCTGCGTCGAGTTCGTCGCGGAGCAGGAGACCTACCGGGTGCTGCTCGACACCCCGGACGAGCAGCTCGCTGCGCTGGCGATCCGGAAGGTGCTCGGGCCCCCGCTGGAGTCCTGAGGCCGCAGGGTCAGTCGTCGGTGTCGACGCGGTCGGTGACGACGTCACCGGAGCCGGCGTCGATGCGCACGCTGTGCTTCGTGCCGGACGAGTCGAGCACGTCGCCCTCCCAGACCACCGTGCCGACGTGGTCGTCGAGCCCGAGCTCGGTGACGGTCCCGGCGTGCAGGTCCTGGAAGGCGTCGACGGCCTGCTTGACGCTCAGGTTGGCGGCTGCGACGAAGCGCTCGTGCTCGGCCGTGTCGTCCGCGTCGCCGGCTTCGGTCTGCGGGGCGCCGGCGACCGAGGTGCCGTCGGCGTTCGTGTGCACCTCGTGCTCGGTGCCGTCCTTCGTCACGACGAGGACCTCGTAGGCGGAGGCGTCCTGCTCCTGCTCGACCGAGATGACGGTGCCCGAGCCGACCTCGCCGCGTGCGGTGGCGACCGCTGCGAGCAGGGCCTTGTTCGAGCCGACCGCCGCCGCGCCGGGCGAGGACGAGCCGGTGCCGCTGCCGCTGCCGGCGGAGTCCGTGGCCGACGAGCCGACCGAGCCGGAGCCGGCCGAGCCCGTGTCGTCGTCGGAGTCGTCGCTGGCGCAACCGGTGAGGGCGAGGGCCGCCACGATCGGCAGGGCGGCGAACGCGGCGACGCGGCGGGCGGAGGGCTTCTGGTGCTGGGTGCGGAAGTTCATGTGACGAGCATCTCGTCGGGGTGCTGAAGCAGGCCTGAAGCGACCTGTTCAGCCGCCGAGTGCGATGCGGACGACGAACCGGGCGCCGCCGAGCGGCGACGCGACGACGGTCGCGTCGCCACCGTGCGCACGGACGGCATCCCGCACGATGGCGAGCCCGAGGCCCGCGCCGCCGGCATCGCGGCTGCGGGCCTCGTCGAGACGGACGAACCGCTCGAAGACGCGTTCCCGCTCGCCCTCGGGCACGCCGGCGCCGTCGTCGTCCACCGTGAGCACCGCCGAGCCGTCGTGCTCGGTGAGCGAGACTGCGACGCGGGTGCTCGCGTGCCGGACGGCGTTGTCGACGAGGTTCCGGACCACTCCGGCCAGCACGCGCTCGTCGCCGAGGACCCGCGCCGCCGAGATCGCCGAACCGTCCACCCGGACCGCGCGCACGGCGCCGTCCGGTCCGGACCATGCCCCGGCCTCTGCCCCGGTCGTGGCCCGTGCTCGTGCGCGGGCCACGGCGTCGAGGGCGAGGTCGTCGAGGTCGACTGGGCGCCGTGCCCGGATCCCGCCCTCGTCGAGGCGGGAGAGCTCGAGGAGCCCGGCGACGAGGTCCTGCAGGCGCACCGCCTCGGACCTGACGACGTCGGCGAGGTCGGCCACGTCGGAGCGTTCCGGGTGGGCGACGGCGACCTCGGCGTGCTGCCGGATCGACGCGATCGGTGACCGGAGCTCGTGGGAGGCGTCGGAGACGAACCGCCGCTGGCTCTCCGCGGACCGGTCGAGGCGGTCGAGCATCGCGTTCATCGTCGTCGCGAGCCGCGCGACCTCGTCACCGGTGTCCGGCACCTCGACCCGAGCGTCCGGGTGGGCGGCACGGATCGTCTCGACCTCGGTGCGCATCCGCTCCACGGGCCGCAGCGACCGCCCGGTGACGGCCCAGGTGACCGCCACCAGCAGCAGCACGAGCACGGGCACCCCGACCGCGAGGAGCGCGACGGCGGTGCGGACCGCGGTGTCGGCCTGGTCGAGCGAGGCGCCGTAGACGAGCGTCGCCTCGCCGCCGCCCGGCAGGTCCACGTCGTCCGCGACGAGCAGCCACCGTTCACCGTCGTGGGACCACCGGGACTCGTCGGCGGTGGGCAGGGCGTCGCCGTCGGCGTCCTCGCCGTGCGCCAGGACCGCTCCGCCGTCGCCGATCACCTGCACCAGGACGTCCTCGTAGTCGGTGACCGCGGACGCGCCGTCCGCCTCGACCCGGGAGGACACCTGCTCGAGCCCGGCCTCGGCCGAGGTGCGCACGCCGTCGAGCAGCACGAGCCGCAGCACGACGACGAACGCCACCGCGCCGATGACCAGGGCCGCGAGCACGACGAGCCCCGCGCCGAGGGTGGTCCGGGCGCGGACCGACCGGAAGCGCCGTGGTCGGGTCGGCGCGCCGGGACGCGTGCCCGGGCTCGACCCGTCAGCCACCGTCGGCCGCCAACCGGTACCCGGCGCCGCGGACCGTCTCGATCGCGGCACGCCCGAAGGGCCGGTCGAGCTTCCGGCGGAGGTGCCCGACGTACACCTCGACGATGTTCGGGTCCCCCTCGAAGTCGACGTCCCAGACGTTCTCGATGACGTCCCGCTTCGACCGCACCTGCCCCGGGTGCCGTGCGAGGTACTCGAGCACGGCGAACTCGCGGCTCGTCAGCTCGACCTGGGTCCCGCCCCGGGCCACGGTGCGCGCCGCGGGGTCGACCACCAGGTCGCCGAGCGTCAGCACCGTGGGGCGCTCCCGTGCGCCGCGGCGGACGAGCGCCCGGAGCCGGGCGACGAGCACCGGGTGCGAGAACGGCTTCGTGACGTAGTCGTCGGCCCCCGCGTCGAGTGCCTCGACCTGGTCCCACTCGCCGTCCTTCGCGGTCAGCATCAGCACGGGGGTCCAGTCACCGTCGGCACGGAGCTGGGCGCACACGGCCCAGCCGCTCAGGCCGGGCATCATCAGGTCGAGCACGATCGCGTCGTAGCGGAACTCCCGCGCGTGCCACAGGCCGTCCACGCCGTCGTTCGCGACGTCGACCGCCCACCCCTCGGCTTCGAGCCCGCGGCGCACCCCGTCGGCGAGCCGGACCTCGTCGTCGACCACCAGCACACGCATGGCACCGATCCTGCCGTGTCCCGCTGAAGCAGGGCTGAAGCGGGCCGCGATGGTGGCCAGGGGCGGACGGGAGGCCCGTGGCGGCACCGCCACGCGCCTCCTGTCCGGCGGTGGTCCGGACCAGGGCCGCGCGGCCCGCCTGCGCGGGCTCAGACCAGCAGCAGGATCCCCGCGATGACGGAGGCGACGGCGATGGCGAGCGCGACGAGCAGGAGCACGAGGTGCACCGTGTAGAACGTCGTCGGCTTGCCGGCGGCGTCACGGGCACGCGTGTCCTTCGCGACGCGCTGGAAGAAGCGCGGCCAGGTGATGACGTTGAACACGGCACCGAGGAACAGGACGACTGCGGCGAAGACGAGCACGGTCCGATCCTAGACAACCCACGACCGGGACGAGACCGGGCAGGTGGTGCTCGGCCGCCCCCAACGCGGCCGAGTCCCGACCCGGCGAGGCCACAGGATCTGTAGCACTTGCTACAGACTGTACACGGCATGCCCCACAGCGTCGAGCACCGAACGGCTACGCGGTCTCGAGGGCGGCCTCGGCATCGGCGAGGACGGCACGCTCCGACTCGGTCAGGGACGCCCGTGCACCGCGGACCCCGTCGTTGATCTCGACGATGCGGCGGCTGAGGAGCGTCGCGGGGTCGTCGGTCGGCGGGTAGGCGTTGTCCACCCCGAGCCGCTCGTGCAGGGGCGCCAGACGCTGCAGCGCGGCGTCCACCCTGCGGGCACGGCCTCGGCGCGAGATCCGGTGCCCGAACACGAGCAGGAGCATCCCGGACGCCACGCACAGCACCGCTCCCGGCGTGGTGACGTCGTAGGGCAGCGAGAGCGCGTGCGTGACCTGCAGGTCGCCGACGACGTGGGCGACGTCCATCACGACGACCACGACCATGCGGACGACCCCGAGGACACCGCCGAGGATCAGGACCCACAACCCCACCAGGTCCGTGGTCGTCCGGGCCTCACGCAGGCGCAGCACGCAGATGAACCCCGTCGCGCCGAGTGCCACACCGAGGTAGACGGTCTGCGCGATCGAGTAGACCGTGGCCGCCGGGTGCGAACCGGCGTCGAGCATGAAGGTCGTCGTGGTCGCGGGCTTGTCGAGCACGGTGAACGCGACGAGGACCACCACGATCACCACCACGAAGGACACCAGGACCGCGTTCCGGAGCCAGGGTCGTGCCGCCCCGACCGCCTTCGCCACGCCCCACAGCAGCGTGCTCGTGCCGGCCACCATGAGGCAGTCGCTGATCACGGTCACGACGTTGAACCCACCGAGCCGCGGATCGAGCCAGCGGTACAGCGGGTCGACGTTCGTGACGATGGTGGCGGCGAAGAGCAGGAACGTGAACGCGAGGGTGCGGTCCTGCCCGCGCTGCAGGACCAGCAGCACGATCGTCCCGACGAGGAGCAGCACCGCCTGGACGACGGCGATGATCACCCGAAGACCCCGCGGAAGGCACTCGGGCGGCCGCGGTGCTGGCGGATCACGGTGGCCAGGCGGTCGGCGAAGACCTCGGCCTCGTGCTCGTACGTGTTCGAGAACAGCCCACGGGCCAGCGCCCGTTCGACCTTGTACTCGGGCAGGTCGGGGATGACGTCGCGGATGTAGGCGCTCTGCGGGGCGTGCTCCTGGTGCCGGTGCAGGACGTGGCCGAGCTCGTGGCCGATGACGAACGACCGGAAGGTCGGCGACGCGGTCGGCGAGATCATCACGAGGTGCGCGTGGTCGAGCGTGGCCACGAAGCCGCAGACGGGCTCGGCAGCCAGGAACGACTCCTCGCGCACCACGATCGGCTTGCCGACGACGTCGGCCGCGGCAGCGACGGCCTGGTCGACGTCCGACCAGCCCTCTGCCGCACCACGAGCCCAGAACGCGTCGACGAGCGCGTCGGTCATGCGACGCTCCCCCGCTGCGATTCCTCCTCGAGCACCTCGGCGATGCGTCGGAGCGCGTCGGGCGACAGTTCGCCGGGGAAGGTCCGCGCCGCGAAGCCGCTCACGCGGGCGGACCGCAGGGACCGGACGAGGGCGAGCTGGGCGCCGATGCGTTCCGGTACCTCGCTGTCCTCGAGCAGGAAGCGTTCGTCGACCTCGAAGAACCCGGCCAGCAGGCGCAGGAGCTCGGTGTCGCGGTTGCGGCGGCCGTCGCCGGAGAGCATGTAGGTCCACTTGGCCCGGGACAGGGAGCCGCCGTGGGCCGCGACGTATTCTTCGATCGAGGCGAACGGCACGGGGGCACCGCGCTGGGACTCCTCGAAGTCGAGGAGCAGGTTGAGGCGGCGCGCGAGCTCGGCGGCGTCGAGCGCCCCGCCCTTCAGATCACCCGTGTCCATCTCGGACTCCTCCCCAGCCGTGTCCGCGCGGGGTGTCGGTCCGGCGCGTGGACGCCATGCTAGCGCGGACACCCGACACCGCGCCGTTACCCTCGTGGGCATGCCCCGCCGCTTCCCCGCCACCGTCGCGGCACGCGTCGAGCACGAGATCGTCATCACGAAGTCGCGCTTCATCACCACCGTGGCGCCCGTGTCCGGCGTCGAGGACGCCGACCGCGTGATCGCCGAGGTCCGCCGACGGTACTGGGACGCCCGGCACAACTGCACGGCGATGGTCACGGGCGTGCTCGGTGACCAGGCCCGCTCCTCGGACGACGGGGAACCCTCGGGCACGGCCGGCGTCCCGATGCTCGAGGTCCTGCGCCGCCGCGACCTGACCGACGTCGTCGTGGTCGTCACGCGCTACTTCGGCGGGGTGAAGCTCGGCGCGGGCGGGCTCGTCCGGGCCTACTCGACCTCGGTCTCCGAAGCGCTCGACACCGCCGTGCCCGTTCGTCGCGAGGCCCTGACGCAGGTGCGCTTCGACGTCGACCACGCCGATGCCGGGCGGCTCGACAACGTGCTGCGCGACTGGGTCCGGCACCACCACGCGACGCTCGGCCCGACCGAGTACGGGCAGGCGGCGACCTTCGAGGTGTGGGTCCCCCACGACGCGCTCGGGGCGCTGACCGCCGACCTCGCCGCGGCGTCGGCCGGCGCGCTCGAACCCGTCGTCGGCGAGGAACGGATCGTTAACGTCCCCACCGGCTGACGTCCGGTCCGACCGAAGCCCGGTCCGGACTGACTTCTGCGCTCCGGCGCACCTCGGGCGTGTCCAGGTGCCGGAGCGTGAAGACCCCTGGAACGCACGAACGCCCCGACTCGATGAGCCGGGGCGTTCGTCCTGCGGTGCACCCCCTCGGACTTGAACCGAGAACCCACTGATTAAGAGTCAGTTGCTCTGCCAATTGAGCTAGAGGTGCATGTTCCGGCTTCCGTGCCGCAACGGGAATCAACAATAGCATGGGTTTCGCGCGCCCACGACCACTCGCGGGCGCACGACGCGAACAGGAGCACCATGACCGACCGTCTCGTCCCCGGCGACACCGCCCCCGACTTCACGCTGCCCGACCAGGACGGCGTCCAGCACTCCCTGGCCGCCCTGCGCGGCAAGAAGGTCATCGTGTACTTCTACCCGGCGGCCTCCACCCCGGGCTGCACCACCGAGGCCTGTGACTTCCGCGACAACATGTCCTCGCTGCAGGCCGCCGGCTACGAGGTGCTCGGCGTCTCGAAGGACGACCAGGCGAAGCTCAAGACGTTCCAGCACGAGCAGGCGCTGACCTTCCCGCTGCTGAGCGACCCCGACCTCGCCGTGCACAAGGCGTACGCAGCCTGGGGCGAGAAGAACAACTACGGCAAGATCGTCACCGGCACGATCCGCTCCACGATCGTGGTCGGCGAGGACGGCGCCGTGCAGCTGCCGCTCTACAACGTCAAGGCCACCGGGCACGTGGCGAGCCTGCGGAAGAAGCTCGGCCTGGTCTGAGAGCCGGCCACGCACCGGAGGCCCGGTGCCGGTTCCGAGAACCGGCACCGGGCCTCCTGTGTGTGGCGGACCAGACCGTCTACTCGACCGGGCGCGCGAGCGCGGCCGTCACCGACCGCGACAGCACCAGCGTGATGCCGAGCAGGGCCGGGATGAGCAGCACCCAGCCGACCGCGGCGACCCGGAAGACGCCCTGGAACGCTCCGATCGCGATGGCGCCCTGCAGGACCTGCCAGACGATGATGCCCGAGCGCACCCACGACCGGCCGTGCCACAGGCCGTTCAGCAGCGCACCGAGCCAGAGCGCAGCGATGGCGACGAGGACGGTGAGGGCGATGCCCGACGCGATGCTCGTGGCCGGCGCGACGAGCAGTTCGACGATCAGCACGACGGTCACGACCACCAGTGCGAGGAACTCGAGGCCGACCACGACGAGCAACCCCAGCATCGCTGGCGACCGGCGCGCGATGGGGGCGGAGGGTTCGGTGTCGTTCGGGGTGTCGTCGTGCACAGTGATCCTCCAGCATCGGAACCCTTGATTTGGCCCTACCAGTATGGAACGATATTGGAGGTCGTTTGGACGGCACGATGTGGTGTGCGTCTCCCGTGGTTCATCGCTCCTCCCCCGAGCGTCTCGCGGGCGTCAGATTCGCTTCATGCGGACTCCTCCCCACAGTTGTCCCCTCCATGCCTCATGCATGGTCAGCGGTCCGATCCCCCGAACCACGGCCCCGGCCTGCCGTTCGAGCATCGACATCAAGGAGCACCACACATGGACTGGCGTGACAAGGCTGCCTGCCTCACCGCAGACCCCGAGCTCTTCTTCCCCGTCGGGAACACCGGGCCCGCCGTCGACCAGATCGAGAAGGCCAAGTCGGTCTGTGCGCGTTGCACGGTCACCGAGATGTGCCTGCAGTACGCACTCGAGAACAACCAGGACTCGGGTGTCTGGGGTGGTCTCAGCGAGGACGAGCGTCGTGCGCTGAAGCGTCGCGCCGCTCGCGCCCGCCGCGCGTCCTGACCCCGGTCGTCTGACACCACGACGCCCGTCGTCCCTTCGGGGACGGCGGGCGTCGTCGTGCGCGCGGGGATCGGCATGCGCGAGGGTCGTCATGCACAACACCGGTGTTCACGCATCGAACACCGGGACATGGGTGTTCGACCGGTGAACACCGGTGTTGTGCGGCGCTCGGACTAGGCGGCGGGGGCGGTCAGCCAGCGGAACGGGATGCTGATCGTCACCTCGGTGCCGCTGCCCGTCAGCGTGTGCCAGTCGATGGTGCCGCCGAGCT
Organism: Curtobacterium sp. 8I-2; assembly: GCF_902506155.1. NCBI lineage: Bacteria > Bacillati > Actinomycetota > Actinomycetes > Micrococcales > Microbacteriaceae > Curtobacterium > Curtobacterium sp. 8I-2. The sequence goes on from NZ_LR732827.1 coordinate 570,426, forward strand.
CGCCCTGGATGAGCGTGCGGACGATCTGCGTCCCGAGGCCCGACCCGACCTTGCCCTCGGGGAGCCCGACGCCGTTGTCGCGGACCTCGATCTCCAGGTGGTCGTCGAAACGGCGGGCGACGATCTCGACCTCACCGTCGCGGCCGTCCAGCCCGTGCTCGACGGCGTTCGTCACGAGTTCGGTGAGGCCGAGGGCGAGCGGCGTCGCGGCCTCGGAGGGCAGCACCCCGAACTCACCGGTCTTCTTCGGGTGCACGGTCGTGTTGTGCGACGCGGCGACCTCGGTGACCAACTTGAGGACCGAGTCGAACACCTCGTCGAAGTCCACCGTCTGGCTGAGGCCGCTCGACAGCGTGTCGTGCACGACGGCGATGGCGGCGACACGGCGCATGGCGTTCTGCAGCGAGGTCCGCGCTTCGTCCGAGTGTGTGCGTCGTGCCTGGATCCGCAGCAGGGAGGCGACGGTCTGCAGGTTGTTCTTCACGCGGTGGTGGATCTCGCGGATCGTGGCGTCCTTGGTGATGAGCTCGCGCTCCTGGTGCCGCAGCTCGGACACGTCGCGGCAGAGCACGATGGCGCCGATGCGCTCACCGTGGTCGCGGAGCGGGATCGAGCGGAGCGACACCGTGACGCCCTTCGACTCGATGTCGGCCCGCCACGGCGCCCGGCCGGTGACCACGAGCGGCAGGGACTCGTCGACGTCGAGCTGGGCGCCGATGAGCTCGGTGGTGACCTCGGCGAGGGACTTCCGCTCGAGTTCCCCCTCGAAGCCCATCCGGTTGAAGGCGCTCAGGCCGTTCGGGCTCGCGAACGTCACGGTGCCGGCGGTGTCCAGGCGCAGCAGGCCGTCGCTGGCGCGGGGCGCCCCACGGCGGGGGCCCGCCGGTGCGCCGAGGTCGGGGAAGTCACCGGTCGCGATCATGCCGAACAGGTCGTTCGCGCTCGCGGTGAAGTTGAGCTCCTGGCGGCTCGGGGTCCGCATCTCGTCCTGGTTGGAGTGCCGGGTCACGACGGCGATCGGCCGTTCGGTGGTCTCGGCGCTCTTCGGGCTCAGGCGGCGGAGCACCGGGATCGCGCGGACGCGGGTCGGGGTGTCCTCGTACCAGTCCGGCTCGGCGGAGTCGACGACGCGGGAACCAGCGAAGCTCTCGGTCACCTGGCCGCGCCACTCCTCGCGGATCTCCTGCCCGACGATGTCCCGGTAGAACAGCGTCGCCGCGGAGCTCGGGCGGGCGTGCGCGACGGCCACGAACGAGCCGTCCTCGGCGGTCGGGACCCAGAGCACCATGTCGGCGAAGGACAGGTCGGCGAGGAGCTGCCAGTCCCCCACGAGCAGGTGGAGCCACTCCACGTCTGCTTCCGAGGAACGGCCTTGCGCGAGGACGAGGTCACTGAGGGTCGACACCCAGCCAGTCTAGGTCCGCCGCCTTGTGGAGAACGTCGCCCTCTCCACAGGGTAGACAGCGTTGTATTTCGTATGTCGTACGCCCCATACGCTCGCTCCAACGACGGAAGGGGCAGGGGTGGCAGAGCAGGCACGCCGCATCGATCACGAGACGACGGCGGTGCACCCACCGCCCCTGCGGATCGTGGAACCGGCACCGGAACCAGCCGCGGCGTCAGGTCCCCCGGAGCCCGAGTCGACCGCTCGGGCGCTCGGGCTCTGCGTCGCCGAGGTGCTCACCGGGGCACGCGAGGTCGACAGCATCGCCCGGTGGATCAGCGACGACGTGCAGCGCCACCTGCAGCAGCGGGCCGCGGTGGCGGCGCACGCCCGGGGATCCGGCCAGCGGGCTCGAGGGCGCCCGGTGCTCCGGGTCGGCAGCGTCCTGGTCTGCCGCCCCGCGGACGGCGTCGCAGAGGCGACGGTCATCGTGCACACGCGCAGCCACGCGCGAGCGGTCGCGATGCGCCTCGAGACGCGGCACGGTCGGTGGCAGGCGACCGCCATCGGCGTCCTGTAGGTGTGCCCGCTGCCGACCTGGAGGCCCGTGGCGGCGCCGCCACGGGCCTCCGATCCGGCAGGCGGCACGCATCGCTCGCGCGCGGGACGCTAGTTCTTCTTGGTGGCCTGTCGACGCTCGGCGCGGTTGCTCGCCGCAGCCTGTCCGGAGGCCGTGGCCGCGTTGCCGAACGCGGAGCCCTGCTCCGGCTCGGCAGCCGCTTCAGCCTCGGCCTGGGCGCGCTGCGCACGAGCGGTGGCGGCCTGCTCGAGGCGCCCCTTCTCGTCGCGGACCTCGACCTCGCCGTCGATGGACGGTGCCGAGTACTCGAGGCCGGAGACCTCGTCCTCGCCGAGCCCCTTGGCCTCGATGACCGCGTTCTCGCCGTCGGACTGCACCTGGACCTCGAGGTTGAACAGGTAGCCGACGGACTCTTCGCGGATCTGCCCCATCATCGTCTGGAACAGTGCGTAGCCCTCGCGCTGGTACTCGACCAGCGGGTCACGCTGCGCCATCGCGCGGAGGCCGATGCCGTCCTTCAGGTAGTCCATCTCGTACAGGTGGTCGCGCCAGCGGCGGTCGATCACCGAGAGCACCACACGACGCTCGAGCTCGCGCATCGCCTCGTCGCCGAGGAGTTCCTCACGCTGCTGGTAGGCCAGCTTGGCGTCGGAGAGGATCTCGCGGGCCAGGAAGTCTCGCGACGCCTTGCCCTTCGAGCCGGCCTCGGTGATGACCTCGTCGATGGAGATCGAGATCGGGTAGAGGGTGCCGAGCTCGGTCCACATGGCGTCGAGGTCCCAGTCGTCCGGGGAGCCTTCGCCCGTGTGGGTGTCGATGACGTCGTCGATGACCGCCTTGAGGAAGGCCTGCGCGCGGTCGTGCAGGTCGTCGCCCTCGAGGATGTGGCGGCGGTCGCTGTAGATCGCCTCACGCTGACGGTTCAGGACGTCGTCGTACTTCAGGACGTTCTTGCGGATCTCGGCGTTGCGGCCCTCGACCTGAGACTGGGCGGACCGGATCGCGCGGCCGACGAGCTTGTTCTCGATCGCCAGGTCGTCCGGGACGTTCGAGCGGCCCATCAGGCTCTCGGCGGCACCGGAGTTGAACAGGCGCATCAGGTCGTCGGTCAGCGACAGGTAGAAGCGGCTCTCGCCCGGGTCACCCTGGCGGCCGGAACGACCACGCAGCTGGTTGTCGATGCGTCGCGACTCGTGGCGCTCGGTGCCGAGCACGTACAGGCCGCCGACTGCGCGGACCTTGTCGCCCTCTTCCTCGACCTCGGCCTTGACGCGGGCGAACACGTCGTCCCACGCGGCTTCGTACTCGTCGGGGGTCTCGGTCGGCGACAGGCCCTTCGCGTGCATCTCCTGCACGGCGAGGAACTCCGCGTTGCCACCGAGCATGATGTCGGTACCACGACCGGCCATGTTCGTCGCGACGGTCACAGCGCCGAAGCGACCGGCCTGGGCGACGATCGCGGCTTCACGGGCGTGGTTCTTCGCGTTGAGGACCTCGTGCTTCACACCCTGCTTGGCGAGGAGCTTCGACAGGTACTCGGACTTCTCGACGCTCGTGGTACCGACGAGGACGGGCTGGCCCTTCTCGTGACGCTCCGCGATGTCCTCGGCGACCTGCTCGAACTTCGACTTCTCGTTCTTGTAGACGAGGTCCGTCTGGTCGATGCGCTGCATCGGCTTGTTCGTCGGGATGGCGACGACGCCGAGCTTGTAGGTCGACATGAACTCGGCCGCCTCGGTCTCGGCGGTACCGGTCATGCCGGAGAGCTTCTGGTACAGGCGGAAGTAGTTCTGCAGCGTGACGGTGGCGAGGGTCTGGTTCTCGGCCTTGACCTCGACGCCTTCCTTGGCCTCGATCGCCTGGTGGATGCCCTCGTTGTAGCGGCGGCCCATCAGGATGCGGCCGGTGTGCTCGTCGACGATGAGCACCTCGCCGTTCATCACGACGTAGTCCTTGTCCTTCTTGAACAGGGCGACGGCCTTGATGGAGTTGTTCAGGAACGAGATGAGCGGGGTGTTCGCCGACTCGTACAGGTTGTCGATGCCGAGGTAGTCCTCGACCTTCTCGATGCCGGGCTCGAGGACGCCGACGGTGCGCTTCTTCTCGTCGACCTCGTAGTCCTCGCCCGGGGTCAGGCGCGTGGCGATCGAGGCGAACTCGGTGAACCACCGGTTGGCCTCGCCCGACGACGGACCGGAGATGATGAGCGGCGTCCGGGCCTCGTCGATGAGGATCGAGTCGACCTCGTCCACGACGGCGAAGAAGTGGCCGCGCTGCACCATGTCGGAGGCCTGCCACGCCATGTTGTCGCGCAGGTAGTCGAAGCCGAACTCGTTGTTCGTGCCGTAGGTGATGTCGGCGGCGTACTGCTCGCGACGCTCCGGCGGGCTCTGGTTCGCGATGATGCAGCCGGTGGTCATGCCGAGCGCGCGGAAGACGCGGCCCATGATCTCGGACTGGTACGAGGCCAGGTAGTCGTTGACCGTGATGACGTGCACGCCGCGCGACGGGATCGCGTTGAGGTACGCGGCGGTCGTCGCGACGAGGGTCTTGCCCTCACCGGTCTTCATCTCGGCGATGTTGCCGAGGTGCAGGGCCGCGCCACCCATGAGCTGCACGTCGAAGTGCCGCATGCCCAGGGTGCGCTTCGCGGCTTCACGCACGGCGGCGAACGCCTCGGGCAGGAGGTCGTCGAGGGTCTCGCCGTTGGCGTACCGCTCGCGCAGCTCCTTGGTCTCGTCGTGGAGTTCCTCGTCGGTGAGGCTCGAGAAGTCGTCCTCGAGGTCGTTGATGGCCGAGGCGTACGCCTTCAGCCGACGGAGGGTTCGTCCTTCGCCGATGCGGAGGACCTTCTCCAGCACGTTTGCCACGTGAACTCCTTACGGGGTCGTCGCGCGCGACCTGCACGCCCGATCGACCAGTCATGCTAGCAACCCGCGAACGCTCGGCGCTGTGAGCGCCGCGGCTGTCGCGGACACGGGTGTGCGCGGCCCGCGAACGGACCGCGCACACGGAGCGGAACCGGAGGCTCCGCGAGGACGTCAGGCGATCGCCGCTGCGCGCTCCGCGTCGGAGTCCGCCGTGGCCGAGGCCTGCGCATTGCCGGCGGGCACCTCGTCGATCCCGATCACGCCGTAGTCCCAGCCCTTGCGTCGGTAGACGACGCTCGGACGACGGGTCTCCGCGTCGAGGAACAGGTAGAAGTCGTGCCCGACGAGTTCCATGTGGTACAGGGCGTCGTCGACCGTCATCGGGGCGGCCTCGAACACCTTGTGCCGGATGACGACCGGGCTGTACACCTCGTTCTCGTCCTCGGCGGTGTCCTGGTCGACGACCGGGACCGCACCGGTCGCGACCTCCTCGATGAGCTTGCCGTCGGCGGGGACGACACCCATGCCGTCGAACGCACTGCCGGCGGCCTCGGCGACCGAGGTGGGACGGTGGCGGCCGTGGTGCACCTTGCGGCGGTCACGCGCCCGACGGAGGCGCTCCATGATCCGTGCGAAGGCGAGGTCGAAGGCGGCGTACTTGTCCGACGCCGCGGACTCGGCCCGCACGAGCGGCCCCGGCCCGATCAGCGTGAGCTCCACGCGGTCCTCGCCCTGGCTGCCGCTCGACTTCTCGTGGTGGCGGCTGATGCGCACCTCGAAGGCGAGGGCGCGGTCGGCGAGCACGTCGATCTTCTCGGACTTCTGCTCGACGTAGGTGCGGAAACGGTCGGTGACCCCGACGTTCCGGCCCGTGATCGTCACGTCCATGTGGCGGCTCCCATCCAGTGTCGGCGCGTCGCCTCCGTCCGGCGACCCGAACGCCTTGCCGCGAGGCTAGACCCGGCGCACCCTCGGCGTCACGGGGCGTCGGCGAGTCTGTCGGACACTCACCGGACGCACAGTGGACACCGGGTGTTCACGGAGCCGTCAGTCGTCGACGCTCGCCAGGGCGACGCAGCGCACCACCCGACCACCCGCCGACCGCACGGCGCGGACACCCTCGGCCATCGTCACGCCGGTCGTGACGACGTCGTCGACGAGCACCACGTGGCGGCCGGCGACCCCGACCGCGCGCAGGGTGCCGACGGTGGCGGCGACCCGCTCCACCGCCGATCGTTCCTTCTGCCCGGGCCCCGCACCCCGGCGTCCGGCCCGGGTCCGGACGAGCCGCCCCGTCCGCCGGACACCGCCGCGGGCGAGCAGGAGCACCACCGGGTCGAACCCGCGGCGCCGGGCACCCGCACGGGACGGCGGGACGCGGAGCACCACGGTGCCGTCCGGTGCCGCGGCGAGCGCCGTCCGGACGAGTGCACCGAACCGGCCACCGAGCGGACGGGCGACGTCGACCCGGCCGCGCAGCTTCAGCTCGAGGACCAGGGTGCGGACCAGCCCCTCGTACTCGAAGGCGGCGTCGAGCCGGACGCCGGCGACGAGCCGGACGCGCCCGAGGCGTGCGTCGAGCGCCGCGCGGCACGGCGGGCAGAGTGCGCGGTCCGGGCGGCCGCAGCCCAGGCAGGCGACGGGGAGGAACAGTCCGAGCACGGCGAGCAGGGCGTCACGCCACGGGGTGGGGGCGTCGGCAGGGGGCACGACCACGATCGTGGCGGTGACCGGACGACGGCGGTGGGCCGGTGTGCCGGGCTGTGGACGGGCCTCCAGGCCGGGTGCGGTGTGGAGGAGGGTGCCGTCAGCGCTGGACGCCGAGCACGTCGGCGGTGACGCCCGTCGTGTCCCAGCCACCACCGGTGGACTGCAGGACGTCACCGCTCGACATCCGGAGCAGCAGCGCCCCGCCGCTGCCCCCGCTGATCGCGGTCGCACGGCCGTCGGGCTTCGGCAGGGTGCTCGACTTGCCGCCGATGGTCGTGCGCACGATGTTGGGGCCGCTGGTGGTCTGTCCGACCGAGGCGACGTCGGTGTCGTTCACCCACGTGGCGTCCACAGCGGTGCCGCTGGCGGCCTGCACCCGGACGGGAGCGCCGAACGAGCTGGGTGACCGGTCGGACCCGCGGATGATCGCCATCACGTACAGGCCGGGCCCGTCGGCGGTCTCGATGAGCGCGAGCGCCCTGGTGGAGTCGCGGGACACCTGGAACGACACGAGGTCGCCGCGCGGCAGGGTGGTGCGGACCTCGTGCGGGTCGCCGCCGAGGCCGTACGCGGTGATGCGGCGGGTGTCGGACTGTTCTCCGACCCACACGAAGCCGAGGTCGTCGACGGCGGGGGCGACGAGGTCCTCGCGTGCGTCGACGCGCAGGCGGTCCTTGCCGCGCACGACGACGGCGCCGTCCCGGTTGCCGACGGCCGCGGTGGTGCCGGATGCCGACAGGGCGATCGAGGTCGGGTCGAGGCCGGCGATCGCCGCACCGACGCCGCTGCCGAGTTCGGCGACCTTGCCGGTGCCCGAGGCTGCGTAGCCGACGACGCCGTCGTGTTCGACCAGCGGTCTGGGGTCGACGTCGGGGTTCTGCTGGGCGTCCGCTCCCCCGGAGTCCGGCACCGACAGCGTCGCGCCCTCGATCGTCATCGACACCGACGAGATGGTGGCGACCGAGGCGAGGGACTTGCTGAGCTGTTCGCGCATCCGGACCTTGTCGATGGTGCTCGCGCCCAGGGCGTCCCTCGACAGGTCGACGAGGGCCGTGCCGCTGTCGATCGTCACGGCGTTGAGGGACAGTTGGGTGCCCTCCGGGAACGACGAGACGACGGCCCCCTTCAGCCAGTCGGCGGGGCCGGCGAGCAGGGCGCTGGCGATGCGGGTGCTGGTGGAGGACCGGGCGAGGAACCAGCGCTGGTCGGGCACGAGGAAGCGGTAGGTGGGGTCGTAGAAGTACAGCGCGTGCGGCTGGAACACCGACTCGAAGCTGACCGGCGACAGGATGATGCCGTCCGGGGCGTAGGCGATGCGCCACTCGCCGTCCTCGCGGACGAACTGGAACGTCAGCGTCGACGAGGTGGGGCGGACGGCCTGGGTGTACTCCCCCTCGGCGTCCACGGTGGCGCTGGCCGTCATCGTGTACGTGAGCTCACGGTCGTCGGCGCGCTCGACGGTGCCGCTGCCGTCGCGGATCGTGACGCCCTGCCGCGGGTTCCACCGCTGGGCGAAGTCGTCCGCCAGGAACTGCCGGGCGATCGCGTAGTTGTCCTGGGCGCCGGTGGCCGCGGCGATGAACCCGCGGAGGATGGCCGTCTGGTCGGATCCGGTGATCGGCTTGTCCGGCCGGAAGTCGACGCCCGAGAGCGACTCGTCCTTGATGGTCTGCCCGGTGCGCACGGCGCCGTCGGTGGGGATCGCTGCGCAGGCGGTGACCGCGAAGAGGCTGACCGCGGCGAGCACGACGGCGAGGACGTGGCGGATCCGGTGGCGCATCAGGACTCCTCTCGCACGGCGCGGGGGCCGTCGTACGACTCGTCGAGTTCGGGCAGCGGGATGGCCGAGGTGGCGGTCGTCCCCTGTTCGTTGCGGGGCAGGGTCAGCACGAACGTCGACCCTTCGCCCGGCCGGGACCACACGTCGATGCGGCCACCGTGGAGCTTGGCGTCGCCGAGGCTGATCGCGAGACCGAGCCCGGTGCCGCCGATGGTGCGCTTGCGGCTCGGGTCGGCGCGCCAGAAACGGTCGAACACCCGTCCGGCGTCCTCCGGCGGCATGCCGACCCCCTGGTCACGGACGGCGATGGCGACGGTGCGCGCATCGCTGTCGACGACGACCTGCACGGGCTTGGCGTCGCCGTGCTCGATCGCGTTGCCGACCAGGTTGCGGAGGATCCGGCGGACGCGCTTGGCGTCGAGCCGCATGGTCGTGTGGCCGCCGGGCGTGGCGAGCTGCAGGTCGATGCCGGCGCGTTCGGCCAGCGGACGGAACTCGTCGACGATGTCCGCGGCGATGGACGCCGGCACGACGGGCGCGGTGTCGAGCTGGACCGCCTGGGCGTCGTAGCGGGAGATCTCGAGCAGGTCGGCGAGGAGCAGTTCGAAGCGCTCCACCTGGGCGTGCAGGAGCTCGGCGGACCGACCGACCGACGGTTCGAACGCGTGCCGGGAGTCGTAGAGCATGTCGCCGGCGAGCCGGATCGTGGTGAGCGGGGTGCGGAGTTCGTGCGAGACGTCGGAGACGAAGCGCTGCTGCACGCGCGAGAGCTCGGCGAGCTGGGTGATCTGGCGGCTGACCGCCTCGGCCATCCCGTTGAAGCTCCGCGCCAGGGTCGCCAGGTCGTCCTGGCCGCGCACCGGGATGCGTTCGTCGAGGCGACCAGCGGCGATCTTCCGGCTCGTCTCGGCGGCACCGCGGATCGGCACGACGACGAGCCGGACGACGAGCGAGGTGACCAGGGCGATGAGCACCATGAGCGCCACACCGCCGATGGACAGCGTCTGGGACACGAAGTCCAGGGTCTGCTGCGCGTCCGAGAGGTCGTAGACCAGGTAGAGCTCGTACTGCCCGGCGCTCGGGATCTGCAGGGTTGACCCGACGGCGAGCCCCGGCACCCGGCGTCCGTCGTCGTCGAGCTGGACGGGCTGCAGGCTGAGTCGACCGGTGTTCTGCCCCACTTCCTTCCGCAGGTCGTCGGTGATCACCGCGTCCGGGAAGTCCTGGCTGGCGATGGTCTGCAGCGTCTGCGGGGTGGACTGGCCCGGGCTCCGCTCGATCGCGATGCTCGTCCCGCCGGGGCTCGTCGTGTTCGACAGGATCGCCTGCTGCGCCTCGTTCTGCAGGGTCTCGAGCTCGGACTGGTTGTTGTCCTCGGCCGCGGTCGCCGCGTCGAAGATCCCCTGGGCGACGATGGTGGCCCGGGCCGACTCCGACTCGATCTGGTCACGGCGCTGCGAGTAGACGTTCGTCGAGATGCTCACCATGACCGCGGTGCCGATGATCCCCACCGCGAGCCCCGTCGTCATCACGGTGATGGCGACCGAGCGGAACATGAGCGAGCGCCGCCACAGGTACGCGATCGGGCGCCAGCCCCGTCGGAGCCAGCGCCGCATCCGGCGACGGCCACGGTCGACGACACCGATCGAGACCGTGGCGCCGCTGACACCGCGGGCCGGGCCCGACGGGCGCGTCGAGGGCGGCACGGTGCTCAGGCTCCTCCGGCGCGGTACCCGACGCCGCGCACCGTGGTGACGGTCTTCGGGTTGTCCGGGTCGTGCTCGATCTTCGCGCGGAGCCGCTGCACGTGGACGTTCACCAGCCGGGTGTCCGCCTTGTAGTGGTAGCCCCAGACCTGTTCGAGCAGCATCTCGCGGGTGAAGACCTGGTTGGGCTTCTCGGCGAGCGCCCGGAGCAGGTCGAACTCGAGCGGCGTGAGCGCGATCACGGTGTCGCCGCGGCGCACCTCGTGCCCGGCGACGTCGACCGTGACGTCGCCGACGTGCAGCACGGTGGCGTCGGATGCGCTGGGCCGCAGTCGGGTGCGGATGCGCGCGACGAGCTCCTTCGGGTTGAAGGGCTTCACGACGTAGTCGTCGGCACCGTTCTCGAGCCCGAGGACGACGTCGGCGGTGTCGCTCTTCGCGGTGAGCATGATGATCGGTGTGCCGCTCTCGGCACGGATGCGCTTGCACACCTCGATGCCGTCGATGCCGGGCAGCATGACGTCGAGCAGGACGAGGTCCGGCTTGGTGGCGTGGAACGCGTCGACGGCGTCGTTGCCGTCGGCGCTGAACTCGGGTTCGTACCCCTCGGAGCGGAGCACGATGCCGATCATCTCGGAGAGGGCCTGGTCGTCGTCGACGACGAGGATGCGCGGTGTCATGTGATCTGGACTCCGGGTGGCGTGCGGGAGTGCCGTGGTCGGCACGTGTCCCCACACGATAGCCGAGGCCCCGCCGCGCGGGGTTTTCCGACAGGATGGGGGTGGGACGTGCATCGCTGGCACGGTCCGACACGACGAGGGGGCTGGAGTCATGTCCGATTGGCACACACCGGGCGGTGGGCAGCAGGGTGCGCCGACACCGCCGGCGTCCGGACCGACACACGGACCCGGACCCCAGCCAGGAGGCCCGCCCCGCTTCTCGGTGCCGCCGCAGCCCGCCCCGGGGTCGGGTCCGGGGCGACCGGGCGGTCCGTCCGGCGGCTCGCGTCCGGTGATCCCGCTGCGCCCGCTCGGTCTCGGCGACGTCCTGGCCGGCGCGTTCACGGTCTTCCGTCGGAACGCCCGCGTGCTGCTGCTCTGGAGCGTGCTGCTGAGCGGTGTGCTCGGCCTGCTGTCGACGCTGGCCAGCACGTTCGGGCAGCAGGCACTGCAGTCGCGGATGTTCTCCGCCCTCGACGGCGGCAGCGGCGCCGGCTCGGTGGCCGCGGGCACGCTGACGCTCACGGCGCTCATGTCGATCGGGCTGCCCTTCCTCGCCTACCTCGGTCGCGGGTTCCTCGTCGCGCCGGTCGCCGCGGACACCGGGCAGCGGGTGCTCGGCCGCCGCGCCACGTTCCGCGGGCTGTGGGCGCTGCTGGCCGGACGCCGCTGGCCGGTCGTCGCGTGGATGCTCGTGCAGACCGCTGCGGGCGTCGTCATCGCGATCGTCGCCGGGCTCGTCTTCTTCGGGGTCTTCGCGACGATCGGTGCCGCCGGCTCCGGGACCGGCTGGTTCGTGCTGGCGCTCGTGCTCTTCGTGCTCGGGCTCGGTGTCGTGGTCGTGTGGCTCGGCATCCGCTTCGTGTTCACCGTCCCGACGATCGCGCTCGAGGGCCGACCGGTCTTCGCCGCTGCCGCCCAGTCGTGGCGCCTGACCCGCGGGGCCTTCTGGCGGACCTTCGGCATCCTGCTGCTCGTGCAGCTGATGTTCGGCTTCGCGGCGTCCATCGCGTCGATCCCGCTCACCGTCGGCACCGTGCTCGTCGGGGGCACGTTCGACCCGCTCGGGCAGACCGGCGGTCCGTCGGGCGCCGGCGCCGGTGCGGTCATCGCGATCGTCATCGGCAGCCTGCTCGCGATGGCGGTGCAGTGCATCACCGACGTCCTGAGCGCGTCGGTCACCACGTTCCTGGCCATCGACCGGCGGATCCGCACCGAGGCCCTGGACCAGCGGATCGCGTCGCACCTGGACTCCGGGCAGCCGACCGACCCGTTCGCGCCGTCCCAGCCCGTCGCGCGGCCGCCGTGGCCCCCGCAGCAGCAGTGGGGCGGCCAGCAGTGGCAGGCGCAGCAGCAGCAGTGGCCGGGGCAGCAGCAGTGGTCCGGGCAGCAGCAACCGCAGTGGCAACCCGCACAGCAGCAGCAACCGCAGTGGCAACCCACCCAGCAGCCGTGGCAGTCGGGGCAACAGCAGCAACAGCCGCAGTCGCAGTCGCAGTCGCAGCAGCCGCCCTGGCAGCAGGGTCCGGGCCAGTCGCCGCCGAACGGCAACGCGTGACGGCGGTCGACCCGGACGAGGCGCGTCGTCTGCTCGAACGCGAACTCGACCGGTCCGCCTACGACGGTGCCCAGCCGACGTGGTGGGACCGGGCCTCGCGGTCCTTCCTCGACTGGCTCGGCTCGCTCCGCGCCGACGGTCTCGACTCCCCCGCCGCGGCCCGCACCGCGCTGGTGATCGCGATCGTGGTGCTCGTCGCGGTCGTCGTGCTCGTCGTCGTCGCGCGGGGGCTCCCCCGACGGCGCGCCCGGGCCGGCGACGGCGACACCGGCGGGGTCTTCGACGCCGACGACCTGCGCTCCGCCCGCGAACTCCTCGAGGCGGCCCAGGCCGCAGTGCGCCGCGCCGACTGGTCGGCAGCGGTGCTGGACGGCTTCCGCGCGATCGCCCGCGGACTCGGTGAGCGCGACCTGGTGCCCGACGTGCCCGGTGCGACCGCCCGCACGATCGCCGCACGCGGCGCCGTGCCGTTCCCCGCGTCAGCCGGTGCGCTCGACGCCGCGGCGACGTCCTTCGACGCGGTCCGGTACCTCGGCGCCGAGGCCGACCAGGACACCGCCCTCCGCGTGCTCGACACCGAGCAGACCGTCCGACAGGCCCGCCCGGCGCGGGTCGAGGCACCGGTGGTGCCGGCATGACGGCCGACACCGCCACCCGGACGAGCGCCGCCCCGGCCTCGGCCCCGGCCTCGGCTCCGGCCTCGGATCCGGCTTCCGGTCCGGCCGAGGGACGCCGGTTCCGCTTCGGTTTCTGGGTCGTGATCGTCCTGGTCGGGGTCCTGCTCGCCGCCCTGACGGCGGTCGTGCAGGGCACTGAGAAGGGCGCACCGCGCGCACTCGACCCGACCTCGACGACGGCGAGCGGATCCGCCGCCCTGGTGCGCGTCCTCGAGCAGCGCGGCACCGCGGTCACCGTGACCGACACCCTCGACGGCACCGGCGCGATCGACGGCGGCACGGTGTTCATCGACGACGCCGACGGCGCGCTCGACCCCGCCGTCGCGGAACGGATCGCGCGCACCGCCCGGCACGTCGTGGTCGTGGGGACGAGCGGCGCCGGCCTCGACGCGCTGCTCGGCTTCCCGATCGACCCGCCCGGCCAGATCGACGGCGACGCCACCGTCTCGACGACCTCGTGCGGGATCCCCGCGGCGGCCTCGGCAGCGCGGGTCACGACCGCAGGCTCCGGGTACACCGTGCAGGACGAGAGCGCCGAGCGGTGCGCGCCGACCGGTGCGGGCGACTCCCGCGTCTGGGGCCTCGTCCGCACCACCACCCCGGGCGGTGACGTGACGCTGGTCGGCACCACCTCGGCGTTCCGGAACGACACCATCGCCACCGCCGGGAACGCCGCGCTGGCCCTCGGGCTGCTCGGCGGCGACGAGCGGCTCGTCTGGTACACCCCGACGGTCGGGACACCCGACGCCGCTCCGACCCTCGGCGAGCTCGCCCCGCCGTGGGTGCCGAGTGCCCTCGCCCTGCTCGCCCTCGTCGCCGTGGCTGCGGGCGTCTGGCGTGGTCGGCGCCTCGGCCCGCTCGTCGTCGAGCGGTTGCCCGTCGTCGTCCGGGCCGCCGAGACGACCGAGGGACGCGCCCGGATGTACGCCCGCACGCGGGACCGCACCCACGCGCTGGACACCCTGCGCGTCGCCGCCGTCCGACGGATCGCCCGGCTGCTCGGGCTCCCCCGCTCCGCCCACGTCGACGAGGTCGTCCGCGCCGCTGCGCAGGCGACCGGCATGCCGCACACCCGTGTCGGCGCCGTGCTCGTCGGCGGGACCACCGACGACGACCGCGCGCTCGTCGACGGCACCGCGGCGCTCGACGACCTCGAACGCGCCGTCCGCCGGGTGACCTCCGGCGACCACCCGACCTCTGACCCCGACCGACCAGGAGCACGACCGTGACCGACCTGCCCCCTGCCACCACCGAGCACGCCGCGGCGGAGCCCGACCACTCGAGCGCCGCCGGCACCGACCTGCGCGACGCGTTCGGCCGGGTCCGCACCGAGGTCGCCAAGGCCGTCGTCGGCCAGGAGGGCGCGGTCTCCGGCATGATCGTGGGCCTCCTCGCCCAGGGGCACGTGCTGCTCGAGGGCGTCCCCGGTGTCGCCAAGACCCTGCTCGTGCGCAGCCTCGCCGCCGCGATGACGCTCGACACGAAGCGCATCCAGTTCACGCCCGACCTGATGCCCGGCGACGTCACCGGATCGCTCGTCTACGACGCGTCGACCGGCACGTTCCCGTTCCGCGAGGGCCCCGTGTTCACCAACGTCCTGCTCGCCGACGAGGTCAACCGGACGCCCCCGAAGACCCAGTCGGCCCTGCTCGAGGCGATGGAGGAACGCCAGGTCAGCGTCGACGGCGACGCCCGTGCGCTGCCCGACCCGTTCTTCGTCGCCGCGACGATGAACCCGATCGAGTTCGAGGGCACGTACACGCTGCCCGAGGCGCAGCTCGACCGGTTCCTGATGAAGCTGACCCTCGACATCCCCCCGCGTGACGTCGAGTGGCAGGTGCTCCGACGCCACGCCGACGGGTTCGTCCCGCGCGACGTGCGGTCGGCCGGCATCACCCCGGTGGTCGGCGTCGACGAGGTCGTGCGGGCGCAGCGCGCAGTCCGCGGCGTCGGTGCCCGCGACGACGTGCTCGCCTACATCGTCGACCTGGCCCGGGCCACGCGTCAGGCGCCCTCGGTCCGGGTCGGCGTCAGTCCCCGTGGCGCGACGGCCCTGCTCGCGGCCGCGAAGGCCTGGGCGTGGCTCACCGGCTACGACGCGATCACCCCGGACCACGTGCAGGCGATGGCCCTGCCGGTCTGGCGGCACCGCCTGCGGGTCGCCGCGGACGCCGAGCTCGAGGGCGTCGGCGCCGACGGCGTGCTCCAGCAGGTGCTCGAGCAGGTGCGGGTGCCGATCTAGTGGCGGTCTCCGGTCGGTTCGTCGCGCTCCTCGCCGTCGCCCTCGTCCCCACCGTGCTGCTCGGCAGCGGGTGGGCGGGCCTGGCGTGGGTCGGGGTGGTGCTGCTCGCCGCCGTGCTCGACGTCCTGCTCGCCGCCGACCTGCGCCGGGTCCGGGTGGAACGCCGGATGCCGCGGCTCGCCCGACGTGACAGCCCCGCCGACGGCACGCTCGTGCTCGCGAACGACGGGACCCGGACGGTCCGTGGCGTGGTCCGCGACATGTGGGAGCCGTCGGCCGGCCACCGCCCCCGGCGGATCCGGATGACGGTGCCCGGCGGGGAGCGACGGACGGCGCGGATGCGCTTCACACCGTTCCGCCGCGGCCGACGTCGCACCACCGGGGTCGCCGTGCGGTCCTTCGGCCCCCTGGGCCTCGCGGCGCGCCAGCGGGTCGTGGCAGCACCGGGCGAACTCGTCGTCACGCCGCCCTTCCGGTCGCGGCGGCACCTGCCGTCACGCCTGGCACGGCTCCGCGAGCTCGACGGCGAGACCACCCTGCAGCTCCGCGGGCACGGCACCGAGTTCGACTCGCTGCGCGACTACGTCCGCGGCGACGACGTGCGCTCCATCGACTGGCGGGCGACCGCTCGGCGACAGGACCTCGTCGTCCGCACGTGGCGGCCGGAGCGCGACCGGCGCGTCGTCGTCGTGGTGGACGCGGGGCGAGCGGGTGCCGGCCGTGTCGCCGACGAGCCACGGCTCGACACGTTCATCGAGTCGGCGCTGCTCCTCGGCGCGCTCGCTGCCGCCGCCGGTGACCGGGTCGACCTGGTCGTCCTCGACGACACCGCGCACGACCGCGTGCACGGCGCCACCCGCACCGACGTCGTGCAGCGCTTCGGCGAAGCACTCGCGATGGCCGAACCCGGGCTCGCCGCGACCGACTGGGCGTCCGTGCCCGCACTCGTCGACTCGATCACGACCTCGCGCGCACTGGTCGTCCTCGCCTCGAGCCTGGACTCCGTCGGTGCCTCGGGTGACCTGCTCGCCGTGCTCCCCCGGCTGTCCCGGCGGCACGCGGTGGTCGTGACGAGCATCGAGGACCCGGCCGTCGAGCGGATGGCACACGGCGGGGTGGACCCGACCACGTCGATCCGCACCGCGCGGGGCGGACGGGTGCCGGGCCTCCCCACCGGCGCGGAGCGCGACGTCTACCGACGCGCCGCCGCGGAACGCACGCTGCTCGACGCGGACGGAGCGGCCGACGTCGCACGCCGATCCGGCGCCGAGGTCGTCCGTGGCGCGCCGGCGGACGTCCCGCCGCTCGTCGCCGACGCCTACATCCGGGCGAAGGCCTCCGGCCGACTCTGAACCCGGGCAGGCCCTAGCCGGCCACCAGGGCGGTGGAGCCGCGCTCGAACTCCTCGAGGTCGCCGCGCTCCCCCGCCCGGTAGGCGCGGCCGCCGAGCACCCACTGGTACGCGAGCACCGCGGCCAGGGCGATCGTGCCGATGCCGATCTTGATCGGCCACGGCCAGTCCTGCCGCGTCACCACGCCCTCGACGATGCCGGACAGCAGCAGGGTCAGGGTCAGGCCGATCGCGATGGTGATGAGTGCCCGGCCGTCCTCGGCGAGAGCCTGGGCGCGGGTGCGACCGGGGCCCGGTGCCACCCACGACCAGAAGATCATCAGCCCCGCGCCACCGGCCAGGAAGACTGAGTAGAGCTCCAGCTGCCCGTGCGGGGAGATGTAGAGGAAGAAGTCGGCCAGGCGTCCCTGGGAGTGCATGATCGCTGCGGACACCCCCAGGCTGACGGCGTTCTGCATGATCGAGAACGGTACGAAGACCCCGGTGATCCCGAAGGCGACCATCGTCGCGGCGATGTACGCGTTGTTCGTCCAGACCTGCGCCGTGAACGCCCCGAGACCGCGGTTCGAGTAGTAGTCGACGAAGTCCTGCGTGGCGTACCGGCGCAGGGCCTCGTCGCTGCCGAAGGTCGCCGTCGCGCCGGGGGTCGTGGTGATCCAGATCGCGACGATCGCCCCGATCGCCACCGTCGCGAGCGCGACCCAGATGGTCACCCAGCGGATCCGGTAGAGCGCCGCGGGGAGCTGCCGCGTGAAGAACAGTGCGACCGCGGTCAGCGGGTCGACGGGGGTACCGGTGAAGCGCAGTCGGGCGCGGAACAGCGTCAGCGAGAGCCGGTCGCCGGTCACGGTGCGCGGTGCGGCACCGCGGATGCGGGCGAGGTCGGTGGCGGCCTCCTGGTAGCCGGCGACGAGCCGGTCGACGTCCGCACCGGACCGGTGCCGGGCACGCGCCAGCCGGTCGAGCTCCTGCCACCGGTCACGATGCACCTCGGCGTAGGCATCCAGGTCCACGAGTTCCCCCTCAGGTCGCGCGATCTCCGACAGAATGATCCCATGCCGAAGCCCCGCACGCCGCGTGACCTCGCCGACGCCCGGTTCTCGCGCGATCTCGACGAGACCGCCGACGAGCTCGTGGTGGGCGAGGGCGTCGCGCTCGACGTCCAACCCGCCGGACTCGTGCTGCGGCTCGCAGCGGCCCTGCTGGACGGCCTGTGCGTCCTCGTCCTGTTCGTGCTCGCGATGTTCGGGGTCGCACGACTCTGGCCGAGGGGCCTCGAACCCGCCTGGGGTGCTGCGCTGAACATCGTGCTGCTCGTCGTCGTGCTGGTGCTGGTCCCCGCCGCGGTCGAGACGGTGACGAAGGGGCGGAGCGTCGGACGGTTCGCCACCGGCACCCGGGTGGTCCGGCTCGACGGCGGTTCGATCGGGTTCCGGCACGCCTTCACCCGGTCGCTCGTCGGCCTGTTCGAGCTCTGGATGACGTTCGGGTCGGTCGCCCTGCTCGTCGCGCTGTTCGGCACCCGGCCGAGGCGCCTCGGGGACCTGCTCGCAGGCACGATCGTGCAGCACGAGCGCCTGCCGAAACAGCGCGACCCCGAGGTGCTCCTGCCACCGGAACTGGCGGCGTGGGCCGGCGTCGCGGACGTCTCGGCGCTGCCGCAGCGGTTGGAGAACCGGCTCGGCGCGTTCTTCCGCGGGGCGGCGCTGATGCGACCGGAACTGCGCGAGGCAGCGGCGCAGTCGCTCGCGGCCGAGGTGTCGGCGTTCGCCCACCCCGTGCCGCCCGTGCCGCCCGAGGTGTTCCTGGCCGGGGTCGTCGTGCTGCGTCGTCGTCGGGACGTCCGGGCGCTGGGCGCCCGCGCCGAGCTGCTCACCGCAGCGGGGTCCACGGCGTCGGCGCGCCCGCCGGGCTTCCCCCGCTGACGCAGCGCGCGGCGCGGGCTGCTCGCAAGACACCGGTGTTCGCGCGCTGAACACCCGCGTGCCGGGGTGCAACGTGCGAACACCGGTGTCGTGCGGGAGCGCAGGAACGCCGAGCTCAGTAGCGGTAGTGGTCCGGCTTGAAGGGGCCCTCGACGGGGACACCGATGTACGCCGCCTGCTCCGGACGCAGCGACGTCAGCTGCACCCCGAGGGCGTCGAGGTGCAGGCGCGCGACCTTCTCGTCCAGGTGCTTCGGCAGCACGTACACGCCGGTCGGGTACTCGTCGCGCCGGGTGTGCAGCTCGATCTGCGCGAGCACCTGGTTCGTGAACGAGTTGCTCATCACGAACGACGGGTGGCCCGTCGCGTTGCCGAGGTTCATGAGCCGCCCCTCGGACAGCACCAGGATCGACCGCCCGGTCGGCAGCCGCCACTCGTGCACCTGCGGCTTGATCTCGACCTTCGAGACGCCGGGCAGCGCCTCGAGCCCGGCCATGTCGATCTCGTTGTCGAAGTGCCCCACGTTCGCGACGATCGCCAGGTGCTTCAGCCCGAGCATCTCGTCGACCCCGACCACGCCCAGGTTGCCGGTGCACGTGATGACCATGTCGACGGTGTCGACGACGTCCGCCAGGCGCGCGACCTGGTAGCCGTCCATCGCCGCCTGCAGCGCACAGATGGGGTCGACCTCGCTGACGATGACGCGGGCGCCCTGCCCGCGGAGCGCCTCGGCCGCCCCCTTGCCGACGTCGCCGTAGCCGACGACGAAGGCGACCTTGCCGCCGATGAGCACGTCGGTGGCGCGGTTCAGACCGTCGGGCAGCGAGTGCCGGATGCCGTACTTGTTGTCGAACTTCGACTTCGTCACGGAGTCGTTGACGTTGATCGCCGGGAACTTCAGCTCGCCGTTCCGGAACAGCTCGTACAGACGGTGCACGCCCGTCGTGGTCTCCTCGGTGACGCCCTGGATGTCGGCCGCGATGCGGGTCCAGCGGTCGGACGAGGTCTCGAGCGACCGCGCGACGGTGTCGAGCACGATCTTCCACTCGGCGCTGGCGTCCGGCTCGGCGACCGGGGCGGCACCGGCGGCCTCGGCGTCGGCGCCGGTGTGCACGAGCATGGTGGCGTCGCCGCCGTCGTCCAGGATCAGGTTCGGGCCGGTCCAGTCGGCACCGGCCGCGGCGGCCTCGTCGCTCCAGTCGAAGATGCGGCTGGTGCACCACCAGTACTCCTCGAGCGTCTCGCCCTTCCACGCGAACACCGGGACGCCGGCGGGGGCGTCCGGGGTGCCGGTGGGTCCGACGGCGACGGCTGCGGCGGCTTCGTCCTGGGTGGAGAAGATGTTGCAGCTGGCCCAGCGCACCTGCGCGCCGAGGGCGACGAGCGTCTCGATGAGCACGGCGGTCTGCACCGTCATGTGCAGGGACCCGGCGATGCGCGCGCCGGCGAGCGGCTGCGCCGCGGCGAACTCGTCACGCAGTGACATCAGGCCCGGCATCTCGTTCTCGGCGAGGCGGATCTGGTGCCGGCCCGCCTCGGCGAGGGACAGGTCGGCGACGCGGAACACAGCAGCGGTGCGGGTTTCGGTGGGCATGCCCGCCAGTCTCCCATGCCGGGAGGCGCGGGTCACCAGCCGATCCCGGTCACGTTCCCCGGGCCTCCAGATCGCCCTCACCCACGCCGCGGACGCGCGCCGTCAGTCCGCGTCGCGCGGGAGCGGCTCGCGCCGCACCACCTGCCAGCCGCGCGGGACGCGCAGCGTTGCCGCGTGGCGGGCGCAGAGGTCGTAGCCGTGCGGTTCGACCCGGGTCGACAGCGGACCGATGACGACCATGGAGTCGCCGTAGTCGTAGGTCAGGGTCGACGAAGCGCTGTTGGCACACGCCACCTTGCTGCAGATCCGCACGTCCATGTCGTCAGGGAGCCTAGCGGAGCGTCCGGCGTGCACCCGTCCCCGCGTACGATGTGGGGATGCGTCGGAAGCCTCGCCTCGTCACCCCGGTCGACCGCGGTCGGGGGCGCTCCCGGCACGGCCGTGGCGGGCGTTCGAGCGTCACCGGACCCGAACTCGCGCCGATCATCACCCGCGCCGAGGCGTTCGACCGCATCGTCGGTGACAGTGCGCACTACCTGCTCGGCCTGTGGCCCGAGGAACTCGCGGGCGTGGTCTTCCAGGTGGCGGACATGCCGAGCGACCAGACCCTGCCGGACGAGATGCCACGTTGGCGCATCGACCGTGACACCCGCCGCGTGACCGTGTTCCGCATCCCCGTGGAGCGGGTGAACCGGAGCCCCGAGAAGGACGACTCCGACCGCCGCATCATCATCGAGACCGCGGTGTTCCGCGCGGTGGGCGAGCTGATCGGCAAGGACCCGTGGGACCTGGCACCGGACCGCTACCGACACTGGTGAGCCGGACCGACCGGCCGCACCGCGCCGACAGGCCGGTGAGCCGGACCGACTGCACCGTGCCGATCAGCCACTGAACGGGGCCGCCGGTCCGCCCGTCAGGGGTAGACGCGGACCGGCGTGGACACGTCGGTGGCCGGGCGCACCGGGAACCCGGCGATCCCGTCGGCACCGCGGTACGTGACCCCCGCGACGACGCCGTCGGTCCCGGTCAGCGTGAGCTGCTTCGCCGTCGGCACAGACAGTGTCCCGGTGGCGCCGGACAGGAGCGTCAGGGTGCGTCGTTCGTCGCCCGACCGCACCGTGACCGTGCGGTCCTCGCTCGTGGGGTTCACGAAGTTCAGCCGCACACCCTCGCCCGGCGCGATGGCGGTGATGGTCTCGTCGCCGAGCGGCTCGGCGGAGGCGAACCACCCGAGGTCGGTGCCGGCGCTGGTGCCGTCGGTGGGCGTCGTGGTGCGCGCCCCGGTGACGATCGGCTGGGTCGACGTGACGGTGAACGAGTACCGGCCGTCCGGGAAGTCGTCGAGCGGGACGTCGGTCACGACGCCGGGCTCGGCGGTGGCGTTGACGGTCGTGCCGCCGCCGTCGGCCGTGCTGATGCCGAGGGTGACGCGGGCCGACTTCGTGCCCGGCACGAACAGTCGGACGACCGGTGCCGCGTCGGCCGTGTCGTCACCACGCTGGGCGGCCTGCGCGTCGGCGAGGACGACGGCGGGGATGACCTGCGACCGGGACGGCGCAGCGCCGCCGGAGACGATGTCGAAGCCGCCCGGGGTCAGGGTGCGGACGACGGTCTCCTGCATGTGCGCGACGATCTGCCCGCCGGACGACGTGACGTGCACGACCGTCGACGCGGCGTCGGACACGAAGCCCGACAGCGGGACGACCTTCTGCGTGTTCGGTGCCACGACGATGCCGGTGGTCCCGGGGGCGCTGACCGTCCCGTCGCCGTCGTAGATCGCCAGGTCGACCGTGGCGTTGACGTCCGTCGGGTTCGAGAGCGTCACGAGGCTCGTGCGACCGGTCTCGGTCGATCCGCCGACGAGCCACGTGGACTGGGTGGGGTCGTCGCACGAGGCCGCTCCGGCCCCCACCAGGTCACCGCTCGAGACGCTCTGGAAGCTGCTGCCCGCGACCTGTGGGGTCGTCTCCCCCGCTGGCGCCGTCAGGAGCCGGGGGTCGCTGCCGCCGGTGGTCGAGGCGTCGAGCGCGGACCGCTCGACCGTGGAACCGGTCGTCGCGGTCGCGACGGTGGCGGTGCCGACGGTGCTCGCCTGCGTCGCGTCGTTGCCCGCGTCGTCGGACAGGCGCAGTGCGCTGCCGGCGCAGACACGTTCGGCGGCGGCCGGGACCGGCGTGACGGTGCGCCCGGCGGGTCGGCCGGGTTCCGACTCGGTGCCGATGGCGTGGGCCGCGGTGACGGCGCAGGCCGCGACGACGACGGCGACGGCCGTGGCGGTGCCGCGGACGATCCAGCGCCGGACGGAGGAGGGGGTGGTGCTCATTCGTCGCGCTCCTCGTCGAAGGTGGTGGCGGGTTCCTCGGCCTCGATGACGTTCGAGGTGGCACGGCGGCGGCGCGGGGCCGTCGGGACCGCGAGCAGGGCTGCGGCGCCGAAGACCACGCCGAGCACGACGAGGTACAGCACGTGGGTGGCCTGGGTCGCCGCGGAGCCGGAGCGCGTGCGGTCGACCTCGCCGTCGTAGTGGAACAGCTGCCCGTTGGTGGTCTCGCCGATGCTGGTGAAGAGCGCGTTCTGGCCGATGGCACCGGCGGCCCGGTCGTGCACCGTCTGCGCCTCGGGGTCGTCGCCCGCGTCGTCGATGAGCACGAAGCTCACGCCGAGTTCGCGGAGCGCCGGTCGGGGGTCGTACCCGCTGCGACTGGCCAGGTTGCCCGCGAGCGTGGTCAGCCGCGAGCCGGACTCGCTCAGCCGGAGCGCGGTCGCGTCGAGCGTCGACTGGTCGTCGAGGGTGGACCCCTGCCCGCGTTCGAGCGTGACGGCGAGCGACCCGTCGTCCTGCGGCACGACCACGAGCGTGCCGACGTCGGGGTTCGCCTGGGCCTCGGCGTTCACGTAGGCGCTGAGCACGCGGCCCGTGGTCGGCTCGATCGTGGCGGTGCCGAGGTAGAACGCCGCGAACGCCGGCGCGACGGCGATCCCGGCGAGCACGGTCGCGACGAGTCCGGTGACCGGTGCGGCCTTCGGCAGCACGTCGATGCCGATGCACGCCGCCACCACGAGGGCGAGCCAGTACACGGACAACCCGCTGCCGGGCCAGACGATGGTGGTGGTCGAACCGACACCGGTGACGGTGACGTGGGTGGCGGCGAAGGCCGTGGCGAAGCCGAGGAGCGCGATGACGAGCGCGGAGCCGGCGACCGCCCAGCGGTGGCCGAGCACCGCCCCGATCGCGGCGACGGCGACCGGGAGTGCCAGGACGGCCATCACGATCGGCAGGGCCCCGACGACGAGCGTCAGCCCGGAGGTCGCGGGCAGCCAGCCGCTCCAGTCGGGCAGGGGCTGCCCGATGGCCAGCTGCAGGGCGGACGGTGCCCGGGTCGCGGACGGCGCCCCGGGGTCGGCGAACACGGCGAGCAGGTTGCCGCGTGCCGCCTGCGCCAGGATCAGCGGCAGGAACAGCACCGCGGTCGGCACCGGGATGAACACGCGACGGTGGGCCCGGCGCCAGCCGACCAGCAGCGCCACGAGCCAGCCGATCAGCAGAACCGGCAGCAGTGACGGAGCCGAGGCGGCGACGACGGCGAACAGCAGCGACGCACCCGAGGCCCAGGCCCACGAGCGGTGCGCCTCGAGCACGGCGACGAACAGCCACGGCAGGACCAGGTGCGCGATCACGGCGCCGAGGTGCCCGGTCGTCACCGCGCCGACGAGCGACGGGGCGATGGCGTAGAGCGACGCGCCGATGACCGGCACCCAGGTGCGGGTCGTGACCTTGCGGACCGCGAACCAGGCACCGAGGGCGGACAGCGGGAACGCGACGAGCATGACGAGCACGACCGCGGTGGACGGCGACCAGAAGACGATCGAGCCGAGCACGGCGAGCACCGCGGTGAAGGGGTCGGACGGGCCGGTGAAGCCGGTGCCGAGCGAGTGGAAGCCGTACCCGACGTTCTGCCAGAGCTGACCGGGGGTCGCGGAGAGCGGCAGGAGTCCGCCGCCGGTCAGGGCCGGCGAGCCGAGCAACGGGTAGAGCGTCACGACGCTGAGCGCCGCGGCAGCCAGGACCACCCAGATCCCGCCGTCACCGAGGAACGACGCCCTGGCGATCGGGGCGTCCTCGACGCGGGCGAGTTCGACGTCGCGCGAGGTGGTGCGGTGCTCGTACACCCGACGCCAGCTCACCCGGAGCGGTTCGACGGCCGCCCAGCCGAGCTGCTTCGTGCGGGCGAGGTTCTTGCGTGCACGGCCCGTGCCGCCGCCGAACGCGACCGCGAACGCGGCGGAGAGCTCGGGGACCACGGCGGCGGGGTGCTTCGCGACCAGGTGCCCCAGGGCGCGGCCGACGGCGAAGGGCACGAGCGTGAGCCAGTGCAGCCAGACGAGCGCGACGGGGGCGTACGTCATCCGACGGTGCAGCTGCGCCTGCCGGTGCATCCGGACGCGCCGCGCCTCGGACACACGCTTGCGCCCGAACTCCTCGATCGGTCCTGCGCTGGTGACCCTGGCCTCGGGCACGAGGGCCACGCGGTGTCCGGCGAGGCGGACCCGGACCGAGAAGTCGAGCGCCGCGTCGACGTCCGGCAGTGCCGGGTCGAAGCCGCCGAGTTCGTTCCAGACCGAGCGACGCACGAGCATGCCGCCGGCGGTGACGCCGAGCACGTCGGTGTTGCGGTCGTGCTGGCCCTGGTCGAGCTCGTCCTGCACCAGGACGATCGAGCGGCCGAAGCGGGTCATGCTCTCGCCGAACGCGCGGATCAGCGACGGATCGTCGTCGGCGACGAGCTTCGGACCGGCGACGACGACCGACGGCGCGATCTCGACGGCGCCCAGCAGGTCGGCGAGCGCGGTCGGTGCCGGCGCGTTGTCGTGGCCGAGGATCCACAGCCACTCGTCGACCGGCTCGTCGGTCGCGGCGGGCGGCGCGCTGCGCTCGCCCTGCCGGACGGCGTCACCGAACGACCGGCCCGCCGGGAGGCGGACGAGCTGCGCGGACCCACCGAAGGACAGTTCGGCGGTCGATCCGTCGGTCGTGCCGACGTCGACGACCACGAGGTTCTCGGGGTGGCGGGTCTGGGCGGCGAGCGCGTCCAGGGTCCGGTCGAGGTGGGCCGCCCCGTTGGCGGCGACGAGGATCGCGGTGACTCTGGGCTGCATGACGGGCGTCACTCTACGGTCTGGAGGCGCGGTGTCGGCTGCGGACGGCGGCGCGCCGTGAAGCTGTGGACGCGCTCACCGCGCGGTGCGGGGCGGGCGGAGAACGGCTGGTCCCGGCGTCCTCGTCGCAGGCTCCTCAGGGGCGCAGTCGCACGGCGCTGGCGCGCCGTGGACGCTCCTACGCCCGTTTCCGCAGCTTGCGGCGTTCCCGCTCGGAGAGGCCACCCCAGATGCCGAAGCGTTCGTCGTTCTCGAGCGCGTACTCGAGGCACTGCGCCCGGACCTCGCACGAGGTGCAGATCTTCTTCGCCTCGCGCGTCGAGCCGCCCTTCTCGGGGAAGAACGCCTCGGGGTCGGTCTGTGCGCACAGCGAGTCGACCTGCCAGGCGAGCGGGTTCTCCTCGTCGTCCGCCTCGGGACGTCGGACCCCGGGGACGCCGAGCGCCACGGGATCGACGTGCCAGTCCTCCGGAACTCCGGCGTGGAACTCGGAACCGTTCACCCTGATCACCCCTGCCGCCTCGACAACGAACCCCAACTCTTGCGGCCGCTGCCTGTAATTACAGCGGTGTCATTCGCCTGAGTCAAGTCGCGGATCATAGAAGGCACTGACCGCTCCAGCGTGTCATGTCCCCCGTTTGGGCGTGTCGCGCCGCTCGGGTGGGCCTTCCGGGGGACAACTGACTCGTCCTCAGGCGCTCAGGAGGCGCTGCGGCGGGCCTCCCACGCGCTCGAGACCATCTCGTCCAGGGAGTGCCGCATCGCCCACTCGAGGTCTCGGGCGGCGGCTTCGCCGGTCGCGACGATGCGGGCCGGGTCGCCGGGGCGCCGCGGTGCGATCTCCGGGTCGAAGGCGATCCCGGTGCCGGCAGCCATCGCGTCCATGATCTGCCGGACGCTCACGCCGTCGCCGCTGCCGAGGTTGTAGGCACGCTCGAGCGGCTCCCCGGCCTCGAGCTTCCGTGCGGCCACGGCGTGCGAGTGCGCCAGGTCGGCCACGTGCACATAGTCGCGGACACAGGTGCCGTCCGGGGTGGCGTAGTCGTCGCCGTTGATCCGCGGGGTCCGGCCGGCGAGCAGCGCGTCGAAGACCAGCGGGAACAGGTTGTGCGGGCTGGCGTCGTACAGGTCGGGCTCCCCCGAGCCGACGACGTTGAAGTACCGGAGCGACGTGGTGGCGAATCCGGCGGCGACCTCCATGTCGCGCAGCAGCCACTCGCCGATGAGCTTCGACTCGCCGTACGGCGACTCCGGGTTCTTCGGGGTGGACTCGACCACGGTCTCGACGTCCGGCGTGCCGTAGACCGCCGCGCTCGACGAGAAGACCGCCTTGGTGACGCCGGTCTCGGCCATCGCGCGGAGCAGGGTCGCCATGCCGGTGACGTTCTGCTCGTAGGTGTGGAGCGGGCGCTCGACGGAGACGCCGGCGTACTTGAACCCCGCGACGTGGACCACGCCGGTGACCTCGTGCTCGCGCAGGGTGCGCGCCACGAGCTCCCCGTCGAGGATCGTGCCCTCGACGAACGGCACGTCGTCCGGCACGAACGCGCGGAAGCCGCTCGAGAGGTCGTCGAACGCGACCGTGTCGATGCCGGAGGAGCGCAGTGCTCGGACGACGTGGGACCCGATGTACCCGGCACCGCCGGTGACCAGCCAACTCATGCTCGCCACGCTAGCGGACGTCGGCGACGCCACGGTGGCGGTGAGCGGGTCCGCGCCGCCGCGTGCGGTTCCGCGCCGGTTCCGCGACGGCGTCCCCGGCCAGGACGCCTGTCATGGGCGTGGGTCCTGGACGCCTGTCCTGGGCGCCGGTCCTAGGCGCCGGTGGCGATGAACACCGTCGACGTGATGCCGTCGGACGAGTCCGCCTCGACGGTCACGTCGCCCTCGTCCGGCGTGATGAAGCACGACTCGCCCTTGCGGAGCAGGGTGGCCGACTGCGCGCCGACGAGCGTGACGACGCCCTCGGTGCAGATCGCGATCGACGGTCCGACGAGCGGCGCGACCCCGCCCGTGCTCAGGCCGGCCGGGCGGCCGTCGCCGTCCACCCGCAGCAGCGCGAAGCCGACGCCGTCCGGTGCGAACCGGTCGACGCCGCCGGCGATGCGCTCCGGCTCGAGGACCGGGGCCGGGTACGCGGTGAAGTCGAGCACCCGCAGGAGCTCCGGCACGTCGACGTGCTTCGGCGTCAGCCCGCCGCGCAGCACGTTGTCCGACGGCGCCATCAGCTCGATGCCGAGCCCGTCGAGGTACGCGTGGATGTTACCGGCGGGCAGGTACATCGCCTGCCCCGCACCGAGCGTCACACGGTGCATGAGCAGGGAGACCACGATGCCGGGGTCGCCCGGCCAGCTGGTCGCCAGGTCGCGGACGGTCGCGGTGTTCGGGGTGAGCAGGTCGTCGTCGAGGGCGACGGCCAGGTCGCTCGCGGCCTGCACCACGGCGAGTGCGGACTCGTCGGCGGTCTCGAGCCAGCGGACGGTGTCCTCGAGCCCGTGCAGCAGGTGCACCTCGAGCGGACCGAGCCGTCCGGTGCCGGCGTCGAGCACGCGCACCTCGGCGAGGGTCTCCTCGACGGGGCGGAAGCCGCTCAGCGCCTCGAACCGCTCGCTCAGCGCGACGACGAGCTCGGGCTTCGGGAACGGGTCCTTGTAGTTGCGAGCCGGGTCGTCGAGCGGGATGCCCTCGCGCTCTTCACGGGCGAAGCCCTCCGCCGCCTGCTCCGGGGTGGGGTGCGCCTGCAGCGAGAGCGGTGCGGCCGCCGCGAGCACCTTGAGCAGGAACGGCAGGTCGGTGCGGTCCGGACCGAGGGCGGTCTCCGGCTCGTCGGCGATCCAGTCGCGGAGCGTGTCGGCTCCGCCCACCATGGCGGGGTTGACGACGACGCTGGGGCTGCCGGCGTGGGCGCCGAGCCAGAGCTCCGCCTGCGGGGCACCCGTGACGGTGCGGCCGAGGAGCTCCGGGATCGCGGTGACCGAGCCCCAGGCGTAGTCGCGGGGGGTGTTCGTGATGCCGAGGAACATGGGCCAGAGCCTACCGGCGCCGCCGAGGGAGTCCTGCGGACGGCGACCGGCCGGTACCCTGGCGTCGTGACGAACACCTGGCCGCTGGCGCGCGGGGCCGTACCGGAGCGCGAGGCGTTCGCCTTCGGGGCGACGACCCTGTTCGTGTTGTTCGCGGGCGACGCCGTGCCGAACACCCTCACCTGGGTCGGGGCCGGTGTCCTCTGGGCCCTCGTCGCCGCCTGGGGCACCACGATCCTGGTCCGGGCGAAGCCGCCGCTCGTCCGCACCCCCTGGGCGCTCTGGGCATTCCTCGGCTGGTGCCTGGTGACGCTGGTCTGGTCGCACTGGCGGTTCGCGACGATCTCGAGCCTGACCGTGCAGGTGATCTGCGCCGCGGTGGCGTTCACGATCGCCTCGACCCTGACGTGGCGGCGGATCACCGACGCCATGAGCCTCGCGCTCCGCTGGGTCCTGATGCTCTCGCTGCTGTTCGAAGCCGTCGTCGCGGTGTTCGTCCGCCACCCGATCGCGCCGATCTGGACCGACTACGGCGACCGCGACGTCCCCGACGCGTTCTACTTCTCGCGCGCCGAGCTCTTCACCGGTGGTCGGATCCAGGGCCTGCCGGGCAACGCGAACCTGCTCGCCATGGTCGCCCTGCTCGTCGCGATCGTGGTCGCCGTGCAGTTCGCCGAGGGCCGGATCCGCCGCAACCAAGCGATCGGCTGGCTCCTCGTCGCCGCACTCGGCTTCGTCCTCACCCGCTCGTCGACGGTCATCGCCGCTGCCCTCGTGGTCGCCGTGGTCGCCCTGGTCGCGGTGTGGATGCGCCGTGTGCCGACCGAGCGCCGCACCCCGCGCTACCTGCTGCTCGCGGTGGGTGCGATCGTCGTCGCCGTCGCCGCGGCCGTGCTGCGTGGTCCGGTCTCCGAGCTGCTCGGCAAGGGCTCGGACGCCACCGGTCGGGGCGAGATCTGGGGCAAGGTGCTCGGGCTGATCGACCAGCACCCCGTGGGCGGCTGGGGCTGGATCGGGTACTGGTGGCCCGGCATCCCGACGCTCGCCGACCTGGCGCACCGCAAGGGTGTCACCTACCTGCAGGCCCACGACGCCTACCTGGACGTCTGGATGCAGACCGGCATCATCGGCCTGGTGCTCTTCGCGATCTACGTGGTGACGACGCTGTCGCGCTCGTGGGCCTGCGCGACCCGCATCGGGTACGACGCCACGCTGCGTCCGCGGTCGTTCGACCCGGTGTCGCTCCTGCCGCTCCTGGTCGTCGTCGCGCTGCTCGTGCAGTCCGTCGCCGAGTCCCGCCTGCTCTACCAGGGGAACTGGGTGCTCTTCGCCCTGCTCGCGATCAAGACCCGCATCGTGCTGACCGGCGAGGAACCCGTGTCCACCGGCGACGGCCCCCGCACGCCGCTGGCCAAGCGCGAGTTCCGCTGGGCCGGCACGCGCTGACCCGGGCGCTCCCTCAGCGCGACAGCCAGGAGCACGCCACCGGGGACGACCACGGGTTCGACCGCACCCGGGCGACCTCGAGCGACGGGTCCTCGTCGCACGCCTCGACCGCCGCCGGCAACTGCCCGGCCCACACCGGGCCGTCGCTGCGCCGCGTGTCCGCCGGCGCGACGTGCAGCACGGCCGACGCGACGACGGCGGTGACCACGCACCAACCGGCCAGCGTGCCGACGAGGCGACCCGCGCCTCCTGTCCCTGCCGCCACACGCGACCAGCGGGGCGCGTCCACCAGCGCGGCGGCGGCGACCACCGCGGCGCTCACGAGCAGCAGGCCGGCAGCGGCGGCGTAGCGCTGCGGCGGCAGGGCGGCCATCGCGCTCACCGGCGCGGACCAGCGGACGCCGGCACCGTGGTTGGCGAGGACGGCCACCCACCACACCGCGACCGAACCGGCGGCGAGTGCCGTGACCATCCACCGGGTGCCTGTCGGCCCGACGACCACGGCCGCCACCAGGACGACCAGCAGCAGGGCGGCGGGGACCAGGACCACGGCCCAGCCGTGCTCCACCACCGCCGTCAGCGCGGCGCCGAGGTCCGGACCCCAGGCACCCGCCACGGGACGCAACAGGTACCCGGCGAGCACGTCCACGACCGCCGGCGACCCCGTGGCCAGGGCACGCGGGTTCGTCAGGGCCGTGACGCCCTGCGCGGCCAGGGCGACGACCACGACGACCGTGACGGGCAGCGCGGACCACCGACCGGATGCGCCGGGCGTTCGGCCTCGGGGCGTCCACGCGAGGAGCAGCAGGGGCGCGAACAGTGCGGTGAGGGGTTCGGTGAGCACGGCGACACCAGCGACCACGGCGAGCGCGCCAGCGCCCCACCAGGAGCGGCTGCGGAAGGTGAAGACCCACGGCACCAGGACGAGCAGGAACCAGTGCAGGTTCGCCGCGTTGCCGCTGATCTCGTACGGGGCGAGCGGCAGGACGACGGGGACGGCGGCGAGCACCAGCCGGAACGGCCACGGGCGGACGACGTCGCGGGACAGCACGAACACCAGGGCGCAGACCCCGCCGACCACCGCGCAGGACGCCAGTGCCACCACCTGCGCGTACCGTTCGGGCGGCAGCGCGTAGCCGAGGTCGACGATGAGCCGGGGCAGCAGGTGCAGGTAGCCGGCGTAGGGGTGCAGCAGCGTGTCGACGGGCCCCATCGCGATCCGTTCGCGCAGGAACACGCCGCCGTCCTCGGCCCAGACGGTGTTCCGCGTCACCGGACCGAGGCGGTACCAGGCCAGTGCGGTCGTGAGCAGGCCGACGAGGACCGCGACGAGCGGGACGCCGACGACCCTGCGCGCGACGTCCATTCGGTGAGGATAGATCGCTCATCGCGCATCGTCGATACAGCCACACCGCGATGTGGTGTGCTCGTCACAAGGTCGTGCGCCAAGATGGACGCGTGACGGACGGCCGGGTGAGCAGACAGGTGCTCGGGCGCCGGTACCTCTCCGCCTGGATCGGCTTCTCGGCCGGTGGACGGTTCAGCCAGGCGCTCGCGACGGTCATCGTGCTGTTCGGGTTCGGCCAGCCCACGGTGGAGACACTCGTCGGTCAGGCGGGGACCTGGGCGGTGCTCGTGACGCTGTTCGTGCTCGCGGGGCTGAGCCTGCTGGGACAGCGCTACCGGATCGAGTGGCACGGGGTCCTCCCCCTCTCGCTGTTGGCCTTCGTCGGCTACTGCGCGTTGAGCGTGCTGTGGAGCGAGTACTCCTGGTTCGCGCTCCGCGGGCTCGTGCAGACCGTGTGCTTCATCGGCCTCGGGCTGTACCTGGCGCTCGGCCGCGACCTGGTGCAGGTGATCCGGGCCTCGGGCGACGCCTTCCGGATCCTGCTCGTGACCGCCCTCGGGCTCGAGGTCCTGTCCGGCCTGGTGCTCGACGTCCCGTTCCCGGCGTTCGGCATCCGCGGTGACATCGCGTACGGCGGCCCGATCCAGGGCATCGGCGGCACACGCAACTTCATGGGCTTCATCGCCGCCATGGCACTGGTCACCTTCGTGGTCGAGTTCCTCACCCGGTCCGTCACGCTCTGGCGCGCGATCGCCTCGACCTCGCTCGCCGTCATCGCCCTGATGCTCGTGCAGTCCCCCATCACCGGCCTGGCGATGATCGCACTCGCCGTCACCGCACTGGCGCTCTGGTCACTCCGGCACGCGCGACCGGCGACCAGACCGGTGGTCAACGGCGTCCTCGGCGCGGTCGTCCTGCTGACCCTGGCCGTCGGGGTGCTCGCGCGGCACCGGCTGCTCGCCGAGATCGGGGCGGCCGGCGGCACCGCGACGCGCACGGACCTGTGGTCCCAGATCCGGGTCCTGGTGGAGCGCTACCCGATCCAGGGCTGGGGCTGGGTGGGGACCTGGCCGACCGAGCCGGTGGTGCCGTACGTGACGCTCATCGACCCCGCCGGCGTCCGCTTCACCTCGGGCCTGAACGCCTTCGTGGACGCCTGGCTGCAGATCGGCTTCGCGGGCACGCTCATCCTCGGGATCACGGCGCTGCTCGCGTTCGCGCGGGCCTGGGTGACGGCGACGACGTTCCCCGGGGTGGCGTACGTGTGGCCGGCCGCGGTGCTCGTGCTGCTCGCCGTCACCAGCACGGCGGAGAGCTACCTGCTGCACGGTGCGGGGCTGATGTTCTTCGTGACGGTGCTCGTGATCGCCGCGCGGCGGCGCTCGTGGCGCCGGCACCTGCCGCGCGTGTAGCGACGGACCGGAGGCCCGTGGCGGCCCCGCACCGCGCCTCCAGGCCGTCACGCCGAACGTTCCGGGCCCGCGCATCGTGAGCAGGAGTGGTCGCCCCGGCGGACGGGACCCGACCGTTCCTGTGCACGAAGCGATCGCGCGCTCCGGGGCCCGCGCTACGGGCGCGTGCGGCGACCGAGACGGCGCTGCACACCCCACCGGGTGACACGGAGCATCGCCTCGACCACGATGGACCGGCTCATCTTGGAGACCCCGTGCACGCGGTCGCGGAACCGGATCGGCACCTCGACGATGCGGCCGCCGAGGGCGTCCACGCGCAGCGTCATGTCCACCTGGAAGCAGTACCCCTTCGAGTCCACCGACCCGAGGTCCATCCGCGCGATCGCCGACGAGCGGTACACGCGGTACCCGGCGGTGATGTCGCGCACGTCGAGGCCGAGCACCAGGCGGGCGTAGGTGTTCGCCCCGCGGCTGAGCGCCTGGCGTCGGAGCGGCCAGTCGACGACCGAGCCACCCGGCACCCAGCGGGACCCGATCGCGAGCAGGACGTCCTCGGACGCGGTCACGGCGTCGATCATGGCCGGCAACCGGTCGGCCGGGTGCGAGCCGTCGGCGTCCATCTCGACCAGCAGCGGGTAGCCGCGCTCCAGACCCCACCGGAAGCCGGCGACGTACGCCGTGCCGAGCCCGGCCTTGCCGGGGCGCTGCAGCAGGTGCACGCGGTCGTCAGCGGCGGCCAGCGACCGCACGATGTCCCCGGTGCCGTCCGGGCTGCCGTCGTCGACGACGAGCACGTGGGCACCGGGCACCGCCGCCAGCACGGCGGCCGTGATCGCGCGGATGTTCTCGGCCTCGTCGTAGGTCGGGACGATGACGAGGGCGGCGGTGTCCCCCGGGGTCACCGGTTCAGGCGCCGCTTCACCTTGCCTGCGACGCTGCGGGGGCCCTCGGTGCGCAGGTAGTGCACGGCGCGACCGAGGTCGTAGCGGACACCGGAGAGCTTCTTGCGCTCCGGCACGCGGACGCGCATCTTGTGCGGCTCGATCGAGGACGTCGTGTCGCGCACCGACTTGTCCGCAGCGCGGATCGGGTTCCGGCAGAACTCGACGAGCGGGGCGAGGACGTTCTCCCACGTGAACTGCTCGCGCACACGGTCGACGTTGCCGATGAACTCGGTGCGGGCCTTCTTGTCGAAGAGCGCCGTCTCGAGCGCGGTCGCCAGGCCGTCGACGTCCTGCTCGTGCACCGCGATGCCGAGCTTCTGCTCCGCGACGAGGTCACCGAACGAGTCGCCGGCCGTCGTGACGATCGGCAGACGTGCCCACAGGTAGTCGAGGATGCGGGTGCGGAACGAGAACGTCGTCTCGAGGTGCTCGTAGTGCGTCGAGACGCCGGCGTCGGCCTCGAGCAGGTAGGCGCCGCGCTCCTCGTACGGGATCCACTGGTCGTTGAAGAACACGTGCTTGCCGGTGAGCCCGAGGGCGTCCGCCTCGGCGCGGACCTTCGCCACGATGTCCATCTCGGGGACGTCGGGGTTCGGGTGCTGCACACCCATGAAGAAGAGCTTGACCGACGGACGGCGCTCGGCGAGCCGGGCGATCGAGCGGACCAGGGTGATCGGGTC
Organism: Curtobacterium sp. 8I-2; assembly: GCF_902506155.1. Classification (NCBI taxonomy): domain Bacteria; kingdom Bacillati; phylum Actinomycetota; class Actinomycetes; order Micrococcales; family Microbacteriaceae; genus Curtobacterium; species Curtobacterium sp. 8I-2. The sequence goes on from NZ_LR732827.1 coordinate 604,532, forward strand.
GAACCAGTCGTAGATCCCCCCGCCCCAGACGACGAGCTTGTCGTTCTTGCCGATGCCCGGCACGACGCCCTTGACCCGCTGCTGGTCGTGCACCGGCGGGGTCGAGGACAGGCCGAACGGCACGACGCCGATGAGCGAGCGCAGGTCGGCGTCACGCGAGTACGTGCGGGCGTTCACGCGGCCGGAGCCGGCGAGCTGCCCGAGCCAGAACATCCGCTGACGCTCCGAGGCACAGATGAAGTAGTCGCCGAGCTCGAGCTGGTGGTTCAGCGTGTCCGAGGCGTCGAGGATCTGGCGGTTCCACTTGTCGACGTCGTCGCTGCGGCCCTGTTCGAGCTGCTCGAGGTGCAGCGGGTCGTAGACGTCGACGACCAGGATCTTGCTGGTCGACTCGAGCACGGGGAACAGCCGGAGCGCGTGGCCCTGCACGATGATGACGTCGGCCCAGCCCTCGTGCTCGACCATCTGGCGCGGGTGGCGGTGCGGGACCGTGACGACCTCGTACGAGGGGTCGATCGGCGACGAGCGGGTGAGGCTGACCACGCGGACGTCGTGCTCCGATGCCAGCTGCTTCGCCATCTGGGTGGCACGGATCGCCGGACCGGCCATCTTCGCGCCGATCGAGTCGCCCGTGATGATGAGGACGCGGCGACGGGTGCCGACCTCGAGCACGCCGAGGGAGTGCACGATCTTGTCGTAGCCGGCCAGGTAGTTCTCGATCGGGTACGCGGGCTCGTCGCGGTTGCCGAACAGGCGGAGGAGCTCGCGGTCGGACCGGACACGGGTCGCCTGGATCTGGCGGCGGGACTCGGTCATCGACGGCAGCTGCTCGACGAACTGGTCGACGCCGTAGATGCCCGCCATGCTCGTCTTCGGCACCGGGATGGTGGGGACGCTGTCGTCGCCGGGGTTGCGCAGGTCGAGCTCGGTGGAGTCGAGCTCCCCGCGGCCCACGGCACGGCGGACGGCGAGCGCCAGCGAACCGGGCAGCGCCGCGGCGAGCTGTTCGTCACCGAGGTTCTTGTAGAGCGTGAACAGTGCGTTGCGCTCGAGCAGGTAGGTCTCGCGGAAGTCGCCGAACTTGTTCATCGACGCGTGGTGCTTGTGGAACGCGACGGACTTCGGCTGGTACCGGAAGCGCCAGCCGAGCAGGTTGAGCCGCCAGCCGAGGTCGACGTCCTCGTAGAACATGAAGTAGCGGTCGTCGAAGCCGTCGAGCTGCTCGAAGAGCTCGGCGCGGATGAACATCGCGGCGCCGGTGCCGAACAGGACGTCGGTCTCGCTCTCCCACCGGCCGGTGTCCGGCGACCCGGCGAAGGGCTTGTAGCCCATGCCGTACCAGGTCATCGCGGCCTCGGTGAAGTCGACGTTGACGCCTTCCCAGTCGAGGACCTTCGAGGCGACGGCACCGATGTCGGCACCGGAGGCGAACGTGGCCATGGCCTCGCGCACCCAGCCGGTGTCCGGACGGGCGTCGTTGTTGAGGAACGCCACGACCTCGCCGGAGGACTTCTCGACGCCGAGGTTGCACCCGCCCGTAAACCCGAGGTTCGCACCAGCGTCGATCAGGGTGAAGTCGAGGGACGAGGCCTTCAGCCGACCGAGGTGCTCGGGGCCCGAACCGTTCTCGACGACGATCACCTCGAGCTTGTCCTGCGGCCAGTCCTGCTTGCGGAGCTCCGCGATGCTCGTCAGGGTGTCGTCCGTGCCCTTGTAGTTCACGAGGATGACGGAAACGACTCCCGGCTTGCGCTCTGTCACGCGAGTTCCTCCAGCAGCTGCCGCGCACCGGGCGCGGGTAGGTGGCTCGGCCAGCGGGGTGCCGCGGGCCGATGACACCCTACAAGGCGCGCCCACGGACTCCCTGCCGCCGCTGCGGATTCGTGCAGAATGGCGTGCGTGACCGCTGTGATCCCGAGCACCCCCATGCCCTCCCCCCTCCGCGAGGACTACGCGGCCCTCGCGGCCGACGAGCACGCCGAGGGCCCCCGCGGCACGATCCGCTTCGCGGTCTCGACCGCCGATCCGGCCGAGGGCAAGGGCGACCTGTTCGTCGCGCTCGGCCTCGCGCGGGCACTCCGGGCCGAGGGCTGGGGCGTGGCGATGTGGCCGTTGGCGCGCTGGGGCGAGGAGCTCCCCGCCGACACCACCGTCGTGGTCAGCATGATCGAGTCCTTCGTGCCCGGCTACGTCCCCGCCGGCACCGCCCTGGTGGCGTGGGTGCGGAACTGGACCGCCAAGTGGGCAGCCCTGCCGTACCTGGACGAGTTCGACGCCGTCTGGACCTCGTCCGAGGCCGCCCGCGACGCGGTCGCCGCGGCCTACAGCGGCCCCGTCGAGGTCGTGCCGATCGGCGTGGACACCGAGCTGTTCACCACCGACGCCACCGCACCGCGCGAACGTACCGACCGCGCCGTCACCACCGTCAACTTCTGGGGTGTCCGCCGCCGCGTGCAGGACGTCCTGGCCGAGGTCGCCCCGACCGAACCGATCGTCTGGTTCGCCGCGAACGTCGACCACGTCGAGGCCTCGGCCGGCGTCGAGCTCCGCCCAGCGGTGTCCTACTTCGCGCTGCCCGAGGTCTACCGCGCAGCCGGTTTCGTCGTCGACGACGTGATCGAGCCGGCCGCCGAGTACGGCACCCTGAACTCCCGCCTGTACGAGTCGCTCGCGTCCGGCGCGCTGCCCGTCACCGACTGCGCGCTCGGGCTCGACGAGCTCGGCCTGTCCGACGTGCCGGTGTTCGACGACGCCGACTCGCTCGAGCGCGTGCTCGCGATGCCCCGCGACGAGCGCACGGCCCTGGTCGCCCGGCTCCGCGCCGTGGTGCTCGAGCGGCACTCGTTCCGCACCCGTGCCGAGCAGGTCGGCCCGTCGCTCGACGCCGCCGTCGCCGCCGCCTCGGGTCGGAGCGGCGAGCGTGGGGCGTTCCTGCGCTGGGCCACCGCCCAGCGCGAGACGCTCCGGCAGGCCGAGCACGACCGCGACGTCCACCTGTCCGGCGTGCACGACATCAACGCACGCCTGGTCGCGTCGGAGCAGCAGGTCGGCGCGTACGACACCGCACGCCGCCGGGCCGAGGCGGAGCGCGACCAGATCGCGGCCCGCTTCGAGGGCCTCACGCGCTCGCCCGAGTACCGGCTGCTGCACGGCGTCGGTCTGATGGCGCGGCGCGCACGCCGCTGACGGCGGTCGACGCGACCAACGGACGGACGGGAGACCCGGTACCAGCTGGTACCAGGCCTCCCGTCCGTCGTGGTGACCGTCTACTGCACGGTGACGGTCTTGGTGCCGAAGCTCTTGTAGGTGCCGCTCGGCAGGTCCTGGAAGTAGACGCGCACGGTGTGCGTGCCCTTCTTCAGCCCGGTGAACTTCCGCGACAGTCCCACGTCCGACCCCCAGTCCGGGTGCGCGGCCTGCACGTCGGTCCGGGTCGCGTTCGCGGTGCCCGGCGAGACGGCCACGCCGTCCAGGTGGATCTTGTAGCCGACCGGGTCCCAGACGTCCGGGTCGATGGCCCAGCCGGCGACCGTGATGGTGCCGACGCCGCCGGTGACCGACTCGTACAGGCCCTTGACCGAACCGGTCTTGCCCGTCTTGCCGGTGGTGGGCGGGTCGGTGACCCGCACGCTCTTCGTGCCGAAGCTCTTGTAGGTGCCGCTCGGCAGCTCCTGGAAGTACACCCGCACCGAGTGGGTGCCGGCGGTCAGCCCGGGGATCTTCAGGGACAGGCCGACGTCGGAACCCCAGGCGGGGTGCACGGCCTCGACGTCGGTCCGCTTCGCGTTCGCGGCTCCGGGGGCGATGGCGACACCGTCGACGTGGATCTTGTACTGCACCGGGTCCCAGACGTCGGGGTCGATCGCCCAGCCGCGCACCGTGGCGCTGTTCACGCCGCCGGTCACGGACTCGTACGCGCCCTTGACCGAACCCGTCTTGCCCGTCTTGCCCGTCGTCCCCGACGCGTCGGGTTCGGCGGACGATGCGGCGGTCACGGTCACGGACTTGGTGCCGAAGCTGACGTACTTGCCGCCCTGCAGGTCCTGGAAGTAGACGCGCATGGTGTGCTTGCCGGCCTTCAGTCCGGTGAGCCGGAGCGTCAGGCCGACGTCCGAGCCCCAGGTGGGGTGGTCCGCCGCGACGTCGGTGCGCGTGGCGTCCGCGACACCGCTGTTCGTGCTCACGCCGTCGACGTGGATCTTGTACTTGACCGGGTCCCAGACGTCCGGGTCGATCGCCCAGCCCCGCACGGTGGCCGTGCCGACGCCGCCGGTGACGGAGTCGTACGAGCCGCGGACCTTGCCGGTCTTGCCGGTCTTGCCGGTGGTGGGTGCGTCGACGACGACGGACTTCGACGCGACCTTGACGTACTTCGTGCCGGGCTTGTCCACCACGTAGAGCGTCACCGCGCGCTTGCCGGCGGACATCCCACCGATCGTCTTCGAGAAGCCGAGGGTGCTGCCGACGCCCGGGTAGACCTTCGCCACGTCGGTGCGGGTCGTGTCGGCCGTGCCGGTCGCCTTGCTCACGCCGTCGACCAGGATCTTCCACGAGCCGGGCTTCGACGAGTCGGGGTCGAGGACCCAGCCGCTCGCCGAGATCGTGCCGACGCCGCCGGTCACCGAGTCGAGGACGCCCTTCGGCGCTTCACTCGTGACGGTGCGGGTGTAGCAGCCGAGCAGGGTGTTGCCGCCGCGGCCCTGGTTGATGGCGTACGTGCAGACGTTGTGCTTGCCGAGGCTCAGCCCGGTCAGGGTCGTCGAGAACCCGTGCCGGGTGTTGTTCGCCCCGAGGGTGCCCGCCAGGTCGCTGCGGTTCGCGTCGGCGGTGATGGTCTTCGCGCCGTCACCGTCGACGTAGAACGCGACGCGCAGGGGGTTCGTCGTGTCGGGGTCGGCGGCCCATCCCCGGACCGTCAGGGTCGAGGTGGCGGTGGCGGTCACCGCGTCGACGTTGCCGACCGGGTTGCCGCTGCCGCTGGAGGCGCCGAACCAGTCGGTGTACATGCGCCAGAAGTTGCGGTTGCCGTAGGCCGAGCAGCCGTCGCCGCTGCCGTAGAGGTTCGACATCGCCGCGGCGTTCGGCGTGTACGGCGTGTAGATGTAGAGCGCCGCGGTGGCCTGGTTCTGGATGTAGACGGACTTGCGGCCGCACGCGGCGTTCGGGTTGAGCAGGATCGAGTTCGTCCGGCCCGCCTGGTACGCCCACGAGGTCGGCGTCGCCTGGTACCGCTTGAACTGCAGCGCGGCGGCGTAGACCTGCTGGCCGAAGCCGAAGTACGCCGGGTCGCACGGGGCGGTGTCCGGGCACGCGAAGCCGGTGGCGTGCAGGTACATGTAGGACGTCGGCGAGGACGTCGTCACGATGCCCTGCTCCTTCTGCAGGAGCACGAGCAGCACCTTCTGGCTGATGCCGCACGCGGCACCGACCTGGGCGATCATTGTCGCGGCGCTCTTGGTGCCGCCGGCGATGGCCTTGCACCGGCCGGAGACCGCGCCGATCGAGCTCATCTTCTGCGAGAAGTCCTTCAGGCAGGCGGGCCCACCCGAGGCCTTGCGGCAGTTCGGTGCGACGCTCGTCAGGAACGACTGCACGGCGGCGGCGCTCATGGCCGAGCCGTTGTAGAAGTTCGCGTCGCTGATGATGTTGCCCGGGTCGAAGTCCGAGGCGACGGCGGCCGACGCCGATTGGGTCGTGGTCTGCTCCGAGAGCACCGTGCCGAATGTCAGACCGCTCACCGCGACGGCGAGGGACGCCACCAGCGCGAGGGAACTGCGGAGGGACCGCCGGACGGGGCGGTCATCGCTGTCGGGACGGGGGGAACGGGTGGGACGCATCACGGGACCTCGGCGGTCAGGGGGTCGGACGTCGTCGACGCGGAGCCGATGGCGTAGGTCAGGGTGACGGACCAGGTGCCGCTCGGCACCTTCGCCGCGGGGAACGACACCTGCGCGCAGTTCACCGACGAGGCACTCGCCTGCGCGGTGCTCGTGGCCTTCCGCGTGACGCCGTTCTTCGTCGCGGTGAAGGTGCACTTCCCGCTCGTGTCGGTGGTGCCGGAGACCAGGCCACCGGCCTGGAGCGTCTTCGAGCCGGTGTCCCAGCCGGCGTAGGTCACGACGGCCGTGGCCGGGAACTCCGACGGGTCGGTGTCCGGCTGGTTCGTCGCGCCGCTGCCCGGGAACGGACCGGGGGTGTCGTCGTCGCCGGCGCCGGAGTCGGTGCCGCCGTCGCCGGACGCACCGTCGGTCGGCGAAGGGGCCGCTCCGGTGGGTGCCGCGGTCGCCGAGGCGTCGCCGGTCGGGGTCGCACTCGGGGTGCGCGTGGCGGAGGCCGACGGCGACGGGGTGGCGTCGTCGCCACCACCGGAACAACCGGCCACGAGGAGACTGAGTGCACCGACCACCGCGAACGCAGCGATCGGCCTGGATGCGAGGAGCATGCTGACGGGCCGTCCTGAGGATGTTGACAAGGGTCCGGGTTGCAACAACGGTAACTCGAAAGTGAAGGTTGAGGGTTGGATCGGCCGGAATCACCCCCACTCGGGGTGCACGACGGCCGTCGCCCAACCCCGCCACGCGGGCCCGGTGAGTATGCTGTTCCGGTCCTGCCCCCACGAACGAAGAGACGTATGGTCGACCAAGCCCGCATGACCGCGCTCGCGAAGGAACCCCTCGTCGTGATCGGCGCTCCGACGAGCGCCTTCCGCGGAACCTTCCGCGAGCTGCGCGACGTCTTCCGGCAGCGCGAGATGCTCGGCATGCTCGTCCGACGTGACCTGAAGGCCCGGTACAAGGACTCGGCACTCGGGTTCGTCTGGACGCTCGTGCGCCCGCTGACCCAGCTGCTCATCTACTACTTCGTCATCGGCAAGGTCCTCGGCGCCGCCAACGGCATCGACAACTTCGCCATCTACGTCTTCACCGGCCTGACCGCCTACACGCTCTTCAGCGAGATCGTCGCCGGGTCGACGGGCTCGATCGTCGGCAACTCCGGGCTGATCAAGAAGGTCTACGTCCCGCGCGAGGTCTTCCCGCTCGCCAGTGTGGGCGCGGCCCTGGTGAACTTCACCATCCAGTTCGCGATCCTGCTCGCCGCGACGGTCGTGATCGGGGTCTTCCCCTGGCACGAGGGCCTGGTCTACCTGATCCCCTCGCTCGCCGTCATCCTGGTCTACGGCGCGGCCATCGGTCTCGTACTGTCCGCGCTCAACGTGTACCTGCGCGACGTGCAGTTCGTCATCGACGTCGGCCTGATGGTCCTGCTCTGGGCCTCGCCGATCGTCTACTCCTACGCGCGCGTGGTCGCCACGGTGAACGCCGACTGGCTCATCACCGCGTACACGAACAACCCGCTGACGCTGGCGGTGCTCGGCCTGCAGAACGCGATCTGGCTGCACGACCCGGCCGACGTCACGTACCCGGAACACCTGATGCTGCGGCTGGGGATCGCCTTCGTGATCGGGCTCTTCTGCCTCATCGGTGCGCAGCGGATCTTCTCCCGCCTGCAGGGCAACTTCGCGCAGGAGCTCTAGACCATGGCCATCAGCACCCCCGTCGCCCCGACGACCACCGGCGACACCGCCGACCGTCCCGACGTCATCGTCATCGACCACGTGCGCAAGCGCTTCACGGTGCGCAAGGACAACACCCTGCGCGAGCGCATCGTCACCCTCGGTCGCGCCGGCCGCAAGCACCGCCAGGACTTCTGGGCCCTCGACGACGTCACCGTGTCGATCCAGGCCGGCTCGACCGTCGGACTGATCGGTCAGAACGGCTCCGGCAAGTCGACCCTGCTCAAGGCGATCGGCGGCATCATCCAGCCGACGTCCGGCACGGTGTCCCGCCGCGGTCGCCTCGCCGCGCTGCTCGAGCTCGGCGCCGGGTTCCACCCCGACCTGTCCGGCCGCGAGAACGTGTACCTCAACGCGAGCCTGCTCGGCCTCAGCCGCAAGCAGACCGACGAGAAGTTCGACGACATCCTGGCGTTCTCGGGCATCGGGGACTTCATCGACACGCAGGTGAAGTTCTACTCATCGGGCATGTACGTGCGGCTCGCCTTCGCCGTCGCCGTGCACACCGACCCCGACGTGCTGCTCGTCGACGAGGTCCTGGCGGTCGGTGACGAGGCCTTCCAGCGCAAGTGCCTCGACCGCATCCGCACCTTCCAGGAAGCCGGCAAGACGATCATCATCGTCACGCACTCGCTCAGCCAGGTGCAGGAGATGTGCGACCGCGTCGTCCTGCTCAACAAGGGCAAGGTGCTGCACGACGGCGACCCCGTGCAGGCCGTGAGCATGTTCCGCGAGGTGCTCGAGGAACGCCGCCAGGGCGAGCTCAGCACCGACGTCGCCGTCGGCCGCGGCAAGGTCCTCGGTGCGAGCGTGCACGTCGACGGCAAGGAGCCCCGCGCGGACGTCATGCCGGGCGACGACCTCGTCGTGGACATGGAGTTCGAGCACCTGGACGGCATCGCCGACTGGGAGGCCGCAGTGCAGATCAACAACGCCGGCGGCCAGGTCGTCTACGGCACCACCACCGGCATCATGGGCCTCGAACTGCACCCGCTGCACGGCCGCCGGAAGCTCCGTCTCCGCATCGCGGACACCGCCTTCGGCACCGGCAAGTACTTCATCAACGTGTCGATGATGGACTCCGCGGGCCGCCACCTGCACGACATGCCGGAGTGCGACTCGTTCGAGGTCCCCTCGTTCGGCAACGCCGTCGGCACCGTCTACGCGCAGCCCACGGTCGAGGAGCTCGACTGACCCCGGTCGACGGCGACACCGGGGCCCGTGCCGTCGGCGCTCCCCGAGCTGACGACACGTTGCGCACCGCCGTCGTCGTCGTCAACTGGAACCGCGCCGACCTGACCACCGCGGCCGTCCGCGCCGTGCTCGACGAGGGCACCGCCGAGGACGTCATCGTCGTCGACAACGGGTCGTCGGACGACTCGGTCGCCGTGCTCCGCCAGGCACTGCCGGACGCGACCGTCGTCGCGCGGGACGACAACGGCGGGTTCGCGGCCGGAGCGAACACCGGCATCCGGCACACGGACGCCGACGTCGTCGTGCTCCTGAACAACGACGCCGTGCCCGCGCCGGGCTTCGTCGCGGCGCTCCGCGACCACCTGGCGCACGCCGGGCCCGAGGTCGCGGCGGTGACGGGCCGCATCGTGCTCGCCGGACGCTGGACGGTCCTCCCGGCCGGTGCGGAACCTGCACCCGATGCGCGCGTGCTGCGCGACCACGACGGGCGGCGCTGGACGCCGTCGGCGGACGGCGAGGTCCGGCTCAACTCGACCGGCGTCCGTGTCGACCGCGACGGCAACGGCATGGACCGCGACTGGTTCGCCCCCGTGGACCGGGTCGCCGACTTCGACGTCTTCGGGTTCTCCGGCGGCGCCTCCGCGCTGCGGCGCACGGCCCTGGACGACGTCGGCCTGCTCGACGAGTCGCTCTTCATGTACTACGAGGACACCGAGCTCGCCTGGCGGCTCCGCCGCCGCGGCTGGCGCGTCGAGCACGCCGCCGACGCGGTCGTCGAGCACGACCACTCGGCGTCGTCCGGCGTGCAGAGCGACTTGTTCGTCTTCCGGAACGCCCGCAACCGCATCGTCGTCGCCCTCTGGCACGCCCCCTGGCCGACCGTCGCGCGGGCGACCGTCCGGACCCTGGTGCGCGGCCTGCGCGGGCTGGCCTCCGGTCGCACCCGCCGGGAGGCGCGGCTCGTCCTGGCGGCGTTCGCGGACGTCGCGGGGACCCTGCCGGTCCACCTCGCGCGCCGGCTGCGCGAGACCCGGCGCGCGTCCGTCCCGCGCCGCCGCGTGGACCCGGGCGCATGAGCGCAGCGGGCTATCCTGGACACTCCCCCGTCGACGGCCACGGCCACGACGCCCCCGCCCGGAAGGAACCACGCGTGCCGCAGCTCACCGTCCTCGTCGACGGGACCGCGGTACCGCAGGCGCTCGGCGGCGTCGGACGCTACGTCGAAGGGGTCGTGTCGCACCTGACCGACCCGTCGCTCGACGTCCACCTGGTCGTCCGTCCCGTGCACGCCGCGCACTTCCGCTCGCTCGCGCCGCACGCCACCGTGCACACGGCGCCGGCGTGGACCGACTCGGTGCCGCTGCGGTTCCTGTGGGAGCAGACCGGACTGCCGGCACTCGGCCGTCGGCTCGGTGCGCGGGTGCTGCACTCCCCGCACTACACGTTCCCGTTCGGCTGGCGCGGCGGGTCCGTCGTCACGCTGCACGACGCCACGTTCTTCTCGAACCCCGAGTGGCACTCGCGCCTGAAGCGCACCTTCTTCACGTGGTGGAGCCGTCGTTCGCTGCGCACCCGGCCCGTCGTCATCGTGCCGAGCGCGGCCACCGCGACCGAGGCCGCCCGGGTCGTCCGCGGCATCCGTGCCGACGTCCGGGTCGCACCGCTCGGCGTCGACCGCACGGTGTTCCACGAGCCCGACGTCGCCGCGGTCGAGGACGCCCGGATCGCCGCCACCCTGCCCGAGGGCGCTCCGTGGATCGCGTTCCTCGGCACCATCGAACCGCGGAAGAACGTCACCGCGCTGCTCGACGCGTACGCCGCGGTGCGGTCCGCGCGTGCGGCCGGCGGCGCGGACACGCCGTGGCTGGTCCTGTCGGGGGCGCGCGGCTGGGACGAGACCGCGATCGCACGCCTCGACGCCCTGCAGCCCACCGACCACGTCATCGAGGCGGGGTACCTGGCGCTCGAGGACCTCGCCGGCTTCCTCGGCGGTGCGGACTTCGTCGTCTACCCGTCCCTGGGCGAGGGCTTCGGCCTGCCCGTGGTCGAGGCGATGGCCTCCGGCGCCTGCGTCCTGACCACCCGGCGGTTGTCGCTGCCCGAGGTCGGTGGCGACGCGGCCGTCTACACCGAGCCCGACGCGACGGCACTGGCCGCCGCGATGACAGCGCTGCTCGACGACCCGGCGCTCGTGGCCTCGCACCGTGCGGCGGCGCTGGCGCGGGCGGACGAGTTCACCTGGGACGCCACCGCCGCCGTGCACGTCGAGGCGTACGAGTCCGTCGGTGGGGGGACGCGGTGATCCGGGTCGCGGTGCTCACGGTCACCTACAACACCGGTGAGACCATCCGGCCGTTCCTGGCGAGCGTCGCCGGCGCCTCGAAGGACCCGGTCGCCGTCGTCATCGCGGACAACGGCTCGGCCGACATCGACGCGCTCCGGGCGATCGGTGAGTCCTACGGCGCCGTCGTGGTGTCCTCCGGCGGCAACCGCGGGTACGGCGGCGGGATCGACGCAGCCCTGAGCGCCCTCGACGACGTACTGCCCGACGTGCGACCGGAGTTCCTGCTCGTGACGAACCCCGACGTCGTGCTCGGCGAGGGCTCGATCGACGAGCTCGTGGCCGCGGCCGACCGGATGCCGTCCGGTGGGTCGTTCGGCCCCCGGATCCTCGACGACCAGGGCGAGACCTACCCGTCCGCCCGGCAGCTCCCCTCGCTTCGCACCGGCCTCGGCCACGCGGCGTTCTCGCGGTTCTGGCCCGCGAACCCGTGGAGCCAGCGGTACTGGTCCACCACGAAGGTCGTCGAACGCGAGGCCGGCTGGCTCTCGGGTGCGTGCTTCCTCATCCGCACCGACCTGTTCCGCCAGCTCGGGGGCTTCGACGAGTCGTACTTCATGTACTTCGAGGACGTCGACCTCGGGCAGCGCATCGGTCGTGCCGGCCGGGCGAACGTGTACGTGCCGTCGTCGGTCGTCACCCACACCGGTGCCCACTCGACGTCGTCCAACCGCCGCCGCATGGAGATCGAGCACCACCGGAGCGCGTACCGGTTCCTGTCGCGGAAGTACCGGGCGTGGTGGCTCTGGCCCCTGCGGGTCGCCCTGCACGCAGGCCTGTCGCTCCGCGCCCGCTGGGTGACGCGCAAGTAGCCCCCGCCCACCGGTGGCCCCGGTCGCCCAGGTCGCCCAAGTCGCCCAAGTCGCCCAGGTCGCAAAACACCGGTGTCCACGTGTTACACCGCGATCTGGGAGTGTTCGACGTGCGAACACCGGTGTCTTGCGGGTACCCGGCGCCACTAGGCTCGGCGCCGTGCAACGTGATCCCGGACCCTGGCTCGGCTGCGGCCCGATCGACGCCGCCCGCCGCTACTGGACCGGAGCCTTCACGTTCCGCAGCGGCCGTGCGAGCCGCGCCGAGTTCTGGTGGGCACGCGGGGCCGACCTGCTCGTGGTCTGGCTCGTGCTCACCCTCGTGCCGATGATCACCGGTGTCCGGGGCGCCGACGACTCGATGACCGACTTCCAGAACACCCCCGGGTTCCTCGGGATCGGACAGTCCGTCCTGACCCTCGAGGGCAGCGACCACGGATGGCGCATCCTCGCCGAGGGCTCCCCGTCGCAGTGGGTGCTCTTCGCGTGGTGCATCGTCACCGCGATCCCGAACCTGGCACTCGGCGCACGGCGGCTCCGTGACATCGGGACCCCGGCGTGGATGGCGTTCTTCGGTGCCTTCCCGGTCATCGACTGGTTCCTCCTACTCGGCGCGCTCCGACGTAGTTGGCGCCCGACGCTCCCACCGGAACCGGACCCGTCAGGCGCCGAACTCCCTGTCGCCCACCGCGCCGCCTGACCCGCCTGAGCCGAACCCCGCCCGCGCCGGAACCTGGTTCGCGAGGAGTCGGGTCAGGAGCGGAGGCGGGTGCGTTCGGTTCGAGCTGCCTCGAGCAGGACGGCGGCACGGGCGTCGAAGGAGTGCTCGGCGGCGATGTACTCGGCCACGACGGCCCGCTCGGCAGCAGTCGGCCACGCGTACGACGGGTCCAGCAGCGCGGCGAGTTCGTCGCGGGAGCGCGCGACCGCGAGCGTCGGCACGTCGAGCACGTCGGACAGCCCGGCGACCTCGTCGGTGACGACGACTCCCCCGGACGCCAGCACGTCGAACACCCGGTTCGACACGAAGCCGCCCGCCGCCATGTCCGGCCAGTGGTCGTTGAGCACCACACGCGCCGAGGCGTAGGCCGCCGCGACCTCGGGCCGGGTCAGCGACGATTCGCCGAGCGACTCCGCGGGGACGACCTCGTCCCACCCCGGACCGTGCACGCGCAGGTCGGCACCGAGCCCGACCGCGTCGGACACGATGGGGCGCGCGGCGCCGCGGGTCGAGCCGACGAACACCACGCGGTCGGCATCGGGGCTCGTCGCCGCCCGCGCGCCCGGGTGGAACACCGCGGGGTCGGTCGCCTGCAGCAGCGTCCGGACCGGCACGCCCGAACGATCGGCCGCGGCAGCCGCCCACACCGGACCGGCCGCGAAGGCGACGTCGAACGACCGCAGCTCGGTGTCGGCGACGTCAACAGGGTGGCTGATCACCCAGAGCAGGTTCACCGAGGCGGGGTTCGGCGGCACCCGATCCAGCCCGCGGATCACCAGCGTCACGTCGTCCGCAGCATCGTCGTCGCGCACGTGGGCGTCCCGCCGGTCGATCCGGACGCGCTGCCCGAGCCGTTCGAGGGCACCGGCCAGCTCGGCGGCGAAGTGCACGTCGCCCCACCCGTCGCCCTCCGGCCCGGCAGGCGCGGCGATCTTCAGCGACCAGGCGAGCGTATCGCTGGCGCGACGAGGCGTCTGACGGACCGGGGTCACCGGGCGCGCCCCCCACGGTGGCAACGGCGGCCCGGCGGAGACTGCAGCACCCCGGCCGTCGACCGAGTCCCGTCTCGCATCCCGCCAGGCCGAGAACGCGTCCACGGTGGCGGCGTCGATCGTCCGCCCGGGTTCAGTGAGTCGGACGGTCTCACCGACGTCCTCCACCAGGATCGTGGGACCCGACTGCGGTCGCTGGCGCACAGCGCACGCGTGCGTCCACCCGACGAGCGTCGTCGGCTCGTCCGTGAGCACGGGCACAGGGACGATCGCGGCCCGGGGCACAGCGAGCACGGGCTGATCGGCACCGAACACCGAGTCCCCCGTGCCGAACGGACGGTCGTCCGACCACGGGAGTGCGCCGGGACGGATGAGCAGTGCACCGTTCCTCGCCGAACCGTCCGCCGTGCGCACCGAGGCCTGCACCAGGCGGTGGACTCCGGTCTCGGCGAGTGCCAGGAGACCGCCGGCATCGATCGTCACCGAGGTGTCGACCAGCAGGAGGACCCGTCCGACCCCGGCGGCGAGGCCGGCGTTGATCGCGGACCCCAGGCCGTCCACGGGCACGGTCCGCACCCACGGCAGGCGACGCCCGAACGGGTCGACCGGCGACGCATCGGCGACGTAGCTCACGGCCCGGACGTCAGCGCCACGACCGAAGGCATCGTGGGCGACCGACACCAGCCGGGCGACCTCGGCGTGCCGGTCCGAGCGGGTCGTCACGAGCACCGTGACGTCGTGGTCCAGCCGCGGCAGCGGGTCCGGGAACCCGGCCACGCGGACGACCTCAGCCGTCGTCGCGGGCGCGGGACGGGCCTCCCGGTCGGGGTGGTCGGCCGCCGTCGCGTCGCGACGACGGCGACCGAACCACCCGGAACCGGAGGCCACGGGCGGTGCTAGACGCCGAGGAGTCGCTGGAGGTAGACGCCGTAGCCGCCCTTGACCAGCGGCGCGGCGAGCTCGGCGAGCTGCGCGTCGTCGATCCAGCCGTTGCGCCAGGCGATCTCCTCGATGCACCCGATCTTGAAGCCCTGACGGTCCTCGATGACCTTCACGTACTCCGACGCCTGCATCATCGACTCGAACGTGCCGGTGTCGAGCCACGCCGTGCCGCGGTCGAGGACCTGGACGCCGAGCTCACCGGCCTCGAGGTAGCGCTCGTTGACCGTCGAGATCTCGAGTTCCCCGCGGGCGCTCGGCTCGATGGTCTTGGCGATCTCGATGACCTTGTTGTCGTAGAAGTACAGGCCGGGGACGGCGTAGTTCGACTTCGGCTCGGCCGGCTTCTCCTCGATGGAGACGGCGGTGAAGTCGTCGTCGAACTCCACGACGCCGTACGCCTTCGGGTCGGCCACGTGGTAGGCGAAGATCGTCGCGCCGTCGACCTCGGTGTTCTTCCGCAGGTTCGTGCCGAGGCCGGTGCCGTGGAAGATGTTGTCGCCGAGGACGAGCGCGACGCTGTCGTCGCCGATGAACTCCTCACCGATGACGAAGGCCTGGGCGAGACCGTCCGGGGACGGCTGGACGGCGTACTCGATCTCCATGCCGAACGCCGAGCCGTCGCCGAGCAGGGCCCGGAACTGGTCGTTGTACTCCGGGGTCGTGATGACCAGCACCTGTCGGATGCCCGCCATCATCAGGGTCGACAGCGGGTAGTAGACCATCGGCTTGTCGTAGATCGGCATGAGCTGCTTGCTGATGCCCTTGGTGATCGGCCAGAGGCGCGTGCCGGAACCGCCGGCGAGGATGATGCCCTTCATCGCTTTCCCCTTACTTCTTCGTCCGGAGCGATTCGGTGTACGCGACGCACTCCTCGTACGTCGGCAGCAGCCCCTGGGCCGCGGCTTCTTCGAGGGTGGGGGCGCTGGTGTCCTTCTCGGACAGCACCAGCTCGCCGAGACCCTCGGGCAGGTCGAGCCCGACCGTCGGGTCGAGGATGGTGATCCCCTTCTCGCGCTCGGGGTCGTAGTGCGCGCTGACCAGGTAGTTCACCGTCGACTGGTCCTCGAGCGCGACGATCGCGTGGCCGAGCCCCTCGGACAGGTAGACGGCCTTGCGGTCGACGTCGTCGATGCGGACCGAGTCCCACTGGCCGAACGTCGGGGACCCGACGCGGATGTCGACGATGTAGTCGATGAACGCCCCGCGCACGGCGGTGACGTACTTCGCCTGGCTCGGTGCGACGAGGGCGTAGTGGATGCCGCGGGCGACACCGGCCGCGGAGATCGACATGTTCACCTGGCGGAGGTCGAGCGGGTGACCGACGGTCTCCTCGAGGACGTCGGCGCGGTACGCCTCGAGGAATGCTCCTCGTGCGTCGCCGTGCTGGACGGGCGTGAACTCCCACGCGCCAGGGATCTTCAGTTCGCGGATCTGCACCGGGGAAGCCTAGCAAGCCGTGAGTTCGCATAGGCTGTCATGGTTCTGCGCATTGCCGACTCCCGAAACGAGACCAAGCGAGCCCGTGAAGCTATTCGTCCAGATCCCCTGCCTCAACGAGGAGAACACCCTCGCCAGCGTCATCGACTCCATCCCACGGGAGATCGACGGCATCGACGAGATCGAGATCCTGGTGATCAACGACGGCAGCACCGACCGCACCGTCGAGGTCGCCAAGGAGCACGGCGTCAAGCACTTCGTGCACCACACCACGAACATGGGCCTCGCCCGCTCGTTCCGTGACGGCGTCGACTACGCGCTGCTGCACGGTGCCGACATCGTCGTGAACACCGACGGGGACAACCAGTACCCGCAGGCACAGATCGCCGAGCTCGTGCAGCCGATCCTGCGGAAGGAAGCCGAGATCGTCATCGGCGACCGGCAGACGCGCACCATCGAGCACTTCTCCGGCTTCAAGAAGGCCATGCAGCGCTTCGGCTCGTGGGTCGCGAGCCGTGCGGCCGGGCTCGACCTGCCCGACGCGGCGAGCGGGTTCCGCGCGTACTCGAAGTACTCGCTCATCCGCCTGAACATCGTGACGCGCTTCAGCTACTGCATGGAGACCATCGTGCAGGCCGGGTACAAGCGCCTGGCGATCGCGTCGGTGCCGATCACGACGAACCCGAAGACCCGCGAGTCGCGGCTCTTCAACAACATCTTCCAGCACATGTTCGAGTCCGGCTCGGCGATCGCCCGCGTCTACCTGATGTACCGGCCGATGGCGCTGTTCCTCTGGGTCGCGGCGGTGCTCGGAGCACTCGGACTCTGGCCGCTCATCCGGTACCTGGTGCTCCTGGCGATGCACACCGGCGGCAACCACCTGCAGTCGATCATCCTCGGTGTCGTCCTGCTCATCACCGCGCTCCTGTCGATCGTCATCGGCGTCGTGGCCGACCTCACCCGCCTGAACCGCACGCTGGCCGAGGAGCAGCTCGACCTGCAGAAACTGCAACGGTATGGCGACTGACCCGGCGTCGGCGATGCTGAAGGGCCGAACGCGGTTCGCGCTCTGGCTCCGTCGCCCTTCGTCCTGGGTCGAGATCGTCGCCTGGGCCGCGCTCGTGGCGTTCATCGCCTGCACCATCGGGCCCGCGCTGATCGCTCAGGGCACGTTCCTGAACACTGGCATGCTCAGCCGATACACCCCGTGGGGTGAGTCGCTCGAGACCCTGCGGAACTCGACGAACATCCTGAGCAGTGACACCCTCGACAGCGTCACACCCCAGACGACGCTCCTGGTCAAGCTCGCGCACGAAGGCGTGTTCGGGTCATGGAACCCGTACGTCGCCGGGGGCGTCGAACTCGGCGGCGTGCCGAACTCCGGGGCGTGGTCCCCGCTGTCGCTCCCCTGGTGGATCCTGCCGTTCTCGGCCGCGGCCGGCGCGGTGAAACTCCTCGAGATCGTCGCGATCACGGCCGGCATGTCCCTGCTGCTGCGTCGGTGGGGCGTCCCGCGGCCCGCGTGGCCGATCGCCTCGCTCGTCTTCGCGTCGTCCGGCTTCATGGTCGCGTGGTCGAACTGGCCGCAGACCCGGGTGGCCGCCTTCCTGCCGCTGCTGTTCTGGGCCATCGACCGGGCCGCAGTCGAGCTCCGTGCACGCGACCTGTTCAGCGTCGGCCTCGTCGTCACCGCGATGCTGCTCGGGGGCTTCCCGGCGATCGTCGGCTACGGACTCTTCGTCGGTGGCCTCTTCTTCCTGGCCCGCACGATCGTGGCCCACCGCGCACTCCGCCAGGTGCTCGTCAGTGCGGGGATCGCCCTCGGCGGGATCGTCCTCGGTGTCCTGCTCGCCGCCTGGCAACTCGTGCCGTTCGCGATCAGCGCCGCGAACGTCGTCGACTTCGGCGGTCGCGGTCAGCGCGGCGGTGCCGGCATCGGGTCCGCGCCCCTGGTGAGTTCCTGGATCCCGGACATCACGTCGCTGGCGAGCACCGGCCGCGCGTGGGGCCTCCGCAACCCGGTCGAGGAGTACTCGTACATCGGCATCGCCGCGGTGGTGCTCATCGCCGCCGCCGTCCTGATCCGCCCGGGTCGACGCGACGCAGCGTCCGCCGGCGGAGCAGCGCCCGCCGTCGACGCAGCGCCCGCCACCGCACCGGCGCGCGACGCCGACGCCGCGCTGGTCCGGCGTCGGCAGCGCGGTGTCGTGCCGATCGTCGCGTCGCTGCTGGCGTTCAGCGTCGTGCTGGTGTTCCTCGGCGGCCCGCTCCTGGCCGCGGTCCGGGAACTCCCGGTGTTCGACTCGAGTCCGATCGGTCGAGCGCGTGTCGTCGTGGGCTTCTTCGCCGCGGTGCTCGCCGGCATCGGGTTCGGACGCGTCGTCGAGCCCGAGACGCTGCGCGACGAACTCGCACGGTTCCGCCGTGCCACGCCGCTCCGGCGCGCGGGCCGGATCGCGACGGTCGTCCTCGTCGTGCTGTTCACCGCGTCGGTCGGGCTGCAGACGGCGCTGGCGCTCGACACGGTGCCGGCCGACGTGCTGCACCGGACCAAGCTCCTCGTCCTCGTCACCGGGGTCGTCGGTGCCGGGACGGCCGTCCTCGTCCTCGTTCCGTGGCTCGTGCGGATCCGTTCGCTCCGGATCGCCGCCGCGATGGGCATCGTCGCTGCGGTCTGCGTGCCCGCCGTCGCCGCGACGGTCCGCTGGTGGCCCATCGCGCCGAACTCGACGTTCTACCCGTCGTCGCCGGCGATTGACTACCTGCAGGAGCACGTGTCCGCCCAGGACCGCTTCGCCACCGCCGGCACCGCGACGTTGCCCGGGTCGGCCTCGTACTACGGCATCCGCTCGACCACCGGGCACGCGTTCCAGACGCGGGAGTGGAAGCAGCTCATGCGGACCGTCGACCCGACGACGTACCCGACGGCCACGTACCTGACGTTCGCGCCCGACGAGATGACCCACTTGGTCGACTCCGCCGTCCTCGACCGCGTCGCCACGAAGTACGTCGTCGCCGACCCCTCCGCCCCGATCGCCGGGACCCCCGAGGCCGGCGCCCGCCGTACGGGGTGGACGGACCTGACGACGAGGCGACCGTCCGTCGACGGGCCGAGCAACTCCGGTCCCGTGAACGGCGTGACCCTCACCGGCCCGCCGCAGCTCACGACGTCGGCTCGGGGCATGACCCTCACCGTCGCGATCGTCGCGGACGGCACCGGGAAGACCCTCGCCGAGACCGAGAGCTGGGTGCCCGCCCTCGGCGGCCCCCGCAACGTCGCCGTCGCGGGGTCGAGCATCCCGTCGCGTGTGCAGTGGCACGCCGAGATCACCGTCACCGGGCAGTCGCAGCCGGTCGCGATCGGCACGGGCACCGGCGGGAAGGCCGTCCTGGACACCGTCCGGCCCGTCGCCGGCCAGGGCGTGTCGGTCGTGCACACCGGCGACGCAACGATCTACCAGCGCAGCTCGGCGCTCGACCGGGTGCGGTGGGCGTCCGACCAGCGGGTGCTCGCGTCGACGGACAACCGGCTCGCGGCACTCGCCGGGCACGCGCTCTCCGACGACACCGTCGTCCTCAGCACGTCCACCGACCACCGGGCCGACCGGACGGGTGACGCCGTGGTCCGGCTGCGGCCGAGTACCCCGAGCGAGACTGTCGCCGACGTCGACGCGACCGGTGGCGGCTGGCTCGTGGTCGCGGACTCGCTCCGGCGTCCGGGCTGGCACGCCACGGTGGACGGCGAGCCGACCGACCTCGTCGCCGCGGACAACGCCGGTGGCGCGGTCTGGGTCCCGCGGGGCTCGCACACCGTCCGGCTGTCCTACTCGGTGCCCGGGCTCACCGCCGGGTGGCTCGTCACGGGCGGGACCGTCGGGATCGCCGTGCTCACGACCGTGACCGTGCTCGTCGTCGGCCGTCGTCGACGTCGACGTGCCCGCACGGCCGACTGAGCCTCGGCCCCGTACAATCGGCTTTCGATCCGACGACCCCGCCGGTGCCGCCATCCGCGTCGCCGTCGACAACGCTAAGGAAGAGACCTCGTGAAGATCCTCGTCACCGGAGGAGCCGGCTTCATCGGCTCGAACTTCGTCCGCCGCACGCTGGAGGACGCGTACCCCGGCCTCGAGGGCGCCGAGGTCGTCGTCTACGACGCGCTGACCTACTCCGGCAACGAAGCGAACCTCGCCCCGGTCGCCGACTCCCCCCGCTACACCTTCGTCCACGGTGACATCCGCGACGCCGCGAAGCTCGACGAGGTCGTCCCGACCGTCGACGCGATCGTGCACTTCGCCGCCGAGTCCCACGTCGACCGCTCGGTCCGCGACTCCGGCATCTTCGTCGAGACCAACGTCGTCGGCACCCAGCGTCTGCTCGACGCGGCACTCCGCCACGGCACCGAGCGCTTCGTGCACGTCTCCACCGATGAGGTCTACGGCTCCATCAGCGAGGGTTCGTGGGACGAGGAACGCCCGCTCGAGCCGAACTCGCCGTACTCGGCGTCGAAGGCCGGCAGCGACCTGCTCGCCCGCAGCTACCACCGCACGCACGGGCTGAACCTCTCGATCACGCGCTGCTCGAACAACTACGGCCCGTACCACTTCCCCGAGAAGGTCATCCCGCTGTTCGTCACCAACCTGATCGACGACGTGCACGTCCCGCTGTACGGCGAGGGCAACAACATCCGCGACTGGCTGCACGTCGACGACCACACCCGCGGCATCGCGATGGTCCTGACCCGCGGCCGCGCCGGCGAGATCTACAACATCGGCGGCGGCACCGAGCTGACCAACAAGGAGCTCACGCAGCTGCTCCTCGACGCCACCGGCAAGGACTGGTCGTACGTCGACCGCGTCGCCGACCGTCTCGGGCACGACCTGCGCTACTCGGTCGACATCTCGAAGATCCAGGCCGAGCTCGGCTACGAGCCGCAGGTCCCGTTCGAGCAGGGCCTGGCAGACGTCGTGCAGTGGTACCGCGAGAACCGCGCCTGGTGGGAGCCGCTCAAGCAGCGTGCGGCCCTGAGCTGAACCGGCGCACCGTGACCAGGTACCTCATCACCGGAGCGGCCGGCATGCTCGGCCAGGACCTCCAGGCCGCGCTCGCGGGCCGCGACGTCACCGCGCTGTCGCGGGCCGACCTCGACATCACCGACCCGGCCGCGGTGGACGCCGCCGTCGCCGGGCACGACGTCGTGGTCAACTCGGCCGCGTACACCAAGGTCGACGACGCGGAAGACCACGAGGACGACGCCCACGCGGTGAACGCGACCGGGCCGAAGCTCCTCGCCGAGGCCGCCGTCCGCCACGGCGCGAAGCTCGTCACCGTGTCGACCGACTACGTGTTCGACGGCAACGGCACGGCGCCCTACGCCGAGGACGCCCCGACCGACCCGATCAACGCCTACGGCCGCACGAAGGCCGCCGGCGAGGCCTTGGTGCGCGCGATCGCCCCGGACACCTCGTACGTCGTCCGCACCGCGTGGATCTACGGCGCACACGGGCCGAACTTCGCCGCGACGATGCTCCGGCTCGCCGGCTCGCACGACACCGTCAGCGTCGTCACCGACCAGGTCGGCCAGCCGACGTGGACCGGCGACCTCGCCGCCCGGATCGTCGAACTCGTCGACGGGGACGCCCCGGCCGGCATCTACCACGGCACGAACGCGGGCCAGGGGTCCTGGTTCGACTTCACGCAGGCCATCTACCGCGAGCTCGGGCTCGACCCGGAGCGCGTCCTGCCCACGGACAGTGCGGCGTTCGTCCGTCCGGCACCGCGTCCGGCGTACAGCGTGCTCGGCCACGACGGCTGGTCGCGCGCCGGCCTCGCGCCGATGCGCGACTGGCGCGAGGCGCTGCACGCCGCCGTCGCGGCGGGTGCGCTGACCGCGTAGGCGCGGCTCTCGGCCAGGAGGCGCGGGTCGGTCCCGGGACGTCGGGAACCCGACCCGCGCCTCCAGACCGCCCACCGACCGCGCCCAGGGGGCGCCGGGACCACCCTGGTAGTGTCGGGCAGCCGAGCGCGGGGCCGGCTCTCGGCCCCTGACCAGGGGTCCACGGACCACCGGTCCACGAACCACGACGAGGAGCACAGCACCATGACCACCCTCCACGTCATCGTCGACCAGATCGTCGCTCCCGTGCCGGGCGGCATCGGGCGCTACGCCGAGGAACTGGCGCGGCACCTCGTCGAGCACGCGCCGAGCGGCTGCGAGGTCGCGGGCGTGGTCTCCGCCGTCGGGTCCGACGAGATGGCGCACCTGCGGACGCTCCTGCCGGGGCTGTCCGACCTGCAGCGGCTCCCGCTGCCGCGTCGCGAGCTGTCGCTCGCCTGGCAGGGCGGGTTCGTCGGCGGCATCGCGAAGGGCATGGTGCACGCGCCGAGCGTGCTCGCACCACTGGTCAAGCACGACCGCTTCCAGGACCCGGGTCGGCAGACCGTGGTCACCGTGCACGACGTCGTGCCGTGGACCAACCCCGAGACCCTGACGCCGCGCGGCGTCCACTTCCACAAGGCGATGGTGAAGCGGGCGTGGAAGCACGCCGACGCCGTCGTGGTGCCGACCCACGCCGTCGCGGGGGCCCTGAACGAGATCCACCGCTTCGACGACCGGCTCCGCGTCATCGGCGGCGCCCCGAGCGGACGCCTCCGCCTGCCCGTCGACGCCGACCTGCGCGCGGAACGTCTCGGCCTGCCCGACCGCTACGTGCTCGCGGTCGGCACGCTCGAGCCCCGCAAGGCCCTGGCCTCCCTGATCGAGGCGATGGCCCACCCGGACGCTCCGGCCGACATCCCCCTCGTCATCTCGGGCCCGGACGGCTGGGGAGACGTCGACGTGTACGGCACCGCGGAGCGTGCGGGCCTGTCACGCGACCGGGTGAAGGTCCTCGGCCGCATCGACGACGCAGACCTCGCGGTGGTCTACGACCGCGCGACGGTGTTCGTGTTCCCGAGCCTCGCCGAGGGGTTCGGCCTGCCCGTGATCGAGGCGATGAGCTTCGGTACCCCGGTGATCCACTCCGACGACCCCGCCGTGGCCGAGGTCGCCTCGGACGCCGGGGTCACCGTCGCCCGGTCGCCGCGGGAGTCCTACCCGGCACGACTCGCCCAGGCGGTCTACCAGGTCGTGCACGACCCGAACCTGGCCAGCCGACTGGCGGTGGCGGGTCCGGACCGCGCACGCATGTACGACTGGTCGGACTCCGCGGCGGAGACCTGGCAGCTGCACGCCGACCTCTGACGGTCGGACCGCGTCAGCCCTTGTACGTGTAGGTGCTGACCCAGTCGATGTACAGGTGCCCCGCGTCGCCCCAGTCGCCGACCTGGAACATGTACCGGTGCGCCGTCTTCGGCACATGGCTGGTGACCGTCTTGATCACCTTGCCGTCGAGGCGGTAGCGGACGGACTTCCCGGGGATCCACTCGATCGAGTACGTGTGCCACGACCGCCAGGAGACACCGGTGCCCACGCTCACCGCGTTCGCCTCCTGTCCCGCGATCATCGAGTGGTGGTGCAGCATCGGCTGCTGGTCGAAGTTGGCTTCGGGGTAGTCGATCTCCCCGTCGGCCCAGCGGTCGGACGACGGCCAGAGCATGAAGGCCGCGCCGTTGCCGGCACCACCGGTCGCCTTGGCGCGGACGATGAACTTCCCGCCCTTGTGGCCCCAGGCGCCCGTCGGCGTGCCGAAGGTGCCGGCGGCGCCGTGCTTGCCGTCGAGCTTGACGTCCATGTACCCGTGGTGCGAGCTGATCTGCGACCCCGAGTAGTACATGCCGCCGGTGCCGTCCGGGTACGGCTGCCACGACCTCGCGTACTGCTTCGCGAAGGCCCCCTTGGCGCTGGCCGGGGTGCTGAACTGCTCGCGGAAGGTCTGCTTGAACTTCCCGACGTCGCCGAGCGGTGCCGAGCTGGCGGTCGCTGCGGTCCCCTGGCCGAGCGGGCCGGCGACGAGTGCTGCTCCGAGGAGCACGACGGCGAGTGCGGCTCTCCTGGTGGCGCGTTCCTGCATGGGCTCGGTCACTCCCTGACGTGACGGTTCGCACCCGTTCGGTGTGGGTGCCGGGCGACCGGATCTCGGCTGCCCGGCGTTCACGGTAGTTGCTGTCCACGATGTGCGTCCGGGGGTTGACACAGCTGCGTACCCCCAGTGCGCGGGCCTTGCACGATGACCGAACCGTCGGCTGGGAGTCCTGGTCAGAGCGCGTGGCGCGACCGGGAGCCCCGTCGACTCGAGCAGGGGTCGTCGTCTGCGCCGTCCGATCAGGGCCGGGCGCGACGACGACGCATGACGAGCGCGACCACGACGGCTGCCAGCACCGCGACGACGACGACCACGGCCGCGACCTCGGCGACGTGCACCGAGGTGAGCATGGAGTCGTACTGCGACTTCGTCGAGACGAAGCCCCGTTCAGCAGGGCCGAACCAGCCGGACACCGGGTTCAACGGACCGGCGGCGTGCAGGGCGAACCCGCAGACCACCGCGGCGACCACGGC
The DNA here is from genome assembly GCF_902506155.1 of Curtobacterium sp. 8I-2. Taxonomy (NCBI): domain Bacteria; kingdom Bacillati; phylum Actinomycetota; class Actinomycetes; order Micrococcales; family Microbacteriaceae; genus Curtobacterium; species Curtobacterium sp. 8I-2. The sequence continues at coordinate 629,038 of NZ_LR732827.1, forward strand.
GATCACGGCGAGGACGAGGACGGGGACGGCGCGGCGCATCCCGCTACCGTAGCGCGGCCCTGGACCCGATCGCGGCCCCGCCCTGCCCGTCAGAGTGCGTCGCGGAGGCGCGCAGCCTTCTCCTCGACCAGGCGCTCGAGCCCGTCGGCGTACTCCGTCAGCCGAGCGGCGACGGCCGGCTCCGAGGAACCGATGATGCGCGCCGCCAACAGACCGGCATTGGCGGCACCGTTGATCGCCATCGTCGCCACCGGGATGCCCGCCGGCATCTGCACGATCGAGAGCAGCGAGTCGAGGCCGTCCAGGCGCGCGAGCTGCACCGGGACGCCGATCACCGGCAGCGTGGTCATCGAGGCCACCATGCCGGGCAGGTGTGCTGCGCCGCCGGCCCCGGCGATGACGACCCGGATGCCGCGCTCGGCGGCGGCGCGGGCGAAGCGGGTCATCTTGTCCGGGGTGCGGTGCGCCGACACGACGTCCGCCTCGAACGGGATGCCGAGTTCGGAGAGGATCTCCGCCGCGGCCCGCATGGTCGGCCAGTCGGAGTCCGACCCCATGATGATCGAGACGAGCGGCTGTGCGGGTGCGGCGGTGTCGGTCACGCGACGAGCCTAGCCGAGCAGGACCCGCCGCCAGGTGTCGCCGTCGTGGCCGATCGTGCGGTCCTCGGCGACCCAGCGCGCAGCGCGCTCGTCCGGTCGGCCACGTTCGACAGCGGTCCGCACGGCGTCCCGCCACGCTCCGACGTCATCCGGGACGGCCACGGCGCCGTGCGCCCGTGCCACCGCGTACGACGGCCGGTCCGAGACCACGGCGGGCAGTCCGAGCGCGGTGTACTCCAGGAACTTCAGGTCGCTCTTCGCGCGGTTGAACTCCTCGTCGCGCAGGGGTGCGACACCCGCTCGCCAGCGCTCCCGGTGCGCCACGAGCCAGCGGGAGAAGGCCGGGTAGTGCCCGTCGGGGACGACGACCCGGCGGAACCAGTCCGCGCCGCCCTCGTCCGTCACGCCGATGACCTCGAGCCGGACCGGGGTGCCGTCCGCAGTGGCGAGGTCGGCGAAGACGTCACGGAGCAGTTCGAGGTCGGCGGCGTGGGTGAGCGTGCCCATGTACAGCACCCGGTGCTCCCCCTCGGGGCGCTCGTCGTCATCGTCGTCCGTCGGGCCGGCGGTCCAGATCTCCGGGTCGAGGGCGTTCGGCACGACGACGACGTCCCGCGCGACCGGACGGACGACGTCGGCGAGTTCGGGCGTGCTCACGACGACGGTGTCGGCACCCCGCACCAGGGCGTCGATCGAGGCGAGCCGGTCGGGGTCGTACTCGGCACGGGCCAGTCGTTCGCGCCCGGAATCGGTGAAGAAGTCGTCGTCGACCTCGGCCACGACGCGGATGCCCCTGGCCGCGGCGGCCGCCAGGAAGGGCTGCACGTCGTCACGCGGCAGGATGTCACGCTGCACCAGGAGTGCGGCGTACGGCGTCGTGTCGGAGCCGTCGACGAACGCGGCCGGGTCCACCTGACGGGCCTCGGCGGTGCCGCTCGACGCCAGGTGCTCGGTGCGCCGGACCACACGGACGTGTGCCGAGGCCGGGTGCGCGCCCCCACCGCCGGCAACGACGTACCCGAGCACGGGCAGGGGCACCGGCTGCGGTGGGGCCCCGACGACCACACGGCGCAGGCGTCGGGCGGCCCGGCGGACGAGATCACGCGGCATGCGTCCATCCTCTCGCACCCGGGACCTCGCACCGGACGCCGAACGCCGCACGCCGCCTCAGCGCACCCGCACCGTCCGGCACGTTGACGCCGTGCGGTCCGCTCCGGTCCCGGTGTTGTGCGCGACCGCGCAGACCGTGTGCTTGCCGGCCGCCACCCGGACCGTGCCCGCGAAGCCGTGCGAACGGCCGGAGCCCCAGGTCGCGTCCACGTCGGCGCGCTTCCGGCCGGCGTCCAGTGACGTCACCCGTCTGCCGTCGACCGTGATCGCCACCCGGGTCGCCGCGGTCACCGCGTCGCCGTCGAACGCCCAGCCGCGCACGGCGATGCCGCGGGCCACGGCCGTGGCGGACTCGAGCCCGGCGTAGGGGTCGTGCCGGTACGCGCGGACGGTCGAGCAGCCGAGCGCGGTGTCCGATCCGGCGCCGATGTTCACCGCGGTGACGCAGACACGGCGAGCGCCGGCCGCGGTGGGCAGCACGACGTCGAAGCCGTGGGTCGCGCCGACACCGGCACGGGCGTCGACGTCGGGACGGTCGAGCCCGGCGGTGGCGACGCCGGCCGCGGCCCCGTCCACGGTGGCACGGACCCGCACGGGCTGCGTGGGGTCGTCCTCGTCGTAGGCCCACCCGGACACGCGGACGCCGCCGCCGGTGCCGGCGACGGCCTCGAGCGACCCACGGGGTGTCATGTCGGCAGCGGGTGCCCCCAGGCGTGCGTTCGCGACGAGGGCCTGCGCGTAGGCCGAGAACCACTTGCCGGCGGCCGGGGCACCGTTGCAGGTGCCGTCGCTCGCGCCGGGGGTCTTCACCCACAGCAGGGCGTCGAGCGCCGTGCCGTCGGACACCACCCGGGGCGAGGTACCGAGCCCGGCGCCGGGTCCGTTGCACCACGTGCCGCGCCAGCCCTGCCCGTTGCGCGAGGTGTCGATCACGTAGTGGGAACCCCCGGTCGCGGCGGACACCTTCTGCGCGTACGCCTGCTCCTGGGCGGTCGGGTAGTAGTTCGCGACGTTCGTGAAGAAGCCGCGGGCCTGCTGCACCCCCGCGCTGTTCAGTCGCGACGCCATCAGCGCGGGCTGCACCCAGTTCGAGTTGCCGGCGTCCAGGTAGGCGGGGACCCCGGCAGCGGTCAGGCCGGCGACGGTGCGGGAGAGGATCCGGTAGCGCTGCTCGTCGAGCGCCGTGCTGCACTTGGCGTTGCTGAGCATCGCGAGCGAGTCCGGTTCGACGACGACGGCTGCACGGTGCCCGGTGAGCGCCGCGGTGACCTGGTCGACCCAGTCGTCGTAGGAACGCTCGTCGAACCCGCCGGCCGAGTACCCGCCGCAGTCACGGTCGGGGATCGCGTAGAGCACGAACACGGGGGTGGTGCCGGACTGTTCGGCCCCGGTCAGGGCGGTGCTGATGGTCTTGGTCAGCTGTGTCCCCTGCGTCCAGTCGCCGAGCCAGGTGGCGACGGGGTAGCGGGCGATGGTCCCGGCCGCCGCGGCACCGGCCGGATCGGTGGCTGCGAGGGCGGTCTGGGCCTTCGCCGCCTCGCTCGTGGGCGACCGGTACGGCCCGGCGCCGTAGAGCGACGCGGACGTCGCCGAGCGGATGGCGGATGCCGAGGTCGCTGCCGACGCGGTCGCGGTCGGCAGCAGGCCGGCGACGGCAGCGACGAGGGCGACTGCGGCGGCGCAGACGGCGGTACGGCGCGGACGGCGGCGCATGGAGACTCCCCTGGACGTGTGTTCCCTGACTGCTCCAGGAGAACACGCGTTCCCGTCCCCCACCAGCCTCCCGAGCGGGTGCCACCCGAGGGGGTGTCCGCAGACCGGCCGACAAGTGCGTCGCGCGCCGACACGACACGGGAGGCCCGTGGCGGCGTCGCCACGGGCCTCCCGTGTCGTCATCCGGTCACGTCGAGGACGCGACCTCAGTCGTCGAAGTGGGCAGCGGCCGCGCGAGCGCGGTAGACGACGTCGTCGACGTCGTCACCGAGCACCGTGACGTGCCCGATCTTCCGCCCGGCCCGGGGCGCCTTGCCGTAGAAGTGGTACTTGGCTTCGGGGAAGGCCTGGAGTGCGGCTGGGTACCGGGCGGCGAGGTCGCCGTCGGCGGGTCCGCCGAGCACGTTGACCATGACGGACGCCGGGGCGAACGAGCCGGTGGCACCGAGCGGCAGGTCGAGGACGGCACGCAGGTGCTGCTCGAACTGGCTCGTGGTGGCGCCGTCGATGGTCCAGTGCCCGGTGTTGTGCGGACGCATCGCGAGCTCGTTGATGAGGATGCGCTCGTCGTCGGTCTGGAACAGCTCGACGGCGAGCACACCGGTGACCCCGAGTTCCTCGGCGATGCGGACGGCGATCGACTCGGTCAGGTCGGCGATCCGGCCGGCGCTGTCCGGGGCCGGAGCGATGACCTCGGCGCAGACGCCGTCGCGCTGCACGGTCTCGACGAGCGGCCAGGCGACGACCTGCCCGGAGGGGCGGCGTGCCACGGACTGCGCGAGTTCGCGGGTGAAGGGGACGAGCTCCTCGACCAGGAGGGCCTGGTCGCCGCCGGCCTCGGCCACGGCGATGAACCAGTCGTCGACCTCGGCGGCGTCGGAGACGACCCGGACGCCCTTGCCGTCGTACCCGCCCCGCGGGGTCTTGACGACGGCTCGGCCACCGTGGTCGGCCAGGAACCCGCGGAGCTCGTCGGGGTCGTGCACGGCCGCCCAGTCGGGCACCGGCAGGCCGAGGTCGCTCAGCCGGCGACGCATCGTGATCTTGTCCTGCGCGACGGCCAGCGCGTCGGGGCCGGGGTGGACCGCCACGCCCGCGTCGACCAGCGTGCGCAGAACGTCCTGGGGCACGTGTTCGTGGTCGAAGGTGACGACGTCGACCTGTCGGGCGAACTCGAGCACCGTGGCGGCGTCGTGGTAGTCACCCTCGGCGGTGGCGGCGATGCTCGCCGACATGCCCGGCCCCTCGGCGAGCACCCGGATGTCGATCCCCAGTTCGACCGCGGCCGGCACCATCATCCGTGCCAGCTGTCCCCCACCGATGACCCCGACGCGCAACGCCATGCTGTGTGATCCTTCCGGCGCTCCCACCGCGCGGTGGGAACGCGTTGTCTACAATCGCTGTTCGGGTCGTGCTCTGGACGACCGGTCACAACTCTACGGATCCTGGAGGGCTCGTGCGGCGCCTCATCGCCCAGCTGGCACGCTTCGGCGTCGTCGGTGCCGTCGGCTTCGTCGTGGACACCACGGTGTTCAACGTGCTGCGCATCACCGTCCTGAACCCCGAGGACGTCCACTCGGGCCCGTTCTGGGCGAAGGTCATCTCCACCGTCGTGGCGATCTTCGTCAACTGGATGGGCAACCGGTACTGGACGTTCCGTGAGCAGCGTCGCGCCGTGGCCACCCGCGAGGGTGTCGAGTTCGTCGTCGTCTCGCTCGGCGGCATGGTCATCGCCCTCGCCTGCCTCGGGGTCTCGCACTACGCCATGGGGCTCACCTCGGTGCTCGCCGACAACGTCGCGAACATCGTCGGGCTCGTGCTCGGCACGGTCTTCCGGTTCTGGCTCTACAAGGTCTGGGTCTACCACCCCGAGCGCACCGCCACGCAGCCGGCCACCGCCGACGAGTCGGTGTCCGACGGGCCGCGGGTCCCCCACGACGCCTGACCTAGGATCGGTGGGGTGACGGCCGAGACGACCACCACCCCTGCTCCACCCCGCACCGCGCGCTGGGAACGTGTCGCGATCGCGGTGATCACGGCGACCTTCGGGCTGTGGCTCGTGGCGTGGGCGTTGATCGTCCCGGTGTTCGAAGCGCCCGACGAGACCGCGCACATCGACGCCTCGGTGCACCTCGCCCTCGGCGACGCGTGGGCGGCCCCCGGCGAGCTGTTCGTCACCAACGCCGTGCAGGCCGCCAAGGTCGAGCAGGCGACGAAGCCGTCCGACGAGTGGTCGACGGTGGGCGAGTTGCTGCAGAACGCCCCCGGCCCCTCGGCGACGGTCAACCAGATGACCCAGCACCCGCCGACCGCCTACCTGGCCGGAGCCGCCGTGCTCCGTGCCGTCGACTTCGGCGAGCTCCGCTGGGACCACGCGTTCATCGCCCTCCGCCTGGCCGACGTGCTGGCCGTGACCGCGCTGCCGCTGCTCGCCTGGGCGTCGGTGCGCCGGGTGACCCGCAGCCCCCGCGCCGCGCTGATCGGCGCCCTCGCCGTGTTCGCGACGCCCGAGCTCGCGTCCATCGGTTCGTCGTTCTCCAACGACGCCCCCGTCCTGCTCGTCGCCGGGATCGTCGTCTGGCTCGCCACGCGTCTGCTCACCGGGGACATCCGCTGGCGCACCACGATCGCACTGGCGGCGGTCCTCGGGGCCCTGGTCTGGATCAAGGGCACGGGGTTGCCGGCGGTGCCGTTCGTCGCGGTGGTGGTGCTGTTCGCCGGCGCCGGGGTGCTGTCCCTGCGGCAACGGATCGTGCGCACGGTCGTCGCGATGGCGGTCTCCGGCGGCATCGGCGCGTGGTGGTGGCTGCACAACCTGGTGTCGTACGGCCGGATCCAGCCGAACGGCTACACGGCCATGCGGCCCCCGAAGGACTTCCCGCCGGGTGAGAGCCCCACGCTCGGGCACTTCCTCGACGTCAGCTGGGGCACCCTCGCCCGCACGTTCTGGGGCAGCTTCGGCGGCCGGGCACAGGTCACGATCGGCGATCTGCTCACCGCCGTCCTCACCCTGGTCGCCCTCGTGGTGCTCGTCGGCTGGGCGTTCCGCCGCGGCCCGGACCTGCGGACGGCGCTCTGCCTCGCGGTGTTCCCGGCGCTCCTGATCGGCATCCAGAACCGCACGAGCGCGCACTCGTACCTGACCACCACCGAGGTCGCCGCCACCCAGGGCCGGTACTACTTCCCCGCGATCGTCTGCCTGATCGTGCTGAGCGCGCTCGCGTGGCGGCGGCTGGTACCGGCCGGACGGGCACGCGCCTGGGGCGCCGTGGCACTGGCGGTCGTGCTGCCCGCCGTGGGCGTGTACGGCTTCGCGGTGGCGTCCGCCTGGTTCTGGAACGCGGCGGTGTTCCCGGTGACGGGGCGTGGGCTGCTGCGCTACTCCGAGATCGGCCCGGTGCCACCCGCGGTGCTCGTGGTCGTCGTGGCGCTGGTCGCGGTGGGCCTCGTCGCCTCGGTCGTGCAGGTCGCGCGCGCCGACCGTCGCGCCCTGTCGACGACGGTTCCCGTCCGCTGACACGCCCGGCCGCGGAGCGCCGGGCGGGCACGACGTGCCGCAGGCGCGGCCCCGAGGGGTCGCGAACCATCGTCTGGAGCGTCTCCAGGCGACACTTCGTGACCACTCGGCGGACGGCGCACGGCGCGGGTTGGACGCCCCTGCGAGACGGACGGGAGGCCCGGTGCCAGCTGGCACGGGCCTCCCGTCCGTCGCCAGGCGCGCCACGGCCGCCCAGTGAGCAGAAGACGTCGGGTCCCGACACGGGACCCGACGTCTTCTGCACACTCGCTGCCGCGTCAGGCGGCGGGGACGCCACCCTCGACCGCGGAGGGGTCGTCCGTCGGCCGGTCGCGCCGGAACCACGTGGGGGCCGCGGCGCAGAGCAGGAAGAGTCCGTCGACCGCGAGGCTCCAGACACGGGTGACGACGACGACCACGAGGGCGATCGGCACCGGCATCACGAGGGCCAGCAGGAGGGCCTGGACGCCCTCGCGGACACCGAGCCCGCCGGGCGCGAAGACGGCCAGCATGCTGATCGCCGAGGCCATGCTGGCGGCACCGATCACGAAGGCCGCGTCGGTGATCTTCAGCGAGGGGTACACCCCGAGGGTGATGAAGTAGTACGCCGTGCCGGACAGCACCGCTCCGGCGACGTAGAGACCGGCCCCGCCGAGGACGGTGCCGAGGTTCGGGCGGACGTCGGCTTCGAGCGGCTTGCGGCGCAGGATCTTCAGCGCGATCCCGATCAGGAACACGAAGACCCGCGGGATCAGGCAGACGACACAGCCGACGAACGCCGCGATCATCAGGACGATGAGCCACGGGTCGAGGTTGTGGGTGCGCGGGTCGATGAGCAGCAGCACGAGCGCCAGGGCCAGGGTCGCGGCGATCTGCAGGGCTCCCTCGAGCAGGCCGCTCACACCGAGACGGGCCTTCGAGACGCCGTGCTTCGAGGCGAAGTAGACCTTGCCGATGATCCAGGTGGCAGCACCCGGGATGTAGCGGCCCATCCAGGACTTCGCGTACACGTAGGTCAGGGTGACGCCACTGCCCTTCAGCCCGGTCGCACCGAGTCGTCGCAGCAGGTAGAACCAGATGCCGACACCCCAGTAGCGGAACCCGAGGCTGATCACCGTCGCGAGGGCCACCCACGACCACTGCCAGTCGAGTCCGGCGAGCTGCCCCCAGTCGACGCCGCGCACGTACAGCACGAGGAACACCGCGAGCAGGACGTAGAAGACGATCGGGATCGCCTTGCCGAGGAACCGTCGTCGCTTCGACGGACGCTTCCCCTCGGGCGCGGGGGTGTCGCTGGTGCTGACGGACAAACGGGTCTCCTGCTCAGGTCTCGGGCTCAGGTCATGGTAGACGGTGGGGCGGGCCGCTCCCTGCAGTGCCGCTGCGGCCCTCGCTCGCCCCGTCGCTCGCGCTACCGGGCGAGCTTGATGACCTGGACGCGGCAGGGGACCTCGGGGTCGGTCGACCGGTCGGTGCTGCACGAGATCGTCGCGTTGTACGTGCCGACGACCTTGCCGGCCGCCGAGTAGTCGCGCGCCGGGGCAGTGGCCGCGTCGAACTGCACGAAGTACTGCACGCCCTGGTCGAGGAACAGCTTGCGCATCGCGTCCGACTGGTAGGTGTACCCCTGACCTGAGCGACCGTACACACGCGTGTCGGTCAGGAAGGCGAGCGACGCCAGCGACCGGTAGTTCGACCCGATGACGGTGGCGTCCTCGGGGAGCGCGCCGCTCGCCCGGATCTGGTCGGCGAGCCGGACGATCTCCGGCACCCGGGTCGGGCCGAGGACGCGCAGCGGCTCGGTCCGGTTCACCGACGGGTAGAACGGCGCCGGCGATCCGAGCCAGTTCTGCGTGTACGACGCCAGGGGCACCACGGCGATCGCCAGGCACGCGACGATCGTCCGCACCACACCACGACGGCGCACCAGTCGCCAGACCGCCGGCAGCATGAGCGCACCGATCATCGCGGTCAGGTAGAAGAGCGGCCAGTAGTAGCGCGCGTTGCCGCCGCCGCTCGACGACGACGTGATCATGCCGTAGCCGACGAAGTAGACCAGGGTCGTCGCGGCGACGATGCAGGTGAAGGCGTAGCGGCGGAAGCGCACGACACCGATGACGAGTGCGGCGGCGAAGAGCAGCGCGATCGGCGCCGCGAACGGGGCGAACGTGCTGATCTTCTGCAGGTAGTACGGCAGGGCGAGCATGCGCTCGTGCAGGTAGTAGCCGGCGCGGGCGGCGATGCCGGACTCCTTCGTGACCTTCGGCGCGGTGTCGTCGCTGGACGACGAGGTGGCCGGCGGCACCACGGCGGGGTCCGGGTTGTCCATCGGGCCCTGCTTGTAGACCGACGGGGTGAAGTCCTCGTTCGGCGAGAAGGCGTGGTCGTTGGGCGGGACCGGCAGGAACGGCCAGTCCGTGGCTCGACCGCCGTCGTCGAACTTCGAACCGATGTTGACCGACAGCGACGACCCGAGCGTCACGGTGTCGTACTTGGCGGTCAGGGCACCGACCCAGGGGGCGATGACGACGACGAACACGACGATCGTCGCGACGGGCGCCGTCCACCAGTGCCGCACGGGCTCGTGGCGACGGCGGGCGGACCAGACGCGCAGCAGCAGCCAGAGGATCACGGCACCGATGGCCACCGGCAGCAGGAACAGCTTGGTGAAGTAGCCGAGGGCTGCGACGGCACCGAGCACGGCCCCGGAGACGACCCGCGCCCGCGTCGATCCGTGCAGCGCCTGGTCGGCCCACCGGAGTGCCCAGAGGAACCCGACGACCCACGCGACGACGAGCAGGTCCGGGGTCTGCACCGGCACGGCGCTCATCAGCGCGGGGATCGCCGTGACCATGAAGACCAGGGCCGGGACGATGCGGTGGTTCTGCGACCAGACGAGCCACCCGCCGATGCCGAGCACCACGGCCGCGGCGAAGCAGTTGACGATCGCGAAGGCCGTCTGCAGGCCGAGGCCGAGCGCGACGAACGGCGCCATCATCCACGAGACCAGCGGCGACCAGTACGCGTTGATCGCATCGGGCAGCCAGCCGTTCGCGTACTCGCGCGCGATGCCCATGTAGGAGATGCCGTCGACGTTGGTGACGCCGAGACGGTTGTGGTAGGCCACCGCAGCGCAGAGGACGACGCCGACCACCGTGAGGACCGCGAGGAGCAGGGGTGCGACCAGGTGCCGGTACCGTCGGGAAGCCGTCCCCGAACGGCCTCGAACGGGCTCGTGGGCGGACTGCGGTGCTGCGGGCGTCGTCACGGTCACGTGCTTCATCATGACATCCGATCGCTTGTCGGACCGCACCGGGCCGGATCGCGAGGGACGCTCGGCGTGTGGGAGACTGCCGGGGACCCCGCTCCGACCACCACGAGGACGTTCGTTGGCCACCGAAACCCGCGCAGCCGAAACCGCAGCCGAACCGAGGGCCGCCGCTCCCCGAGCCGGGGGCCGTCTCGAGTTCCCGTACCTGGACGGTCTCCGCGGACTCGCCGCCCTCGCCGTGGTGTTCTACCACGCGTACCTCTTCACGGGGATGCGGGGCACCGGTCCGACCGAGCTGCCGTGGCTCCGTCCGTTCATCGGGTGGGGCTACCTCGGCGTCCCGCTGTTCATCGTGCTGTCCGGCTACGTGCTGATGCTCCCCGTCGTGACCCGGTTCGACCGCTACCGGTTGCCGGGCGGCTTCTGGAAGTTCATCTGGCGCCGCGCACGACGGATCATCCCGCCGTACTGGGCGTCGCTCGTCGTCTTCGCGCTCATCATCCTGTTCGTCCCCGTGATGGGGCAGCCGGGTGGCACGCAGTGGGACACGAAGTTGCCGATGGGTTGGGGAACCTTCCTCACGCACTTCTTCCTGGTGCACGACTTCTTCCCGCAGTACATCGGCAAGATCAACGGCCCGATGTGGACGGTCGCCGTCGAGTGGCAGATCTACTTCCTCATGCCGCTGCTGATCCTGCCGCTCTGGAAGGTCTTCGGCGGCTGGGCGACGGCGTCCTCGCTGGTCCTGATCGGCATGTGGATGGGCTCCGAGAGCCGCTACTCGTGGATGCACCCGTGGTTCGTCGGCCTCTTCGCGGTCGGCATGCTGGCCGCCGAACTCACCGTGAAGGCCCGTGACGAGCACCTGACCGGCAAGCTGAACGCCTCGAAGCTCGGCGGCCCGCGGTGGCAGGGCGGCGTGTTCGTCGCCGCGATGTTCGTCGGGATGCTCCTCGTCTTCTTCCGCAACCGCGACTACTGGCAGCACCAGACCTGGCCGTCCGAGGTCGTCCTCGGCATCTTCGCCGGCATCCTGCTGACCTGGATGGGACGCCGAGCCGTGTCCGGGCAGCACACCTGGCTGGCACGGTTCTTCGCCTGGAAGCCGTTCGTGCTCGCCGGCCTCGTGTCGTACTCGGTCTACCTCTTCCACAGCCCGCTGCTCGGACTCGGCAACCTGCTGCTCCTGCCGATGGGCCTGTACCCGAAGTGGCAGTTCCTGCTGATGGTCTTCGTGGTGATCCCGGTCACCCTGGCCATCTGCGTCGGGATGTGGTGGCTCGTCGAGCGCAACTTCCTCAACCGCCGGCAGAAGCACGCCACGCGCGAGGTCGCCTCGCGCGGGCGCCTGCCGGAGGTCGAGACCGACGACACCGACACAGCGCCGCGCCGGCGGCGGTAGCCCACCGCGGCGGGTGCCGCCCGTGTGCGCCTGACGGACATGTGTCGCCGAGGCCGGGTAGCATCACTCGGACCTCGGCGTGGGAGATCAGGCCCACGGCATCTCGACAGGGAAGACGAGACCACATGCGCGCACCGATCAGCAGACTCCTCGGACTCGGCACCGCCGCCGTCGTCGCCGGGGCCATCACCTTCGCCAGCGGCCCGGCCGTCGGCGTCACCACGACCGACCCCGCGACCGCGGCACCGGCCCCCACGGCGGGTACGTCGGCAGCGGCGCCGGCGGCAGAGGCACCCACCGAGCAGCTGTCCATCGCCGAGATGGACCGCACCGGCAACCACACCATGGGTGCCGGCATCGCCGCGCACGCCGGCGAGTCCCACGTCACGACCGCCTCGCCCGACGCCCTGTCCGCCGGCGTGAGCGCGCAGGCCCTCAGCTCCTCCGCCGCTGCCGCCTCCGCCGGCGGTCCGCCCCCGGGCCGGGTGCAGGGCTTCGACATCAGCGCGTGGCAGCCGAGCGTGAACTTCCGGCAGGCGTACGGCAACGGCGCCCGGTTCGTGTACGTCAAGGCGACCGAGGGCACCTCGTACGTCAGCTCGACGTACAAGCAGCAGTACGCGACCGCGAAGCAGCGCAACCTGTACCGCGGTGGCTACGTCTACGCCCAGCCGAGCCAGGCGAGCGGCGCCGCGACGGCGAACTACTTCTTCGCGCACGGCGGCCAGTGGAGCAAGGACGGCAAGACCCTGCCGCCGCTGCTCGACATCGAGTACGGCAGCGCCGCCCAGGGCACCTGCTACGGCAAGTCGTGGTCGTCGATGCGCAGCTGGATCAAGGACTTCAACCGGACGGTCGTCGCCAAGACGGGTCGGTACCCCGCGATCTACACCACGACCGACTGGTGGAAGCGCTGCACGAACAACAGCAACCAGTTCTCGAAGAACCCGTTGTTCGTCGCGATCTACCCGGTGAAGGACTTCACCACGCCCGGCACCCTCGGCCGCAGCTGGTCGAAGTGGACCTTCTGGCAGTGGGCGTCCAGCGGCACGCTCCCCGGCGACCAGGACGTCTACCGCAACGACATCACCTACCTGAAGCGCTTCGCCTCCCGGACGAGCTGACGCCCGTCAGGCACGCGGCTGCACCGTGCGCACGACGGACAGGAGGCCCGTGGCGGTGTCGCCACGGGCCTCCTGTCCGTCACGGGCGCGCGTTCGCGCCCGTCGTGTCAGCGGACGTCGCGCGTCGCCTCGGCGAAGTCGGCGTCGAGTGCGGTCGCCATGCGGGCCACGCCCTCGGCGAGCTGCGCACGGACCGTGTCGCGGTCCGCGTCGAGCGCCTCGAGCTGCGCCGTGACGTCGTCGACGAACGTGGGCTCGAGCGCGGCCTCGATCGGCTTCGAGTACGCCTGCTGCCCCATCTGCTCGAAGAACAGCCGACCCTTGTCGACGTAGTAGAGCACCGCGGCCGGCACCCCGGCGATGGTCGCCACGATCGCCGAGTGCAGGCGGCTCGCCAGGAACAGGCGGCTGCGGGACATCAGCCCGGCGTACTCGGACGGCGAGAACTCGTCGGCCTCGACCACGTGGGTGCGGTCGGCGTGCCGCATCAGCGCGATGACCTCGCGGGCGAACGCGGCGTCACCCTCGGACGCCTCCATGTGCATCGGGTAGAACACCACGTCGGCGTCCCAGCGGTCGATGACGCGGTCGGCCAGGTCGGCGACGGCCTGGCGGTAGGTCACGAGCTTGTCGCTGTCGACACCGGTCTGGCGGAAACGCTTCGGCAGGAACCGGAACGGGATCCAGCCGCTGCGCTTGTAGTGGAACCAGCGGCGGACGCCGAAGCCGATCGAGCCGTCGAGCTGCTCGGCGGTCAGGCCGGTGGTGCGCTCGAGCCGCTCGAGCACCTCGGCGTCGGGCGGGGTGACCGTCCCGACGACGGCGGGGTCGAAGGACGACACGATCGGCGTCGTCACGCCCCAGGACAGGAGCTTCTCGCGGGACTCGTCGTCACGGACGGCGAACGCGCTGCACAGGTCGACGGTGGCGCGGATCAGGCGCTTGCTGACCCCGGCGGTGGTCGGGCCGATGCCCTGGAACGCCCCGACGAGGTTCTTGTTGACCGCACGGACGAGCAGCATCTTGCCGAACCAGTACACGAGGCCGAGCTTGTTCGTGTAGTCCTTCAGGATCTCGCCGCCACCCCAGAGCACCACGTCGGCGCCGCGGGCGGCACGCAGCAGGGCGAACAGGTCGCCGATGCCCGTGCTGTACGGGGAGACCGGCAGGAACCGGATCCCGAACCACGCGGCGTCCCGCTCGGGGTACTGGGACAGGGACACGATCTCGGCGTCGGGCCACCGGCGGCGGACGAGCTCGACGTTGCCGGCGAGGATCGCCCGGTCCCCGCGGTTGTGGGGCGAATCGCTATTGTGGATCAGTACGCGCACGGGGTGAGAGCCTACCGGACCGTCCCCCGCCACCCCCGGAAAGGCACGATGTCCCGCACCACTCGCTCCGCCCGCTCCCCCCAGGGACGCCCCCGCCTGCTCGTCCTGGGCTCGACGTTCCCGGCCCGGCCGGACGACGGGGTGCCGGCGTTCGTGCTCGACCTCGCCCACCAAGAGGCGACCGAGTTCGACACCCTCGTCCTCACGCCCCGCGTGCCCGGCGGTGCCACGAAGGAGCGCATCGGCGAGGTCGCGGTCCGTCGCTACCCGTACTTCCCGCGTCGCTTCGAGGACCTGGCCGACGGCGCGATCCTCGACAACCTCAAGGAACGCCGCTCCCGCATCGTGCAGGTGCCCGCCCTGGTGCTCGCGCAGTACCTGGCCGTACGGCGCGTGGTGCGTTCTGCGAGGCCCGACGTCATCCACGCGCACTGGGCCATCCCCCAGGCCCTCGTCGCGACCCTGGCCGCTCCGGGCGTGCCCGTCGTCGTGACCACCCACGGCGGGGACATCTACGCGCTCCGTGCGGCTCCCCTCGTCCGCCTCAAGCGGTGGATCTTCGGGCGGTCAGCGCACGTCACCACCGTCAACTCCGAGATGCGTGATCGGCTGACCGAGTGGGGTGTGCCCGAGTCACGCTCGACCGTGATCCCGATGGGTGTCGACCTGGGCCCGGCCCGCGACACCCGCGCGCGCGTCGCGCCACAGGAGCACCACGTGGTCGCCGTCGGGCGGTTGGTCGAGAAGAAGGGCTTCGGCAACCTGATCGAGGCGCTCCGCGGCCTGGGCGACGACGTGCCGTGGCGGCTCACCGTCGTCGGTGACGGCCCGTACCGGACCCAGCTCGAGCAGCAGGCCGCAGGGCTGCCGGTGTCGTTCCTCGGCCAGCGTGGCCGCACCGAGGTCCTCGAGACCCTGGCCTCGGCGACCGTCGTCGCCGTTCCGTCGATCCCGGCGGCGAACGGCGACCAGGAGGGCCTGCCGGTGACCCTGCTCGAGGCCGCGGCGGTCGGCGCCGCGATCGTGGCGAGCGACCTGCCCGGCATCCGGGACGTCGTGCAGGACGACGTGTCCGGCGTGCTCGTGCCCCCGGGCGACGTCCCGGCACTCCGCGCGGCACTGCAGCGCGTGCTCACCGACGACACGGCGCGGACGCGCTACCAGGAGCAGGCCGTCGTCTCGGCGGCGGAGTTCTCCACCGAACGGATCGGCGAGCGGTACCGCGCGGTGCTGCGCGCAGCCATCGGCTGACGACGCGATGAACGCACAGGAGGCCCGGTGCCGGTCCCACGGACCGGCACCGGGCCTCCTGTCGGTCGCGGCTAGCGCCCCATGCCGCGGTACGTGAAGCCGGCGGCGGTCCACGCCTCGCGGTCGAGGCAGTTGCGGCCGTCGATGACGACGGGCGACGCAACGAGCGCGGCAGCGGCCGTCGCGTCGAGCTCGCGGAACTCGGTCCACTCGGTCAGCACGAGCACGAGCTCCGCTCCACCCAGCGCCTCGGCAGCGCTCTCGACGTAGTCGAGCTCGGGGTGCACGCGGCGCGCGGTGACGACGGCCTCGGGGTCGTACGCCGAGACGACGGCGCCGAGTTCGTGCAGGCGAGCAGCGATGTCGAGTGCCGGCGAGTCGCGGACGTCGTCGGAGTTCGGCTTGAAGGCCAGGCCGAGCACGGCGACGCGCTTGCCGCTGACGACCCCACCGAGCAGCTCCTGCGCCAGCTCGACGACGTGCGCGCGACGGCGCAGGTTCGTGGCGTCGACGTCGGCCAGGAACGCCAGGGACTCCCCGACGCCCAGCTCGTTCGCCCGCGCCTGGAACGCGCGGATGTCCTTCGGCAGGCATCCGCCACCGAAGCCGAGACCGGCGTTCAGGAACTTGCGGCCGATGCGGGCGTCGTGGCCGATCGCGTCGGCGAGCGCCGTGACGTCGGCACCGGCGACCTCGGCGATCTCGGCCATCGAGTTGATGAAGGAGATCTTCGTGGCGAGGAACGCGTTGGCGCTGATCTTCACGAGCTCGGCGGTGGGCAGGTTGACGACGAGTCGGGGCGTGCCGGTGGACAGTGCCTCGGCGTAGACCTCGTCGAGGGCGGCGACGGCCTGCTCGCCGGCCGCACCGTCGGGCACGCCGTACACGAAGCGGTCCGGCGCGATGGTGTCCTGCACCGCGAAGCCCTCACGCAGGAACTCGGGGTTCCAGACGAGCGTGGCACCGGGGACGGCCTCGCTGACCTCGGCGGCCAGGCGCGCCGCGGTGCCGACGGGCACGGTCGACTTGCCGACGACGAACTCGCCGGCGGCCAAGTGCGGGGTGAGCGCGGCAACGGCGGCGTTCACGTAGGTCAGGTCCGCGGCGCCGGTGGGGCCCTGCGGGGTGCCGACGGCGAGGAAGTGCACGCGGGCACCGGCGACCTCGGCCATGTCGGTGGTGAAGCGGATCCGACCGGACTCGAGGGCCTCGGTCAGGATCTCGGGCAGGCCGGGCTCGAAGAAGGGGGCCTCGCCGGCAGCGAGCCGCTCGATCTTGGTGGGGTCGACGTCCACAGCGACGACCTCGTGTCCGAGTTTGGCCATGGAGGCGGCGTGCACGGCACCGAGGTAGCCGCAGCCGATGACAGAGATACGCACGTCGAAGACGGTACCGGTTTCTCGCCGAAGTCTCACCACTGCTCCCCAGGGGGTGTCGCGGCGTCCGCGGTCAGGCCCGCACGTCGCCCCACGGCGGACGGTCCGGACCGCCGACGATCTCGTCCCAGTCCGGCTCACGGTGCCGACGCCTGGCCTCGTACGCCTCCACCAGGTCGTGCAGCACGGCGACGACGAGGTCGGCGTGCGGCACGTCGGCGAGGACCACCGCCGGGTCGTCCCCGGGGAACACCAGCACGTCACCGGAGCGGAACAGGCCCTGCAGGCCCCGACGCCGCACCGTGACGTCGTAGCCGCGGGAGTGCAGGAGCTCCCGCCGCGTCCGGGTGCCGAGGCCGCCCACCACGACCAGACGACGGGTGGTGACCACGTACCGCTCCGACATCCACCGGAACAGCGGGACCGCGCCGCCGAACACGACGAGCACCAGGACGACGAGCGCGACGACGGCGTTCAGCCACGCCAGCTGGGCCTGGAACACGCCGAAGCCGAACCCGCCGGCCGCGGTGACGAGCACGACGAACACCGCCGGGCGCACCAGCCGACGGGCGTGCGGTCGCAGGCGTGCGACGACACGTTCGGGCGGGGGCTCGGCGGTCATGCCGTCATGCATACCGCAGGTGGGTGACGTCCCCCACCGCGACGCCCCTGGTGCGCCCCGCCTGGTCCCGGATCGTGATGCGACCGGCGTCGTCGATGCCGGTCGCGTCGGCTTCCTCGACGCTGCCGTCCGGCAGCTCGAGACGGATGCGGCGACCGATCGTGCCGCACGCGGCGCGGACGTGGGTCCGGACCGTCTCGGCGGCGTGACCACCCGCGACCAGGCCGGCCACCGCCTCCAGGACGGAGCGCAGGAACGCGGACAGGACCGCGTCGGCCAGGGCGGGTGCGTCGTCGGCCGCGCCCGCGAGCAGGAGCGAGGTGGACGTGGGGGTGGGCAGCCGGTCGGCCGGGATCGTCAGGTTGACGCCGGCGCCGACCACGACGCTGCCGTCGGCGGCGACCTGGCAGAGGATCCCGCACACCTTGTGCCCGCCGACCTGCACGTCGTTCGGCCACTTCACCACGACGTCCGCGCCGGCGGGGAGCACCGACGCGATCGCGTCGCGCATCGCCGCACCGGCGACCAGGGGCAGCCAGCCGCGGTCGTGGTCGTCGAGGTCGGCGCGGACGAGCACGCTGGCGGCGAGCGTCTCACCGGCCGGAGCGGTCCAGGTGCGGTCGAGCCGGCCCCGCCCCGCGGTCTGGTGCAGGGTCGCGACGACGCTGCCGTGCTGCTGCTCGGGCGCTGCGGCGAGCAGGTCCGCGTTGGTGGACCCGGTCTCGGCGGGGGCGGTGATGGTCGCGCCCGTCGACCGGACCGCCTCGCTGGTGGCGGGGAACGACGGCGACGGGGATGTGGACATGCACGCAAATGTACGGGCAGGAACCGTGGGGGTCCTCCAACCGGCAGCGTCCCACCCGCCGGTAGGGTGAGCGGGTGACTTCAGGAGACACCCCCGATCTGTCGACGACGGCCGGCCGGCTGGCCGACCTCCGCGACCGGTACCACGAGGCCGTGACCGCCGCGGGCGAATCCGCCATCGCCAAGCAGCACGCGAAGGGCAAGGGCACCGCTCGCGAACGCATCGAGCAGCTGCTCGATCCGAACTCCTTCGTGGAGTTCGACGAGTTCGTGCGGCACCGCACCACGTCGTTCGGCATGGACGCCAAGCGCCCCTACGGTGACGCGGTCGTCACCGGCGTCGGCACGATCCACGGCCGGAACGTCGCCGTGTACGCGCAGGACTTCACGGTCTTCGGCGGGTCGCTCGGCGAGGTCGCCGGCGAGAAGATCATCAAGGTCATGCAGCACGCGCTCAAGACCGGCGTGCCGATCATCGGCATCCTCGACTCCGGCGGCGCCCGCATCCAGGAAGGCGTCGTCGCGCTCGGCAAGTACGGCGAGATCTTCCGCCTCAACACCCAGGCCTCCGGCGTCATCCCGCAGCTCTCCATCGTGATGGGCCCGGCGGCTGGCGGTGCGGTGTACTCCCCCGCCCTCACCGACTTCGTGATCATGGTCGACAAGACCAGCCACATGTTCGTCACCGGTCCGGACGTCATCAAGACCGTCACCGGCGAGGACGTCGGCTTCGAGGAGCTCGGCGGCGCCCAGACGCACAACGCGGTCTCCGGTGTGGCCCACTACATGGCCGAGGACGAGACCGACGCGCTCGACTACGCCCGCTCGCTGATCGGGTTCCTGCCAGACAACAACCTGTCCGACCCGCCCGCGTACGACGTCGCCCCGGAGCTCGAGACCACGGACGCCGACCACGAGCTCGACGTCGTGATCCCGGACTCCACGAACCAGCCGTACGACGTCACCACGATCATCGAGCACATCGTCGACGACGGTGAGTTCCTCGAGGTCCAGCCACTCTTCGCGCCGAACATCCTGATCGGCTTCGGCCGGGTCGAGGGCCGAACGGTCGGCATCATCGCGAACCAGCCGCAGGCGATGGCCGGCACGCTGAACATCGACGCCGGCGAGAAGGCCGCCCGCTTCGTGCGGTTCTGCGACGCCTTCGGCATCCCGATCCTGACCCTGGTCGACGTGCCCGGCTACCTGCCCGGCACCGACCAGGAGTGGACCGGCGTCATCCGCCGCGGCGCGAAGTTGCTCTACGCCTACGCCGAGGCCACCGTCCCGCTCGTCACCGTCATCACCCGCAAGGCCTACGGCGGCGCGTACATCGTGATGGGCTCGAAGCAGCTCGGCGCCGACATCAACCTCGCGTGGCCGACCGCCGAGATCGCCGTGATGGGCGGTCAGGGCGCCGTCAACATCCTGTACCGCGCCGAGATCAAGCGGGCCGAGGAGTCCGGCGAGGACGTCGCCGCGGTCCGGACGAAGCTCGCCAACGAGTACACGTACAACGTGGCGTCGCCGTACCTGGCGGCCGAGCGTGGTGAGCTCGACGGCATCATCCAGCCGCACGCCACCCGCGTGTCGGTCATCAAGGCCCTCCGGTCGCTGCGGGGCAAGCGTGCAACGCTGCCCCCGAAGAAGCACGGGAACATCCCGCTCTGATGGGACGCCACGCAGCACCCGTGCCCTCGGACGAGCCCGCTTCGGTGGCGGACGTCCGGGTGGTCTCCGGCGAACCCACCCCCGAGGAGCTCGCCGCCGTCGTGGCCGTCCTGCAGCGGCAGGCCGACGAGGCCGCGGCGGCCGGACGCGCTGCCGTCGTCGTCGAACCGCGCACCGGCTGGGACGTGGCGGCTCGGGGGCTCCGCCGCCCGCTCGAGGACGGACCGGGCGCCTGGGGCCGATCGCTCCGCTGATGTACCCCTCGGTGCGCGGCCGATCATGACGGTCACGGCGCGCACTTCCCGGTCGGTATCCCCTCGCTCGGGGGACACGATCTGCGGATGCGGACCGGAAATGCCGAAATTGTCCCCCATAATGACGACTGACATGCAGCTGGTGCGTGGGCATAGTAGTTGGTGTTCGGTGTCCTTCAACGAAAGACATCGCTGGTCGGTGGCCGACTAGGGTACGAAGCCACCGCCCGCTGCGGGGCAGGGCGACATTCGGGTTGTCGCTCAGCCTCGGGTCGCGAACGGGCCGGTCGGTATCCGACCGGCCCGTTCCCCGTTTCCGGGGGCGTCCGGCGCGGGCCGACGGGCGTCGGTGCGGCTCGCGGGGCCGATGCAGAACGACAGCGCCGCCGTCGTACGACAGCGACGTGGTCGCTTCCACGCACGCGCCAGCCCGGCGCACCCACGTGACGGCCGGGAGGCTCGTGCCGGGGCCGCCGCGCGCCTCCCGGCTGTCCCACATCGCGCCCACCGCAGTGCGCGTCCGCACCACGTTCGCGACGGTCCACGCGTCGATCACGTGGTGCATCGTCGCGACACGCGCGCGGCCGCGTGGCCGCGCGCTACGCCGGCTCGTGCCGCGGGATCTCGAGCCAGAGCGCGACGGAGTCGTCCTCGTCACCGTCGTCGTCGTCCAGCCCCGCTCCGAGCGCGGCGGACTCGCTCGCCGCCACGTCGAGGCGGAGCCCGACGACGGTCACCGCGGAGTCGGAGCCCTCGCTGACGGTCCGGACGATGACGTTGTCGGCGTCGCGGGCCTGCCGCAGCGCCTCGGCGACGCGGGCGTGGATGCGACGGATGTCCGGGGCGTCCAGGTCGTCGAGCCCGCCGTCGTCGTGCAGCTGGACGGTCGCTCCACGGCGACGCAGGCGCATCACCTCGTCGCGGACGTCGTCCGACAGCAGGGACCGGCCGCGGATCTCGTCACGGATGGCCTGCTCGAGGTGCAGGCACTCGGCACGGTCGGCATCGTCCAGGTCCCCGCAGGAGTCGATGATGCGCTGGAGCATCGGCAGGGCCATCCGGGTGGTCTGGCTCAGCCGGAACTGCCGCTCGAACACGTGGGCGTCCTGCGCAGCCTGCCAGTCGGCGGTCTCCTGCTCGGCGAGGACGAGCTCACGGGTGTTGCGGATGGCGCGGCTCATCGCGGCCGCGAAGACGGTGGCGATCGCGACCCAGGCGACGCTGCCGACCACGCCCAGGCCTCCGAGCGAGCCGAGGCCGGCCCAGGCGACGGTGTACACGGTCAGGAACAGCACGCCGGCCCACGCGAACGGACCCCGGCCGCGCACGACGAGCACGACCATGAGCGTGCCGATCGCCGCGATCCACCAGGTGGCGGAGCCGGGTCCGCGACCCTCGACGACGACCGGGGCGGCGATCACCGGCATCACGATCGCGGTGGCGAGGGAGAAGCAGGCCGTCCAGACCGGCAGGATCTTGCCGGGGACGAACAGTGCGAGGCCGGTGGCCGCGGCGTAGAGCGCCATGCAGGCGATGATCGGGGCGACCTGGTCGACCCGCGGGAGCGTGGCCGCGGCGAGGACCAGGTGGTAGACGGAGAACAGCGACGCGAGTCCGAGGGCGATGCTCGCCGGCAGGGAGACCTTCATGCGGTCGTCCTCGCAGCCGGCGACCACGTGAGCACGATGCGGGTGCCCTCGCCCGGCGCGGTGTGCACCTCGGCGTGCCCGTCGACGGTCGCGATCCGCTCGACGATGGAGCGGCGGACCCCCAGGCGTTCAGCGGGGATGGCCGCGACGTCGAACCCGCGGCCGTCGTCGCCGACCTCGACGCGCACGCCCTGCCCCTGCTGCTCGATGCTGACCCAGCGGGAGACGTCGCAGTCGCCGGCGTGCTGCACGCTGTTCACCGCGGCCTGCAGCGCCGCCGAGGCCAGCGCGTCCGCGACCGACGCGGGCAGGCGGACCGACCCGGTCGTCGTCGGGACGAGGCGGACAGGCGCGGGGAGGGCGCCGATCCCCTCGCGGATGCGCGCCCGGAGTTCCCCGAGCGCGACCGGTTCGACGTCACCCGGGCCGTCGGTGGCCGCGGCCTCGAGGTGGTCGATCGCGTTCCGGGCCATCCTCGCCGCGAGGGTCTTGGCCTCGAGCGTGTCGGCACGTGCAGCGGAGAGCAGCGTCGTCAGGACGCTGTCGTGCACGATCGCGTCCACCTGGACCCGTTCGACCTCCGTCGCGTGCTCCCGGATGGCGAGCGAGTACCGCCGCACGGCCGTGGACTGCGCCGTGTCGACCGCCGTGGCCGCGCGGCGCAGCACCACCGCGATGACGAGCACCGCGCCGCTGAGGAGCGCCGTGTAGACCCCGTCGAGCAGCACCGCGAGGACGCCGACGTCGCCGCCGAGCGGGCTGAGCCGGACGACGACGTACACCGCCGGCACGAGCGCGGTGTAGACCGTCGCACGCCACGTGGCGAAGCCCATCGCTGCCGCCGTGCAGCCGACCGTGCAGAACCACCACGGCCACGGCTGCTGCGACGACGGGATGGGCTCCTGCACGGTCGCCGTCCACGTCACGAGCGCGACGAGGAACAGCAGCGCGCAGATGATCTGCGCCATCTGGGCGACCCGCTGCACGAAGGCCGCTACGCCGATGAGCACGAACGACGCCGCGAGCGCGAGCATCAGCGTCGGCCCCCAGAACGGGTCGAGGTACGGCAGCTGCTGCACGACCGCCGGCGCGTCGACGATGCCGAGCCCGATCGCGGCCATCGCCAGGAGGATCGCGAACGCCCGCTCCACCGATGCCTGCGTGATCGAGGCGCGGACGCTGCGCGCCGGATCGGCACCGAACGGTGCCGGTTCGACGGCCGTCCGCCCCGGCTCAGCCGCGGTGACCATCCGTGTCAGCGACCGTCGCCGTCGGGGTCGATGCCCGAGTCGAGCCCCGGGAGGATCCCGTCCTCGACGGCCCGACGCAGCAGGTCGACCTTCGTCGGGGCCGGACGGCCGACCTCGACGTACTTCACCCGGATCCGGTCGAGGTACTCACGCGCCGTCGAGTAGCCGATGCCGAGCTGCTGGGCGGCGAGCTTGAGCGGGAGCCCCGAGGCGTAGAGGTGCAGGATCTCGCGCTCGCGGCGGCCGAGCTGCGCCTTCGCGAAGTCACGGTCGGCGTCGATGGCGCTCGCCCACTCGAGGTTGTTGAGCACGTCGCCCCGAGCGACGGTGGCGACCGCGGCCATCACCGTCTTGGTGGCGGAGGACTTCGGGATGACGCCGGCAGCCCCTGCTGCGAGCGCCTCACGCACGTTGGCGACCCGGTCCGCGATGGAGTGCACGAGCACCGCCGATCCCGTCCCCTGCACGCCCTTGACGTTCTCGGTGACGGTCGAGCCGTCACCGAGGGACAGGTCGAGGACGACGACGTCGACCTCTCGCCCGTCGAGGTTCTGGACGTACTCGGGGACGCTGGCGGCGGTGAGCACCACCTCGAACCCCTCGTTCTGGCACGCCGCCTGGATCCCGAGTCGGACGGACTCGTGGTCGTCGACGATCGCGACCCGGACCGGCCTGGTGGCCGCCCCTGACGTCTCGGTGCTGGTGGTTGTCGTTCCTGCTGCCACTGTGGCCTCTCGTTCCGATGCGCGACGCCGGCCCCTGAAACCGGAGTGCCATCAACGACCCAGGATACCCAGCCCGGACTCAGGTGCGGGGCTTCTCGGCCGCGCCACGCTGGTCGGTCCGCCTATTGGTGGACACCCCGACACGCAAGGCACGGCGGTCGAACGAGCCCCGGCCCTCAGCGCGTGGGGACCAGGCGCGCGACGGCTTCCAGGTGGTGGGTGTGCGGGAACAGGTCGAAGGCCCGCAGGGCCTCGAGCCGGTACCCCAGGTCGGCGAACGTCGCGACGTCGCGTGCCAGTGCCACCGGGTCGCACGCCACGTAGACGACCTGCTCCGGCTGGAGCGCGGCGATCTGCACGACCACGTCCCGCCCGGCGCCGGAGCGCGGCGGGTCGAGCACGACCGTGCCGGCGCGGAAGCGGTCCTTCTCGGCGCGCGAGGCGTTGGCCACGGTGTTCGTCAGCCAGCGGTCGACCCGGCCGGTCTCGGCACGTGCGCCGAGCCACTCGGACAGGTTCTCCTGCGCGTGCTCGGTGGCACGGGCGGCGCTCTCGACGCTCGTGATGCGCGCCTTCGGGCCGACCAGGTCGCCGAGTGCGGCGGCGAGCAGACCGACACCGCCGTACAGGTCGAGGTGGGTGCCCTCGGGGTCGAGGCGGTCGCGGTCGACCAGGTCCTGCACGGCCTCGGTCAGCACGGAAGCGGCGGCACGGTGCACCTGCCAGAACCCGTTGTCGTCGACCTGGAAGGTGCGCTCCCCCACGACCTCGGTCACCACGGTGGGCTTCTGGTCGTCGATGACGAGCCGTGCCCCCTCGGAACCGCTCGGCGCGAGGACGTCGATGACCGACGAGCCCGGCAGCGCACCACGGCCGAGCGGGGCGCTCTGCTGCACGACGGCGGTCGCGAGCGGCAGGCTGGCGACGGGGATCACGGAGTGGGAGCGGACAGCGAAGGGGCCGGCGGTGCCCTGCTCGTCGACGTGCAGTCGGACACGGGTGCGCCAGCCGAGGCCGTTCGCCGCGTCGTCGCCGGGCGCGGCCTCGACGACGACGTCGTGGCCGAGCACCTCGGCGAGGTCCATCCGCGCGAAGCGTGCGAACGAGTCGACGAGGACGTCGTGCTTCAGCGTGCGCTGGTGTGCGAGGGCGATGTGGCCGAACTCGGCACCGCCCGGGCGCGTCTCGGGGTCGCGATCGAGGGCTGCCTCGGGCCACACGTGGTCGACGCGGTGCTCGCTCGGCGTCAGGACACGGACCGTGTCGGCGCGCCAGAACGACTTCTTGCGGTCCTCGGTCACCCGGGCGACGACGCGCTCCCCGGGGATCGCGTCCGAGACGAAGACCACCCGTCCTTCGTGCCGTGCCACCGAGATGCCGCCGTGGGCGATCCCGGTGACGTCGAGTTCGAGCAGCGTGCCGACGGATTCACCCATGGTGAGATGGTCCCATGCGTCTGTACCTCGCGAGTACATCCCCCGCCCGCCGAGCACTCCTCGCCCAGTCCGGGATCGAACCCGTCCTCGTGTCCCCCGGGGTCGACGAGGACGCCGTCGGCGCCGCCGCCGCGGCATCGCTCGGCCGCGACCTGACCGGTCCGGAACTCGTCTCGCTCCTCGCCGTCGCGAAGGCGTCGGCCGTCGCGGACGCCACGGTGGCCGGGTCGCCGGTCGACGGGGTCGTGTTCGGCGGCGACTCCGCCTTCGAGGTCGACGGGCAGCTGTACGGCAAGCCGCACGACCCGGAGGTCGCGCGCGAGCGCTGGCGGCAGATGCTGGCCGCCGGCGGCGGCACGCTGTGGAGCGGGCACTGCGTGATCGACCGGCGACGGGACGACCGGCGCCCGGACCTGGAGCCGACCACGGGACGGCCTGGAGGCACGGGACCGGCACGCACCGTGCCTCCCGTCCGGTCCCTGGTCACGTCCGCCGCCGGCGTCCCCGAGCTCGGCGACGTCGCCCCCGGCGGGTCGGCGCTGGCCGCCGACGGCGACCGCGTGGTCGCCGTCGACAGCGCGGTGCTGACCTTCGCCGACGACGTGTCCCCCGACGAGATCGACGCGTACGTCGCGACCGGCGAGCCGCTCGAGGTCGCCGGCGCGTTTACCATCGACGGCCGGGCCGCCGCGTACATCACGCGGATCGAGGGGGCACCGTCCGCGGTGATCGGGATGTCCCTGCCGATGCTGCGCTCGATGCTCCTGCGTGGCTTCGGCATCGACTGGCACGATCTGTGGGCACTGTAGACATCCGCACCTGATCCGGGTGCTTCTTTGTGGGCGTCAGTCAAAACGCACGCACGCCGCACGAATACGCTGCTGTGTCATGCCCCGTATCAGCAAGGTCCTCATCGCGAACCGCGGCGAGATCGCCGTCCGCATCATCCGCGCGGCCCGCGACGCGGGCAAGGCGTCGGTCGCGGTCTACGCCGACCAGGACCGCGATGCCCAGCACGCCCGCCTCGCCGACGAGGCCTACGCGCTGAACGGCACCACGAGCGCCGACACCTACCTGGTCATCGACAAGATCATCTCGGTCGCCCGCCGCTCCGGTGCGGACGCCGTGCACCCGGGCTACGGGTTCCTTGCCGAGAACGCCGACTTCGCCCGCGCCGTCATCGACGCCGGGCTCGTCTGGATCGGACCGTCGCCGGACTCGATCGAGCGCCTCGGTGACAAGGTCTCCGCACGCCACGTCGCCGAGAAGGTCGGCGCGCCGCTCGCTCCCGGCACCATCGAGCCCGTCAAGGATGCCTCCGAGGTCATCGCGTTCGCCGACGAGGTCGGCCTGCCGGTCGCCATCAAGGCGGCGTTCGGTGGCGGTGGCCGCGGGCTGAAGGTCGCACGGACCCGCGACGAGGTCGCCTCGCAGTTCGAGTCCGCCACGCGCGAGGCGATCGCCGCGTTCGGTCGCGGCGAGTGCTTCGTCGAGAAGTACCTGGACAAGCCGCGTCACGTCGAGACCCAGTGCCTGGCGGACGAGCACGGCAACGTCGTCGTGGTCTCCACCCGCGACTGCTCGCTGCAGCGTCGCCACCAGAAGCTCGTCGAGGAAGCCCCGGCACCGTACCTGACGCCCGAGCAGCAGACGGCGCTGTACGAGTCGTCGAAGGCGATCCTGCGCGAGGTCGGCTACGTCGGCGCCGGCACCTGCGAGTTCCTCATCGGCGCCGACGGCACCGTGTCGTTCCTCGAGGTGAACACCCGCCTGCAGGTCGAGCACTGCGTGTCCGAAGAGGTCACCGGCATCGACCTGGTGCGCGAGCAGTTCCGCATCGCCGAGGGCGGCGTGCTCGACTACTCGGACCCGGAACCGCGTGGACACTCGTTCGAGTTCCGCATCAACGGCGAGGACCCGGGCCGCAACTTCTTCCCCGCGCCCGGCCCCGTACACGCGTTCAACGCACCGTCCGGCCCCGGCGTCCGCGTCGACTCGGGTGTCGTCGCGGGTGACGTCGTGTCCGGCTCGTTCGACTCGATGCTCGCGAAGCTGATCGTCACCGGTGCCACCCGTGCCGAGGCGCTCGAGCGTTCCCGGCGCGCACTGGCCGAGTTCGAGGTCACCGGCCTGCCGACCGTGCTCCCCTTCCACCGTGCCGTGGTGTCCGACCCGGCGTTCGCGACCGACGACTCCTCGCCGTTCTCGGTGTACACGCAGTGGATCGAGACCGACTTCGTCAACGAGATCCCGGCGTGGAGCGGCTCCCCCGAGGAACTGCCGGCCCCGGCTGCGCGCGACAGCGTCGTCGTCGAGGTGCAGGGCAAGCGCATCGAGGTCACCATGCCGTCGATCGTCGGTGGCGGTGCTGCCGGTGCCGGTGTCGCCGGTCGTCGTCCCGCCGGGCCAACCGCTCCCCCGAAGCGCCGCTCGTCGGCCGTCCGTGGCGGTCTGGCGAAGTCCGGGTCGTCCGTGGCGTCGCCCATGCAGGCCACCGTGGTGAAGCTCGCGGTCGCCGAGGGTGACACCGTGGTGAAGGGCGACCTGCTCGTCGTGCTCGAGGCCATGAAGATGGAGCAGCCCGTGCAGGCCCACAAGGACGGCGTCGTCACCGGGCTGAACGCCCCGGTCGGCCAGACGGTCTCGTCCGGTCACGTGCTGCTCGAGCTCGCGTAGCGCGCGGGTTCCCTCTCGTCCGCTCGAGCCGCGCCCCGCTGCGGTCATCGCGCCCCGACTCTTCGGGGCGCGATGACCATCAGAGGGCGCGGCTCGCAGCATGACGCCAGGCGGCACCCCAGTCCGGACCGAGCGGCACCCCAGCGTCGTGCAGGATCCGTGGGAGCTGCCCCGCGGGCATCGCGTCCGACCACATCACCCGTGCGAAGCCGTTGACCCCACGGCGGCGGCGGAGACGGTCCTCACGGCGCTTCTCGTCGACCAGGGCGTCTGCCGCTGTCCGCCCTCGCCGCGGGTCGTCGAACTTCACCCGACCGTCGAACTCGACGATCACCCCGGCTTCCGCGAACCACAGGTCCACCCGGTCGCGGAGCATGCCGTCGTGCCGGAACTCCTGCTGCAGCACCGGGTCCGGAGCGCCGAGCACGTGCGCACCCCATCGTGTGATGCTCTCCCCCGGTGACTCGGCGAGCGGGTCCGCGTGCTCGACCAGTTCCCGCGCGCGTCGATGCCCCCGAGCACGGCGATTCCCCAGTGCTTCGAGGATCGTCGCCCGCTCGACGCCGCGCCGCAGGACCGCGTCGAGCACGACGATGGCACGCCACGGGTGTTCGCGGAGGGCGACGTCGACCGCCGTCTCGGTCAACGTCGTGACGGGCACGCCGTCGACCTGGACGGAGGACGGTCGCCGACCGGCGCTGCCGACGCGTTGGATGCTCCGCTTGACCTGGCCCCGGTCCCGGGACGGATCGGTCACCGTGACACGCTCGCCGAACACCCCGATCCACGGAAGTCCGAGCATGGCGACCGCCGACCGGTGTGACACCACGACGGAGCCTCTCCCGCCGGCGAGCACACTCCGCACGAGCATGCGGTGTCGTTCGCGTCCCGTCATGGACGCCCACTCACCCGACCCGACGTACGTGCCACGGTGCACCCGGACGAGGGCGCCGGCATCCGCTGCGCGGCGGATCGCCGACGCACGACCTGGGTCCTGCCCGAGGCCGACGGTCGAGATGGGGTCGTGGTCCATGCTCCGATGATCGCGACGCACGGGCCACCGTGGGCGGGGTCCGCGCGATCTGTGGACAGGCAGCGGGGCGCAACACGAACGAGCAGGGCGCGAGCAGGGCGCGACGCGAACGAGCGGAAGCCCACCCCGCCCTAGGACACCAAGGGGCGCACGGCGTCGGCGATGGCGTCGACCAGGCGCTGGGCCTCGGCGGGGGTGTTCGCGACGGTGTCGATGTAGACCTTCACCTTGGGCTCGGTCCCGCTCGGGCGGACGATCACCCGTGCGTCGCCGGCCAGGTCGTAGCGCAGGATGTCCGACGGCGGGAAGCCCTGCACCCCGTCCGAGTAGTCCGTCACCGTGTGCACGTCGAGGCCGCCGAGGGACGCAGGCGGCGTGGACCGGAGCAACGTCATGACCTCGCCGATGCGCGACAGGTCGTCGACCCGGGTCGCGACCTGCCCCGAGGCGAACGCCCCGAACTCGGCGGCGAAGGCGTCGAGCTGCCCGGCGATCGACGATCCGGCCGTGGCGAGGTCCGACGCCAACGACAGCAGCTCCAGCGCCGCCGAGATGCCGTCCTTGTCGCGCACGACCGACGGGTCGACCAGGTAGCCCAGGGCTTCCTCGTAGCCGAACAGCAGCCCGGGCACCCGCGACACCCACTTGAAGCCGGTCAGGGTGTCGCGGTACTCCAGCCCGTGGCGCGCAGCCACCCGGGCCAACGCGGGCGACGAGACGATCGACGCAGCGAGGGTGCCGGTCGCGCCGGACTCGGACGCCCGTGCAGCGGCCCGCCACCCCAGCAACCAGCCGACCTCGTTGCCCGACAGCCGACGGTACGACGGCGCACCGGCGTCCGAGGCGGTCGGGATCGCGAGCGCGAGCCGGTCGGCGTCGGGGTCGTTCGCGATCACCAGGTCGGCACCGACGGCGACACCGCGGGCGATCGCCAGGTCCATCGCGCCCGGTTCCTCGGGGTTCGGGAAGGACACCGTGGGGAACGCACCGTCGGGATCGATCTGCTCCGGGACGACCGCCGGCTCGGCGAACCCCGCCGCGGCGAACACCGCACGCGCGGTCTCCCACCCGACGCCGTGCATGGCCGTGTAGACGACCTTCGGCTGCTCGTCGACCGGGAGCGCCGGAGCTGGCACTATCGCGGCCGTGGCGGCCACGTAGGCATCGACCAGGGCCGACGTCGCCACGGTGTAGTCGGTGCCGCGCGGCAGATCGGCGACCGAACCAGCGGCGACCGCGTCGATGGCGTCCGCGATCTCGCCGTCGACGGGCGGCACGATCTGCGAACCGTCGTCGTCCTGTCCGAGGTAGACCTTGTACCCGTTGTCCCGCGGTGGGTTGTGGCTCGCCGTCACCATGACGCCGGCGCCGACGTCGAGGTGCCGGACGGCGAACGCGAGCACCGGCGTCGGCAGGGCCGAGGGCAGCAGGGTGACCTCGAGTCCGAGACCCCGCATGACCTCGGCGGAGTCGCGCGCGAAGACGTCCGAGTTCACCCGGCCGTCGTAGCCGATGACGACACTCGGCGAACGCCCGGTCTCGATCAGGAACCGTGCGAGCCCCGCCGCCGCCTGGGTCACGACGACACGGTTCATCCGCAGCGGGCCCCAGCCGAGCTCGGCGCGGAGTCCGGCGGTGCCGAACTGCAGTCGCCCGTCGAACCGCTCGGCGAGCGCCCGGACCGCAGGACCGTCACCGTCGGCGGCCTCGTCGATCGCCGCGGCCAGCTCGTCGCGGGTCTCCGGGTCGGGGTCCTGCGCCAGCCACGCCCGCGCGGTGCCGAGCACCCGGTCGAGGTCGAGCTTCACGACGCCGGCTGCCCGAGTGCGGTGACGACGCGTGCGAGCAGGTCCGCGATCACCGGCTCCGCCTGCTTGCCCGCCTCGAGCACCTCGGTGTGCGACAGCGGCGTCTTCTGGATGCCGGCGGCGAGGTTCGTGATGAGCGAGAACCCGAGGACCTCCATGCCGGCCTGGCGGGCAGCGATGGCCTCGAGCGCGGTCGACATGCCGACGATGTGCCCGCCGATGGCCTTCGCCATCTGGACCTCGGCCGGGGTCTCGTAGTGCGGGCCGCGGAACTGCGTGTACACGCCCTCGTCGAGCGACGGGTCGACCGTCCGGGCCATCTCACGCAGGCGCGCCGAGTACAGGTCGGTCAGGTCGATGAACGTCGCGCCCTCGAGTGGGCTGTCGGCGGTCAGGTTGATGTGGTCGCTGATGAGCACCGGGGTGCCGGGCGTCCAGTGTTCCTTGATGCCACCGGCACCGTTGGTCAGCACCATGATCGAGGCACCCGTCGCCGCGGCGGTGCGGACGCTGTGCACGACCCGGCGGACGCCGTGACCCTCGTAGTAGTGCGTGCGGGCGCCGATGACGAGCGCGTGGCGGCCGTCGGCGAGGCGGATCGACCGGATCGTGCCGGAGTGTCCGGGGACGGCCGAGGCGCTGAAGCCGGGGACCTGGTCGGCCGGGATCTCGGACACGGTCTCACCGATGATGTCGGCGGCCTTGCCCCAACCCGAACCGAGGGTCAGTGCGATGTCGTGCCGCTCGATGCCTGACTGTTCGGCGATGACGGCGGCGGCGTCCCGCGCGACCTCGAACGGGTCGGCAGCGGGGTCGTTCAGCGGGTTCTCGGTGCTCATGCCCCAACTCTAAAGGGCGCACTACGCGCTCAGTGCTCGCCGAGCGCCCGGTCGACCGCCGCCGTGATCTCGCCCTGGTCGAAGTGGTTCTTGATCACGATCACCTCGGCGTAGGTGTCCCCGATCGCCTCGACGAACTCCTGACTCGTCAGGATCACGTTGGCGTCGTCGGAGACGTCCCGCACCGATGCGACGTCCGCAGCGACGACGGACGCCGACAGCCCGAGGGTGTCGAGCGCCTTCTCGGCGTTCACCTTGAGGATGCCGCTCGACCCGATGCCGGCACCGCAGATGGTCACGATCTTCACGCGGAGACCCCCATGATCGCGCGGACCTCGTCCGCCGTGGTCGCCGCCGCGATCCGCCCGGTGACGGTGGCGTCGTTGAACAGGTTCGCGATCTCGCCGATCGACTCCAGGTGGGTGCCGACCTCGGCCACCGCGAGCCCGAGCACGACACGGACGGGGTCGTTGTGCGGGTGGCCGAACGCCACCGGCGATGCGAGCGTCACGACCGCGAGTCCGTCCCGCACCACGGCGCCACCGGGCCGGGCATGCGCGAACGCGAGCCCCGGCGAGATGACGATGTACGGCCCGTGTTCCTCGACCATGCCGATCATGGCGTCGGTGTACTCGTCGGTGGTGGCGCCCGACGCGACGAGCGCACCGCCGACCAGGCGCATCGCGTCACGCCATGCGTGCGCGTCCGCACCGAGGAGGACGGCGGTGTCCGGCAGCGGCGGCAGTCCCATGCGTCAGGCCTCCTGGTACCCGGCCGTGATGGTGGCGATGATCTCCTCGCGGTCCTCGAGCGGCAGGAACGAGCCGAGCGCGGCGTTGATCTGGAACGCCGCCAGGTCGTCGAGGTCGTAGCCGAACGTGCCGGCGAGCAGTGCGAGCTCCTTCGACAGCGAGGTGCCGCTCATCAGGCGGTTGTCGGTGTTCACCGTGACGCGGAAGCCGAGCTGGTAGAGCACGTCGAACGGGTGGTCGGCGAGGTCGTCGCCCCACGCGGCGATCGCTCCGGTCTGCAGGTTGGACGACGGCGAGACCTCGAGCGGGATCTCGCGGTCACGGACCCACGAGGCGACCTCGCCCAGGGAGGCCAGCG
Source organism: Curtobacterium sp. 8I-2 (assembly GCF_902506155.1). Classification (NCBI taxonomy): domain Bacteria; kingdom Bacillati; phylum Actinomycetota; class Actinomycetes; order Micrococcales; family Microbacteriaceae; genus Curtobacterium; species Curtobacterium sp. 8I-2. The sequence continues at coordinate 661,612 of NZ_LR732827.1, forward strand.
TCGAGCCGTCCCCGGCGTCGGACAGGGCGACGTCCTCGAAGATGCGGACGCCGTGTCCGAGGCGGAGCGCCCGGCCGTCGACGAGCGCGGAGCGGATCGAGGCGAGTCCGTCGGCTTCGCCCGCGTGGACGGTGACCGGGAACAGCTCGGAAGCCAGGTGGTCGAAGGCTGCGCGGTGGTTCGAGGCGGGGAACCCGGCCTCGGCACCGGCGATGTCGAAGCCGACGACTCCGGCGTCGCGGTGACGGACGGCGAGTTCAGCGATCTCGAGCGACCGGTCGGCGTGCCGCATCGCGGTGACGAGCTGGCCGACACGGATGCGCCCACCGGCGGCGTCGACGGCTTCCTCGATGCCGGCCTGCACCGCCTCGACCGTCTGGTCGAGCGTCAGCCCGCCCTGCAGGTGCTGCTCCGGCGCCCAGCGGACCTCGCCGTAGACGACGCCGTCGGCGACCAGGTCCTCGACGAACTCGCGGGCGACGCGGGTGAGCTGCGGTGCGGTCTGCATGACGGACGTGGTCACGTCGAACGTCTTCAGGTACTCGACGAGCGAGCCGGAGTTCGACTGGTCGGCGAACCACTGCCCGAGCTCTTCCGGGTCGGTGGTGGGGAGCGTGACACCCGCGGATGCTGCGAGCTCGATGATGGTCGCGGGACGCAGGCCGCCGTCGAGGTGGTCGTGCAGCGAGACCTTCGGCAGGTCGTTGATGACCGCCCCGGCGTCGGGCAGGCGGTAGGTCGGGGCGTCGGCGCTCATTCCCCCAGGCTATCGGTGGTCACCGCCGCCGCGCAGGCACCTGTGCACAACCCACAACGGAAGACACTGGAGGCTCCCCACAGCTGTGCAGGGAGCCTCCGGTCGGCCGGGTGGCCGGGTTCAGGACCCGATGCGCTCGCGCACGATCGGACCACGTGCTGCGGCGGGAGAGTCCGCCGAGCCGATCGCCCACGCCCCCTCGAGCGACTCCAGCGCGCGCGGGATCCGCGACGCGTCATCGGAGTGCAGCGTCCACAGCGGCTGCCCCTCGGTCACGGTGTCCCCCGGCTTGACGTGCAGCTCGATGCCCGCACCGGCCTGCACCGGGTCCTGCGCACGGGCACGACCGGCTCCGAGCCGCCAGGCCGAGACGCCGAACGGCAGCGCGTCCTGCTGCGTGAGGACCCCGGACGTCGGCGCAGTCACGACGTGCTGTTCCCGGGCGACGGGCAGCGCCGCGGACGGGTCCCCGCCCTGCGCCTCGATCATCCGACGCCACGTGTCCATGGCCCTGCCGTCGGCGAGTGCCGCAGCGGGGTCGGCGTCGGGCAGTCCGGCGAGCGTCAGCATCTCGCTCGCGAGTGCCACGGTCAGCTCGACGACGTCGGCCGGTCCGCCACCGGCGAGCACCTCGACCGACTCCCGCACCTCGAGCGCGTTGCCGATCGTCAGCCCGAGCGGGACCTCCATGTCGGTCAGCAGCGCCGAGGTCGCCACCCCGGCGTCGTTGCCGAGGTCGACCATGGTCTGCGCGAGCTCCTTCGACGCCTCGTACGTCGGCATGAACGCGCCGGACCCGAACTTGACGTCGAGCACGAGCGCACCGGTGCCCTCGGCGATCTTCTTCGACATGATGCTCGACGCGATGAGCGGGATGCACTCGACGGTGCCGGTGATGTCGCGGAGCGCGTAGAGCTTCTTGTCCGCGGGGGCCAGCCCGGACCCGGCGGCGCAGATGACCGCGCCGACGTCCTGCAGCACCTGCATCATGCGGTCGTTCGAGATCGACGCCTGCCACCCGGGGATCGACTCGAGCTTGTCGAGCGTGCCGCCCGTGTGCCCGAGTCCGCGGCCCGACAGCTGCGGCACGGCGACGCCGAACGACGCCACCAGGGGTGCCAGCGGCAGGGTGATCTTGTCGCCGACCCCGCCGGTGGAGTGCTTGTCGACCGTCGTCTTGCCGAGCGACGAGAACGACATCCGCTCCCCCGACGCGATCATCGCGAGTGTGAGGTCCTTGATCTCGCGCCGCTCCATGCCGTTCAGGAAGATCGCCATCGCCATCGCGGCCATCTGCGGGTCCTCGACGTAGCCGCGGGTGTACGCGTCGACGAGCCAGTCCACCTCGGCGGTGCTCAGCGCGCCGCCGGAGCGCTTCGTACGGATGAGGTCGACGGTGTCGAACGGCTCGACTGCCATGTCAGTGCTCCTGCTGGTAGGTGGCGAGGGTGCGCGGCCCGAAGGCGTCCGGCAGGACCTCGTCGATGGTGCGGATGCCGGAGAGCGTCTCGAGGAGCATGCCCTCGGTGGAGTGCTCGAACAGCAGCTGGCGGCAGCGCCCGCACGGCATCAGGGTCGCCCCGTCGCCGTCGACGCACGTGAACGCGACGAGCTTGCCGCCGCCGGTCATGTGCAGCTGCGACACGAGCGAGCACTCGGCGCAGAGCGTCACCCCGTAGCTCGCGTTCTCGATGTTGCAGCCGGAGACGATCCGGCCGTCGTCGGTGAGCGCCGCGGCGCCCACCGGGAACGACGAGTACGGCGCGTAGGCGCGCCGCATCGCGGCCGTGGCGGCGTCCCGCAGGGCGCCCCAGTCCACGTCGTCGGCCGGGAGGCCCGTGGCCGCGTCCGTCAGGTCGGTGGCGGTGACCCCCTGGTCACCCGCAGCGTGCGTGTCGGTCATGTGTCGTGCCTCCAGGCCGGTGGGTGGTCCGCAACACACCGGTGTTCGTCGATCGAACACCCGCGAACCGCGGTGCGGAGGGCGAACACCGGTGTCTTGCGGAAGGGAACTAACTCTTGATGTAGGGCTTGCCGGACGCGGCGGGGCCGCGCGACTGCCCGACCAGGCCTGCCACGGCGAAGATCGTCACCACGTACGGCAGCATCAGCAGGAACTCGCTCGGCACGGGCGAGTCGATCGCCCCGAGCGTGTTCTGCAGGTTCGACGCGAAGCCGAACAGCAGCGCCGCGAGCGTCGCCTTGATCGGATCCCACCGGCCGAAGATGACGGCGGCCAGGGCGATGTAGCCGGCGCCCGCGGTCATGTCCTTCGTGAACGGCCCGACCGCGTCGAGCGTGAAGTACGCCCCGCCGAGACCGGCGATCGCACCGGCGAGGGAGACGTTCCAGAACCGGGTGCTCGTGACGTTGATGCCCACCGTGTCGGCGGCCTGCGGGTGCTCGCCGACGGCGCGGAGCCGCAGCCCCCAGCGGGTCTTGAACAGCCCGAAGGTGACCACCGCGACGGCGATGTAGGCGAGGTAGACGACGACCGTCTGCTCGAAGAACACCGGTCCGATGACCGGGATCTGGTGCAGCAGCGGGATCTCGACCTTCGGGAACCGGATGCCGATGTTGAGCGTCTCCTCGTTCGGGGAGAGCACCTGCGAGTACAGGAAGCCGGTCAGGCCGGAGATGAACGCGTTGATGACGACACCGACGATGACCTGGTCGACCAGGTACTTGATGCTGAACGCCGCGAGGACGAACGACACGAGCATGCCGGCGACGAGCGCGGCGACGAGGCCGACCCAGGGCGACCCGGTGATCGACGCGACCATCGCGGAGCTGAACGCACCGGCGAGGAACTGGCCCTCGATCGCGATGTTCACGACGCCGACCCGTTCGGAGATGACGCCGCCGAGGGCACCGAACACGAGCGGCACGCTCAGGCTCAGCGCGCCGAGCAGCAGGCCGGGGATCGGCAGGGACGAGCCGGCGGCGGCCCAGGTCAGGAACCCGACGACGAACACCACCGCGAAGACCGACGTGACCCACAGCGCGACCCGGCGCAGCGCACGCGTCTCGATGAACGCGTAGACCGTCAGGATCGCGAGCAGGACGATGACGACGATGCCCGTCCCGAGCGCGGGCAACGGGACGTTCGGCAGCGCGAAGAAGTCACCGGCGTTCGCCAGGCGGAACGTGGTGGTGCCGGAACGCGGCAGCAGGCCGAACAGCACGATCGCGATGAGCGTGAACACGCCGTACCCGATCGGGAGCTTCCAGCTCCTGGTGGTCTCGAGCGGACGGTCCGCGAGCGGCGACGCGGGGGCCGCGGTGGGGCTGAGGGTGCTCATGCGGCGACCGCCTTCTTGCTGGTCTTGTTCGTCTTCGTGCGCTTGCGGGCACCCGGCTGCGGGATCCGGAAGATCGCGCGGACGAGCGGCGGCGCCGCGATGAAGAGGACGATGAGGGCCTGGATGACCCCGACGATGTCGATCGGGATGCCGTTGGCGGCCTGCATGGCGTAGCCACCGTTCTTCAGCACGCCGAACAGGATGGCCGCCCAGAACACGCCCCACGGCTTGGAACGGCCGAGCAGGGCCACGGTGATGGCGTCGAAGCCGATGCCGGCGTCGATGCCCGAGGTGAAGCCCGACGTGACGGCGCCCTGCACCTGGTAGGCGCCGGCGATGCCCACCAGGGCACCGGAGATCAGCATCACCCAGATGGTCAGCGACGGGACGCTCATGCCGGCCACGCGGGCGGCACGGGGGTTCTCACCGATGGTGCGGAACCGGAAGCCGAGGGACGACTTGTTGACGAGCCACCAGACCACGATGACCGCGATGATCGCGACGATGAACCCCAGGTCCACGCCGTACCGGACGCCGAAGAGCTGCGGCAGCAGGGCGCTGTCCTTCGTGGGGGGCGAGATCGGGTTGCTGCTGCCCGGGGCCTGCAGCAGGCCCGGGGTGCGGAGCAGGTAGCTGACCAGGTAGAGCGCGACGTAGTTGAGCATGATCGTGACGACCACCTCGTTCGCACCCGTCCGGGCCTTCAGCACCCCGACGATGCCACCCCACACGGCGCCGCCGACGATGCCGGCGAGGATCGTGAGCGGGATGTGGACCGCGGCGGGGCCGTCGAACGAGAACCCGACCCACCCGGCGGCCGCGGCCCCCATCAGGATCTGGCCCTGACCGCCGATGTTGAACAGTCCGGCGCGGAACGACAGCGCGATCCCCAGGCCTGCGGCGATGAGCGGCACCGAGTAGTCGACGGAGCGCGTGAGCGGCCCGATCGCCTGCTGGAACGAGTCCGCGCCGAAGTTGAACACCGAGCCCTGGAACAGCGAGGCGTACGCGCCGCCGACCGCGGTGCCGACCGCCTGGAGCATGTCCGTCGGGCGAGCGAAGAAGTACCCGGCGGTGGCACGGACGTTCTCGTCCGTCACCGCGATGAGGATGCCGCAGGCGACCAGCGCGAGGACGACGGCGAGCACCGTGACGAGCACGGAGCCGTTCAGGATCCCCTGCAGGGCGGCGTGCCAGCGGTCGCCGCCGGCGCCGTTGCGGCGCTCGGTGTCCGCTGCCGAGTCCGTCATCAGGTGCGGGGTCGACTCGACCTCCTGCAGACGGTCGTCGGTGAGCGGGGCGTCGGCGGTGTCGTTCGCCGCCGGGGCCGGCTGCTGCGTGTTGTCTGGCGGTGGGGTGGTCACGCTGCCAGCTCCGTTCCGGTCGTGGGTGTGGCGTGGATCTCGCCGGCCGAACCGGTCATGCGGCCAGCTCCGTTCCGGTCGTGGGTGTGGCGTGGATCTCGCCGGCCGAACCGGTCATGCGGCCAGCTCCGTTCCTTCAGGGATCTCCCCGGCCATCATGAGGCCGAGGACGTCGCGGGGGGTGGTCGCGGGGACGATGCCGACGATGCCACCGCGGTACATCACGGCGATGCGGTCGGCCAGTGCGACGACCTCGTCGAGCTCGGTGGAGACGACGATGACCGGCACACCGGTGTCGCGGGTGGCGACGATGCGCTTGTGGACGAACTCGATCGAGCCGACGTCGATGCCGCGGGTGGGCTGCGCGGCGACGAACAGCCGCAGTTCGCGGCTCAGCTCGCGCGCCAGGACGATCTTCTGCTGGTTGCCGCCGGACAGCCGACCGGCAGCGGTGGTGCGACCAGGCGTCCGGATGTCGAACTCGGCGATCTTCTCGTCGGCGAACGCGTCACGCTCCGCCGACCGGATGGTGCCGGCGCGGACGAACTCGGCGTGGTCGGCGCGGTCGAGCATCAGGTTCTCGGCGATGGTGAACTCGCCGACCAGGCCGTCCTCCTTGCGGTCCTCGGGGACGAAGCCGACGCCCGCGTCGAGCACCTGCTTGACGCTCCGGCCGGTGAGTTCCTTGCCGTCCAGGGTGATGCGGCCACCGTGCGCGGGCTCGAGGCCCATGATCGCCTCGGTGAGCTCGGTCTGCCCGTTGCCCTGCACCCCGGCGATCGCCAGGACCTCGCCGCGACGCACCGTGAAGGAGACGTCGTCGACGAGCACGATGCCGGACGGGTCGGTGACGGTGAGGTGCTCGACGACCAGGGCGTCGTCGCCACCGGTCGAGGGTTCCTTGTCGACCACGAGCGAGACGGCGCGGCCGACCATCAGCGCGGCCAGCTCGTTGTTCGTGGCGGTCGGCGAAGCTTCGCCGACGACCTTGCCGAGGCGGATGACCGTGATGCGGTCGGCGACCTCGCGCACCTCACGGAGCTTGTGGGTGATGAAGACGATGGCGGTGCCGGCTTCGCGGAGCTGGCGCATGATGCCCATCAGCTCGTCGGTCTCCTGCGGGGTGAGGACGGCCGTCGGCTCGTCGAACACCAGCACGGAGGCATCGCGGGACAGCGCCTTGATGATCTCGACGCGCTGCTGCACACCGACGGGCAGGTCCTCGACCTTGGCGTCCGGGTCCACGTCGAACCCGAAACGGTCCGAGATCTCCTGCACGCGCTTGCGGGCACCGGCCAGGTCGAGACGGCCACCGAAGGTCGTCTGCTCCTGCCCGAGCATCACGTTCTCGGCGACCGTGAACACGGGCACGAGCATGAAGTGCTGGTGCACCATGCCGATGCCGGCGCGCATGGCGTCACCGGGGCCGTCGAAGTCCTGCACCACGTCGTCGAGCAGGATCTCGCCCTCGTCGGCGTCGTACAGGCCGTACAGGACGTTCATCAGGGTGGACTTGCCGGCGCCGTTCTCACCCAGGAGGCAGTGGACCTCACCCGGCTCGACGGTGAGCGAGATGTGGTCGTTGGCGACCAGGGCGCCGAACCGCTTGGTGATGCCGCGGAGTTCGAGCTTCATGTTCGGGAGTCTATTTCTGTCTCGCGCGCGCCACGCGGGCGCACGGTGTCGCGTGCACCCTGCGGAAGCACGGTCTGGCGCGCACCCTTGGGTGCACGGTCTGGGGTGCACCCTGGGGATGCACGGTCTGGGGTGCGCCACCTGGGCGCACGAGAACGCGGGCGAGGGATGCTCCCCCGCCCGCGTTCACCGGGTCAGGACTGGGTCTTGACCTTGATCGAGCCGTCGATGATGCCGGCCTTCACGTCGTCGAGCTCGCCCTGCAGGCCCTTGTCGACCTTGGACTCGAAGTCGTGGAACGGAGCGATGCCGACGCCGTCGTTCTTCAGGGTGCCGACGTACGGCTCCTTCGAGAACTTGTCGTCAGCCGCCTGCTCGACGACGTCCTTCACGGCCGGGCGCATGCCCTTCTCGACCGAGGTGAAGGCGATGTCCTTGTAGCGGGGGTCGGCCTCGTAGAGGTCGCTGTCCGCGCCGATCAGGACGGAACCGTTGTCGGCGTCCTTGATGGCCTCGGCAGCGGACTGGTAGATCGGGCCACCGACGGGCAGGATCACGTCGGCGTCCTGGTCGAGGAGCGTCTGCGCGACCGACTTGGCCTGCGTGCCGGCCTCGAAGCCACCGGTGAAGGAACCCTTGCCGGTGTCGACGTTCCAGCCGACGACCTTGACGTCCTTGTCCTTCTGCTCGTTGTAGTACTTCACGCCGTCCGCGAAGCCGTCCATGAAGATGGTGACGGTCGGGATCTGCATGCCGCCGAAGGTGCCGACGACGCCGGTCTTCGAGTACGACGCCGCCGCGTAGCCGGCGAGGAACGCGGCCTGCGAGGTGTCGAACGTGATCGGCTTGACGTTCTTGGCGTCGATCGAGTTGTCGTCGATGATCGCGAAGTCGGTGTCGGGGTTCGCAGCGGCCTGCTTCTTCGTGGCGTCGGCCAGGTTGAAGCCGACGGTCACGACGAGGTTGCAGTTCTGGCCGATGAGCTGCTCGATGTTCGAGTCGTAGACGGTGGCGTCCTTGGACTCGGCTTCCTTGTAGGTGGCGCCGAGGTCCTTGGCGGCGTCCTTCATGCCCTCGTAGCCGAGCTGGTTGAACGACTTGTCGTCGAACCCACCGGCGTCGGAGACCATGCAGGGGCGGAAGTCGGTCTTCTTCGCCGTTTCGGTGGTGGACGGCGCCGAGGCACAGCCGGCCAGGACGGCGACGGTGCCGGCGAGCGCGAGGCCGCTGAGGACGACCTGTCGGGTACGAGATGTCACGGGTTGGTTCCTCCGGGGAGCGTGCCCGGACCACGTGCGTTCCGGGCGATCGTGGCGACAGTACACGACCGTCGGGTCGGTACAGGACCCGTTGCGGGGGTCCCGTGGATCGGTTACGGGATCGCGACCCCGCCGAAACGCGCCCGTAACGCGGGGTCGCCCGCTCACCCCCAGTTCGAGGGGTTTGTCGGTGGAGCGCTACAGGACGTCGCCGCGAGAGCGGATCTCTGGAGGTCAGAGTTCGTCGGGGTCACCCGGGAAGCACAGCGAGATGGCCTGGACGGTGTAGTTCCCCGAGTAGGCGTAGACGCTGATCGAGACGACCTTCCCTGCGCCGTCGCCGAAGATGGCAGGCCCGTCGCTCGAATCATGCTGGGTGACCCGCATCCCCTGACCTTCCCAGTGCTCCGTCATCCGGGCGGCGTCGGCATCGGGCCGCCCGGTCATCGTGCTCCCGGTGAGGTAGCGCCAGTGCGCACCTCGCTCGCCGTCCTCGAGGACGCAGCCTTCCGCGTAGTCCGGCCCGGTGCGTGCTTTCCATTCACCGCCGAGTCGCCCTGTCGCGTCATCGACCGCTTCGACCATCTGTCGCTTCGCGGCGTTCTCACTCACCGGGGGCTCCGTTCGTCGTGGGTCTCGAGTGTCCGGCTCATGCAGGACGCAACCCGCCAGGGTCGTGGAGATCACCACCAGTGCGAGCAAGCCCGAGACGGTCCGGCGGATCGTGGTGCAACGATCGGCGATCATCGTTCTCCGATCAGGGGTCGAGGCAGTCGAGGCGTTCTTGGTCACGGGCAGTCGGCGGCTTCGGATTGCAGGGAGTCGCGTCACACCTGGAACATCACCGGCCGGTTGCGGATGCTCGGACCTACAGGACGTCGCCCCGGCCGCTGATCTTCAGGGCATCCACGACACCCTTCACCCGCTGGGCGTTCGCGCTCGTGGTGACGAGCAGGGCGTCCGGGGTGTCCACGACGACGATGTCCTCGACGCCGATGAGTGAGATGAGTCGCTGGCTGTGCGAGATCACGATGCCGCTCGACGAGTCCGCCAGGATGCGCGCACCGTCCCCGAGCACCGCGAGGTTGTTCGGTCGCCCACCGGACTGCAGCTTGGCGAGCGAGGCGAAGTCGCCCACGTCGTCCCAGTCGAAGTCGCCGGGCACGACGGCCATGCGACCAGCAGCAGCAGCGGGCTCGGCGACTGTGTAGTCGATCGCGATCTTCTCGAGCGTGGGCCAGACCGCGTCGACGACCGCGCCGCGCGCCGAGGTGTCCCAGGCGTCCGCCAGCTCGTTGATGCCGGCCAGCAGCGTCGGGTTGTTCCGGCCGATCTCCTCGAGCAGCACGTCGGCGCGGGCGATGAACATGCCCGCGTTCCACAGGTACGTGCCCTGCTCGACGTACGAGCGGGCGGTGTCCAGGTCGGGCTTCTCGACGAACGACCGGACGGCGTGCGCGGTCGGTGCGCCCTCGATGTCCAGGGTGTCGCCGTGCGCGTGGATGTACCCGAAGCCGATCGCGGGCTCCGTCGGGGTGATGCCGATGGTCGTGACGTAGCCGGCGCGGGCGACGGCGACGGCTTCGCGGACCGAACGGCGGAAACCGCGTGCGTCGCCGATGACGTGGTCGGCCGCGAAGGAGCCGATGACGACGTCGGGCTCGCGGCGCACCAGGATCGCCGCGGCCAGGCCGATGGCCGCCGTCGAGTCCTTCGGCTCGCTCTCGAGCACCACGTTGTGGTCCTCGACGCCGGGTAGCTGCGACTCGACCGCGACGCGGTGCGCACGGCCGGTGACGACCATGATCCGCTGGTCGCCGGCGAGCGGCGCCAGGCGGTCCCAGGTCTGCCGCAGCAGCGAGGTGCCGGAACCCGTCAGGTCGTGCAGGAACTTGGGTGCGTCCGCGCGCGACAACGGCCACAGGCGCGATCCGATGCCCCCTGCGGGGATGATCGCGTAGAAGTCTTCGAGAGCGTCAGCCACGCGCTCACCGTACCGCCCCCGCCGGGCGGATCCTGGGTGGTCTCCGCACGATTCCCGCATGCGGCCTCCCGCAGGACGCCGTCCGGCGTCCGCACCGGAGGGCGTCGCGTTGTTCACCCGGCGCGCGCGTCCCGTTCACGTCGTCGGCCCCGTCGGGTCACGTCACGCCCGGAGCATGGGCAGCACCATGAGCGCACGCAGCGTGGAGCGCGGCACGTCCCCCCGGACCGTCGCCGTCGTGACCGAGAGCTTCCTGCCCACCCTCAACGGCGTGACCACGAGTGTCCTGGCGGTCCTCGACCACCTGGAACGACGTGGTCACCGCGCGGTCGTGATCGCCCCGGACACCCCCGGACTCGCGCAGTTCCGCTCGCGCAGCGCGGTCGAGCGCTACCGCTCCTTCGACGTCCACCGTGTCCCTGCGGTCGCCTACCGGCAGTTCCCGGTGGCGCTCCCCCACCCGGTGCTCGACACGATCCTCGCCGCCTCCGGCGCCGACGTGCTCCACGCCGCGAGTCCGTTCCTGCTGGGTGGGCGCGCGATCACGGCGGCCGGGAGGCTCGGCATCCCCTCCGTCGCCGTCTTCCAGACCGACGTGGCCGGGTTCGCCCGCCGCAACGGCCTGACCGCGACCATCCCGTTGGTGCGGAAGATCCTCGGACGCATCCACGCGGGCGCCTCGCTGACGCTCGCCCCGTCGAGCGCGACGGCCGCGATGCTCGCCGAGGACGGCGTACCGCGCGTCGCCCGCTGGGGTCGCGGCGTCGACACCGAGCTGTTCCACCCCGCACGCCGGACGTCGGGGCACGTGCGGGCGCTCCGCCGCCGGCTCGCCCCGAACGGCGAGACGATCGTCGGGTACGTCGGTCGCCTCGCCCCGGAGAAGGAGGTCGAGCGACTCGCCGAACTCGGTGGTGTCCCCGGCATCCGGGTCGTCGTCGCCGGCGGCGGTCCGTCGCGGGCGATGCTCGAGCGGCGGCTCCGGCACCTCGACGTCACCTTCACCGGCCCCTTGCGCGGCGACGCCCTCGCCGACGCGTACGCAGCACTCGACCTGTTCGTGCACACCGGTCCGGCCGAGACCTTCGGGCAGACCCTGCAGGAGGCCCACGCCTCCGGCCTACCGGTGATCGCACCGGCGTCCGGCGGCCCGCTCGACCTGGTCGCCCCGGGGCTCGACGGGGAGCTCTACGACGCCGACGCACCCCAGGCCCTGCGGCACGCCGTCCTGCGGCTGCACCACGACCGCGCCCTGGCCGAGCGGATGGGTTCGGCCGGTCGGCTCCGCGTCGAGGGGACCACGTGGGAGGCCGTCGGCGACCAGCTCCTCGACCACCACGACACGGCCCGGACCATCGGCGCGCCGCCCGTCGGACGGGGCCTCCGGGCAGGTCGGGACGAGAAGGTCAGCGCTCGCGCATAGGATGGGTCGTGTTCCACACGAACACGAACGGCAAGGGCTCGCCGATCGGGCGAGCCCGTCCTATGGAAGGACGAGCTCATGGCTGAGCACACCGGCGGGGGTACGGCGACGGCGGTGCCCGACGTCTCGATCGAAGCGCCCAGGGCTTCTCGGACGCCACAGGGCACGCTCTACCGCGGATCCATCGGGATGTGGTCGTGGGTCCTCCACCGCATCACGGGCGTCGCGATCTACTTCTTCCTGCTCGTGCACATCCTCGACACGGCACTCGTGCGGCTCTCCCCCGAGGCCTACAACGCCGTCATCGGCACGTACAAGACCCCGATCATGAACCTCGGCGAGATCGCGCTGGTGATGGCCATCGTGTTCCACGCGTTCAACGGCCTGCGGATCATCCTGATCGACTTCTGGTCCAAGGGCCCGAAGTACCAGCGGGCCATGTTCTGGATCGTCATGGTCCTGTGGGCGGTGGCGATCGCGGGCTTCCTGCCCCGCCAGCTCATGAACCTCGTCGCGGACTTCAACTGAGGGGCACGGACATGACCACGCAGATCGTCGAACCTCCCCGCTCGGCAGCGGCCGCCCGGAGCACCACCAACTGGGAGAAGTGGGGCTGGATCTACATGCGCGCCTCGGGCGTCCTGCTCGTCGTGCTGATCTTCGGCCACCTCTTCGTCAACATGGTGGCGGGCGAGGGCGTCAAGCAGATCGACTTCGCCTTCGTCGCCGGCAAGTGGGCCAACCCCTTCTGGAAGGTCTGGGACTCGCTCATGCTGGTCCTCGCCCTCATCCACGGCTCGAACGGCATGCGCACCATCGTCAACGACTACGTGTCGAAGCCGGGCATCCGCAAGACGCTCCTCATCGCGATCCTGGCCGCCTGCGTCGTGCTGATCGTGCTCGGGCTCCTCGTCTGCTGGACCTTCGACCCGTGCCCCGCCGGCGCAGCTGCCGCCGACCTGCCGTCCTTCTGCCCGGCGCAGTAGCACCACCACCGTTGCTGCCCGCGTTCCCACCGTCTACGGAAAGACCCCTGTGACCGAGACCACCGTCCACCACCACCAGTTCGACATCGTCATCATCGGCGCCGGAGGCGCGGGCATGCGAGCCGCGATCGAAGCCGGCCCGAAGGCGAAGACGGCCGTCATCTCGAAGCTCTACCCCACCCGGTCGCACACCGGTGCGGCGCAGGGCGGTATGGCCGCAGCCCTCGCGAACGTCGAAGAGGACTCGTGGGAGTGGCACACCTTCGACACGATCAAGGGCGGCGACTACCTGGTCGACCAGGACGCCGCCGAGATCCTCGCGAAAGAGGCGATCGACGCCGTCATCGACCTCGAGAACATGGGCCTGCCGTTCAACCGCACGCCCGAGGGCAAGATCGACCAGCGTCGTTTCGGTGGGCACACCCGCGACCACGGCAAGTCCCCGGTCCGCCGGGCCTGCTACGCCGCCGACCGCACCGGGCACATGATCCTGCAGACGCTGTTCCAGAACTGCGTGAAGCTCGGCGTCGAGTTCTACAACGAGTTCTACGCACTCGACCTCATCATGGTCGACGTCGTCGGCGAGGACGGCGTCACCCGCCAGCAGCCGGCCGGCGTCGTCGCGTTCGAGCTCGCGACCGGTGAGCTCCACGTCTTCCACGCCAAGGCGATGATCTTCGCGACCGGTGGCTTCGGCAAGATGTACAAGACCACCTCGAACGCGCACACCCTGACCGGCGACGGCGTCGGCATCGTCTGGCGCAAGGGCCTGCCGCTCGAGGACATGGAGTTCTTCCAGTTCCACCCGACCGGCCTCGCAGGGCTCGGGATCCTGCTGACCGAGGGTGCCCGCGGTGAGGGCGCGATCCTCCGGAACGCCTCGGGTGAGCGCTTCATGGAGCGGTACGCCCCCACCATCAAGGACCTCGCTCCGCGTGACATCGTCGCGCGCTGCATGGTGCAGGAAGTGGCAGAAGGTCGCGGCGCCGGTCCGAACAAGGACTACGTGCTGCTCGACTGCACGCACCTGGGTGCCGAGGTCCTCGAGACGAAGCTGCCGGACATCACCGAGTTCGCCCGGACGTACCTCGGTGTCGACCCCGTCGTCGAGCCGGTCCCCGTCATGCCGACCGCGCACTACGCGATGGGCGGGATCCCGACGAACGTCAAGGCCGAGGTCCTGTACGACAACACCACCGTCGTCCCCGGGCTGTACGCCGCCGGCGAGTGCGCCTGCGTCTCCGTGCACGGCTCGAACCGTCTCGGCACGAACTCGCTGCTCGACATCAACGTCTTCGGCAAGCGCTCGGGCAACAACGCCGCCGAGTGGGTCCAGACCGCCGAGTTCCTCCCGCTGCCGGAAGACCCGGCTGCTGGCGTCCGCGGCATGCTCGACCAGCTCCGCGCCTCCACCGGCACCGAGCGCGTCTCTGCCCTCCGCAAGGAACTGCAAGAGGAGATGGACAAGAACGCGCAGGTGTTCCGCACGGACGAGTCGCTCGCCCGTGTCACCGAGACCCTGCACACACTGCGCAACCGTTTCATGCAGGTCTCCGTGCAGGACAAGGGCAAGCGGTTCAACACCGACCTGCTCGAGGCCGTCGAGCTCGGGTTCCTGCTCGACCTGGCCGAGGTCGTCGTCTACTCCGCACGCAACCGCAAGGAGAGCCGCGGCGGACACATGCGCGACGACTACCCCAAGCGCGACGACGAGAACTACATGCAGCACACCATGGCGTACCTGACGGGCGACCCGCACTCGTCACTCGCCGACGACCACATCACGCTCGACTGGAAGCCTGTCGTCATCACGCGGTACCAGCCGATGGAGAGGAAGTACTGAGATGACCGACACCCTGGTCTCCGAAGCACCCCGCACCGACACCGTGCAGGACGCCCCTCCCGGATCCTTCTCCGTCACGGTCATCGTCCGTCGCTTCGATCCCGACGTCGACGACGAGCCGCGCTGGCAGGACTTCGACGTCATGATGCTGCCGACCGACCGCATCCTCGACGCCCTGCACAAGATCAAGTGGGAGCAGGACGGGTCCCTGACCTTCCGGCGTTCCTGCGCGCACGGTGTCTGCGGCTCCGACGCGATGCGCATCAACGGTCGGAACCGTCTGGCGTGCAAGACCCTGATCAAGGACCTCGACGTCTCGAAGCCGATCTACGTCGAGGCGATCAAGGGCCTGCCGCTCGAGAAGGACCTCGTCGTCGACATGGAGCCCTTCTTCCAGAGCTACCGCGAGGTGCAGCCGTTCCTGCAGTCCTCGTCGGCCCCGACGCCCGGCAAGGAGCGTGTGCAGTCCGTCGCCGACCGCGCCCGGTTCGACGACACCACGAAGTGCATCCTCTGCGCGGCGTGCACGTCGTCCTGCCCGGTGTTCTGGACCGACGGGCAGTACTTCGGCCCCGCCGCGATCGTGAACGCCCACCGCTTCATCTTCGACTCCCGCGACGACGCCGCGAACGTCCGTCTCGACATCCTCAACGACAAGGAAGGCGTCTGGCGCTGCCGGACAACCTTCAACTGCACCGACGCGTGCCCTCGCGGAATCCAGGTGACGAAGGCGATCTCCGAGGTCAAGCAGGCGATCATGCGGGGTCGGGCGTAGTCCCGGCTCCGTCCAAGCTCCGCACCACGCCGACCGATAGGCTCCCGACCATGACGTTCGCGGACACCCGCCCCATCCTCGACCAGCTCGGCTACACGACCCGGTACGTGCAGCTCCCCGGTGAGACCCTGCACGAACCGCCGGTCGAGGGGGCGCTCCGCATCGTCCAGACCGACGCCTCCGACTACGCGCTCGAGGTCGTCGACTACGGCACGGCTCGTCGGCTCGCGCAGGCGACGGGCGAGGACGACGCCGTGGAGATGCTGCGCCGGTTCCTGAACCGTCCGTTCCCGCAGCCGCGCGACATCCCCCGCCACGAGCTCGACGGGCTCCGTGACCGTGCGGCGTCGACCTACCCGCAGCTCGCGCAGCAGGTCTCCCAGGCGGGCGAACAGGGCCTGACCATCCAGATCCCGGCCGGCGTCCCCGTCGACCGCATCGGTGGCCCGGACGGCTACCTGCTCCACCCGCTCGACACCCCGCTGCCCAGCCGCTCGCTGCCGCCGCACGTGACCTCGTCGCCCGAGACGCACCGCTACGTCGTCGACCGGCCGTTCCTGGTGAACGTCCGCTTCGTCCAGCCGTGGTTCGAGCAGCCGGGCGGTGCCCTGCGCTTCCAGATCGCCGACCCGTCCGCCACCGTGCGCGACCTGGTCGTCGACGGCGCGCTCGTCCGTCTCCGGGTGGTCTGACCGTCCAACGAGAACAGCCCACCCTGCGCTCGATGCGTGGGGTGGGCTGTTCTCGTTCGTGGAGCTACCGCAGGTCAGGGCGGTCGTACTGCGCGCCGGCCGGGTTCGACGGCAGGCAGCCGAACACGATCGCAGCCGCGCTGACGAACAGCGCGATCAGCCAGAACGGGCCTGCCAGGTTCGCGTCGTGCACGCGACGCCAGCCCAGCGCGATGCCCGGCACGATCGTGGCGAGCCACCACAGGAAGGAGAGGCCGAGCAGCACGAAGGCGAACGGCGACGGAGCGCTGCTCCCCGTGGGGTTGCCGTACTCGTCGACGCCGCTACTCGCCCCGACCGTCGCGAACAGGACGGCGTAGAACCCGCCGAACAACACGATGGTCACGATGGCGTTGGCGAGGACGAAGTACCAGAACTCACTCCGACTGGCGCGCCCGTCGAACCGGGCGTACTTCTTGAAGAACCGCGTGAACGCATCGAGGAACCCGATGCCGTACCACGGCGCCCAGAGCGGCGGGGTGCCATCAGGCCCGAGCGGGATCGGCTGCGCGAACTGCGGGTACGGGTCGACGTAGGGCTGGGCGTACGGCTGCTGCCCGTACCCAGGCTGCTGCCCGTACCCAGGCTGCTGCCCGTACCCGGGCTGCTGCCCGTAGCCCGGCTGCTGCCCGTACCCAGGCTGCTGCCCGTACCCGGGCTGCCCCTGCGGCTGGTCGCCGCCCGGCTGGCCCCACTGCGGCGTCCCGTCGTTGCTCATCGGCTCGTGTCCGGACGGTCGTACCGAGCGCCCTGCGGGTTCGACGGCAGCAGTCCGAAGACGACACCGGCGACGCCGATGAACAGCGCGATGATCCACAGTGCACCGGACAGGTTCGCGTCGTGCAGGCGTCGCCAGCCCAGGGCGAGCGACGGCACCAGGGTCGCGAGGCCCCAGAGCACCAGCAGGACGAGCACCACCCAGAAGATCGGCGGGACCGGGTCCACCACCTGGTACGCAGTGCCGTAGTAGTCGACCGTCCGGGCGTTGAGCGTGGTGAGGCGGATGACGGCGCCGATGGTCACCAGGGCCCCGGTGACGATCGTGTTCGCCAGGAACCACCACCAGAACTCACTCCGACTCGCACGACCGCTGAACGTGGCGTACTTCGCGAAGAAGCGGGCGATGGCCTTCGGGAACGAGATGCCGTACCACGGAGCCCATCGCGGCGGGACGCCCGCGGCGCCGGTCGACTGACCGGTCTGCTCCGCGGGCGTCCACTGCTGCGTGCTCTCGGTCATCGGACACCCTGCGGACGGTCGTACCGCGCGCCCTGCGGGTTCGAGGGCAGCAGACCGAAGACGATGCCGACGATGCCGACGAAGAGCGCGATGATCCACAGCGCACCGGGGAGGTTCGCGTCGTGCAGTCGGCGCCAGCCGAGGGCGAGCGTCGGGACGATGATCGCCAGGCCCCAGAGCAGGGCGACGATGCCGACGATGACGAAGAGGGCGGACGGCTCGGTGACGGTCGACTGGACGCTGGTGGACGTCGCAGTCGACATCGACACGGTCGAGCGTTCGGAGGTGGCGATGCCGATGCCGTACAGGATGCCGAGGACGATGCCGATGATCCCGTTGGCCAGGTACCACCACCAGAACTCGCTCCGGCTGGCGCGACCGCTGAAGGTCGCGTACTTCTTGAAGAAGCGGCCGACGGCCTTGCCGAACGAGATCCCGTACCACGGTGCCCACAGCGGCGGTTCCCCGTCGGGCCCGGTCGGCGGCTGCTGGCCGTACTGCGGCGTGCCACCGAACTGGGCGTTCGGCTGGTTGTTCGGATCCTGCGGGTACTGGTCGCTCACGTGGTCCCCCTCGAGTGTTGGCTGATGTACACGTCCGAGTCAACCAGAACTCCCGAGCGGGCGGCAGGGCCGATCCGCCGCGCTACCCCTGCTGCGGTCGGTCGTACTGCTGCCCCTGCGGGTTCGTCGACATCAGGCCGATGATCAACGAGAACAGGATGCCGATGGGCGGGATGATGAAGAACAGCGCGAACATGCCGCTGAGGTTCACGTCGTGCAGCCGGCGCACGGTCAACGCGATGAACCCGAGGGCGCAGGCGAGGCTCCAGAGGCTGCCGAGTCCGTCCGAGCCGTCGTTGACGAACGGCAACACGTCGAACCCGCTGCCGATGATGCCGGCGGCCGCCGAGCCGATCAGGTACCAGAGCGCCCAGAACCAGTACTCCGACTGGCTGGCCCGACCGTCGAAGCGCACGTACTTCTTCCAGAACCGCAGGAACGCCTGGGGGAAGGGGATGCCGTACCAGGGCGCCCAGAGCGGCGGCTCGGATCTCCCACCACTCGGCTGAGCCGGACCGGGCTGCCCGTACTGCCCTGGAGGCTGCTGACCCGGCTGCCCCCACGGCTGCTGGCCGGACTGACCCGGCTGCTGCCCGTACGGGTCCCTGGGTGGGTACTGGTCACTCATGCGTGCGTTCCTTCCGGCGCGGGCTGTCGGTCCACACAGAGTGTGGCACTCCCCCGAGCCGGCGAGCGTCATCCGCGGGGACGACACCCGGCTCGGTCTCGCGTCAGGGCAGGAGGGCGAGCTTGCCGCCGGGGTGCCCGGACTCCAGCAACTCCGCCGCCGCCTTCGCCTCGGACAACGGGAACGTCCGCGCGACCGGGACCTCGAGCCCTCCGGCACCGGCGAGGTCGATGAGCCGCTGCCGCACCGAGTCCCGGAACGCCTTGCTGGCCGGCTGCGCCCCACCCACGGCGGCGATGCCGTCCGATGCGGCCCGCGCCTGCGCGGCGATCGTCACGATCCGTGACCGGTCCGCGACCAACGCGAGCGAGACGTCGACGGCCTCGTCGGTGCCGACGCAGTCCAGTGCCACGTCGATGCCAGAGGGGGCGAGATCACGGACACGCGCCTCCAGGCCGTCGCCGTACGCGACCCATTCGCCACCGAAGCGTCGCACGACGTCCGCACCACGCTCCGACGCGGTGCCGATGACGCGCGTGCCCAGCAGCCGCAGCTGCTGGAGCAGGCTGACGCCGACCGCGCCCGAGGCGCCGTGCACCAGGACGGTGTCGCGCCCCTCGGCGCGGGTGACGCGGAGCATGTCGGCGGCGGTCGAGCCGGCGAGGAGCAGGTTGGCGGCCTCCGCGAAACCGAGCGCGGCGGGCTTCGCGAAGACGTCGGCCGCGGGCACCGTGACCGACTCGGCCCAGCCGCCGCTGATGCGGAAGGCGAGGACCTCGTCGCCGACCGCTCCCCCGCCGGACGCGATCTCGGTGTCGGGGCCGACGGCGGACAGGACACCGGCGACCTCGTACCCGACGGCGATCGGCAGGTCCGCGGGGTCTCCCTGGCGGGTGTGCTTCGTGTCAGCAGGGTTCATGCCGGCGGCGCGGACGGCGATCGTGACCTCGCCGGGGCCGGGCGCCGGCACCTCGGTGTCGGCGTACTCCAGGACTTCGCTGCCGCCGAACCGTGGGGCGACCCAGTGCTTCGTCATGCGGGCGACGCTACGCGTCGCGGCCCCGGGACGGACGGGAGGCCCGTCACCAGCTGGTGACGGGCCTCCCGTTCGTCGGTGCTGACGTCGTCAGGCGCGTGCGGACCGGATCCGGTCGGCGAACGCGGCGTGCAGCGGGTGCTCCGCACCGAGACCGGTGATCTGCGTGGCCACGTCGGCGTCCGACGTGTCCGAGGCCAGGAGGGCCTGCAGTTCGACGCTCTGTTCGTCGTCCGCGACGTCGAAGCGGAGCGCAGCTGCCATCGCGTCGAGCAGCGCGGTCGGTTCGGTGCCGTCATCGGCCAGCGCTGCGGCGGGCGAGACGAACCGCTCGTCACGCGACAGCTTGCGGAGCGGCTGTCGGCCGACGCGCGTCACCGTGTCGGGCAGGTGCGGGTTCTCGAACCGGCCGATGATCGCCTGCACGTAGGCGCGGTGCACCTCGGGGTCGAGCTCGTGCCGGCGGACCAGCAGATCGCTCGTCTCAGCGAGTACGGACTCGAGCTCGGAGCGCACGGCGGGGATCGCGATGGCGTCCGAGATCTTGTCGGCCCCGGCGACGAAGCCGTGGTACGCGACGGTGGCGTGTCCGGTGTTGACCGTGAAGAGCTTGCGCTCGATCGAGGCGGCGAGGCCGTCGACGTAGTGCGCGCCGGGGATCTCCGGCTCGTTCCCACCGAACGGTGTGCGGTCGATGGCCCACTCGAAGTAGGTCTCCACGGTCACGTCGAGTCCGCCGCCCTCGGGCTGCGCGGGCACGATGCGATCGACGGCGGTGTTCGCGAACACGGCCTTCGCCAGGGCGGCGTCGCGGCCGTCCTCGGGCAGGGCAGCGACGATGAACTCGCGCAGGCGGTCCGTGGCGTTCAGGGCGTTCTCGCATGCCATCACGGCGATCGGTGCGGCGTCCGCGTCACGGGCGACCAGCGCGCGTGCGATGACCGGGGCGATGAACTTCAGGACGTTCGGGCCGACGGCGCACGTGACGATCGCGGCCGTCGCGATCTCGGCGACCACGCCGTCCTCGTCCTGCGCGCTGTTCAGTGCGCGGAAGTCCGTGACCTCGTGGTCCTGGGCGCCGGACCCGACCTCGTGCACGGTGTACGAGTCGGCTGCGGCCAGGGCGTCGATGAGCGGGGCGGCGACGTCGGCGAAGACGACCTCGTACCCGGCCTGGTGGAGCAGGAGCCCGACGAAGCCACGGCCGATGTTGCCGGCGCCGAAGTGGACGGCGGTGCTGGTGCTCACTCGTTGACCTCGCCGAGGATCGCCAGGATCGCGGCGGTGTCGGCGGCGTCGGTGAGCTTCTGGACCTCGTCCTCGTCGGAGAACACGATCGCGATCTTCGACAGGATGTCGAGGTGCTCGTTGTTCACGCCGGCGATGCCGACGACGAAGCGCACGGGGTTGCCGTCCCAGTCGATCGGGCTGGCGTAGCGGATGAACGACAGGGCGGACGACTTGATGGCGTCCTTCGCGTCGTTGGTGCCGTGCGGGATGGCGAGGAAGTTGCCCATGTAGGTGGACACGCTCTTCTCACGCTCGAGCATCGCCGGGTAGTAGTCGGCCGTGACCGCGCCCGCAGCTTCGAGGATCTCGGCCGCCTCCTTCATCGCCTCCGACTTGGTCGGCGCGGTGTCCTCGGTGTGGATGCGGATCTGGCTCTCCTGCAGGACGGGCATCGGGGGTTCTCCTTGTGTTGAGGACGTGATGGAGGGGACGGGTCAGCCCCGTCCCCTCCGATACTGCACTTCGTTACTGGTTGTGGCGTTACTGGTTCTTCAGCTGCTCGACGACCTGGTCGTACTGCGGCGCGTTCATGAAGTTGCCGACCGACACGTGCTGCGCGTTCGGGTTCTTCTGCTTCGCGCGGTCCGTCAGCTCTTCCTGCGTGATGATCAGGTCCTCGTCACCGGACAGGTTCGCGATCGCCTTGTTGGAGACCGTGACCCCTTCGATGCCCGCCTTCTTGATCTTGTTGCGCAGGACGCTGGCACCCATGGCGCTGGAGCCCATGCCGGCGTCGCAGGCGAAGACCAGGTTCTGGACCTTCGTCGCCGTCGCCGTGCTCGCCGAGCCGACGCCGCCGAGGGAGGCCTCGGCCTCTTCCTCGTTGGCCGGGGAGTTGTTGCCGAGCAGGCCGGCGGTCGCGGAGTTGACGTCGCGACCCTTGTTCGCCTGGAGCTTCGCCATCGCGGCGCTCATGTCGCCGTCGTTGCCCATCTCGCGGTCACGCTTGCGGGTGGCGAGGAGGAAGAACGACGCGACCGCGAACGTGACTGCCGCGGACAGGACGACCGACAGGATGACGCCGAGGAAACTGTCCCGCGGCGTGTTCAGGAACACCGCGAAGATCGACCCGGGGGACGCAGGTGCCGTCAGGCCGGAGTTGAAGATGACGTTCGTCAGCACGCCCGTGCCGCCACCGAGGATCACCGCGATGAACATGACCGGCTTCTGCAGCACGTACGGGAAGTAGATCTCGTGGATGCCGCCGAAGAACTGGATGATGATCGCGCCGGGGGCGGTCGAACGAGCGATGCCGACACCGAAGATGGTGAACGCCAGCAGCAGGCCGAGGCCGGGGCCGGGGTTCGCCTCGAGCAGGAACAGGATCGACTTGCCCGACTCCTTGACCTGGTCCACGCCGAGCTGGTCGAGCACGCCGTGGTTGATCGCGTTGTTGAGGAAGAACACCTTCGCCGGCTCGATGAAGACGCTCGCGAGCGGGAGCAGGGAGTGGTTGATCAGGAACTCGACGGCTGCACCCAGTGCGGTCGCGATCCCGGTGAAGACCTTCGACAGCCAGAAGAACCCGGCCAGGAACAACCCGAACCCGAGGATGCCGGCGGCGTAGTTGTTGACCAGCATCTCGAAGCCCGGCTTGATCTTGCCGTCCCAGAGACGGTCCAGCTGCTTGATGATGTACGCACCGAGCGGCCCGCAGATCATCGCACCGAGGATCATCGTCGAGTCGGAGCCGAGGATGACGCCCATAGCGAAGATCGAGCCGACGACTGCACCGCGGGTCTCGTAGACCATGCGGCCACCCTGGAACGCGATCGCGAGCGGGATGAGGTACGTCAGGATCGGGCCGACGACACCCACGACACTGCCGTCGCGGGACCCGCCGAGGGCTGCGACCGGCGTCCAGCCGTCCGGGATGAAGAAGGCCGTGATGATGCCCCACGCGATGAAGATCGCGATGTTGGGCATGACCATGCCGGAGAGGAACGTGCCGAACTTCTGAACGGCGACGCGTGCGCCGCCCCGCGACTTCGCGGGTGCGTCGGGCGCTGCAACGGACGACGTTGTCATGTGCGGTGACTTTCTGTGTGGTGGAGCTGCTGCGTGGTGCTGGGAGGGTGGTGCTGGGAGTGGTGGGTCAGGCGGCGTGCACCGCGGACGCGGCAGCGGACTTCGCGGCCGCCGCCGTGCTCGCGGCGAGTGCCGCCGTCGCCATCTCGCGGGCCTGTTCGAGCGTGTAGCGACCGAGTTCGGCGCGCACGTCGGCCAGGGCCGCGGGGGTCATGGAGAGGGTGGTGGCGCCGAGACCGACCAGGACGACGGCGAGCAGCGGGTCGGCTGCTGCCTCGCCGCAGATCCCGACGGGCTTGCCGGCGGTCGCGCCCGCGGTGCCGAGCTGCGCGACGAGGCGCAGGACGGCGGGGTGCCACGGGTCCTGGTAGGACGCGACGGTGCCGAGCATGCGGTCGGCGGCCATCGTGTACTGGGTCAGGTCGTTCGTGCCGATCGACACGAAGTCGGCGTTCTGGAACACCTGGTCGGCCATCAGCGCGAGCGACGGCACCTCGGCCATGACGCCCGCGGTGCGGATGCCCAGCTCACGCGCCAGGGTGACGAAGTACTCGGTCTCCTCGGCGTCGGCGACCATCGGGGCCATCACCCACAGGTCGGCCTCGGTCGCGGCGTCGGCCTGGGCGAGCGCGGTGAGCTGGTCGCGCAGGACCTCGGGGTGGTTCCGCAGGGCACGGAGACCGCGGCGCCCGAGGGCGGGGTTCTCCTCGTCCTTGTCGGTGAGGAACGGCAGCGGCTTGTCGGCGCCGGCGTCGAGCGCACGCACGACCACCTTCTTGCCGGGGAACGCCGCGAGGAGCTGGCGGTACGACTCGGTCTGCTCGTCGACCGTGGGGGCCTTGGGCGAGTCGAGGAAGAGGAACTCGGTGCGGAAGAGCCCCACGCCCTCCGCACCGAGAGCAACGGCGCCGGCGGCGTCGGCGGGGCTGCCGAGGTTCGCGAGCAGGGGCACGACGTGGCCGTCGGCGAGGGCACCGGCGGTGAGCGGTGCCGCTGCGGCGGCGAGGCGGTCGGCGATGCGGCGCTCGACGTCCGCGACCAGTGCGGCGTCGGGGTCGGTCACGACCGTGCCGGCGATGGCGTCGACCACGACGGACTGGCCGTCGACCAGGTCGTCCGCACCGGTCACACCGACGATTGCGGTGATGCCCTTGGCACGGGCGAGGATGGCGGTGTGCGAGGTCGGGCCGCCGTCACGGGTGACGAGCGCCAGGACCTTGTCGAGGTCGAGCAGGGCGGTGTCGGCCGGTGCGAGGTCGCGGGCGACGAGGACGAAAGGGGTGTCCGACTCGGGGACACCGGGGGCGTGCACGCCGCGGAGCTTGGCGATGATGCGCTGGGCGACGTCGTCGAGGTCGGCCGCGCGCTCCCCCATGTAGCCGCCCATGCCGACGAGCAGGTCGCGGAACTGTGCGAAGGCCTCGTACACGGCACGCTCGGCGTTCGTGCCGCCGTCGATGCGGGCGTGCACGTCGTCGAGCAGCGTCGGGTCCTGCGCCATCAGCGCCTGGGCCTCGAGCACGGCCTGGGCGTCGCCACCGGCGAGCTGTCCGCGCTTGTTGAGGTCGTCCGCCACGGCGGCGAGTGCGTCGTGCACGGCCTGCTTCGCGTCGTCCGCAGAACCCACCAGGGCATCCTTCGACGGTTCGCCGAGCGGGTCAGCCATCCGGAGCACGGGGCCGTGGGCGACGCCACGGCCGACGCCGGTGCCGAGCAGTTCGGACATTCGAGACTCCTTCATCTCACACGCGCTTGCGGTGGGGTGGATCGTTCGGTGCACGCGGCACGGGAACAGACCACGCCCGTGCGGCTGATCAGCACACTACCCCGATCAGCGTTGACAAACAAACACATCCGGGGATAAAAATACAGAAACAGATGCCCGTTTGCGTCTGGCGGATCGACCGACGGCACCGACATCACGGATGTCGCGCCCGAACATGTCCGTTCCGTTCCGACCCGAGACGACGAGGTCCGATGTACGCACCAGAACGCCACCAGCGCATCGTCGAGCAGGCGCGCGCGCAGGGCCGGGTGGACGTCAAGGACCTGGCCGAGCTGCTCGCCGTCACGCCCGAGACCATCCGCCGCGACCTGACGAGCCTCGAGCGCCGCGGCCTCGTCCGGCGCGCGCACGGCGGGGCGATCCCGGTCGAGCGCATCACCCTGCACCCCGGCGTCGGTGACCGCGGCGGCATCAACCAGACCGAGAAGATGGTCATCGCCGAGGCCGCCCTGGCGGAACTGCCCGAGAACGGCTCGATCATGATCGACGCCGGCACCTCGACCATCTGCCTGGCCGAGATGCTCCCGACCGACCGCGGCCTGACGGTCGTCACGCACTCGCTGCCGGTCGCCACCGCCGTCGCGAACCGCCCGGGCCTCGACCTGCACCTGCTCGGCGGCAACATCCGCAGCGACTCGCTGGCCGGCGTCGGCACGTGGACGCACCAGCTCATCGGCATGGTCAGCGTCGACGTCGCCTTCATCAGCATCAACGGCATCACGCCGGAGCGCGGCCTGACGACCCACAACGTGGCCGAGGCCGCCGTGAAGAGCGCGATGATCAAGTCCGCACGGCGGAGCATCCTGCTCGCCGACCACACCAAGTTCGGCCGCGAGGAGTTCGGACGCGTCGCCCCGCTCGCCGCGATCGACACGATCATCACCGACCCCGCCGTCAACCTCGACCTGGTCCGCGAGGTCGAGGCCGCCGGCACCGAGGTCTTCTGGCCCGGCCGAGCCTGACCGTGCCCCGTTCCCGCCCACCCAGCGCTCGCTAGCATGAGCCAACCACCCGTCGACAGGAGTACATCGATGTCCGAAGCCACCCGCACCGTGACCGTCGCCAGCGCATCCGGCCTGCACGCTCGCCCCGCCTCCCTCTTCGTCCAGACCGTGACGGCGTCGGGGCACCAGGTCACGATCGCCAAGGGCGACAAGTCCGGGAACGCCGGCAGCATCCTCGCCCTGCTCGGACTCGGCATCGAGCACGGCGACGAGGTCACCCTCACCGTCTCGGGCGACGACGCCGAGACCACCGCGGACAGCCTGGTCGAGTTCCTCGGGACGGACCACGACGCGGCCTGATCGCGCAGGTCGCGTCCTGCACGCGACCACAGGGCGGACGGGAGGCACGGTGCCAGCTGGCACCGTGCCTCCCGTCCGTCCGTCGGGGGCGTCCAGGGCTGTCGGCACCCGCCGATAAGGTGTTCTGCATGACACGCCTGCGCCTCGCATCCGTCAACGTGAACGGCGTCCGCGCCGCCTTCCGCAAGGGCATGGGCGACTGGCTCGCCACCCGTGACGTCGACGTGCTGGCCCTGCAGGAAGTGCGCGCGTCGAGCGACGACCTGACGGCGCTGCTCGGCGACGAGTGGGACATCGTGCACGACCCGGCGACCGCGAAGGGTCGCGCCGGCGTGGCCATCGCGTCCCGACACTCGGCGCAGATCCACCGCGTCGCGCTCGGACCGGACGACTTCGACTCCGCCGGCCGGTGGCTCGAAGCCGACTACGAGATCGGCGGCACCACCGTGACCGTCGTCTCGACGTACGTGCACTCGGGCGAGGTCGACACCCCCAAGCAGGACGAGAAGTGGAAGTTCCTCGACGCGATGACCGAGCGGCTGCCCGCACTCCGGGCGCACAACCCGCTCGCGGTCGTCGTCGGTGACCTGAACGTCGGGCACGACCAGCGCGACATCAAGAACTGGAAGGGCAACGTCAAGCGTGCCGGCTTCCTGCCGCGCGAGCGTGCCTACTTCTCGCGGTTCTTCGGTGCCGACGGCGAGCCCGTCGACGGCGCCGACGGCTCCACGGGTCCCGGCCTCGGGTGGGTCGACGTGGGTCGCGCCCAGGCCGGTGACGTCGACGGGCCGTTCACGTGGTGGTCGTGGCGCGGTCAGGCCTTCGACAACGACACGGGCTGGCGCATCGACTACCAGATGGCGACGCCCGACCTGGCCGCGAAGGTCACGGAGTACACGGTCGACCGCGCTGCGGCGTACGACCAGCGATGGTCCGACCACGCCCCCGTGGTCGTCGACTACGAACTCTGACCCCTCTTCTCTCGCTTCACCTGACGCACCGGAGCACCACCATGACCAAGACCCGCATCTTCTCGGGCATCCAGCCGTCCGCCGGCTCGCTGCACCTCGGCAACTACGTCGGGGCACTCATGCAGTGGAGGACTCTGCTCGACGACTACGACGCCATCTACTGCGTCGTCGACATGCACGCGATCACGTCCCCGCAGGACCCTGCCGAGCTCCGTGCGAACACCCGGGCCACCGCCGCGCAGTACATCGCGTCGGGCATCGACCCGTCGAAGGCGACGCTGTTCGTGCAGTCCCACGTCCCCGCACACGCCGAGCTCGCCTGGGTGCTGAACACCCTGACCGGCTTCGGCGAGGCGAGCCGGATGACCCAGTTCAAGGACAAGTCGGCGCGCCAGGGCGCCGAGGCGGCGTCGGTCGGGCTCTTCACCTACCCGATCCTGATGGCCGCCGACATCCTGCTGTACGACACCAAGGTCGTGCCGGTCGGTGACGACCAGCGGCAGCACGTCGAGCTGACCCGCGACCTGGCCGGACGCTTCAACTCGCGGTTCGGCGACACCTTCGTCACGCCCGAGGCGCGGATCCTGACCGAGACCGCGCGCATCTACGACCTGCAGGACCCGACCAGCAAGATGAGCAAGTCCGCAGCGTCGGAGAACGGCCTCATCCGCCTGCTCGACGACCCGAAGCGCACCGCGAAGAAGATCAAGTCGGCCGTCACCGACGACGAGCGCGAGATCCGGGCCGACCGCCAGGCCAAGCCCGGTGTGACGAACCTGCTGTCGATCCTGTCGGCGTTCACCGGCACGTCGATCGCCGCGCTCGAGGAGTCGTTCGCCGGCAAGGGCTACGGCGACCTGAAGGGCGAGGTCGCCGACGCCGTCGTGGCCGAGCTCGAACCGGTCCGCGCCCGCACGCTCGAACTGCTCGACGACCCGGCCGAGCTCGACCGCCTGCTCGCCGTCGGTGCCGACCGTGCCGAGTCCATCGCGCAGGACACCCTGGCCCGCGTCTACGACCGCATCGGGTTCGTCCCGCGGTCGCGCGGCTGAGCGTGCAGCCCGTCACGCTCGAGTCGGCGCGCGTCCGGCTCGACCTGCCCACACGCGCCGACACAGCGGCGATCACCGAAGCCTGTCAGGACCCGGAGATCGTCCGGTGGACAACGGTCCCGAACCCGTACCGCGAACAGGACGCCCGCACCTTCGTCGACGCGCTCGTCGGCCCGGGCTGGGCCTCGGACCGTGAGTACACCTGGGCGATCAGGCCCGCCGGCTCGACGTGGCTCGCGGGCATCATCAGCTACCGCACCGCCGGCCGCGACCTCGGGTTCTGGCTCGCGCCGTCCGCGCGCGGCGCCGGGATCATGCACGACGCCGTCCGGCTCGTCGTCGACTGGGCGCTCGAGCAGGGCGCCCCGGACGTCTACTGGGAGTGCTACGAGGGCAACACGGCGTCGGCGGCTGTCGCCCGTGCGGCCGGGTTCTCGTACACGGGCCGCGGCGAAGCCCGTGTGCCGGACCGGGACGGGGGCCCCACGGCGGCGTGGACGGCGCTCCGACGCGCCGACGGCGCACCTGCCTCCGACCTCCCGTGGCCCGTCGTCTGAACACGCTCACAACCATGGTGACGCGTCACCCGAATGCCGCCGGTAGGCTCGGCCCGTGAGCGACACGGCACGACCCACCGAGGTCCGAGCGATGCGCCGCGGGCTCGAACTCGCGGCCCTCGGACCCGCTGTCGGCGACCACGCACGCGTCGGCGCGGTGATCCTGTCCCCCACCGGCGAGGTCCTCGCCGAGGGCTGGCACAAGGGTGCCGGGACCCCGCACGCCGAGGTCGACGCGATGGCCAAGGTCGACCCGGCGCTGCTCCGCGGCGCGACAGCGGTCGTCACCCTCGAGCCCTGCAACCACGTCGGTCGCACCGGCCCCTGTGCCGTGGCACTGCTCGACGCCGGAGTCGCCCGGGTCGTGTACGCGATCGACGACCCCGGAGCCGACGTGCACGGCGGCGCCGACCGACTGCGCGCAGCGGGGGTCCGGGTCGTCTCCGGGGTCCTGGCCGACCAGGCCGAAGCGTTCCTCGAACGGTGGCTCCTGTCGGTGCGGCTCGGTCGCCCGTGGGTCACCGTGAAGTGGGCGTCCAGCCTCGACGGGCGTGCCGCCGCTGCCGACGGGACGAGCAAGTGGATCACCGGCGCCGCCGCCCGCCAGCACGTCCACGAGCAGCGTGCCGCCCACGACGCGATCCTCGTCGGCACCGGCACCGTCCTGGCGGACGACCCGAGTCTGACCGCCCGCGGCGACGCCGGCGAGCTGCTCGCCGACCAGCCGCTCGCCGTGGTGCTCGGCGACCGCCCGGTGCCCGACGACGCCGCGGTCCGCCGGCACCCGCGCGGACTCATCGCCCTGCCCGGACACGACCTGGCCACGTCGCTCGGAGCCCTGCGTGGGCACGGCGTGCACTCGGTGTTCGTCGAAGGGGGTCCGACGGTCGCCTCGGCGCTGATCGCCGCCGGACTCGTGGACGAGTACCTCGTGTACATCGCCCCGGTCCTGCTCGGCGGTCCCCGAGTGGCCCTCGGCGACCTGGGCGTGGGAAGCATCTCCGACCGTCGCCGGTTGGACGTACTATCGACCACCAGCCTCGGCCCCGACCTGCTGGTCCGAGCCCGGCCGCAGCGGACACAGCACCACGACCACCAGCTGCAGCGGCAGCACGACGCGACATCCGGGCTCGGGAACGACGGGCCCACGAACGACCGGAGCACCACATGACCGACGCGCTGACCTCACCCACGCCGGGGAGCCCGGTCCACTTCGAGGTGTCCACGAACGTGCCGACCACCCACGGCACCTTCCAGATGCGCGCCTACCGCGACCTCGTCACGAGCGCGGAGCACGTCGCCATCATCGGCGCCCTGCCCGACGGCTCGCTGCCCGCCGACGGCGCGCTCGTCCGCGTGCACTCCGAGTGCCTGACCGGTGAGGCCTTCGGCTCGCTGAAGTGCGAGTGCGGCCCCCAGCTCGACGCGGCGCTCGACACCATCGCGGCCGAGGGCGGCGTGGTGATCTACCTGCGCGGGCACGAGGGCCGCGGCATCGGTCTCATCAACAAGCTCAAGGCCTACCGCCTGCAGGAAGACGGTCTCGACACGCTCGACGCCAACCTCGCGCTCGGGCTGCCTGCGGACTCCCGTGCCTACGGCGGTGCCGCGGGCATCCTCGCCGACCTCGGCATCACCCGCGTCCGGCTGCTGTCGAACAACCCCGAGAAGCGCCGCCAGCTCGAGGAGCACGGCATCACCGTCGACTCCCTCGTGCCGCTCGTCGTCGGCATCTCGGCGCAGAACGCCGGGTACCTCGACACCAAGCGCGACCGGATGGGCCACCAGCTGCCCGAGCACCTCGAAGCCGGGGCCGGCGCCGGCGCCTGAGCGCGCACGGGCAACGGACGGCCGCGACCAGCTGACTCTGGGCTGATTCGCAGCCAGACGACATCTGTCGTATGATCGGGCTTCCGTCACAAGCGGTCCCCCTCAGCCGAACGCACCCGATCGGTGCCCGCGCCACCCCGCGCGAACCGATCGGTGTCCGCCGTCCGGACCCTCGTGCTCTCCCCCGGGAGCACGCAGCACGGAAGACCCCGCCCTGTCATGACCGCCGCTCCGGCACCCGCAACGCCCACCTCCGCTCCGGCCCCCGCCGGCAACCCGCGCTCCCGCGTCGTCATCGCCAGCCTCGTCGGCACGTCGATCGAGTTCTACGACTTCTACGTCTACGCGACCGCCGCAGTGCTCGTCTTCCCCACGCTGTTCTTCCCCAACGAGGACCCGACAGCCTCGCAGCTGTCATCGTTCGTCACCTTCGCCCTGGCGTTCTTCGCCCGGCCGGTCGGGTCGATCATCTTCGGGCACTTCGGTGACCGGATCGGCCGCAAGACCACCCTCGTCGCGTCGCTGCTCGTGATGGGCACGGCCACGTTCCTGATCGGCTGCCTGCCGACGTTCGACACCATCGGGGTGTGGGCTCCGGTCCTGCTCGCCGTGATGCGCTTCA
This sequence comes from Curtobacterium sp. 8I-2, assembly GCF_902506155.1. NCBI lineage: Bacteria > Bacillati > Actinomycetota > Actinomycetes > Micrococcales > Microbacteriaceae > Curtobacterium > Curtobacterium sp. 8I-2. Next base: position 692,577 of record NZ_LR732827.1, read on the forward strand.
CCCAGGGCGTCGGCCTCGGCGGCGAGTGGTCCGGTGCGGCGCTGCTCGCGACCGAGAACGCGCCGAAGGGCAAGCGCGGCGTGTTCGGCTCGATGCCGCAGCTCGGTGCCCCCATCGGCTTCCTGCTCGCGAACGGCCTGTTCATCGCCATCAACGCGGCGATGCCCGCCGGTGCCGACGGCACCCCGAACGCCGACTTCCAGGCGTGGGGCTGGCGCATCCCGTTCCTGCTGTCCGCGGTGCTCGTCATCATCGGTCTGTACGTGCGGTTCAAGCTCGTCGAGTCGCCGGTGTTCCGCGGGGTGCAGGAGTCCGGCACGGTCGCGAAGGTCCCGCTCGGCCGGGTGTTCCGCACCTCGTGGAAGGCCGTCATCGTCGGCACCTTCGGCATGGTCGCCACCTACGTGCTCTTCTACTTCCTGACGACGTTCACCCTGCAGTACGGCACCACCGGCACCGTGAACAGTGCGCTCGTGCCGAAGGTCGGTCTCGGGTACTCCCGCGGTGAGTTCCTGACGCTGCTGATGATCGGCGTCGTGTTCTTCGGGATCTTCACGCCGATCGCGGGCCTGCTCGCCGACCGGTTCGGCCGCCGCAAGACCCTCATCCCGACCACGATCGGCATCGCGCTGTTCGGCCTGACGTTCCAGTTCTGGTTCGCGGCGTCGAGCGGGCCGATCACGGTGGTGACGTTCCTCATCGTGGGGCTCTCCCTGATGGGTCTGACCTTCGGCCCGATGGGTGCGCTGCTGCCCGAGCTGTTCCCGACGAACGTCCGGTACACCGGCTCGGCCATCGCCTACAACGTCGCGTCGATCCTCGGTGCGTCGCTCGCGCCGACGGTCGCGCTGGCGCTCTGGCGGCCGGACGGCGACATCTTCCTCGTCGGCCTGTACCTGACGATCGCCGCGGTCGTGACGCTGGTCGCGCTGCTCTTCGTGCGCGAGACGAAGTCGAAGGACATCGCCGACGCCTGATCGGCGACCACCTGAGGGACGGGAGGCCCCCGCTCAGCAGCGACGCGAAGCGTTGCGCGGGGTGCGCCGACCGAGCCTGCGAGGGAGGGATGCCAGCTGGCACCGGGCCTCCCGTCCGTCGTGTGCGTGCCTCGCGCCCCCGCCCTGCGCAACACGCCGTCGTACCGGCAAGGCGCCGCAAGCCCGCCGAGACGCCGCCGAATCCGGCGGCGTCTCGCGCGCGTGGCGGCGTCGAACGAAGACGCCGGCGTCTGCGCACCTCACCCGGCACTCGTCAACCCAGATTGACGAGTGTCGGTGCGTCAATGTACGTTGACAGGCGTGGACCGACCGACCATCACGAGCCTCGCGGCCGGAGCCTCGGGGGACGACCCGTTCTCCGCCCTCGCCAGCGTGCGGGAGCTGCGTCGTGAGCTCGACCGGGCCGAGGAACTCGCCGCACGCCGTGCACGCACCGCCGGCGCATCGTGGCAGGAGATCGCGACGCTGCTCGGTGTCAGCCGACAGGCAGTGCACAAGAAGTACGGCAGAAACTAGGAGCACGATGAGCTTCCCCTTCGCACGCCCGAAGACCTCCGACGGCCCCCGCGCCACGTTCGGTCGCCTGCTGTCCTACCTGTTCGAGAACAAGCCCGCGATGGTGGTCATCATCGTGCTGAGCGTCCTCGGCGCGGGGGCGTCGCTCGCCCAGCCGCTGCTGGTCAACCAGGTGATCACGGCGGTGCAGCAGGGCAACACCCTCAGCACGCTCGTGTGGCTGCTGGTCGGGCTCGTCATGATCGCGGGCGTGCTGAACGGCGTGCAGCACTTCCTGCTGCAGCGCGCGGGTGAGGGCGTGGTGCTCTCCACCCGCCGCAAGCTCATCGCGCGCATCCTCAACCTGCCCATCTCGGAGTTCGACACCCGCCGCACCGGCGACCTGGTGTCCCGCGTCGGCAGCGACACCACGCTCCTGCGCGCCGTCCTGACCCAGGGGCTCATCGAGTCGATCGGCGGCGCGCTGACGTTCGTCGGCGCCGTCATCGCGATGGCCGTCATCGACCCGCTGTTGCTCGTGATCGTCGTGGTCATCGTCCTGGTCGCGATCGTCGTCGTCGGCGGACTGAGCCGTCGCATCCGGGTCGCGTCGAAGCGCGCGCAGGAGAAGGTCGGCGACCTCACCGCCGCGGTCGAACGCGGGATCGGCGCGGTCCGCACCATCCGTGCAGCCGGCGCGACCGAGCGCGAGGTGCACGAGGTCGACGGCCACGCGACCGAGGCGTACAAGCGGGGGCTCGACATCGCCAAGATGTCCGCCTTCGTCGTCCCCGTCGCGAGCATCGTCATGCAGGTCGCGTTCATCGCCGTCCTGGGCGTCGGCGGCGCGCAGGTCGCGGCCGGCACCATCACCATCGCGACGCTCATCACGTTCATCCTGCTGCTCTTCATGATGATCATGCCGCTCGGCCAGGCGATGGGCGCGGTCGTCGCCGTCGCCCAGGCGCTCGGCGCCCTCGGCCGCATCGAGGAGATCCTGCACCTGCCGACCGAGTCCCAGGACGACGCGTCCGTCCGGCCGGCTGCGGCGGTCGCGACCGACGACGCCATCGCGTTCGAGCACGTGTCGTTCCGGTACCGCGGCCAGGCGGACGCCTCGGGTGCCGACGGCGCGGTCGCGTCCGACGCCGCGGATCACCCAGGAGGCCCGGATCGCGTCGACGACGAGCGACCGGTCGACGACGTGGTGCTCCACGACGTGTCGTTCCGCGTGCCGCGCGGGTCGCGCGTCGCACTCGTGGGTCCGTCCGGTGCCGGCAAGTCGACGACCCTGGCGCTGATCGAGCGGTTCTACGACCCCACCGACGGCGTCATCCGCCTGGGCGGCATCGACGTGCGCGGCATGGACCGCGACGAGCTCCGTGCCCAGATCGGCTACGTCGAGCAGGACGCACCCGTGCTCGCCGGCACGATCCGCGCCAACCTGCTGCTCGGGTCGCCCGACGCCACCGAGGACGACTGCGTCCGCGTGCTCGAGGCGGTCAACCTCGGCGAGGTCCTGCACCGCGACCCCCGCGGCCTCGACGCGCAGGTCGGTGAGGACGGCGTGATGCTCTCCGGCGGGGAACGGCAGCGCCTGGCCATCGCCCGTGCGCTGCTCGCCGCTCCCCCGATCCTGCTGCTCGACGAGTCGACGTCGTCCCTCGACGGGGTCAACGAGCAGAAGATGCGGCTCGCGATCGACGCCGTCGCCGAAGACCGCACGCTCCTCGTCATCGCCCACCGGCTGTCGACCGTGGTCGACTCCGACGTGATCGTCGTGCTCGAGTGCGGCCGCGTCGTGGGCAGCGGCACGCACTCCGAGCTCGTGCAGTCGACCCCGCTCTACCGCAACCTGGCGAAGCACCAGCTGCTGGTGTGAGCGTCGGTGCGGCCGCGTCCACCGCGGCCGCACCGTGGGACCACGCGCAGGCTCAGGCGGCGAACGGGTCCGGGGTGAGCACGTAGACGGTCTCGAGGTACTCCTCGATGCCCTCGTGTGCCCCCTCACGGCCGAGGCCGGACGACTTCACGCCGCCGAACGGGAACGCCGCGTTCGACACGACGCCCGTGTTCAGGCCGAGCATGCCGGTCTCCAGGCGCTCGGCGAGCCGCTGACCACGCCGGAAGTCGGTCGTGAAGGCGTAGGCAACGAGGCCGTACTCGGTGTCGTTCGCGAGCCGGATGCCCTCGTCCTCGGTGCTGAAGCGCGTGACCGACGCGACCGGTCCGAATATCTCCGTCGTCATGATCTCCGAGCCGGGCTGCACGTCGTCGATCACCGTCGCCTCGTAGAACGTGCCCGGACGGTCGATCCGGTGTCCGCCGGTGACGAGCCGCGCACCCCGGCCGACGGCGTCGTCGACGAGCCCGGCGGCCTTGTCCACGGCGCGGTCGTCGATGAGCGGTCCGAGCGTCGTCCCGTCCTCGGTGCCCCGGCCGACGCGCAGTGCGTCGACCTTCGCGGTGAGGGCTGCGACGAACGCGTCGGCGATGCCGTCCTGCACGAAGAACCGGTTCGCAGCGGTGCAGGCCTCGCCCGTGTTCCGGAACTTCGCGAGCATCGCGGCGTCCACAGCCGTGTCGAGGTCGGCGTCGTCGAACACGAGCAGCGGAGCGTTGCCGCCGAGCTCCATGCTCGTCTTGAGCACGTTGTCGGCCGCCTGCTTGAGCAGTGCCGACCCGACCGGGGTCGAGCCCGTGAACGTGAGCTTGCGCAGGCGCGGGTCGGCGATGATCGGTCCGGACAGTCCCTTGGCGTCGCTCGACGGGATCACGTTGAGCACACCGTCCGGCAGCCCCGCGCGGCGGAACAGCTCGACCAGGAACAGGGTCGTCAGCGGGGTCAGGTCGGCAGGCTTCGCGACCACGGTGCAACCGGCGGCCAGCGCCGGGCCGATCTTCCGGGTCGCCATCGCGAGCGGGAAGTTCCACGGCGTGATGGCGTAGACGGGGCCGACCGGACGCTTCAGCACGATCGCCCGGCCGGTGCCCTCGGGGTTCGTGCGGTAGTCGCCGGTGATGCGGACGGCCTCCTCCGAGAACCAGCGCAGGAACTCGCCGCCGTAGACGACCTCACCCCGGGCCTCGGCCAGGGGCTTGCCCATCTCGAGCGACATGAGGGCCGCCAGGTCGTCGGTGTGCTCGTGCACCAGGTCGAAGGCCCGGCGGAGGATGTCGGAACGCGTGCGCGGGGCCGTTGCCGCCCAGGACTCCTGCGCTGCGGCCGCGGCGTCGAGCGCGGCGATGCCGTCCTCGGCGCTGGCGTCGGCGACCTCGGCCAGCACGGCGCCGGTCGACGGGTCGTGCACGGCGAAGGTGGACCCGCTCGACGAGGCACGCCAGGTGCCGCCGATGAACAGGCCGGTGGGGACGCCCTGGACGCGGACGTGTTCGTCCGCGACGGTCGTCACGAGACGCGCGTCGTCCGCGGCGTCGGTGGTGGGGGTGTCGTTCGTGGTGGTTTCGGTCACAGTCGTGCTCCTCCTGGGTTCGCGAGGCTCTCGTCCATGTCGCTGCGGTCGACGTGTCCGCCGGCCGCCCGGATCTCGTCCAGCGCCCGGGCACTGCGCTCAGCGTCGACGCCGGCCACCAGGTCCTGGTACACGGCGACGTCGAGGCCCGCGGCACGGGCGTCGAGTGCCGATGCCCGGACACAGTGGTCGGTCGCCATCCCGACGACGTCGACCGTGTGCACGCGGCGTTCGGCGAGTACTGCGGCGAGCGGGACGCCCGCCTCGGTCCGGGCCTGGAACGCCGAGTAGTCCGGCGTGCCCTGGCCCTTGAAGACCTCGACGTCGATCAGGGCGGTGTCGAGATCGGGATGGTAGTCGGCGCCCGGCGAGCCGGCGACGCAGTGCACCGGCCAGGTGTCCGCGAAGTCGGGTCCCTCGGGTCCGGCGAAGTGCCCGCCGTTGTCGTCGTCGCCGTGGTGCCAGTCACGGGACGCCACGATCAGGTCGTACTCGTCCCCGTGCCGACCGAGGAACGCGGTGATGCGCTCCGCGAGCGCCGCTCCCCCGGTGACCGCGAGCGCACCGCCCTCGGTGAAGTCGTTCTGGACGTCCACGACGAGCAGTGCTCTTGCCATGGATCCATCCAACACCCGTCGGCTCAGGAGCCGGTGAGCTTGCTCCCGCACGAGTAGGTGGCGGCCGTCACCGCGTCCAGTGCCGGCAGGGCAGCCGCGCGTGGTGAACCGATGGCGTAGAAGGCGAAGGTCAACCGGGAGCCGTCAGCAGCGTCGATGTAGCCGCCGAGGGTGTTCGCGCTGTCGATCCAGCCGGTCTTCGCGTGCACCTTGCCGCGCGCGACGGCGTTCGCCCCGGTGAACCGGCTGGCGAGGGTACCGGACTGCCCGGACACCGGCAGGGCGTTCGCGAGCGTCCCGAGGCCCTTCGCGCCCGAGGCGACCTGCACCATGAGGTGCGCGACGAACTCCGGCGACACGGCGTTCGCGGCGCTCTCGCCCGAGCCGTCCTTGATCGTGATGCCGGCCGGGTCGAGGCCGTACGAGCGGAGCGCCGACTGGTACACCGATGTCAGTGAGGCCGCCGAGCCGTTCGACCCCGACTCCTTCGACGAGATCCGGGCGAGCATCTCGGCCAGGGTGTTGTCCGAGTTCGGGATCATCTGCCCGATGAGCGTCGACACCGGCTGCGAGTTCACCGTCGCGATCGTCTCGGTACCCGTGGTCGCACGCTTGACGATCTGCGCGGAACCTGCGCCCGCGACGCCCGCGTTGGCCAGTGCCGTCCGGAACGCGGCGCCGGCACGACCGACGGGGTCCTCCGACCGGGGCGAGGTCGCCGCGGCGGGGTTCGCCCGGTCACCGTCGACCATCAGCGCGGTGACCTCCGGCTGGTACCCGATGGTGCGCTCGGACACCGGCCACGTGGGGTCCCAGGCGTCGGCGTCGCTCCAGTAGGAGTCGTCGGTGACGATCGTGGTGATCGGGGTGTCGCCGACCTTGGCCTTCACCTGCTGCGCGAGCTGCGCGAGGGTCGGGGCGCCCGGGTAGACGGTGCCACCACCGGCGGACAGGGTGGCGTCCCCGTGGCCGACCAGGGCAACGGTGTTCGCGGACTCCCGAGCGACCGTCGTCGGGATGCGGTGGTCGCCCCCGAGCACCGAGAGCGCGGTCGCCGAGGTGAGGGTCTTCATGACGCTGCCGGTCTGGGCAGCCCGCTCCCCGTTCTTCGAGAACAGGACCTTGCCCGTCTTCGCGTCCATCACGTACCCCTCGAAGTCGCCGAGGCCGCTCGCCGACGCGGCGGTGGCGATCGAACAGGTCCGGAGTGCGGACGGGCCGGCCAGGTCCTTCGGCACGGCACGGGCGGCCGCGGTCGGGGTCGGGGACGGCTTCGTCGTCGGGCGCTTCGTGGTGGTCGTCGAGTCCGGCGCCGAGGACCCGCTCCGGGTCGGGCTCGGCGCGGCGGCCGACCGGGAGTCCGAAGTCGTGGCCGCCGCGACGGCGACGGCCCCACCGGAACCGACCACGAGGAGCGCCGCGAGCCCACCCGCGATCCAGGGCACCGGGCGTCGCGCCGCGGAGGCACGCACCGCAGCGACGGCGGCGTGGAACCGCTCCGGGACGGAAGGCGGGGTGGGCTGCTGCTCGGACATCGCGACCGATCCTACGGAACTGCGGCAGGAGCCTCCAGGCCGGATGCGGGATCCGTGGCGGACGGGAGCCGGATCAGGGCGCCGTGGCGGGACCGTCGGCCGGGTAGTGGACCCCGACCTGGCGACGTGCCTCGTCCAGCACGGCCATGATCGCGACCGTCTCGTCCGGGTCCATCGGGCCGCCGTCGTGGCGGCCGGACGTGATCATCGACTCGAAGGCGTGGGCCTCGTGCGCGTAGCCGGCGAGCTCCTCGCGACCGTCGAACTCCTCGACCACGACGCCGTCTCGATCGCGGATCCGCCAGGTGGTCGGCGTGTACCAGGTGGAGTCGATGTCGATGCGGCCGGACTCACCGATGACCGACGCCGTGTTCGGGCTGCGCAGGTCCATGCCGAAGTGGATCATCGACTGTGCGCCGCCCTCGTGTGTCATCACCAGGCCCATCTGCTCGTCGACGCCCTGCTCGCTCAGCGTGCCCGCCGCGACCAGCGCTGTCGGCACCCCGAGCACGTCCACCGCGAAGGACACCGGGTAGATCCCGAGGTCGAGCATCGCTCCCCCACCGAGTGCCGGGTCGCGCAGCCGGTGGTCGGGGTCCGTCGGCAGGGCCTGGTGGTGGGTCGCCTCGACGACCATCGGGCGGCCGATGCGGCCCTCGGCAACGACCTCGCGGATCATCGCCATCTGGGGCAGGAACCGCGTCCACATCGCCTCCATCACCGCGACACCCGCCTGCCTCGCGGCGTCGACGACCGTCCGGGCCTCGGCCGCGGTCATCGTGAAGGCCTTCTCGACCAGGACATGCTTGCCCGCGCGGATCGCGAGCAGGGCGTCCTCGGCGTGCCGGACGTGCGGGGTCGCGACGTAGACCGCGTCGACCTGGTCGTCCGCGACGAGGTCCTCGTACGACCCGTGCGCCCGCTCGACGCCGAACTCGGCGGCGAAGGCCTCGGCGTGCGCGCCGGTGCGACTGCCCACAGCCGTGAACGCGACGCCTGCCGCGGTGCAGTCACCCACGAAGGAGCGTGCGATGCCGCCTGTACCGATGACTCCCCAGCGAACCGTCATGGGTCCTGTCTACCAGCGCCGCGGCGGTGGCGCCTCGCGGTGCTGGGCTGCTGCGCGGGGCTGCCGGTGCTGGGCTGCTGCGCGGTGCGGCCGGTGCCGTGCGTCAGCGGCGGTGTTTGCCGAGCGCGGCGTCGGGAGCGGCCAGCGGGTGGTTCCGGAACCAGCGCAGGAGCTCGCGCGCGCGGCTGGTGTCCGCACTCGCGTCGCCCTGGGCGAGGAACGCGTCGAAGCCGTCGGGCAGGTCGCCATCGACCTCGCGGTGGAACGCCATCTTCCACTCGCCGAAGCGCCGGGTGTGGATGCGCTCCTCGACCAGCAGGCCGATCTCGGTGTGCCGCGGGTCGTCGGTGATCCGCCGGTAGGTCTCGAGCACGGCCGCTTCGGGACCCTCGAGCAGCTGCATGAACCGGCCGTCCTTGTAGACGAGCAGGCCGGACAGGTCGGACGCGGTGTTGTGCTCCCGCGCGTGCTCGAGCAACGCGTCGAGCAGCTCCTGGTCGAACACCTGGTTCGCCGCGCTCATGTAGACCAGGGACAGCAGCATGACGACCTCTCGGTGACGACGGAACGGGTTCCCACTCATCGTGGACCGCCCCGACGACGACGGGCAGCCCCAGAACGGGGAACGGCCCCACCCGCGCACCCGCGTCGAGGTTCGGGTCATCGACGCGAGCACACGGGTGTCGGGTCGTACGACCGGACTGATTCGGAGCCCCCGTCCGGGGGGTTTGGTCACTCCGCGTCGTAAGTGCGGACCCAGTCGATCTGGACGTGCCCCGGGGCGCCCCAGTTGCCGATCTGGAACATGTAGCGGTGCGGGGTGGTGGGCACGTTCCGCGGCACCGTGAACACGAGCTTGCCGTCGAGGTAGTACCGGATGATCTTCCCCGGCACCCACTCCGTCGTGTAGGTGTGCCAGTCGTTCCAGGACACCCGGGTGTTGTAGTGCTCGGTGCGGCGTTCGAGTCCCTGGAGCATCGAGTGGTGGAAGACCCGCGGGGAGCCGTCGAACTGGCCCTCCGGGTAGTTCAGCTCGCCGTCCGCCCAGGCGTTGGACGTCGGCCAGAGCATCACCGCGATCCCGTTGCCGTCGCCCCCGGTCGCCCGCGCACGGATGCTGAAGGTGCCGCCGACGTGCGACCAGGCGCCGGTGGGGGTGCCGAAGGTGCCGGCGGCGCCCCGCTCACCGTCCAACGCGACGTCCAGGTAGCCGTCGTGCGCGCTGATGAGCTCGTCCGAGTAGTACTTGCCGCCGGCGCCGTCGGGGTAGGGCTGCCACGAGTTCCGGTACGTCTCGGCGAAGGGACCACCGGCCGCAGCGGGGGTGTCGAAGTCTTCCGAGAAGGTCGGCTCACGGTCGGCCAGGTACGCCGGCCCGGTCGAGGACCCCGTCGGCGTCGCGGACGATGGGGCACCCGGCGACGCGGTCGACGCAGATGTCGCCCGCGACTCGGGCACGGCCGCTGCGGTCATCGCAAGCGCTCCGGCGGTGGCGGCGACCAGGACGACGACCAGCACACGCTTCAACACGGCGTCACTGCCGTCGGTGCGATGAGCTGGCGCTCGGTCATGGTGTCCCCCGTATCGCGGACAAGGCTAGTCCGCGCGAACGCCAGGGGTCTGTCCCTCGGGTGAGGGACACGGATTTCGTCCGGAATACGAAAACCCCGGTCAGAGCCACTTCGTGCGGGCCTGACCGGGGTGTTCACGGAGCCGCCTGTCGGAATCGAACCGACGACCTATTCATTACGAGTGAATCGCTCTACCGACTGAGCTAAGGCGGCGCACACTCCATGTCCGGAGTGGCACGAGCAATGACTATACAGGTTCAGACGAGTGAACGCGAAACCAGCACGCCGAGCTCGGAGAAGGACCGTTCGAGTTCGTCGACCAGGTGGGTTCCGGCCTCGGAACCCGACCACTCCCACCACGCGTGGCGCAGGGCGGCGAGGGCGACGATGGCCGCGAGACCGGCGCGGCGACGGAGCGCATCGGCGTCCGCGGCGAGCTCGGGGTCGGCGCGCTCGAGCCGACGTGCGACGGCAGCCTGCAGTTCCGCCTGGAACTCCTTCATCGACGCCATCCGCCGGCTGAACAGCTCCGGGTTGGCGCGGAGGACCTGCTGCCGCTCCTCGATGAGTCCACGTTCCTCGATCAGTTCGCGCGTGGAGTGCACGAGCAGGGTGCCGATGTCAGCGAGCAGTTCACCGTTCGGCCCCCCGGCGACGAACGTCTGCAACGCCTGGTCGTCCGGCAGCTGCGGGTCGTCGCCGAGGATCGCCTGTTCCTTGCTCGGGAAGTAGTTGAAGAACGTCCGGGGCGAGACGTCGGCACGGCGGGAGATCTCGTCCACCGTCACCGCGCCGAGGCCGTCCTCGATGGCGATCCGGAGCGCAGCCTGCTGGATGGCGCGCCGGGTGGCGCGGCGCTTCCGTTCGCGCAGGCCGGGTTCAGCGTCGGGCATGCCGTGATTCTCGCATGCCCGGCCTCAGCGGCGGGCGCGTGCGATCGTGACGAGCAGCGCTTCGAGGGCCAGCAGTGCCGCGACGTTCGCAGCGATGCGCTGACGCGCCAGGGCCACGGCGTCCAGCACCTGGAGCGCGGCGGCGGGCGGGGTCGTCGGCAGTGCGTGCTCGAGCTGCTCACGCATGGCCAGGTTGACCGGTTCCGCCGGAGCACCGAGCCCCATCAGGAGCAGGTCGCGGTACAGGGACGAGACGTCCACCAGGATCCGGTCGAGCCCGTCGCGCAGGCTCCGGGTCGCTCGGCGTTTCTGGTCGTCCTCGAGCGCACGGAGCTGCGACCGGAGTGCCGGCGGGATCGTCCCGCCCGGCTCGACACCGAGCGAGCGCAGGGCCGCGTCGCGTTCTTCCGAGTCGCGCTGCTCGGTGATGGACTTGGCGTCTTCGTCGGCGACGGCGAGGAGCTCGGCGGCAGCCATGACGGCGTCACCGACGCTCCGCACACCGAGCACGGTGGTCAGGGTCCGGCGTCGACGATCACGGGCCGGCTCGCTCGTGGCCAGGCGCTGCGCCATGCCGATGTGGCTCTGCGCCTGACGAGCGGCGTCCATCGCGAGAGCACGGTCGACACCGGTCCGGGCCACGAGCAGGTCGGCGACGGACTCGATGCCGGGCACACGCAGGCGGACCGAACGGACGCGCGACCGGATCGTCGGCAGCAGGTCGGCTTCACTGGGCGCGCAGAGGATCCACACCGTGCGCTCCGGTGGTTCCTCGAGCGCCTTGAGCAGCAGGTTCGAGGTCCGCTCGGTCATGCGGTCGGCGTCCTCGATGATGACGACGCGGTAGCGCCCGACCGACGGCGAGTAGTACGACGAGGTGACGAGCTGCCGGATCTCGTCGATCGTGATGATCACGCGCTGGGTCGTGAGCACCGAGACGTCGGGGTGGGTCTTCGCGGTGATCTGCCGCAGGGTGTGGTCGTCGTCGGGGCCGTTGCCCACGAGCGCAGCCGCGAAGGCGGTCGCCACGTTCGACCGACCGGACCCGGGCGGGCCGGTGATGAGCCACGAGTGGGTCATGCCGCCGGTACCGTCGGTCGACTCGGCTGCATTGCGCAGCGATGCGACCGCTTCTTCCTGCCCGGTCAGGCCGTCCCACACGCTCACGGGACCATCCTGTCAGTGACCACCGTCACGCTGCGTCGATCCCGACGAGCGGGGCGACCGCGCGACGGACTGCGTCCTGCACGGCATCGGTCGGAGCTGCGGCGTCGACCACGAGGAAGCGTGCGGGCTCGGCGTCCGCCATGGCGAGGAACGCCTGCCGGACGGACTCGTGGAACGCCGCGGCCTCGGATTCGAGGCGGTCGAAGGTGTCCCCCCGTGCCGCGGCCACCCGGGCACGCCCGAGCGTGACGTCGAGGTCGAGCAGGATCGTGAGGTCCGGTGCCAGGCCGTCGGCGGCCCATTCCGAGACCGAGCGGACCTGCTCGGCGCCGAGCCCCCGCGCGACACCCTGGTAGGCGACGGACGAGTCGATGTAGCGGTCCTGCAGCACGACGTCACCGCGTGCGATCGCCGGACGGACGACGGTCTCGACGTGCTGGGCGCGATCAGCCGCGTACAGCAGCGCCTCGGCCCGGGGCGCGATGTGGCCCCGCTCGTGCAGGACCATCTGGCGGATCCGGACGCCGAGGTCGGTGCCACCGGGCTCGCGGGTGCGCACCACCGTCCGGCCGTGCGCACCGAGCCACGCCGAGAGCAGCTCCGCCTGGGTCGTCTTGCCCGCGCCGTCGCCGCCCTCGAGCGTGATGAAGCGACCGGTCACTTCTTCTTGGCCGCCGTCCGACGAGCCGGGGTCTTCTTCTTGACGGGCCCCTTGGCGCGCTTGTCCGCGATGAGCTGGACGGCGCGGGCGTGGTCGACGGCCTCGACGTCCTCGCCCTTCGGGATGGTCGCGTTCGTCTCGCCGTCGGTGACGTACGGACCGAACCGGCCGTCCTTCATCTTGATCGCCTTGCCGGACACCGGGTCGGCGTCGAACTCCTTGAGCGCGGCACTGGCGGTGCGGCCGCCGTACTTCGGCTGTGCGAACAGCTCGAGTGCGCCGGGCAGGTCGATGTCGAAGATCGCGTCCTCGCCGGGCAGGGTCCGGGTGTCGGTCCCCTTCTTCAGGTACGGACCGTACCGGCCGTTCTGCGCCGTGATGTCGTTGCCGGTCTCCGGGTCCTGACCGACGACGCGGGGCAGGTCGAGGAGCTTCAACGCGGTCTCGAGGTCGACCGTCTGCGGGTCCATCGACTTGAAGAGCGAAGCGGTGCGTTCCTTCGGAGCCGCGGCCTTCTTCGTCGTCTTCTTCGCGGGGGCCTTCTTCGCGGGGGCCTTCTTCGCCGTCGCTGTCGCCGTCTCGCTCGTCGCGGTCGCAGCAGCCGCCTCGTCCGCCGGGGCCTCTGCCGGTGCAGGCGACTCGACGACCTCGCCGGTCTTCGGGTCCACGGTGGGCTCGGGCTCCGGGGTGCGCTCGGTGACGTACGGACCGAAGCGGCCGTCCTTCGCCAGGACTTCCTTGCCGGTCTCCGGGTTGATCCCGACGACGCGGTCGCCGATCACCGGAGCGTCGACGAGTTCCTTCGCCTTCGCGACGGTCAGTTCGTCGGGGGCGAGGTCCTCGGGGACGTTGACGCGCCTGGGCTTCTCGGGGTCGTCGCTCGGCACCTCGATGTAGGGACCGTACCGACCGATCCGGAGCGTGAGGCCCGGAGCGAGCTCGACCGAGTTGATCTCGCGGGCGTCGATCTCACCGAGGTTGTCGATGACCGTCCGCAGGCCGCGCTGGTCGTCGTCGCCGCCACCGAAGTAGAAGCCCTTGAGCCAGTCCACCCGGTCGGCGTCGCCGCGGGCGATGCGGTCGAGGTCTTCTTCCATCTCGGCGGTGAAGTCGTACTCCACGAGCTCGCCGAAGTACTCCTCGAGCAGGCGCACCACGCTGAAGGCGATCCAGTTCGGCACGAGTTGCGTGCCGCGGAGCGAGACGTAGCCGCGGTCGATGATCGTCGGGCTGATCGTGGGGTAGGTCGACGGGCGTCCGATCCCCAGCTCTTCCAGCGTCTTGATCAGGCTCGCCTCGGTGAAGCGCGGCGGCGGGGTGGTGTCGTGCCCCTTCGCCTCGACGTCGGTGACGGCGAGGTGCTCGCCCTTGGCCACGTTCGGCAGGGCGACGTCCTGGCCGGCGCGATCGCTGGACTCGTGGCGGTCCTCGTCGCGGCCTTCTTCGTACGCGCTGAGGAAGCCGCGGAAGGTGATGACGGTGCCGGAGGCGGTGAACTCGGCGTCGGTGCCGTTCGCGGTCGACGCGATGCCCTCCACCGACTCGGTGGAGGCGATGCCGAGCACGATCGACGCGGTCGAACCCTTGGCGTCGGCCATCTGCGACGCGATGGTGCGCTTCCAGATGAGGTCGTAGAGACGCCACTCGACACCGGTCAGGGTGCCCTGGAGGTCCTGCGGGGTGCGGAAGGAGTCGCCAGCGGGACGGATCGCCTCGTGCGCCTCTTGCGCGTTCTTGCTCTTGCTCGCGTACAGGCGGGGCTTGTCGGGGACGGTGGCCGAGCCGTACAGGTCGGCCGCCTGCTTGCGGGCCGCGTCGATCGCCTGCTTCGAGAGCGAGACCGAGTCGGTACGGATGTAGGTGATGTACCCGTTCTCGTACAGCGTCTGCGCGGCACGGGCGGTCTGTCGCGGCGACAGACGGAGCTTGCGCGCGGCTTCCTGCTGGAGCGTCGACGTGGTGAACGGAGCGGCCGGGCGTCGCGTGTAGGGCTTCGAGTCGACGCTGCGGACGGTGGCGTCACCGGCGCGCTCGAGGACGGTCGTCAGCGACGCGGCAGCGGCCTCGTCGAGGCGGACGACGTCGCCGCTGAGCGCGCCGCGGTCGTCGAAGTCACGGCCGGAGGCGACGCGGGTGCCGTGGATCCGGGCGAGTCGCGCGGAGAAGGAGGACTCTCCGGCCTTCTCGAACCGGGCGGACAGGTCCCAGTAGTTAGCGGACACGAACGCCAGGCGCTCGCGCTCACGGTCGACCACGAGACGGGTGGCGGCGGACTGCACACGGCCGGCCGACAGTCCGGGGGCGACCTTGCGCCACAGGACCGGCGAGACCTCGTACCCGTAGAGACGGTCGAGGATGCGGCGGGTCTCCTGTGCGTCGACGAGGGCGGTGTCGAGCTCACGGGTGGCTTCCTGCGCGCGCTGGATCGCCTCCTTCGTGATCTCGTGGAAGACCATCCGCTTGACGGGGACCTTCGGCTTCAGGACCTGCAGCAGGTGCCACGCGATGGCTTCGCCCTCGCGGTCTTCATCTGTTGCGAGGTAGAGCTCGTCGGCGTCCTTCAGGGCGCGCTTCAGCTCGGAGACGGTCTTCTTCTTGGCGTCGGACACGACGTAGTACGGCTCGAAGCCGTTGTCGACGTCCACCGAGAACTTGCCGAGGGAGCCCTTCTTGAGCTCAGGCGGCAGGTTCTTCGGCTCGACGAGGTCGCGGATGTGTCCGACAGAGGCCTGGACTTCGTATCCGTCACCGAGGTATTGCGCGATCGTCTTCGCCTTCGCAGGGCTCTCGACGATCACGAGCTTCTTCGTGCCTGGCACGTGTCTCCTTGATCGATGGTGCTGATCGGCCCTGTCCACGAGCGTGTCCGGGTCGACCGGGACATCGGTGACCGCGGGCCGACAGGCACACCATACACATAGTGTTCGGGCGGGTTGCCTGCCGGACCGGCCACCGCGAGCGCGCCGGTGACGAACGGACCGGTGCCCACGACCACGCGGACCCGGGCCGTGGTCGCGAGGAGTTCGCAGGTGTCGAGGGTGGCCCCGTTCGCCGTCGCGATCCGGGTGGCGACCGCGCACGGCTCCCCCGACACGAGCCCGGTGGCGGCCGCAGCGGTCCCGACGGCCGCGGCGTCGGCGGCACCCTGTGCGCGGAGGGCCTGCGTGCGGTGGCCGGCTGCGGCGAGCGCCGTCGACCCGACGAGGACCCCCACGCCGAGGACCGCCACGAGCAGCACGGTCGCCGAGCCCCGTTGACCGTCGGGACGCACCACGTCAGCCCCCTCGGGCCACGGCGCACCCCGTCGCGGTCAGCGGGAGCGCCGCGAAGGGACCGGTCCCGCCGCGCGTGGCGTCGACGCACACCATGTCGCCGTCGGCCCGGACGACGATCGAGGCCCCCGGGGCGATCCGTTCGGCCGCGGACCGCCCCTGGGAGTCGTCGTCGCGACCGATCGCCCGCGCTGCGGTGGCGGCGGCGAGTTGCAGCCGACCCTGCGCATCGACGACGAGCACCGCCGCGACGAGCGCGGTCAGCACGAGGGCCACCACGGGCAGCGCGACCGCGAACTCGACCGTCACCGAGCCACGCTCACAGCGAGAGCGCGCCACGGACGAGGTCGGTGAGGATGGTCTGGACCTCGCCCGAGCGCATCACCGCGACGAGCACTCCGGCGAAGGCCACGGCGGCGAGGATGACGACCGCGTACTCGGCGGTGGCCGATCCCCGGTCGTCGCGCAGTCGGGCGCGCCACCGTGCGACGAGGGAACGGTGGCGACGGTGGCGGATGGCCCGACGGATGCGGTGGTCGGGAGGTGACGTGGTGCTCATGGAGTCCGTCCTTTCTGTTCGGTGGGACCAGCCTGTCCGGGCTGCGGTGGCGACGACGGTGTCCCGACCGCATCTGTGGAGAGGTCACCCCGGTCCGCCCACCGTGGAGGAGAGGACCCCCACCACCACGGGCACCACCCCCACGAGCACGAACGCCGGCAGGACGCACACCCCGAGCGGCAGCACCAGGCGCACGGCCAGGCGTTCCGCCGCCACGAGCCCGTCGGCAGCGGCTTCGTCGCGGACGTCCTCGGCAGCGCGTCGGAGCAGCCCCGCGGCGGGGACCCCAGCGCGCCGGGCGAGGTCGAGCACCTCCCGCAGACGATCGACGTCCCCCGCGGGTGGGACGGCTGCGGCGGACGCCTCGGCGACGGCCTGCCCGGCGGTGGTCCACGATCCGCCTCCGGCCACCGCCACGGCCCAGGCGTCGAGGAGCACCCCGGGGACGTGGCCGTCGGGCGTCGCGGAACGGACCAGCCGCGCCGTCCACCGTCGTCCGGCGAGGACGAGGGCTGCGGCGGTGCCCGAGCACACCCAGCCGGCCGGCGAACCGACCAGGACCTCGACGGCGCCCGCACCCCAGGCCGCCCCGAGGCCCAACCCGAAGAGCGGCAGCGCGAGGACGACGCGGGCGCTCGTCCGCGGACCGGCCAGGGCGACCCGGATCGCGCGGTCCGAGGCGGCGGCGCGCCGGAGCGCGCCGGCGAGCCCGCGGAGGGTCTCGGCGACGGGTGCTCCCGTCCGGTCCGCGACGCGCAGGACGACGGCGACGTCCTGCTGGGCCGGTCCGCCGGCGCCGGGCAGCCCGCCGACGAGCTGCCACGCTCGCGGCGGCGGGACACCCGCCGCGACCAGCGTCGCCACCCGGTCGAGCACCCCCGCCACCCGAGCGGGGCCGTCAGCGGTGTGTCGGCTCACCGCAGCCCGTCCACCGGGCGCACCTCGAGCCTCCCGTCCGGACCGACGTGCAACGTGCCCACGCCGCCGAGCCGCCGCTGTCCGGCTCGTCGCTCCACGTGCAGGACCAGGTCGAAGGCGCTGACGGCCTGCCGGGCCAGCACCTCGGCACCGAGGCCGGCGAGCGCTCCGAGTGCTTCGAGGCGCGCAGCGACGTCGGCGATGCCGTTGGCGTGCACCGTGCCCGCTCCGCCGTCGTGCCCGGTGTTCAGGGCGGAGAGGAGTTCGCGGACCTCGGCGCCACGGCACTCCCCCACGACGATCCGGTCGGGTCGCATCCGGAGCGCTTCGCGCACGAGTCGGTCGAGACCGAGCCCGCCGACCCCCTCGGCGTTCGCCTGCCGCGCCTCGAGCGCGACGACGTGCGGGTGGGCGATCCGGAGCTCTGCGACGTCCTCCACCGTCACGATGCGCTCGTCGACGGGGACGCTCCCGAGCATCGCCGCGAGCAGGGTGGTCTTGCCGCTGCCGGTCGCACCGGTGACCAGGACGTTCCGGCGCGCGGCGACGGCGTCCTCGACGACCGACCGCGGAACGAACGCGAAGGTCCCGCCGCGTTCGAGGGCGGCGAGCGATGGCCGGTGGACCTGTGGCAGTCGGATCGACACCGCGGTGCCCCCGACCGACACCGGGGCCAGGACGACGTGGACCCGGACACCGTCACCGTGCCGGACGTCCGCGCACGGCGTGGTCTCGTCGACGTGACGACCACCGAGCGCGACGAGACGGGTCGCGAGTTCGCGGGCACGCGTCTCGGTCAGCCGAGGCTGGACGGCTTCGAGTCCGGTGCCGCGGTCGACCCACGTCCCCACGCCGCCGAGCACCAGGACGTCCGTCACGGCGGCGTCCGCCACCAGGGCCGCGAGTTCCTCGAACTCGACGACCACGGCCGCACGGCGACGTGCCGGCGGTGCGGCGCCGGGCAGGAACGGGGCGGAAGGAGGGGGCGGTGGCGAGAGCGCTGCCGACGCAGACGCAGACGCAGACGCAGACGACGTCAGCGCGTGCGACGCCGACGTGGACGTGGACGAACCACGCGCAAGCGGAGAAAGCGGAGGAGCACGGTGGAGTGGCATGCCGCCGACGGTAGGGAGCGCTCGAGGGCGCCGATCGGCCAGTCCCCACTTCTGTGGACAACACCGAGCTGCCCTACCAACGGACCGGTTTGTCCCCCGAAACGGAAAGCCGTACCCCGGTCGATGATCGGACACCGATGCCACCGGGATCACCCACCGCCCCTGCTCCCGGCGTCCGGACTGGACGTAGCACCTGCTACGCAAGAACATGCAGAATGCATGCACGAGCATGGACCGGTCTGTCCACGCGACCGGCGTCCTTGTGCGGATCGGGGCACATGCCAGAGCCCGACGAGCGGCCGATGCTCGAGTCAGACCCCGGGAAACAGAAGAGGCGGCACCGGTTGGGGGGAACAGGTGCCGCCTTGACATCGAGGGATTGGGGGGAATCCGATTCGATGCCGCCGGAAACGAGTCCAGCGAGAACTACTGTACCCCACGATCACCCCTCCGGGGCAACCCCGGACACGACCTCCGGGCGTGCCGCACCCCGACCCGGCCGAGGGGTAGTCTCCGGATGCACGCAGGCACCGGCGACGGATGCCACCAGAGGCCGCAACGACGCGAAAGGACATCGATGTCCACTCCGACCCAGACCGACCCCCGAGGCGACGACGGAGCGACGTTCGCGCCGCCACCCGAGTTCGTGGCCGACGCGGTCGCCGGCGAGGACCTCCACCACGCAGCATCGGCCGACCGCGAGGCGTTCTGGGCCGAGCAGTCCCGCTCCCTGCTCGACTGGCGCACCCCGTTCACGCAGACCCTGGACTGGTCGGGCGCCCCGTTCGCGAAGTGGTTCGCCGACGGCACGCTCAACGTCGCCGAGAACTGCCTCGACCGGCACGTCCGCGCCGGCAACGGCGACCGGGTGGCGATCCACTTCGAGGGCGCTCCCGGCGACACGCGTCGGATCACCTACGCCGAGCTGACCGCCGAGGTGCAGCGCGCCGCGAACATGCTCACCGACCTCGGCGTGGGCCAGGGCGACCGGGTGGTCGTCTATCTCCCACTCATCCCCGAGGCCGTCGTGACGATGCTCGCCGTCGCCCGCATCGGTGCCGTGCACTCGGTCGTCTTCGGCGGGTTCAGCGCGGAGAGCCTCCGTGCCCGCATCGAGGACGCCGGCGCGAAGCTGGTCGTCACCGCGGACGGCGGGTGGCGGCGCGGTGCCGTCTCACCGCTCAAGCCCGCCGTCGACGAGGCGCTGACCGGCGAGGGCACCGACACGGTGGAGCACGTCCTGGTCGTCAAGCGCGGCGGCAACGACATCGTGTGGAATGACCGCGACGTCTGGTGGCACGACGAGCTGGCGAAGGCGGCGCCGACCCACGAGGCCCAGGCGTTCCCCGCCGAGACCCCGCTGTTCATCCTGTACACCTCGGGCACGACCGGGAAGCCGAAGGGCATCGTGCACACCTCCGGCGGCTACCTGACCCAGGCGGCGTACACGCACAAGAACGTCTTCGACATGCACCCGGAGAAGGACGTCTACTGGTGCACCGCCGACATCGGCTGGATCACCGGCCACTCCTACGTCGTCTACGGCCCGCTCGCCAACGGCGTCACCCAGGTGCTCTACGAGGGCACCCCGGACGAGCCGAAGCCCGGCCGCTGGTGGGACCTCGTCGACGCGTACGGCGTCACCGTCCTCTACACCGCACCCACGGCGGTCCGCGCCGCGATGAAGGCCGGCCGCGAGATCCCCGAAGCGCGCAGCCTCGAGACCCTCCGCCTGCTCGGCAGCGTCGGCGAACCGATCAACCCCGAGGCGTGGCAGTGGTACCGCCAGGTCATCGGCCACGACCGCACGCCGATCGTCGACACCTGGTGGCAGACCGAGACCGGCGCCATCATGATCTCCGCGCTGCCCGGCGTCACGAAGCTCAAGCCCGGCGCCGCGCAGACGCCCCTGCCGGGCATCGTCGCCGAGATCGTCGACGACGACGGCAACCGTGCCGACCCCGGCGAGAGCGGCTACCTCACGATCACCGAACCGTGGCCGTCGATGGCCCGCGGCATCTGGAACGACCCGGACCGCTTCGTGGAGACGTACTGGTCACGGTTCCCCGGCCGCTACTTCGCCGGCGACGGCGCGCGGCTCGACGGGCAGGGCGACATCTGGGTGCAGGGGCGCGTCGACGACGTCATGAACGTCTCGGGACACCGCCTGTCGACGGCTGAGATCGAGTCGGCCCTGGTCGGCCACGAGGGCGTCGCCGAGGCCGCCGTGGTCGGGGCCGCGGACGAGACCACCGGGCAGGCCGTCGTCGCCTTCGTCATCCTGACGGCCGAGGCCGCCGCAGACGTCGACCGCGAGACCGCCTCCGCGGAGCTCCGCAACTGGGTCGGCAAGCGGATCGGCGCGATCGCGAAGCCGCGCCAGGTCGTCATCGTGCCGGAGCTGCCGAAGACACGCTCCGGCAAGATCATGCGGCGCCTGCTCCGCGACGCGGCCGAGGGCCGCCGCATCGGCGACACGACGACGCTCGCCGACCCGACGATCATGGCGACCATCGCGGAACTCATGTAGTCCGTGTCACGCAGGTGGGGCCTCCAGTCCATGTCGGACGGGAGGCCCCACCTGCGTTCGCTTCACTGCTGACGGTCCGTCAGGACGTCAGTTCCACCACCAGCTCGACCTCGACCGGTGCGTCCAGCGGGAGCACCGCGACGCCCACCGCGCTCCGCGCGTGGACGCCGGCGTCGCCGAAGACCTCGCCGACCAGGGTCGACGCGCCGTTCGCGACACCGGGCTGGCCGGTGAACGACGGGTCCGACGCGACGAAGACGGTGACCTTGACGACCCGGGCAACGCGGTCGAGCGAACCGGCGACCGACTGCACGGCAGCCAGGGCGTTCAGCGCGGCGACGCGTGCCTGGGCGGCAGCGGTCTCCGCGTCGACGTCGGTACCGACCTTGCCGGTCACGGGCAGGGTGCCGTCGACGAAGGGCAGCTGACCCGCCGTGTAGACGTACTGGCCCGTCACGACGGCGGGCACGTAGGCGGCGACGGGCGCGGCGACCGCGGGGATCGTCAGGCCGAGTTCGGCGATTCGGTCCGAGACGGTCATGCGTCGGCCTTGGGGCGCTTCAGGTAGGCGACGAGGCCACCCTCGGGTCCGGTGACGATCTGGACCAGCTCCCAACCCTCGTCCCCGTAGTTGTTGAGGATCGCGGTGGTGTTGTGGATCATCAGCGGCGTGGTGAAGTACTCCCAGCGAGTCATGCGGTTCCTTGCCAGCCTTTCAGTCGGGGGTGTCGTTTAGGCTGCATCCTATGTCTGCCCAGAAGACGTCTGCATCGCGGACCAAGCCCGTCTCAGCAGTCGGCGCCTTCATCGGATTCGTCGGGTTCAGTGCCCTCGCCGGCCTGCTCGTCACGATCGGCGTCACGCCGGCCATCGCCGTCGCCGGTGTCACGACGACGTCCACGATCGGCGTGTTCGAGTCCCTGCCGGAGTACATCGAGATCGGTGACCTGCCGCAGCGCAACGAGCTGTACGCGTACTCGGGCGGCAAGTCCGTGCACTTCGCGACCCTGTACGACCAGAACCGCCAAGAGCTGAAGTTCGACCAGATCAGCGACCAGCTGAAGAACGCGGCGATCGACGGCGAGGACAAGCGCTTCTACGACCACGGCGGCGTCGACATGACGTCGCTCATCCGCGCCGGTGTGGGCAGCATCGCGGGCGGCCTCGGCGACTCGGGCGGTGGGTCGACGCTGACCATGCAGCTCGTCCGCAACATCAAGATGAACGAAGCCCTGAACCTCCCCACCAAGAAGGAGCAGGAGAAGGCCTACAACGAGGCCGTCGAGCAGACCATCCCCCGCAAGCTCGAGGAGATGAAGCTCGCGATCGGGCTGGCGAAGAAGTACTCCAAGAAGGAGATCCTCACCGCCTACCTGAACATCGCCTACTTCGGCGACCAGACGTACGGCGTCCAGGCCGCGGCGCAGCACTACTACAACAAGAGCGCCACCGACCTGACCCCGGCCGAGGCCGCGTCGCTCATCGCGATCGTGCAGTACCCCGAGGCGCGCAACCTGTCGAACCCGAAGAAGTACGACGCCAACGTCGCCAGACGCAACGTCGTGCTCCGATCGATGTACGCCCAGAAGAACCTCACCGAGGCCGAGTACCGCAAGGCCCGCCTGTCGAAGCCGGCGGACTACGTGCACCTGACGCAGCCCTCGCAGGGGTGCCGGTCCTCGGTCGGCGACGGCTCGCAGTTCTTCTGCGACTACGCCAAGAAGGTCGTGCTCGAGATGTCGCAGCTCGGCTCCTCGCAGAAGGCCCGCGACACCGCGTGGCGCAACGGCGGCTACAAGATCCAGACGACGCTGAACATCGATCTGAACGCCGAGCAGAAGCGCCTGCTGAACACCTACGACAACAAGGCCGAGACGAACCTGGCCCTGGGGTCGACGCTCAACTCGATCGAGGCCGGTTCGGGGCGCATCATCACGATGGCGCAGAACAAGGACTTCGACGAGTCGCTGAAGTCCGCACCCACGTCGACCAGCATCAACTACAGCGTCGACTACAAGTACGGCAGCTCGGGCGGCTTCCAGACGGGCTCAACGTACAAGCTGTTCACCCTGCTCGACTGGGTCAAGGCCGGACACGGCTTGAACGAAACCGTGAGCGGCGCGGAACGGACCATTTCCCCTTGGACCATTTGTGGGGAAACCGTTGGAACCCCCTTCCCGGTGTCGAACGACGCTCCGGGCGAGGGCGGCAACTGGAGCGTGATGGGAGCCACTGCTGGCTCGATCAACGGTGCGTTCGCCTCGATGGCCCAGAAGCTCGACCTCTGCGACATCCGTGACATCGCGCAGTCGCTCGGTGTCCACCGGGCGGACGGCGGAGAGCTCCAGTACCAGAACCCTTCCGCGATCCTTGGCACGAACGAGATCGCTCCGATGACCATGGCAGCTGCCTACGCCGCCGTCGCGAACAACGGCATCTACTGCAAGCCGATCGCCATCGACGAGATCACCTCCCCGTCCGGCAAGAAGCTGGGCGGTCAGACCAAGGACTGCCAGCAGGCCGTCGATCCGGCCTTCGCCCAGGCGGCCATCTACGCGATGAAGGGCACGATCAGGAGCGGAACGGCAGTGGGCGCGCAGACGCCCGACGGAACCCAGCTGTTCGGCAAGACGGGTACCACCGACGAGGCTGACCAGATCTGGCTCGTCGGTGCGAGCTCGCGAGTCGCCACCGCCTACTGGCAGGGCAACACCGACGGTAAGAAGAACAACCTCCGTCACTACAGCAACGGTGTCGGCGGTACGTACGCCGGAGACCGCGCCAAGGTGTGGCGCGAGGCCATGACCCCGATCAACGCGATCTACCCCGCTGGCCCGTTCACGGACCCACAGCAGACCGCGATCCGCGGCAACGCCAAGGCCCTGCCGAACCTGCAGGGCAAGACGGCGGACGAGGCCCGCGCGGCGATCTCGGGCGCCGGGTTCACCTACGTCGACGGCGGAGCACGCCCCGGCCCGGGGAACCCCGGTTCCGTGACCTCCACCTCCCCGGCGGCGGGTGCGCTCCTGTCCTCGGGTTCGAGCGTCACCGTCTACACGTCGGACGGCACCCAGGCGACCGTTCCGGAGATCGGCGGCAACTCCCTCGGGGATGCCCGCTCGGCCCTGAACGACGCCGGCTTCACCAACGTCAGCATCACCGATGACTACGCCAAGGGCGGCGGCGGCAAGACCTGCAAGGTCGCCGCGGTCGACCCGGCGATCAGCGCCACGGCGAACAAGGACGACCAGGTGCGGATCAAGCTCTACGGCGACAAGGACGGCAAGGCGCCCAAGGACTGCAAGTGACCCGCAGCCGCGCCGCACTCGGCGTCCTCGCTGCAGGCGCGGCCGTCGGGGCTGCTTCGGCAGCGTGGGGCTCGCTCGTCGAACGTCGCCGCTTCGGGATCCGGTGGGAGACCGTCCCGGTGCTCCCGCCGGGTTCCCGTGACGTGACCGTCCTGCACCTGTCCGACATCCACATGGCCCCGTGGCAGGCCGACAAGCAGCAGTGGCTGCGCGACCTGAGCCTGGTCGAGCCGGACTTCATCGTGAACACCGGCGACAACCTCGGCCACGCGACCGCGAACGCTGCCGTGGAGTACGCGCTCGAGCCGTTCCGCGGGGTCCCCGGGGTGTTCGCCTACGGGTCGAACGACTTCTTCGGGCCGTCCCCGCGCAACCCGCTCAAGTACTTCTCGGGCCCGAGCCGGATGCACAAGGCGGCGGAGCCCGTCGGTCTCGACATCGACCGGCAGACGGCGTTCTTCGAGTCGCTCGGCTGGCTCGACCTGAACGACCAGGCGCACGCGATCGAGCTCCGCGGCTCCCGGTTCGAGCTGTTCGGCACCTCGGACGCGCACCGCGACTGGGACCGCCTCGACCTGCTGCCCACCAACGTCGACGAGATGCGCAGTGACGTGCCGTGGTCCGAGGACGAGGACGGCCCCGCGCCCGTCGCGATCGGTGTCACGCACGCCCCCTACCGTCGCGTGCTCGACGCGTTCGTGACGCAGGGCGCCGACATCATCTTCGCCGGTCACACCCACGGCGGCCAGGTCGCGGTCCCCGGGGTCGGTGCGCTCGTCACGAACAGCGACCTCCCCCGCCGGTACGCCAGCGGGCTGCACAAGTGGGAGCACCGCAACCACTGGTCGTGGCTCGAGGTCTCGGCCGGCCTCGGCACCTCGATCTACGCGCCCGTCCGGTTCGCCTGCCGACCCGAGGCCGTCGTGGTCACCCTCACCGCACGGGCTTCCTGAACCGACGCGCCCGGGAGTTCGCCGGATGGTCGTGAGCACCCTGGATCATCGGATAGTATTGTCTGGTTGCTCCGGTACGGAGTGATCACACCGCGGGGTGTGGCGCAGCTTGGTAGCGCGCCTCGTTCGGGACGAGGAGGTCGCAGGTTCAAATCCTGTCACCCCGACACTGTGTTGAGACAGTGGACAGCGAAGGCCCCGATCCATCAGGATCGGGGCCTTCGCTTGCATGGCTGAAGTTCGAGACCCATAGGGCATCGAGGGGCACCGACTGGTTGCCCAGGAGACTCCACTCGACGGATCCGTTGCGATCAGTCGGAGAACCTCTTCTCGCGGGCTGCAGTAGCGATGATCGGCTCCCCTGTGCTCGGTGCGTGCGGCGTTCCGCCGGCGTTGTGTCGGCCGCCGTAGGAGCACCGCACGCATCAGATCAGGGGGTCCAGCGCACGTTGTAGGTGAACGAAGCCGACCAGGAATGCCCCTGCGCACAAGTCGACGAACCGCAAGCACCATTGATGCCCGCGTTGATGTAGAAGGTTCCCGCTCCCACCCAGTACTTGCCGTTGTCAGCCTTGATGGCGACGGTCTTGCCAGAGTTCGCCGTCCCACGAGCGAAAGTCGAACCGGAAGAGTTGCGGAGAGCAAGCGTCAGCGGTGCTCCGCACCCACCGGTGTTCGTCGGACGGAACGAGACCGCGTTCTGCGCGTTGCTGTTCGTCCGCGCGACGCCGTACTTCAGCGTGAAGTTGCATTCGGAGATCGGCCCACTGAGCGTGGTGGTGGTTGCCTGGGCCGGAGCCGCCGTCAGTACGAGGCCGAGCGTCCCGACGATGGCGGCGAGCGTCATCATTGCCGAACGACGGCCGAATTTCTTGAACATGTTTTCCCCTAGGTGATGGTCGAGGTAGCACTGGTGAGCGATACCTCTTGTACTAGGCGTCGGAGCAGTGGCTCCGACACCTTCCAACCGCTCGATTGGCGGATGCTCTGGCCCGCGAACAGCGGGATGCCGTCGACGAGCACCAACGGCTCATCGTGCCGCCCAGCGGGGCGGCGATTAAGACTCCGGCGTGTAAACTAACTTCCCGCAGTCGAGTTCGTATTCGAGGGCAAATGGGGTCTTGCCCGCTTCGCGAGCTGCCGACGCCATGCGCGCGTCGTAGTCGACGAACGCTTCGTTCCCCCGCATGCCAGGCATGTCGTTCCACTCGTCCACCACCGAACGAGCTTCTTCCGGCGCGACAGTCGCCCTACTGGATCCGGGGTGCAGCGACGCGTCGATCCAGGCGCAACGCCACCACCGAGCTGCGATCTGCGCAGGAAGCATCGGCGAGTAAACCGGTTCAGGGCCGCTCGCTTCGTCGTCAAAGAAGGGCGGCGGGTCCGTCTGGAACTCCATGCCATTGGGCAGCGGCTGCCGGATCGCGGCAGTGGCAGCTGTCCATGCCCCCGTAACGTCGTGCTGAGTGATGATCGACGGCTGGGCTGATGGAGCAGCCTCGGCGGCCGAGCGTTCCTGTGAACGCACCGCACTGAACCCGACCGCGACGACCAACAGCGCTCCGAGCGCGAACATGAGTTTCGTCGATTTCTGCACGCCAACCCCCTGGCCCGGCAACGGTACGGGAAAGGTTTCCCCGCTCAACCTTGCGTTTTCCTGGGCTCAACCTAGTGAACGGCCGAGGAAGTGCGCTGTCGGTTCTTCGCAGGACTCTCCTGTCCCCCGATCACTCGCCGCATCACGACGAGGCCTCCGGGGGGTCTGCGCCACCGAAGATTCGCGCTTCACCAGAAGCTCGCTTGCGACGCCCTTTGGTCGATGTGATGACCCCGCCGCGCTCGTCGACTGACCTCGAGCCCTTCGCAAATAGAACCGCGGTACCGTCCGCCGAAGAGAGGACAGACATCGCGCTTTGCGCGCCGCTAGCGTGAGCGAGCATCGGAGAATACACAGCGGATTCACACCGCTAACCTGGGGGAAATCTTGCGCTCGACTCGATCGTTATACGCCGCTGCGTTGGTCGCTGCCATCACCGTGAGTACGCTCACCTTGCAGCCCGATACGGCGCAAGCCGTCGCGGATCCATCCGCGGATCTCCCGGTCCCGCGCAGCGACAGCAGCGCAGCCGCACCTTCGGCGCTACCCGAGCGATCCCGTGACTCATTTTCCGGGAAGAGTTGGAAGCGGAGCACCGACGCCGTGGTGACCTCCACCGGGGATGCTGACGGCTTCTCGGTACTGCGGGGCACGGCGAAGAGCGGGTACGCGATGCAAACATTGACCACGCTTGCAGTGCCGGGGGTTGAGACCGACCAGTGGATCGGGAACACGTGCGTCACTGAGAACGGCGAGTACGTCGGCGTGGTTTACGGGCCGCGTGAGTTCACGAACGACGACCAC
This sequence comes from Curtobacterium sp. 8I-2, assembly GCF_902506155.1. NCBI lineage: Bacteria > Bacillati > Actinomycetota > Actinomycetes > Micrococcales > Microbacteriaceae > Curtobacterium > Curtobacterium sp. 8I-2. The sequence goes on from NZ_LR732827.1 coordinate 720,112, forward strand.
GCGTTTAACGAGGGTGGATGGGCCGCCATCGTCGACACCGCAGACGGCTCTGTCCAGTCGCTCGGTCGGGGCTACTCGATGGCGTACTTCAACCCTGGTTGCAGTTCGACCAGCACCGTGGCGTTCTCACGCTTCGACGGCATCCGCACGCACATCGGTGCCGCCGACGCCGCGACCGGACGGCATCTCCTCGACGTCGCAGTCGATGGTCAGGTGACCTCGCCGATCGCACAGGAAGGCGGGCGCGTGCTCGCCGCTGGCCCTCACGGCATCCTGGACATCAGCGAGGACGGCGCTCGGTCGCTGGTGAAGACGCAGGGTGTTGCGTACGACCTCTCCCTCGCCGAGGACGGTGCCCTCTCCTGGATCGACCGGAAGGGCGACGTCGCCACGGTCCGGCGGCTTCACGACGCCGTCGATCCGTCCGGACCTGCCACACCGGAAGTAGTTGCGTCCGGAACGGTCAATCGAGTCGGCGTCCGTTCCGACGCTGCGGGTCGCACGTGGGTATTGGGCGCATCGAACGACCGACGCTCGGCCACACACACTTCACTGCGTTTCGCTCCTGATGTCGCCCCGACGAGCGAACTGTCCACCGAGGGAGCGGTAGCTTCCGAGACTCCGGAGGCTCTCGAAACGAACGGCGGGGCGCAAGTAGTTGTCCCACTCACGAGCACTGCCAGCGGGGCAACCGCGGAGGTCCGCGCGACCACGACTCCTGACGGGGTCCCAGCAGTCACTCAGAGCATCGACGGCACCCGCATCGACGGTCCGCGCCGCTCCGTCGCAACTCCCGCGCGCACCGCTCGCGTCACGCCGGCGGCAGCCACCGGTCTCGCCGCGACAACTGTCGGTTCGGCGAGCAACCCAGCCGAGGCCGAGCGCACCTGTGCTGTCGCGCGGAACGACGTCCGCATGCAGGCCGCACAACCTATGCCACGGCAGGTGGAGTGGGCGGTGAACCGGGCCGTGCGCGGCGAACTCACCGAAGCACGACCGGCGAACTGGCGTAACCTCGCGATGTCCGCGTACACGCCACAGGGCATGTTTCCCCGCACCGCGTTGACGGGCGGTGGCCAGATCCCGGATCAGGTGCTGCTGGGCGTCCTCATGCAGGAGTCAAACCTGTGGCAAGCATCGAGATACACGAGCCCCGGGGAGACCGGGAACCCGCTCATCGGGAACTACTACGGTACTGACCGCGACGCCTCGACCAGCGAGGCCTCGTTCTGGAAGGTCGCGTTCGACAATGCCGATTGCGGGTACGGCGTGGGCCAGATCACGGACGGGATGCGCGTCTCGAGCTCGTCGCCGGCGAACAACCCGGCGATGCCCGCAGCGAAGCAGCAGGCGGTCGCGGTGGACTACCAGGCGAACATCGCACGTGCGCAGCAGATGCTGGCGGCCAAGTGGAATCAGCTCCAGGCCAAGGGCATCACGATCAACAACAACGACCCCTCGAAAATCGAGAACTGGTTCGGGGCAGTGTGGATCTACAACACTGGCTACCAGGGCCCGGATGACAAGGGGTATGAGGGTCTCGGCTGGTCGAACAACCCGGGCAACCCCAACTACCCGCAGAACCGACTACCTTTCCTGGACGGACGTCCGTCCGACGCCTCCAAGCCGCAGAACTGGCCGTACCCCGAGAAGGTCATGGGTTTCGCCGCCTTCTCCCAGGGCCTGATCGAACGACAGACGGCGCGCGGTGGCCCTGAGGAGGTCGGTGGGTTTCGGACTGCATCGTGGAACGGTGGCGATGTGGAAGGCCCGCGCAACCGCAGCAAGGTGAAGCCTCCGCTGGATACTTTCTGCAACCCGAAGGTTAACGCGTGCAACACCGGCGCCGCTCCCGGATGCACCCGGGTCGACTCGCACTGCTGGTGGGAGGCCAAGGCGGTCTGGAAGCAGGACTGCGCGACCACCTGCGGCGTCGCGTTCCACCGCTTCTCGCCGGCATCGTCCTATATGACCGAGGCAAGCGCGTCCGTCGGCAAGTCGCCGAGCTTCCCGCCGGCCTGCGCGAGGACCGCCGAGCTGCCGTCCGTGGCAAAGATCGTGGACGACCTCAGTCTCTCGGTCGAGAGTTCGACTATGTCCCAGAAGCCCGTGAACCCAGCATGCGGGAGCCCCGTCGCGTCGCAAGGATCATTCCGGTTCGACTTCGGTCGTGCCTCCGACGGGTCATACCCATCGAAGATCGACACGCATCAGCTCGGCGGCGGCTTCAACGGGCATTTCTTCTTCACGCATACGAGGGCCGACGCCGCTGGTTACCCGTCCCGAGTCAGCGGGACATGGAACCTCGGCGAATCGATGGCTGGGAAGTGGGGACGCGTTTACGTCCATACTCCGGACCATGCCGCCTGGACGCAGCAAGCCGTCTACCAGGTGGACCGCGGGGACGGGAAGCCGGTGAGTCGTGCGCTCCCCCAACGGACCTACGCCAACACGTGGCGGTCCATCGGTGTCTTCCAGTTCAGTGGCACGCCGAAGGTCACACTGACAAATCTGACCGCTGACGGAGAAGACTACCTCGACGACATCGCCTGGGATGCGGTCGCGTTCGAGCCACTCAGCGCCAAGCCGAAGGACATCATCGTCAGCATGGGCGACTCGTTTTCCTCGGGTGAGGGCGCGCGGGGCACGAAGAACGGCAACCCCTACTACGCGGAGACAGACAACTTCGGCACCGAGGAGCGTTCCAGGAACGCCTGCCACCGCTCGGATGCGTCGTGGTCGCGCAAGGCAGCCGTCTCAACGTCGACGATGTCCATTGGTGCCCGGGCTGACGCGAATGACCCCACACTCGACTACCATTTCATCGCCTGCAGCGGCGCTGTGGCAGCCGATGTCAGCGCTAATGCGGCCGGAGAGCGAGGCACGAAGACCAGGGAACTCCCGCAGATCGAACAGGGCTACCTGGACGAGAACACGACCCTCGTCACGATCACGATCGGTGGGAACGACATCGGGTTTTCCGACGTGGTCCGACAGTGCGTCGTCGCGGGCAAGCTTCAGACCCCATGCCGCGAGCTCCCACAGCTATCGAACGGCAAGAGCTTGGAGAACAAGACCAAGGACCTCACGGACGCGTCCGAAGACAAGGTCCTTGAGGTACTTTCCTCGATCCAGCAAGCCGCGCCCAATGCGAAGATCGCAATCCTCGGGTACCCGCCGATGTTCTCGAACGGCGTTTCCTGCGTGAGCATCAAGGCCGTCGACCAAGAGTGGCTCGATGCCGCGGCCGAACACCTCAACGCGACGGTGAAAGCCGCCGCAGCACGGGCTAACCGAGCGGGACATGCCGTCTACTTCGGCGACCCCAAGACCACCTTCTCCGGCCGGAACATCTGTTCGAGCAGCCCTGCGATCAACGGCCTCGTAGAGTACGACGCGAAGAATGGGGGTACCCCTTGGAACGGGGACAAGCCCTTGGTCGACTTCCCTTGGCCCGGTGACAACGTGCAGTGGGGTGTGTCGCAGCAGAGCTTCCACCCAAATACCGTCGGCACAGGGCTGTACGCCACCGTCCTGCAGGACACACTCAGGGGACGCTATTGACAACTCAATCGCAGGCTCGTTCCGCCAGGGCTGGTTTCGCCCTCGCATTCCTCTTGTCCGTGACAGGATGCAGCGCTGAGGCGAAGGTCACTTCTAACATGGACGACGCCGCACGGCAGGTGCGGGAGCGCGTGGCGGTCGTGGCCGACGAGAGTGGGAGCCTCACCGAGCTGCGCCGTCGGGTAATAGCTGGCGAGGCCTACACGCTGCTCCTCCCGGACGCCAACCCCGAAGACATCCGGACGACCGAGCCCTTCCCGACGACGGCCATCACCGCGCTGCACTCAACCGGTGGCCGACTCGAGCTCGAGCTGTTCACCACCGGCCACGGGTCACGCCAGACCGGTTGGTTCGGTGACGAGGCGATCAACGTTTTCGGGTGCGCCCGGGTGACAGCGGAGCCCGGTGGGGGCGCCTCGGCGCGCGGCACGACCTGCGGTCGCACAGTGCTGGAGGTGTTCCCCGAACCATGGGAACAGGTCAGACTTCACCCCTGACGTCGCGAGGACGTGGAAGCCTGCATGCTCCTAGAAGACCGGGCGCCGCACCCCGTCCGGCTCGTCGCCGGTCAGGCCAGGGACCCAACGCCCGTTGCGGATGCTTGAGGCCTTCCAAGGCTCCCCCCTAAAAAAATGTTCAGAGTCAGAGGCTCCGCACGGGCCGTTGGACGACGCTCCGATGGAGAACGTGACCGCACCGGGTCAACGCTGCTCCTGCTCGACACGACTCCGGAGGAGATCCGGACGACGGAATCGTTCCCGGTGACGGTGATTACGGACCTCCGCCGTGACGGCAACCGCGTCAACGTCAACGTCAACGTCAACGTCAACGTCAAGATGTACACGACCGGGCAGGGCTCGTTCGGCGCGAGCTCGTTCGGCGACGAGTCCGTCAACGCATCGGGCATGCAGCGCGGCGACACCGTGTGGGCGGTGGTCGCCGCCCCCTGGGTCGAGGTCCGACTCCGTCCGTGATCGGGGCGCTCATCGTCGCGGCGATGTGTCCGGTGGCCCATCGTGCGGCGTGCGACACATCCGCGCGGCACCACGGCCGATACGCTCGCGACCGTCATGGACATCCCCGATCGACTCACTGCCCTCCTCGCGCAGATCGCCGCGCAGTTCCCCGACATCGCCGACGACCCGGTGCTGACGCAGAACCTGGTCGAGAACGTGACGTCGATGATCGCCGAGGCGCACGAGCGCTACGCAGCTGGAGCCGAGGCCAGCGTGGTGAGCAACGCCTACCTGGATCCCGACCACCTGGCGACCGGCAGTCTGCACGCCGAGCAGGCGCAGCACCCGGCCGGTGCCATGCTCGCGGCGGAGATGCTGTTCGACGCCTACCTGCCGGTCTTCGTCGACGAGGTCGGTGCGACGTCCACCGCCGAGGTCCTGCGGGCCACGAGGGCCCTGCACGCCGGCATCTGGAGCCGGTTCCCGGCCGGGGCAGTCGCGTACACGGAGGCACTGCGCCAACGCCTCACCACGGCGCACCTGGACTCCCGCACCCGGATCGCGCGGGACCTGCACGACCGCGTCGCCCACGGCATCCTCGCCGGGTTGCAGCGCCTCGACCTCGTCCTGCTGACGGACCCGCCGTCCGACGAGCGCGCCGACCAGCTCGAGGACGCCGCACGGCTGCTCCGGAGCGCCCTCGGCGACGTGCAGGACCTCGCGGTGAGCCTGCACGCCCGGGTCGGGGATGCCCTGCTCGACGATGCGCTCCGACGGCACGTGCGCGACCTGTTCCCCGACGACGACCGGCTGTCCATCGAGTCGACGGGGACGCCCGCTGCGCTGCCGAACTGGCAGGCCGAGGAAGCGCTGACGATCCTGCTCGAGGCGCTCACGAACCGCAGCAAGCACGCCCCGGGCTCGACGACCTCGGTGCGCTTCGCGTGGTCCGCCGCCGCCGTGGTCGTGACGGTCGCCGACGACGGCCCGGGCTTCGACGTGCAGGGCGACGCCGGCGGTCGCCTCGGGCAGCAGACGATGCGCGAGCGCGCCGCGGTGATCGGCGCTCGGCTCGCCGTCGAGAGCTCCCCGGGCACCGGCACCACCGTCCGCCTGACGATCCCGAAGGGCACCCTGTGACCGTCACCCACGTCGCCATCGTCGACGACCACCGGCTGTTCCGCGAAGGACTCGCCACGATCCTGGCCGCCGTCCCCACGATCCGCGTCGTCGCACACGGCGAACGACCGTCCGACGTCCTCGACTCCCCCGAGGCCGCCGCCATCGACGTCCTGCTCCTCGACGTCGAGCTCGACGGCCCGCCGGCGCGCACCACGATCGCCACCGTGCGCCGCACCCGCCCGGACATCCGCGTCGTGGTGCTCACGATGCACCGCGACGCCGTTCTCCGTCGTACCCTGCTCGACGCCGGTGCGGTCGACTTCGTCACGAAGGACACCCCGAGCCGCGAACTCGTCGACCGCATCGCCCGGGCAGCCCAGGCCGATGCGGCACCCGTCACGTTCCCCGTCGACCTGGTCACCGAGGCCCGTGCCGGCTCACCGTTGAGCGACCGCGAGCTCGAGGTCCTGCGACTCCTCGCCGCCGCGCGCACCAACGCCGAGATCGCCGCCGACCTGCAACTCGCGATCGGCACCGTCAAGCGGCACGTCTACAACGTCTTCCGCAAGCTCGACGTCGGGTCCCGCGTCGGGGCGGTCGCTGCAGCCACGCGCCTGGGCCTGCTCACCTGAGGCACCACACGAACGAGTGAGCAGAAGAAGTCGAGTCACGAGCGGTGGCCCGACATCTTCTGCTCACTCGACGAACGAACCCGGACTAGCCGACGGACGACGCCCCGGCGCCAGCTGACGCACCCGCGGGCACGAGCTTGCCGGCAGCGTGCAGCCCCGCCACGACGTCGAGCGCCTGGTGCCGGTACCGCGCCTGCGCAGCGCCAGGCGACACGATCACGCCGTTCGCCCCCGTCGAAGCCACGAGCGCGTTGATCTTCTCCGCGACCTGTTCGGCGTTGCCGTAGGCCTGACGCTCGGTGCGGGCCTCGATGAACCGACGCTCCAGGTCGTTGAACTCGTACGCACGCGCCTCGTCCATCGACACCGGCTCGGGCTTCCGGCCGGAGCGCATCCGGATGAACGAGATCATGCCCGGCGCGCTCTGCTCCTCGATCACGGCGGGGTCCTCGTCGGTGACGACCTGCACGCCGATCAGCGCGTTCGGCGTCTGCCGGAAGCGCGACGGACGGAACGAGTCGCGGTACAGGGCGAGCGCCGCCTCGGTGTTGTCCGACGCGAAGTGGTGGGCGAAGGCGAACGAGATGCCGAGCGCACCCGCGACCTGGGCGCTGTAGCCGGAGGACCCGAGCAGCCAGAACTCCGGCACGTCCCCGTACCCGGGCACGGCGCGGATGCGGGACAGCGGGTTCGCCTCGTCCATCCCGGTGAAGAAGCCGATGAGGTCGGCAAGCTGCTGCGGGAAGTCGTCGACGTCGAGTCGGTCGGTTCGGCGCAGCGCCATGGCGGTCGCGCCGTCGGTGCCGGGAGCGCGCCCGAGCCCGAGGTCGACACGGTCGCCGTACAGGGCACGGAGGGTGCCGAACTGCTCGGCAACGACGAGGGGTGCGTGGTTCGGCAGCATGACGCCACCGGATCCGATGCGGATCGTCGAGGTGGCCGCGCCCACCGCGCTCAGCAGCACCGCCGGGGCCGAGGACGTGATGCCCGGCATCCCGTGGTGCTCGGCGACCCAGAACCGCTCGTACCCGAGCTGCTCGGCGTGCACGGCCATGTCGACGGACCCCTGCAGGGCCTCGGTGTTGGACTGGCCGTACTCGCGTGTGGCCAGGTCGAGGACGGACAGGTGCAGGGTGTCGTCGGTCATGTGGTCACCAACGCGCTCCGGCGCACCTGCATTCCACGCGGCACCGGGACCTCGACCGGTCAGGACATGCCGCCGCACCGCCGCCGACCGGTCACCAGGTGACGCTTGGAGGTTGCGGCACCGACAGTCCGCGACCACTCGGCTGACGCACGCGGCGTGCCCTGGACGCGCGATGCGACGGCCAGGAGGCCCGTGGCGGGGCCGCGCCGCGCCTCCCGGCCGGCCTTCGGTTCCGTCTCGGACGCCGAGCGGTCACGACGTGCCGCGCGCGCCTTTCGGACCGGTCACGGACGGTCGCTCGACGGGCGCACCGCCGACGCGGCGTGACCGCGCGGCGAACCGAAGCGGGGTGTCGTGACCGGCGAGCGGACACGATCAGGGCGCATCACCGACGGAACGAGACCACTCGACGAATCCGACCTCGTGTCGTCGTCAGCCGGCACGAGCGGTCAGGCGCCGTCGAGGCGGCCGCCGGACTCCGTCAGGTAGCAGTTGGCGCAGAGCGACTCGTAGGCGACGTCGACGCCGTCGATCGCGACCTGGGAGCCGTCGAAGACGAACCGGCCGTCGACCGTGCGGGCGTTGAAGACAGCCTTGCGGCCGCAGCGGCAGATGGTCTTCAGCTCTTCGAGGGAGTGCGCGACCTCGAGCAGGCGGGCGCTGCCGGGGAACGCCTCGGTGCGGAAGTCCGTGCGGATGCCGTAGGTGATGACCGGGATCTCGTCGAGCACCGCGATGCGCAGCAGGTCGTCGACCTGCCGCGGGGTGAGGAACTGCGCCTCGTCGACGAGCACGCAGCTGACGGGCCGCACCATGCCGTCCAGGCGGTCCGACTCGGGGTCGACGGCACCGGCGGCGGTGACCGCCTGGCGCACGTCGGCGTCCGGCGAGAACACGATGTCGACGGTCCGGGTGACGCCGAGGCGGGAGACGATCTCACGGTCGCCCTTGGTGTCCACCGCGGGCTTGGCGAGCAGCACCCGGTGCCCGCGCTCCTCGTAGTTGTAGGCGGCCTGCAGCAAGCCCGTGCTCTTGCCGCTGTTCATCGCGCCGTAGCGGAAGTAGAGCTTCGCCACTACGCGAGGAACCCGTCCTCGGCGGCCCGACGGATGAGGTCGGACTTCTTCGAGGCGGGGCGGCCCACCTTGCTGTACTTCTCGCGCACGCGACGCAGGTAGGTCTTCGCGGTCTCGTACTGCACGTTCATCTGCGCGGCGACCTCGTTCGTCGAGTAGCCGGACACGTAGAGCCGCAGCGCCTCTTCCTCACCGGCGCTGAGCTTCGGCCGCTGGTGCGCGGTGGCCCCCGTCGGCAGCGGACGCCACTCGCGGGGCTGCGGGGTCTCGCGGGCGACGCCCATGATCTCGCGCGCGACGTCCATGACCTCGCGCATCGGCAGCGACTTCGACAGGAACGCCGCGGCGCCGGCGGCCAGGGCGCGGTCGCGGGACTCACGGCTGTCGACGCTCGAGAGCACGATCACCTTCGCTCCGGCGGCACGGCAGGTGCGCACGCGGGCTTCGATGGAGACGGGTTCCTTGAGCTGGAAGTCGAGGAACACGAGGTCGGTCGGGAAGCTGTCACTGTGGACCATCTCGAGCCAGGTGTGCGCGGTCAGGGCCAGGTCGAAGTCGAACGCGTTCACCGCGATCCAGCTCGACAGGCTGTCCAGCAGCACCTCGTGGTCGTCGAGGATGGCCAACCGAACACGTCGTGCTCCCGGGTTCGGGAGGGACGGCGACCCCTCCGAGAGCCTGTTCGGGTCAGTGCTGGTCATAGGAGAACCTTAGTGCGAGGGCGGAAGGACGGACTGCGACGTCGAGGTCGGGGAACGTCACGCGGAGGACGGCGAAGTACGGGTCGAAGGTGCGGTGGATGCCGATGTCGGAGTCCGCGACGGCGAGCTCCATGTCGACCTCCACGCGGGCTGGTGGCGTGGCTGGCGTCGGCGCACCAGCCGGCGACGCGGGGCCCGGCGTGGGGCCTGACGTATCGTCGGCTCGTCGCACCGTCGTCCGGAACCCGGCCGGGTCGACCGTCGAGGCGCGCAGGGCCGCTCGGACGAAGGTGCGGACCACCGTCCGCTGGTCGGTGTCGAGCGTCGCGATGAGGCCGTCGGGGTCGTCGACCAGCGGTGCTGCACCGCCGTCCACCCGGACGGCGAGCTCGAACCAGGTGCGGTCCGCGTCGGCGACCATCGATGCCCGGATGCCGTCGGCGATCGCACGCGCACGGGCACGGTCGGCGTCGGTGATGACGTCGCGCGTGCGGAGCTCGGCGAAGAACGGGGCGACGTCACGGGACAGGATGGTCGAACGGTCCAGCTGCACGCTCGCCGCGATGCCGTCCCGCTCGGCGCGAGCGACGGAGTACGACCCGGCACGGATCTGCACCCGCTCGGCGAGCCCCGTGAAGGTCCGTGCGAACACCGCCGCAGCAGCGGTCAGCACGAGTGTCGGGGCCGCGGCCAGGAACGCCGCGACGGCGACCGGCACCTCGTGCGGGAACTCCGCTGCGCCCGCCCCCCAGGCGACGGCGTTGACCGCGGCCAGCACGAGCCCGCCGATCGTCAGGTCCGTCCACGGTCGGTACGGGGCGACCATCACGATGCCCGTCGCGGTGAGCAGGGACATGAAGTCGTTCAGGGCGCTGCGGTCCGGCCCCCACTGCGCGGCGATGCTCGCGACCGAGGCCAGGCCGAGCAACCCGACGTGTGCGATGAAGGCCCAACGGGGGAACGGTGCGCGGAACGGACTCGAGGCGGTGAACACCACCACCGCCGAGGCCGCGACGAGCAGCACCGTGAGGGCGCTCAGCGTGGGGCTGCCCACGACGTCGCGGTCGAAGATCGACACGAGCAGGGCCCAGACGACGCTGCCCGCCCCGAGCACGACGACGAGCGGACGGGACCCCATCGCGCCGAGCGGGTCGTACTGCTGCGCGGTGCGGCGGGGACCAGGGCGGGTCGCCCGGCCCGGACGGACCGCGGTCACCGCACAGCCCCTCGGTCGTCGGCGGCGGCCGGCACGGTGACGGCACCGGTGGCCGGCACGTACGGCACCGTCATCATCACGCTCGTCCCGGAACCCGGTGACGACCAGATCTGGACGTCACCCCCGACCCGTCCGATGCGGTCGCGGACCGACCCGCGGAGCCCCATCCGGTCGGCGCCGGTGGCGTCTTCGTCGAACCCACGACCGTCGTCCACGACCATGACGGTGCAGGACGCACTGTCGTCGAAGACGCTGACCTCGGCTGCGTCGGTGCCGGCGTGCTTCCGCACGTTCGCCAGGCACTGCGCGACGGCCCGGACGATCGCCGACAGTGCGCGTTGGTCGAGGCGGTCGAGCGCCGAGGTGTCACCGGACACGGTGACGTCGAGTCCGAGCGCACGGTGCTCGTCGACCATGCTGCCGAACGTCTCGGCCGCCGCACCCGGGCGCGGACGGGCGGCCGGGGCGAGCCAGCCCTTGCCGGTGAGCACCGCGACGTCGGCGTCGACGGTCTCGGCGAGGTGCGGGTCCATCGGACCGTCCGGTGCCAGCGCGATGGCGCCGAGGTGGTTGAGCACCGTGTCGTGCAGGATCGCGGATGCCTCGGCCTCGACCCCGGCACGGTAGGCGGAGACGTGCTCTTCACGGGCCGAGCGCAGGAGCTCGGGCTGCACCCGTTCGCTCCGCCCCGTGCTGCGGGTCGTGAAGAGCACGAGCGAGACCACGAAGCCCAGGGTGATCCAGGCCAGGATGAGCGGCCGGGGCGGCGCACCGTCCTGCGCGATGGCGATCCAGGTGGCGAGTCGCCCGGTCAGGAAGCCCACGAACGACCACAGCACGACGCGTCGCGGCACGGCACCGGCTCCCCCGACCAGGATGAGCGGGATCACCGCGAGGGACATCAGGTACGAGGTCACCCAGCCGGTCGGGACCTGCTGCTGGACCCCGACGGCGAACCACCAGGCGCAGACGCCGCCGACCGCCAGGAACGCGATCGCCGAGAGCCGGGTGCCGAACTGCACGTGCACGCCGATCATGGCGAGCATGGGGACGACCGCCAGCGCGGTGCCGACCACCTGCACCCCGGGCTCGGACAGGCCGTAGAGCACGAGCGTGATCACCGCGGCCAGCAGGGACCCGACGGCGCCGGCGTGGAAGGCGCGCACGGTCGACCACGCGTTCACTCGCGGCGCGAGGTGCGTGGGGATGCCGAGCACGAGGTGAGTCCTTCCGGGTGGCGAGGGCGCCGTCCACGATCCAACCACCGGAGCAGCGGCCGTGTACCCCGAAACCCGGGCCGTACGGCGACCCGCTCGATGATAGCCGCCCGACCCCGGGTCTTGCTGTCCCCCGAACGTGGACCGGCCAGCGCCCGGCGGATGACCGATCAGAAGAGCGTCTGCGACACCTGGGGCCGGAGCGACCGTCGGTCGAACCCGGGGTCGGCACGCTTCAGCGGCGAGACCGTCGGCACCGACTGCTCCTGCGGCGGGCCGTCCGGCACACCCGGCGGCAGCGCACGCGGCCCCGAGAACCCCATCGACCCCGTGGCCGGGTCCACCCGCCCGAGCCCCACCCCGTGCGCCGCCAGGATCGGCCGGATGCGCTCCGACAACCACCGCCGGTAGTCCTTGGGTGCGTAGGTGTTGTCGAGGTACATCGCGCGGTACCGCTGCACCAGGTCGGGCCGTTCACGGCCGAGCCACTCGAACCACCACGGCTTCACACCCGGCCGCAGGTGCAGCGCCGAGTACGTGATGCTCGTCGCTCCGGCCGCGACCGACCGACCGACGGCGTCGTCGAGGTGCGCCCGGGTGTCGGTGATGTACGGCAGCACGGGCATCAGGAACACGGAGCAGTCGAGCCCCGCGTCACGGATGGCACGCACGGTCGCGAGCCGCGCCGACGTCGTCGGGGTGCCCGCCTCGACCGACTGCTGCAACGAGTCGTCGTACACGGCGATCGACATCGCGAGGTCCACCGGCACGACCTTCGCCGCCTCGGCCAGGAGCGGCAGGTCGCGCCGCAGCAGCGTGCCCTTCGTCAGGATGCTGAACGGAGTGCGCGACTCCGCCAGCGCCTCGATCACCCCGGGCATCAGCCGGTAGCGTCCCTCGGCCCGCTGGTACGGGTCGGTGTTCGTGCCGAGGGCCACCGGGTGGCGGTCCCACGTGGGCTTGCCGAGCTCACGACGCAGCACGTCGGCGACGTTCGTCTTCACCACGATCTGCTGGTCGAAGTCGGCGCCGCCGTCGAACTCCAGGTACGTGTGCGTCGGGCGGGCGAAGCAGTACACGCAGGCGTGGCTGCACCCGCGGTAGGGGTTGATCGTCCAGCCGTACGTGCCGGACCCGTCTGCGCTCGGCACCCGGTTCAGGGCGCTCTTCGCCAGGACCTCGTGGAAGGTCACCCCGGCGAACTCGGGCGTCGTCACGCTCCGGACGAACCCGCTGTTCGATTCCATCCCGGGCAGCGCGTCGCTCTGCTCCGCGTCGATCGCCTGTCCACTCCACCGCATGTCGTCATTCGAACACACGTTCGAACGGACTGCAAGCCGGAGCGGATCGCTGCAGGCCTCAGTGGTGCAGGCCGAGCACCTTCGCCGTGCGCTCGAGCGTGGCGTCGGCCAGCTCCGGGTCGTCACCGAGGTCCTGCCCGTACGTCGGCACCATGGCGCGGACGTCGTCCTGCCAGCCGTCCCACCGGTCGGGGAAGCACCGGTGCAGCATCGTGAGCATGATCGGCACGGCCGTCGACGCACCCGGTGACGCCCCGAGCAGCCCCGCGATGGAGCCGTCGGCGGCGGTGATGACCTCGGTGCCGAACTGGAGCACGCCGCCCTTGTCCTTGTCGGGCTTGATCACCTGGACGCGCTGTCCGGCCGTGATGCGGTGCCAGTTCTCGGGCTCGGCGCTCGGCATGAAGTCACGGAGCGCCTCGAACTTGGTGCGCTTCGAGGCGAGGAGCTGACCGACCAGGTAGCGGACCAGGTCGAAGTTCGAGAACGCCACGCTCAGCATCGGGCGGAGGTTGTGCGGTCGGATCGAGCGGAACAGGTCGAGCACCGATCCCTGCTTCAGGAACTTCGGGCTGAACCCGGCGTACGGGCCGAACATCAGCGACGAACCACCGTCGACGATGCGGGTGTCGAGGTGCGGCACCGACATCGGCGGGGCACCGACACTCGCCTTGCCGTAGACCTTGGCCGAGTGCTTCTGCACCACCTCGGGGTCGTCGGTCCGCAGGAACTCCCCCGACACCGGGAAACCGCCGTAGCCGCGGATCTCGGGGATGCCGGACTTCTGCAGCAGGTGCAGGGCGCCACCACCGGCGCCGACGAAGACGAACTTCGCGGCGATCCGCTGCGTCGACCGACCGATCTCGTTGCGGACGTTGAGCACCCAGCCCTCGGACACCTTCGAGCGGGTCAGGTTGGTGACCTGGTGCGAGGGCTCCATCTCGACGCCGTCGAGCTCGAGCTGGTCGAAGAGCTGGTGGGTGAGCGACCCGAAGTCGACGTCCGAGCCGGCCGCCGAGTACGTCGCAGCGATCGGCTGGTCCTTCTTGCGACCGGGGATGAGCGCCGGTGCCCACTGCCGGATCTGTGCGGGGTCGTCGGAGAACTCGATGCCGGCGAAGAGCGGGTGGTCGCGCATCGCTTCGTACCGCGCACGCATGTAGGCGACGTTGGCCTCGCCCCAGACGAAGGAGATGTGCGGCGTCGGGTTGATGAAGTTCGTCGGTTCCGGCAGCACGCCGGTCTCGACCAGGTGCGCCCAGAACTGTCGCGAGACCTGGAACTGTTCGTTGACCGTGACCGCCTTCGCGATGTCGACGCGGCCGTCCGGCAGTTCGGGCGTGTAGTTCAGCTCGCACAGCGCCGAGTGCCCGGTCCCCGCGTTGTTCCACGGGTTCGAGGACTCCTGCGCGACCGTGCCGAGCCTCTCGTACACGCGGATCTTCCAGCTCGGTTCGAGCTTGTGGATGATGGCCCCGAGCGTGGCACTCATGATGCCTCCGCCGATCAGGACGACGTCGATGGGGTCCACCTGCTTCTCTGCCACCCGTCGATCCTACCGGCGTCCCCCGACAGACGGACGGGAGGCCCGTGGCGGTGTCGCCACGGGCCTCCCGTCCGTCTGCTGGTCGCGCTCGGCGCGCGNGCCGAGCCTCTCGTACACGCGGATCTTCCAGCTCGGTTCGAGCTTGTGGATGATGGCCCCGAGCGTGGCACTCATGATGCCTCCGCCGATCAGGACGACGTCGATGGGGTCCACCTGCTTCTCTGCCACCCGTCGATCCTACCGGCGTCCCCCGACAGACGGACGGGAGGCCCGTGGCGGTGTCGCCACGGGCCTCCCGTCCGTCTGCTGGTCGCGCTCGGCGCGCGCTACGCGTCGACGGAGCGACGCGCGACGATGGTCTCGGCGATCTGCACCGCGTTGAGCGCGGCGCCCTTGCGCAGGTTGTCGTTGCTGACGAACAGCACCAGGCCGCGGCCCTCGGGCGCGGACTGGTCGGCGCGGATGCGGCCGACGAACGCCGGGTCCTGGCCCGCGGCCTGCAGCGGGGTCGGGACGTCGGACAGCTCGACGCCGGGCGCGCTCGACAGGATCTCGGTCGCGCGCTCGGGCGACAGCGGACGCTCGAACTCGGCGTGCACCGAGATGGAGTGACCGGTGAACACGGGGACGCGCACGCACGTGCCCGCGACGAGCAGGTCGGGGAGCTCGAGGATCTTCCGGCTCTCGTTGCGGAGCTTCTTCTCCTCGTCGGTCTCGCCCAGACCGTCCTCGACGATGCTGCCGGCGAGCGGCACGACGTCGAACGCGATCGGGCGGACGTACTTGACCGGCTCGGGGAACGTCACGGCGGATCCGTCGTGCGTCAGCGCAGCGGTGTCCTGCTCGAGGGCGGCCTTCGCCTGGCCCAGGAGTTCCTCGACGCCGGCGAGCCCGGAGCCGGAGACCGCCTGGTAGGTCGTGGCGACGAGGCGACGGAGCCCGGACTCGGTGTCGAGCACCTTGAGCACCGGCATGATCGCCATGGTCGTGCAGTTCGGGTTCGCGATGATGCCCTTGGGCGCCTGGTCGATGGCGTGCGGGTTCACCTCGCTCACGACGAGCGGGACGTCGGGGTCCATGCGCCAGGCGCTCGAGTTGTCGACGACGAGCGCCCCGGCGGCGGCGAACTTCGGCGCGAGGGCCCGCGAGGCGGTGGCCCCGGCGGAGAACAGCGCGATGTCGATGCCGGACGGGTCGGCGAGCTCGGAGTCCTCGACCACGATCTGCTCGCCGCGGAACGGCAGCGTCGTGCCGGCGGAACGAGCGCTCGCGAAGAAGCGGACCCGGTCGGCCGGGAACGCGCGCTCCTCGAGCAGGCGGCGCATCACGGCGCCGACCTGGCCGGTGGCGCCGACGACGGCGACGGTGAGGGTGGTCATGCGGTGCTCCTGGTGGTTCAGCGGATCAACGAGCCGGCGGGTGTCAGCGGCCGGTGCCGGCGTAGACGACGGCCTCGGCGTCGGCGTCGAGGCCGAACGCGCTGTGCACGACCCGCATCGCCTCGTTCAGGGTGTCGGCGCGGGTCACGACCGAGATGCGGATCTCGGACGTGGAGATCATCTCGATGTTGATCGACGCGTCGTGCAGGGCGCGGAAGAGCTGCGCCGAGACACCGGCGTTCGTGCGCATCCCAGCGCCGACCAGGGCGAGCTTGCCGATCTGGTCGTCGTACTGGATGCTCTCGTAGCCGATGTCGGCCTTTGCGACCTCGAGTGCCGTCAGCACCGTCTGGCCCTGGTCCTTCGGCAGGGTGAACGAGATGTCCGTCCGCCCGGTCGACGCAGCCGACACGTTCTGGACGATCATGTCGATGTTCGCCCCGGCGCGCGCGACGTTGGTGAAGATCTCGGCGGCCTTGCCCGGCTGGTCCGGGACCCCCACGACGGTGATCTTCCCCTCGGAGAGGTCTCCGGCGATCCCGGTGATGATCGGTTCTTCCACGGTTTCCCCCTCGGCAGGGTTGTAGACGATGGTGCCCTCGTTGTTGTTGAACGAGGACCGGACGTGCAGCGTGACCCCGTGCCGACGGGCGTACTCGACGGCGCGGATGTACAGGACCTTGGCACCCGAGGCTGCGAGCTCGAGCATCTCCTCGCTGGTGACGCGGTCGACCTTGCGGGCCTTCGGCACGACACGGGGGTCGGCGGTGAAGATGCCGTCGACGTCGGTGTAGATCTCGCAGACGTCGGCGTCGAGCGCTGCGGCGAGGGCGACGGCCGTGGTGTCGGAGCCGCCGCGACCGAGCGTGGTGATCTCGCCCGTGGTGCGGTTGAAGCCCTGGAACCCGGCGACGATCGCGACGTGGCCGGAGTCGAGCGCCTCACGCACGCGCTTCGGGGTGACGTCGACGATGCGGGCCTTGCCGTGCTGGGCGTCGGTGAGCATGCCGGCCTGGCTGCCGGTGTACGACGACGCTTCGACCCCGAGGCTCTTGATCGCCATCGCGAGCAGCGCCATCGAGATGCGCTCCCCCGCGGTCAGGAGCATGTCGAGTTCACGGCCGGCGGGGATCGGCGTGACGGAGTGCGCCAGGTCGACGAGTTCGTCGGTGGTGTCGCCCATCGCCGACACCGCCACGACCACGTCGTTGCCGGCCTTCTTCGTCTCGACGATCCGCTTCGCCACGCGCTTGATGCTCTCGGCGTCCGCGACGGATGAACCACCGAACTTCTGCACGATCAAGGCCACTGGCTGGTACTCCCGGAGACGGCGACACCGCGAGGTCACGCGGTCTCACAATGGTAGAGGGTGTTTCGGGGATGTTGCGTGCGAGTGGGCCCCGACGCAAGGATCCTGCGTGGGGGTCAGCCGCCGACGACGCGGCGGCCTTCGAAGGCACGACCGAGCGTGACCTCGTCGGCGTACTCCAGGTCGCCACCGACCGGCAACCCCGACGCGAGCCGCGTGGTGCGGATGCCCATCGGGACGAGCAGCCGGCTGAGGTAGGTCGCCGTCGCCTCGCCCTCGAGGTTGGGGTCGGTCGCGATGATGACCTCGGCCACGGTGCCGTCGGCCAGGCGCGTCATGAGCTGCTGGATGCGCAGGTCGTCCGGGCCGATGCCGTCGATCGGGCTGATCGCCCCGCCGAGCACGTGGTACAGCCCACGGAACTCGCGGGTCCGCTCGATCGCCGCGACGTCCTTCGCCTCTTCCACCACGCAGATGGTGGCGGGCGAACGACGCGGGTCACGGCAGATGCTGCACTGCACGTTCTCGGTGACGTTGCCGCAGATCTCGCAGAAGCGGACCCGCTCCTTGACGTCGGCGAGCAGCTCGGACAGTCGGCTCGGGTCGAACGACTCGGTCTGCAGGATGTGGAAGGCGATGCGCTGCGCCGACTTCGGGCCGATGCCGGGCAGGCGGCCGAACTCGTCGATGAGGTCCTGGACGATCCCGTCGTACATCAGGCACCGTCCTGGTGGAGGGCGGTCTCCTCGATGAACTGAGCGTTGAGGATCTCACGCACGACCGCCTCGCCGTACCGACCCGCGACCGGCGCGCGGCGCGCGGGCGGCGCGGTGCGCGGAGCAGCGGCGGCAGGTGCCGACGGCTGGGACGCGCGCTGCGGCGCGGCCTGCTGCGCCGGGGCCGCCGGCGCGGCGGCTGCGGTCGCCGCGCCGCGACCGATCCCCGGGTCGGGGAACGGTGCGCCGTCGTCGTACGGTTCGTCGTCGAGCGGGTAGTCGTCGACGGGAACGCCAGGCACGACGGTACCGCCGGGAGGCACGGCTGCCGCTCCGGACGCCGCCTGCTGCCCCGGGCTGGTCGGCTGGTCGGGCTGCCCACCCGTGGCACCAGCAGGTCGCGCGGGTGCTGCTGGCTGCGTCGGCTCCGTCGTGGTGGTCTCGGCGGGGGCGACCGGTGCGGACGCCGGTGCGGTGCCGAACGGTGCTGCCCAGCTCGGCTCGACGGACTCCGGGACGGCGTCGGCGGTGGGGTCGTTTGCGGGGATCGTCGCGACCGCCCAGTCGGTCACCGGTGCGCCCGAGGGAGCAGGGGTGGGATCGGCGGGTGCCGCGTCACGCTGCGGCGCGGGCGAGGTCGGTGCTCCGGGGGCCGGCGCGGCCTCCGGTGCCGGCGCGGCCTTCGCCGCCTGCTGTTCCGACACAGCCTCGGGTACCGCTGCTGCCGCAGGGGCTGCTTCCGGCTCCGCAGCTGCAGCGGGCACTGCCTGCGACTCCGGCGCCGGAGCAGCCGTTGTCGCGGGCGCAGGCGCGTCAGCAGACTTCGGCGCCGGGGACTCCGGTGCCGCGGCGGCGGGGGCCTGGGCAACGGGAGCCGGACGCTGGGCCGGCGCAGCCTGCTGCGCCGGAGCAGGTTGCTGGGCCGGAGCCGGTTGCTGGGCCGGAGCCGGTTGCTGGGCCGGAGCCGACTGCTGCTGCTGCTGCTGCTGCTGCTGCTGCGGACGCTGCTGCTGACCCGGCCCGCGGGCGACGAACTTCACGCGGAGCCCGAGCACGTCGACGATGGCGGCGCGCAGCAGTTCGCTGACGCTGGCCGAGGGATCGGACATCTCCTTGAACGAAGCGACGTCCTGCTGACTCGGGAACGTCAGCGTCAGGACGTCGTCGCGGAGCGCGGTGACCTGCGCCGTGACGACCACCGACCACGCCGAACGCTTGGCGTGCTGCACGTGCTCGACGATCTGCGGCCA
This sequence comes from Curtobacterium sp. 8I-2, assembly GCF_902506155.1. Taxonomy (NCBI): domain Bacteria; kingdom Bacillati; phylum Actinomycetota; class Actinomycetes; order Micrococcales; family Microbacteriaceae; genus Curtobacterium; species Curtobacterium sp. 8I-2. The sequence continues at coordinate 739,244 of NZ_LR732827.1, forward strand.
GGAGTCACGCATCTGCTGGAAGCCGACGGCACCGACGGTCCGGACGGCGGGCTCGTCGCCGATCGTCGTGCCCTGACCGGTGGACGACGGACTGACCGGCTCGGCCGCCGACTTCGCGTCCTGGGGCTTCGAGGCCCCGGTCGAGGTCGGCGTCTGCGCGGGCCCTTCCGGAGCGCTCGGAGCGACCGCGGCCCAGGACGCCGCGGCGTCGCGAGCAACGGCCCCGGAATTGGCCCGGGGCGCGCTCTGCTGTGCAGCCGGGCGCTCGGGGGCCGTCGTGCGAGCCGCAGCCGGTGCCGGAGCGGGCGTCGGAGCGAGGGAGGGAGCAGGAGCTGCGGGAGCCGCGGCCGCCGGCTGCTCACGACGCGGTGCAGCGGCGACGGCCGGAGCGGACTGCTCACCGGCGCCGACCTGGTGCCCACCGGCGTCGTGTCCACCGACGTCACCGACACCGACGCGACGTTCCAGGCGCTCCACCCGGGCGAGGGCTCCGCGCTGGGTGTCGTCGGCCTCGGGCACGAGCATCCGGGCCGTCATGAGTTCGAGGTGCAACCGGGGCGAGGTCGCACCGGTCATGTCGGTGAGGGCACGGTTCGCGATGTCGGCGGAGCGTGAGAGCCCCGTCGCACCGAAGACCCCGGCCTGGCGGCTCATGGTGTCGAGCTCTTCCGGCGAGACGCCGCGCAGGACGGCGGCGGCGCTCTCGTTCGTCGCCGCCACGACGATCAGGTCGCGCAGGCGCTCGAGCAGGTCCTCGACGAAGCGGCGGGGATCCTGCCCGGTCTGCACGACGCGGTCGATCGCGGCGAAGGCGGAAGCCGGGTCGGCGACGGCCAGGGCGTCGACGACGTCGTCGAGCAGGGCTGCGTCGGTGTAGCCGAGCAGGGCGACGGCACGCTCGTAGGCGATCGCACCGTCTTCGCTGCCGGCCATCAGCTGGTCGAGCAGCGACAGGGTGTCACGGACCGACCCGCCACCCGCGCGCACCACCAGGGGAAGGACGCCGGGTGCCACGGAGACGGACTCCTGCGTGCAGAGCTGCTCGATGTACTCGAGCATCACCGCGGGCGGGACGAGCCGGAACGGGTAGTGGTGGGTGCGCGACCGGATGGTGCCGATGACCTTCTCGGGCTCGGTCGTCGCGAAGATGAACTTGACGTGCTCCGGGGGTTCCTCGACCAGCTTGAGCAGCGCGTTGAAGCCCTGCGGCGTCACCATGTGCGCTTCGTCGAGGATGAAGATCTTGTAGCGGTCGCGGGCCGGGGCGAACACGGCACGGTCGCGCAGGTCACGTGCGTCGTCGACACCGTTGTGGCTCGCCGCGTCGATCTCGATGACGTCGAGCGATCCGCTGCCGTCGCGGGCGAGTTCGACGCAGCTCGGGCAGACACCGCACGGGGTGTCCGTCGGACCTTCGGCACAGTTCAGGCAGCGCGCGAGGATGCGGGCCGAGGTCGTCTTGCCGCAGCCACGGGGCCCGCTGAACAGGTAGGCGTGGTTGACGCGGTTCGTGCGGAGCGCCGTGCGGAGCGGGTCGGTGACCTGCGACTGCCCGATCAGCTCGGCGAAGTTCTCGGGCCGGTAACGGCGATACAGGGCGGTGACCACGCGACAAGGGTAGCCGTCACGACCGACAACCCGCGTGCCCGTCCACAGGTCGTCCCGCCGGGCCGGACCACCCGTCGGCGGCGGGCCGAGCGCCGGGACGACACCGCGCCTCCCGTCCGTCTGGCCGACGGGCGGGAGGCGCGGTGTGTGACGCGGGTGGCGGACTCAGCCGCGGGTGCGGCGACGGAGGCTGCCGGCGAGGCGGGAGAGCCCCAGCAGCAGGAACCCGAGGGCCACCAGGCCCGCCGCGGTGCCGGCGATCGGGACGACGTCCGCGCCGGTCCAGGCGAGGCCACCGGTGCCGTTGCCGGAGCCACCGATCCCGGTGCCGGAGCCGTTCCCGGTACCGGTGCCCGTGCCGCCGCCGCCGCCGGTCCCCGGTGTACCGGGCAGACCGGGTGCCCCCGGCGTTCCAGGGGTGCCGGGCGTTCCGGGGGTCCCGGGCGTGCCCGGTTCCTCCGGGTCGACCGAGTCGTCCATGACCACGACGCGGACCATCTGCGCCTGCGAGGTGGAGCCACCGACCGTCTGGGTGACCCGCAGCATGTGGACGCCGACCGGCAGCGTCACCATGACCTCCCACTCGCCACCCCGGTCGGCCGTGGTGGCGACCGCGTCCCGGCCCATCGGCTGCACCGTGACGGTCGCAGCGGGCTCAGCGGTCCCCGTGACCACGAGGTCGTGGAAGCCGTCCTCGTCCGCCATCTGCTGCTCGCCCGGCATGGGCGAGGTGACCGCGAGCGGGTCCAGGGTGTCGACCACGATCGGCACCCGGGGCGCCGCCGAGTCCGTGCCGTTCACGGACTGCGTGGCACCGATCGTCCACTCACCCTCGGGGACGCGTTCGAACACGACGCTCCACGCGCCCTCGTCGTCGGCCGTGGTGGTGCGGACCTGCCCGGTGGACAGGGTCACCGTCACCGCGGCGCCGGGGGTGGCCTGACCGGTCACCGTGAACGACCCGGTGTCACCGAAGCCGTCCGCCGGGATCAGCTGCCCGGGGTCGGGACTCGTGATGACGATGCCCGTCGCCTGTGCGGCCACGACCGTGACGTCGACCGCGACCGGGTCGGAGGTCCGACCGCCGACCGTCTGCGTCACCGACACGGTGTGGTCCCCGAGGGGGACGCCACCGATCGTGACCGTCCACGAACCGTCGTCGCCGGCGGTCGTCGAGGCGGTCCGGCCGTCGATGTCGACCGTGACGGTCGCCCCCGGCTCGGCGGTGCCGCTCACCGGGACCGACGTCGACGACCCAGTGGTCGGGAACGCCTGGCCGTCGGCCGGGCTCGAGATGACGACCGGCGTCACGGCCGTCACGGTGAAGCCGACCTGCGGAGCGTCGGTGGTGACGCCGTCGACCGTCTGGCTGGCTGTGACCGTGTGGGACCCCTCGGCGACGTCCGGCACCGTCACGGACCACGCACCGTCGTCGTCCGCGGTCGTGGTGACCGCGGCGCCGTCGTCGATGCGGACCGAGACGGCGGCGTTCGGTGCCGAGGTTCCCGTCACGCGGACATCGGTCGAACCGCCGAGCACGCGGTAGTCGGCGCCGTCGGCCGGGGCCGTCACGACGATCGCGTCCGCGGCGGCGACCACGACCGTCACGTCGCGCTCGATCGGGTCGGACGTCGTGCCGTTGACAACCTGGGTGACGACGAGCGTGTGGTCCCCCGCCGGTACGTCGACGAGCGTGGTCTCCCACCGCCCGTCGGTGCCGACGCGCACCACGACCGGGTCGGCGTCGTCGAGGACGACGCGGACCGTCGCGCCGGGCTGGCCTGCGCCGCCGACCGGGACGGTCGCGGTGGGGTCGGTGCTCGGCACGGTGAACGTGGTTTCGTCCGCCGGGGCGGTGACCGTCAACGCGGCGCCGGGTGCCACGGTGAAGGTGCTGCGGACCGGCGCGGACGTCGAGCCGTCCACCGTCTGGGTCGCACGGATCGTGTGCGCACCGACGGCGGTGTCCGGCAGCCCGACACTCCACGTTCCGGCGTCGGTCGCCGTCACGGTCACGGCGTCGCCGCCGTCGATCGTGACACGGACCTCGGCACCGGCCTCCGCCGCACCCGCGGCGGTGAGGGTCGCGAGCGAGTCGCGCTGGGCGACCCGGATCGTGGTCCCGTCCGCCGGGGTGGCGATCGTGATCGGGTCGGCGACGAGGACGCGGACGTCCACGGTCACCGGCGCGGACTCGGTGTCGTCGATGCGCTGCGTGACGCTGACGGTCGTGGTGCCGGCCGGCACGCCGGGGACCGAGACGCTCCAGGCGCCGTCGTCGTCCGCGGTGGTCGACTCGCTGCGACCGTCGCCCAGGTCGACCACGACGGTCGCACCCGGCTCGGCGGTTCCCGCCACGTCGACCGTCGTCGTGCCGTCCCCGTCGGCGACCGTGTACTCCTGGTCGGCCGTCGGCTCGGTGATGACGACGGGTGCGCACGCCTCGATCTCGAAGGTCGTCTCGGCCGGGGTGGTCGAGGTCGAGCCGTCCACGGTCTGCGTCACCTCGACGGTGTGCTCGCCGACGCCCAGGTCCGGCACGTCGACGCTCCACGAGCCGTCGTCACCGGCCGTGACCTCGACGGGGTCGCGGTCGTCGACGGTGATCGTCACGGTGGCGCCCGGCTGTGCGTCACCGGCGACCGTCACGGTCGTCGTCGCGTCGCCGTCGGCCACCGTGATCGGGTCGTCGCCGGGCTCACGGATGACCAGGTCGGCAGCGGCGACCACGGACACCGGTCGGTCGACCGCCGCACTCGTGGTGCCGTTCACGGTCTGCGTGACCGAGGCCGTGAACGAGCCGGTCGGCACGTCCTCGACCGTGGTCGACCAGCGGCCGTCCTCGTCCACGGTCGCCGTGGCGGTCCCACCGTCGCCGAGGTCGACCGTGACGGTGGCACCCGGCTCACCGGTGCCCGCGAAGTCGACCCCGGTGGTGGCGTCGTCGTCCGCCACCGTGACGGTGGTGGCACCCCGCGGGGTGGACACGACGAGCGGGGCTCCGGCGCGGACCGACACGGCGGCGGTCACCGGCGTCGACGTCTGCCCGCCGACGATCTGCGTCGCGGTGACGCGGTGGTCGCCGACCGGGACGTCCCGGAAGGTGGTCTCCCACCGGCCGTCCTCGTCCGCGGTCACCGTCTCGGTCTCGCCGGTCGAGAGCCGGACCGTCACCTCGGCGTCGGGCTGCGCCCGACCGGTCACCTCGACGTCGGCGGTGCCGGACGTGTCGGCGACCGTCAGGACGTCGCCGTCCTCCGGGGTCACTATGGCGAGCGCCGTTCCGGCCCGCACCGTGACCGTCTGGTCCGGACTGGAGGCGGTGGTGCCGCCGACCGTCTGGCTGGCGGTCAGCGTCGGGGTGCCGACACCGACCCCACCGAACGTGACCGTCCAGTCGCCGTCGGTGTCCGCGGTGGTGGTCGCCTCGGCGTCGCCGAGTCGCACCGTGACGGGCGCGCCCGGCTCGGCCGAGCCGGTGACCACGACGTCGCGCGTCGCGTCCGCATCCGGCACGAACAGGACGACGTCCGTGGCCGGTGCGGTGATGGCGACCGCTGCGGCGGCCTCGATGGTCACCGTGCGCTCGACCGGGTCGGAGGTGCGCGGGTCGGAGACACTGCCGGCCAGGGTCTGGGTGACCGCGACCTGGTGCACGTCGACCCCGAGGTCGGGGAACGTGACCGACCACGTGCCGTCGGCGCCGACCGTCGTCCGCTGGTCCTCGGCCCCGGCGAGGGTCGCCGTGACCGCGGCACCGGGCTGGCCGGTACCGGTGACCGTGACGTCGCGCTCGACGTCGGGGCCGGCGACCATGATCGGGTCGGTGTCCGGGCCGGTGATCGTGAGCGCGTTGGCCGTGACGACCTCGAAGGTGATCGGGACGGCGCTCGTCACGACGTCCTCGACCTCCTGGCTGGCCGACACCGTGTACAGGCCCTTCGGGGCGAGACCGGTCGCGTCGACCGCCCACTGCCCGTCGTCGTCCGCCGTAGTGGTGAACCGGGTGCCGGGTCCGACCGAGACGGTGACCGCGGCGCCGGGCTCGGCCGTGCCGGTGATCCGGACGGTCGCGGTGGCGTCGGTGTCGATCACGACGAATCGTGCGCCGCTCGCCGGGGTGTCGATGACGATGGCGTTGCCGGGGACCACGGTGAAGTCACGCGTGACCACCGGGCCCTCGGTGCCGTTCACGGTCTGCATGGCCTCGACGGTGTGCTCGCCGATGCCGAGCTGCGTGGTCGGGAGCTCCCAGTTCCCGGCCGTGTCCGTGACGACCTCGACGGGGTCGCCCTCGTCGATCGTGACGGTGACGGTCGCGCCGGGCTCCGCGGTGCCGCGGACGACCACGTTGGCCTGCCCGCCGGTGCCGGCGGGGACCTGCTGGGCGTCACCCGGTGCCACGATGACGAGTTCGTCGCCGGCCTCGACCGCGAAGTCACGGCCGACCGGTTCCGAGGTCGCGCCGTCGACGGTCTGGGTGACCGTCGCGGTGTGGTCGCCGGTGCCGACGTCGGCGAGGACCACCGACCAGGCACCCTGCGGGTTCGCGGTGGTGGACACCGCATCGCCGTCGTCGAGGACGACCTCGATGCGGGCGCCGGGCTGCGCGGTGCCCCGCACGGTGACGTCGACGACGGAGTCGTCGGTGGCGACCGTGACGGTGGCATCCTGCGTCGGGGCGGTGACGGCGAGCGGGGCGCCCGCCTGCACCGTGACGACCTGGCGGACGGCCGGCGAGGTGGTCCCGCCGACGGTCTGCGTCGCCGAGATCGTGTACCGACCGACCGGGACGTCGGCAACGGTGAGCGTCCAGGTGCCGTCGTCAACGGCCGTCGTGGTCGTGGTCAGCCCGTCGCCGAGCGAGACCCGCACCCGGGCGCCGGCCTCGGCCGTGCCGGCCAGGTCGAGATCAGTGGTCGTGTCGGCGTCGAGCACGGTGACCACGTCGCCGTCCTCGGGCGCTGTGATCGCCAGCGGGTCCCCGGCCTCGACGGTGAAGGTGGACTCCACCGGACCCGAGGTGGTGCCGTCGACGGTCTGCAGTGCGGTGACGGTCCGCTCGCCGACCGGGACGTCCGCGAAGGTCGTCGTCCAGGCACCGTCCTCGTCGGCGGTGACCGCGGCGGTGAAGGACCCGCCGATCCCGACGGTGACCCGCGCGTCGGGCGCGGCCGAGCCGGACACCCGCACCGGGGTGGTCGAGGTCGCGTCCGCGACGGTGATGGTGCTGCCGTCGGTCGGTTCGTCGATGGTGAGCGCGGGCGCTGCCGTGACGGTGAAGTCGCGGGTGACAGCAGCGCTCGTCGTGCCGCCGAGGGTCTGCGTGACCTCGGCCGAGTACTCCCCGGCCGGGACGTCCGTCACGCTGGTCGACCAGGTGCCGTCGGCGTTCGCGCGGGTGGTGGCGGTCAGGCCGTCACCGAGGTCGACGTCCACGCGGGCTCCGGCCTGTGCGCTGCCGGAGAACGGGACGGACCGGGTGTCACCGGCGAGCGGGAAGTCCTGGTCCGGCGTGGGGGTGTCGACGGTCAGGCCGGCCGCGGCAGCGACCCGGAAGGACCGCGTCACGGGTGCCGAGGTCGTGTCGCCGACGGTCTGCGTCACGCTCGCCGTCTGGTCGCCGATGGGGACCTCGGGGACGGTGACGCTCCAGGCGCCGGCGTCGTCCGCGGTCCCGGTCGCGGTCACGCCGCCGCCCAGGTCGATGCTGATGGTCGCGTTCGGCGTCGCGGTGCCCGTCAGGGTGACCGGGGCGCTCTCCCCCGTGGTGGTGAAGGTCTGACCGGTCGTCGGGGTGGTGATCGTGAGGGCGCGCTGTGCGACGACGGAGAAGTCCTGCGTCGCGGTGCCCGCCGTGATGCCGCCGACCGTCTGGGTCGCGGTCGCGGTGAAGGAACCGGTGGGGACGGCGGTGATGGTGGTCGTCCAGGTCCCGTCGGCAGCGACGGTCGCCGTGCCGGTCCGGTCCCCGCCGAGGCTGACGGCCACGGTCGCACCGGGCTCGCCGGCACCGCTCACGTCGACGCTGCGGGTCGAGGTCGCCGACGGCACGGGGAACTGCTGTCCGGCCGTGGGTGCCGTGATGGTCGGAGCCGCGAACGCCGTGGCGCGCACGGTCGAGGTGGCGAGGTCCACGGTGGCGACGTTCACCCCGGGGAGCACGGAGAGCCGCAGGGCGTGCACGCTCCGCGATCCGGTGTCGTACCCGCGGGGGTCGCGGAAGCCGGTGGTGTCCTGCGCGTTCACGGTGAGGTCGACGACCTGACGGAGCAGCAGCACCACGGGGCGCAGCAGGGTGGAGACGGCCGAGGTCGTCGCCGTGAGCGTCGTGCCGAGGTTCGTCAGGGCGGCGCCCGTGACGAGCGGACGCACGATGGTCTGCACCGCCGGGACCACGATCGTGTTCACCGCCGGGGTGAGCAGCGTGCCGAGGGCGTTCAGCCCGAGCGGCCCACCGGTCGCGGTCACGGTGGCGGTGGCTGGCGCCGTGCCGGCCAGGGCGCCGAGCGTGGTGTCCGCGCGCAGCGCGAGTCCGGCGAGCGGGAGGCCAGCAGCGGTGATGTTCGCGGTGATGTTCACCCGGACCGCCGTCGAGTTGATCGTGTTCACGACCGCGGTCTGCAGCGCCGTCGGCAGCTGGGTACCGAGGATCGTCGTGATGCTCCGGTTGATCGAGTCCACTGCGGCCTCGGTCAGCACCGACGTGTTCGCCGGCTGGCCGTTCAACGTGGTCAGCTGGTCGAGGTCGACGGTGATCGCGCCCGTCGCCGGCGTGATCGTCACGGCACCGTCGGTCAGGGGTTCCTGCAGGACCCGGGTCAGGGTGTCGTCGAGGTTGAGATCGACCGTCGCGGTGACGTTCGTGCCGTTGACGTTCACCAGGCCGAGGGCCGTGCCACGGAGCAGCCGCTGGATGTCGGCGGTCAGGGCGGTGGTGGTGCCGGAGAGTGCGCCGTTCGCGCCGACGGCCGAGTTCACCGAGGACGACAGTGTCCGCAGGTCGGCCCGCAGCGCGGTGCTGAGCCCGGCGACCGCCGGGCTCGTCAGGTCGAGGTCCGCGCCGGCGATCCGGTAGTCCGTCGTCGTCTCGACGGTGGTGCCGCGCGTCGCCTGGATCCGGGACGCCAGGGCGCCGACCCGCAGCTGCGCGTTCGACAGCACCGTGGTGTCGGCACCGACGCGCGAGAACAGCGGGTTGAGGTCGAGCGTCGCGGCGCCGGCGCCGGTGCCGGCCCCGGTGCCGACGCCGATGCCGCCGTCGTTCGTGAGCAGGCCGGACGACGCGGTCGCACCCGTCGCCGAGGTCGTGGCGTACTGGCCGTCGACGCCGAGGGTCAGGATGCCGTTCTGACCGAGCAGGTCGATGTCGTTGCCGAGGTCGACCCCGACGGCCTCGAGCGCCGTCAGGTTGAGCGGCTGGTTCGTGGTGCCGCCGCCCGAGGTGGCGCCCCGAGCCGAGTACGCGCCGCCGAGTTCGGCGACCGCATCGGCGTCGACGATGCCGGAGCCGCTGAGCAGCAGCCCCTCAGCCTCGACGACGTCGGTCTGGGCGGCCGCAGCGGGTTGGATCGCCACGGTGGCGGCGATGAGCGCCGTCACCGTGGCGACGACGCCGCCGCGCAGGAGGAGCCGCCGGTGGTCCGTCGCTCGTCCTCGAGCTGGGCCGCCGGCGCGGGTGATCCGTCGTGTCCGTTCGTCCGCTGCGGTGGGTACAGGGGTACCGGGCAGCGACGCGTGCCTGCGCATGCGTGTCTCTTTTCCTGGCGGGCACGCCCGCCACCTGATCCTCGGAATCCACCGCTGGTGAGGCGGTGGTGGCTCCTCCGCTGGTGAGGCGGTGGAGGGTCGGAATCCTGGTTGGGGATTCCTGAGCGGAATCTTTACACACGATCAGGTTGGTGTCCGCACGTGACGCCGAAAAAGTGGGCTGGCCCTCCCGAACGGGGGGGGTGTCGGCCCGGGCCGGGCCGGGCCGGAGCGGAGCTCAGGCCGGCAACGAAGAAGACTCCTCACGCACCCGCACACGAGATCAGCGCAGCCCTGGTTACCCTCCGGGAACGAAGAAGACTCCTCACGCACCCGCCAGAGCCTGGTTACCCTTGCTGCGTTTCCGCCCTGGGGGAGTTGGCCTGGATGGCGTCACGTGAGGAGCCGCGGAGAAGTCTACCGGACGCGACGGGCAGACTCGAACACATGAAGATCGCCATCGCCGGAGGACACGGCCAGATCGCCCTGCTCCTCGCCCGCCAGATCACCGACGCCGGCCACGACGCCGTCGCCATCGTCCGCAACCCCGCGCACGTGGCCGATGTCGAGCAACAGGGGGCCCGTGCGATCGTCGCGGACCTGGAGCAGCTCGGCGACGACGACCTGGCGCTGCGCCTGCGTGGGGTGGACGCCGTGGTCTTCGCCGCCGGTGCCGGACCGAACAGCGGCGCCGAACGGAAGCTCACGGTCGACCGCGACGGCGCGATCCTGCTCGCCGACGCCGCCGAGCGCGCCGGCATCGAGCGCTACGTGATGATCTCGGCGATGGCGGCCGACACCTACGACCCCCAGCTCGCGGTCGTGCCCGCCCAGGACGACGCCGCGGTGTTCCAGGTCTACCTGCGGGCGAAGGCCGAGGCCGACGCGAACCTGCGGGCTCGACGCCTCCGCTGGACGATCGTGCGTCCCGGCGGGCTGCTGGACACTCCCCCGCAGGGAACCGTCGACGTCGGCCGGACGGTGCCACGGGGCTCGATCCCCCGTGCGGACGTCGCGACCGTCGTCCTGCACGCGCTGCTCGACGATGCCGCGGTCGGCGTGCAGTTCGAGGTCACCAGCGGCGACACCCCGATCCCGGCGGCGCTGAACGCCCTCACCTGACCCGTCGGTGCAGCCGGCACCGTGCGCGCTTCGTCACCCCGTGCGAGCTCCTCGCCGAAGGTGCCGGGCCGCGCACCGTGCGCGCCTGCTCACCCCGTGCGGACTTGCGCGCCCCGTGCCGCGCCGCAAACGCACACCCAGCAGGCAACCCCGCACCCACCCACGAACACCGCACCGTGCCGCCGCGACGCAACCCACCGACGGACAGGAGGCACGCAGCCAACCCACCCCGCGCCTCCCGTCCGCACCGTGCGCACCTACTCAACCCGTGCGGACTTCCGCGCCCCGTGCCGCGCTACAAGCGCGCACCCAGCAGCCAACACCGCACCCACCCACGAACACCGCACCGTGCCGCCGCGACGCAACCCACCGACGGACGGGAGGCACGCAGCCAACCCACCCCGCGCCTCCCGTCCGCACCGTGCGCACCTACTCAACCCGTGCGGACTTGCGCGCCCCGTGCCGCGCTACAAGCGCGCACCCAGCAGCCAACACCGCACCAGCCCACGAACACCGCACCGTGCCGCCGCGACGTGCGACGCCGCGACGCCACGCCTCAGAGCGCGACCGCAGCCGACTGCCGAGCGATCTCGAGTTCCTCGTTCGTCGGGATCACGAGCACCGCGACCCGCGAGCCGTCCGTCGAGATGCGGCGGGCGTCCCGCGACGCCAGCTCGTTCCGGTCCGGGTCGACCTCGATGCCCAGGTGCTCGAGCCCCGCGAGCACGCGGCGCCGCAGCAGCGCGTTGTTCTCGCCGACCCCCGCGGTGAACACGACCGCGTCGAGCCCGCCGAGCTGTGCCGTGTAGGCGCCCACGTAGCGACGGATGCGGTGGCGGTACACGGCGAGCGCCGCCTCCGCCTGCTCGTGGCCCTTGGTGGCGGCGTCCTGCACGTCGCGCATGTCGCCGCTGCCCGTCAGGCCGAGCAGGCCGGACCGCTTGTTGAGCATGGTGTCGAGCTCGTCGAAGGTCATCCCGGCCTCGCGGTGCAGGTGGATCAGGACCGCGGGGTCCAGGTCGCCGGAGCGGGTGCCCATGACGAGCCCCTCGAGCGGGGTGAGCCCCATCGAGGTCTCGATGGACTTCCCGCCGTCGATCGCTGCGACCGAGGCGCCGTTGCCCAGGTGCAGCACGATCGTCTTGAGCTCGGCGAGCGGCCGGTCGAGGAACTCCGCGGCCTGCTCGGAGACGTACTTGTGGCTGGTGCCGTGCATGCCGTAGCGGCGGATCCCGTACTCGGCGGCCAGGTCGGCGGGGATCGCGTACGTGTAGGCGTGCGGCGGCATCGTCTGGTGGAACGCGGTGTCGAACACGGCGACGTGCGGGACGTCCGAGAACACCTGCTTCGCGGCCCGGATCCCCTCGAGGTTGGCGGGGTTGTGCAGCGGCGCGAGGCTGTTGAGGTCCTCGATCTGCTGCTCGACCTGGTCGGTGACGACCGTCGCGCGGTCGAAGGTGGTGCCGCCGTGGACGACGCGGTGGCCGACGACTGCGGGCGGGTGCTCGTCGAACGACGGGCCGACCTTCGCGAACGCGTCGATCATCGCCTGGAACCCGGCCGCGTGGTCGGGCACCGACGCGGCGTCGTTCGACGACGACTCCCCCGTCAGCGCGTTGGTGTGCTTCCAGGCCCCGGCGGATTCGCCGATGCGCTCGACGAGGCCGGAGGCGAGCGTGCGCTCGTCCTCGAGCTCGATGAGCTGGTACTTGAACGAACTCGAGCCGGAGTTGACGACGAGGGCTGCGGTCACGGGGTGGTCACTTTCTGTCGGGCCTGGAGGCGCGGTGCGGGTCGGGCGGTCAGGCCGCGTCGGTCGCGGTGCCGGCCTGGATCGCGGTGATCGCGACGGTGTTCACGATGTCGCCCACCAGGGCGCCGCGCGACAGGTCGTTGATCGGCTTGCGCAGGCCCTGCAGGACCGGGCCGATCGCCACGGCACCGGCCGAGCGCTGCACGGCCTTGTACGTGTTGTTGCCGGTGTTGAGGTCCGGGAAGATGAACACCGTCGCCCGGCCGGCCACCGGGGAGTCCGGCATCTTGGTCGACGCGACCGTGGGGTCGGCTGCGGCGTCGTACTGGATCGGGCCCTCCACCAGCAGGTCGGGGCGGCGTTCCCGCACGAACGCGGTGCCGGCGCGCACCTTGTCGACGTCGGCGCCGGAGCCGCTGTCGCCGGTGGAGTAGCTGAGCATGGCGACGCGCGGGTCGATGCCGAACTGGGTCGCGGTCTCGGCGGAGGAGATCGCGATGTCGGCGAGTTGCTCGCTCGTCGGGTCCGGGATCACCGCGCAGTCGCCGTAGACCAGCACGCGGTCGGCGAGCGCCATCAGGAACACGCTCGACACGATCGAGGTGTCCGGACGCGTCTTGATGATCTCGAACGACGGCCGGATGGTGTGCGCCGTGGTGTGCTTCGCGCCGGAGACCATGCCGTCGGCGAGCCCGAGCTGCACCATCATCGTGCCGAAGTACGAGACGTCGGTGACGGTGTCGCGGGCGAGCTCGATCGACATCCCCTTGTGGGCTCGGAGCCGGGTGTACTCCTCGGCGAAGCGTTCGCGCAGCTCGGGGTCGAACGGCGAGACGAGCTGCGCGGCCTCGAGGTCGAGGCCGAGCTCGGTCGCCCGGGTGCGGACGGCGGTGGGGTCGCCGAGGATCGTGAGGTCGCAGACCTGGCGCTGCAGCAGGGTGGAGGCGGCGCGGAGGATGCGGTCGTCCTCGCCCTCGGGCAGGACGATGCGCTTGCCGTAGCTGCGGGCCCGGTCGAGCAGACCGTGCTCGAACATCAGCGGGGTGACGACGCCGGAGGGGGCGAGCTGCAGGCGGTCGCGCAGGGCCTCGGCGTCGACGTGCTGCTCGAACAGCGCGAGCGCCAGGTCGGCCTTCCGGGGCGAGTCCGCGGCCAGACGGCCACGGGTCTGGGTGATGCGCAGGGCGGTGTCGTACGTTCCGAGGTCGTTCTGCGCGATCGGCAGCGAGCTCGACAGGCCCTCGAGCAGCCGGGACACCTGCGGGGCGATCTCGAACCCGCCGTTCAGGATGACGCCGGCCAGGCTCGGGAAGGTCTCGGACTGGTTGGCGAGCAGCGTGGCGATGAGGACGTCGCTCCGGTCACCGGGGACCACGACGATGCCGCCCTCGATCAGCCGGGGCAGGACGTTCTCCATGCTCATGCCCGCGACCACGGTGCCGAGTGCCTCGCGGTCGAGCAGGGCGTCGTCACCGCGCACCAGGGTGGCACCGGTGGCCTGCAGCAGAGCGCGGACCGTCGGGGCGACGAGCACGCGGTCCTCGGGGATCGCCCACACCGGGACGTCGGGGTGGTCGTCGTGCACGGCCTGCTCGACGCTCGTCACGATGGCGGCGAGGGCGTCCGGGTCGGCGCGGTTCACCACGACGCCGAACAGCTGCGCGTGTGCCGCCCGCAGCTCGCTGGTCGTGACGTCCGCGACCTGCGCCATGCCCTCGGGGCTGCGGGCCGCACGCTCGGCGGCGTCGCGGCCACCCAGCACGAGGAGCACCGGGGCGCCGAGGTTCGCGGCGACCTTCGCGTTGAAGGACAGCTCGGTTGGGCTGCCGACGTCGGTGTAGTCGGACCCGAGCACCACGACGGCGTCGCACTGCCGCTCCACCTGGGCGAACCGGGTGACGATGGTGCCGAGCGCCGCCTCGGGGTCGGCGTGCACGTCGTCGTAGGTGACCCCGACGGCGTCGTCGTAGGAGATGCCGACGGCCGTGTGCTGCAGCAGCAGTTCGAGGACGTAGTCGGGCTCGACCACCGAGCGGGCGACGGGCCGGAACACGCCGACGCGGCCGACGGACCGGGCGAGGGTCTCGAGGACACCGAGGGCGACGGTGCTCTTGCCCGTGTGCCCTTCTGCTGACGTGATGTAGATGCGGGTCGACACGACGCCCAGGGTAGTCGCCGGACGTGTCACGACATCTGGGAGCACCGGCGCCGACGACACGCGGTCGTGAGCACCGCGCAGAACCTGTACCATTGGGTGTCGCCGTCGCGAGACGGTGTCAGGAGAATTCGCCTAGTGGCCTATGGCGCACGCTTGGAAAGCGTGTTGGGTGCAAGCCCTCGGGGGTTCGAATCCCCCATTCTCCGCAGCGAACGAACAGCACGAACGAAGGACCCGCACCGGCTCGGTGTGGGTCCTTCGTCGTTCCGCAGGCGCAGTGGTCCCCCACCCGGCGGACCAGCACGTGCCCTGGTGCCCCTGCGTTGGCCGGGAAACGCTGATCAGGGGTGGAACGGGCTGTCCCCGATACCCGTCGGTCGCCTATGCTGGCCGAGCGAACGGCTCCGGGACGAGCCGACCGCGGTGCATCGAGCGGCAGGGGCGTCGCTCGGAAGGCGTGCTGGTCAGCGTGCCCGGAACACCCGAGGGGACGAGGAGACGCGCCATGGGGGAAACCACCGTGCCGGCGGCCGTGCCCGTTCGCCTGTCCGTCTTCGACACGGTCCTCCGCCCGCGCCGCTCGCTCGTCCGCTCCACGGCGCTGAGCATCGCCTTCTCGGCCGTGCCGCTCGCCGTCGCCCTGGTCTGGGTCTCGTTCCCGTTCCGCACCTGGGCTGTCTTCGCCGGCATCGTCGTCGCGATGGCCGCGGCCGTCGGCGTCGTGTTCGTCCGGCTGCACACCGCGTTCATCGGGATCGACGACGACGGCGTGACGATCCGCGGGGTGCTCACCGCGCACCGCCGGATCCCCCGTGACCGCGTGCACAGCCTGGTCCTCGCCACGACGTTCGGCTCGTCGGTGGACCGGACCGTGCGAGAACTCGTCGCGTTCGACCGGATCGGCACTCACCTGTTCCGGCTCCGGGCCGACGTCTGGGGCGACGACGGACTCGACCGGGTGGTCGACGCGCTCGGCGTGCAGGTCGTCGAGGACGCTCGGCCGGTCTCGGTCCGCACCTTCGCGAAGCGGTACCCGACGAGCCGCGCCTGGTACGAGCAGCGTGCGGTGTTCCTGCTCGTGGGCGGCCTCGTCGTGCTGGTCGTCGGCGGGCTGCTCGCCGTCGAGTTCGCCGGCCTCGACGCCCGCTGAACCAGCCGCACGGCATCGGTCAGCGTCGCCGCCGCAGCGTCGAGAAGATCCCCCGGACCACTTCCTTCGCGATGGTCCCGCCGAGCCCTGCGCCGAGCAGATCGGTCAGCGGGTCGTCCGCGGAGCGCCGCGTCCCGGGCCGGGTCGTCCGACCGGAACCACCGGTCCGACCGGAACGCCGCGACTCCGACGCCCGCTCGGCACGCTCGAACTCCCGCTGTTGCCGTTCGAACTCCCGCTGGGCCTCGACCGCCGACGCGTCCGCGGCGGTGTCGGCAGCGGCGGCTTCGGCAGCAGCAGCGGCCTCGGCGGCCGCGGCCTCCATGCGACGCGCGAGCACCTCGCGGGCCGAGTCCGGGTCGACGCGGGTGCCGTAGGTCGCCAGGAGCGGTGAGGCCTGCACCCGGGCGGCCATCTCGTCGGCCGGCATCGGGTCCATCGACCCCTGCGGTGCGCGCAGCCGGGTCCACGCGACCGGGGTCGGAGCACCACGTTCGTTCATCACCGTGACGATCGCCTCACCGGTCGCGAGCGACGTGAGCACCTCCCCCAGGTCGTAGTCGCTCGTCGGGTACGTCGACACCGTCGCCCGGAGCGCCTTCGCGTCGTCCGGCGTGTGCGCGCGGAGCTGGTGCTGGATGCGCGATCCGAGCTGCGCGAGCACGTCGTTCGGCACGTCCTTCGGGGTCTGCGTCACGAAGAAGACCCCGACGCCCTTCGACCGGATGAGCCGAACGGTCCGCACGATCTGCTCGGTGAAGTCCTTCGACGCACCGCTGAACAACAGGTGCGCCTCGTCCAGGAAGAACACGAGCTTCGGCTTCTCCTGGTCGCCGACCTCGGGCAGCTCGTTGAACAGGTCGGCCAGCAACCACATCAGGAACGTCGAGAAGACCTCCGGCCGGTCCTGCACACCGGGCACCTCGAGCAGGCTGACGATCCCCCGCCCGTCCGCCGCCGTCCGCAGGAACACCTGTGTGTCGATCTCGGGCTCGCCGAAGAACTGGTCGGCACCCTGGTCGGCGAAGGTGACGAGCTCGCGCAGGATCACCCCGGCGGTCTGCTTCGACAGGCCCCCGAGCTCGGCGAGTTCCCCCTTGCCCTGGTTGCTCACCAGGAACGTCAGCACGCTCCGCAGGTCGTCGAGGTCCACCAGCGCGAGGCCCTGCTGCGCGGCGTAGTGGAACACCAGGCCGAGCGAGGACTCCTGCGTGTCGTTCAGCCCGAGCACCTTCGACAGCAGCAGCGGTCCGAAGCCCGACACGGTGGCACGGATCGGCACGCCGGTGCCCTGCCCGCCCAGCGAGAACAGTTCGGCCTGGCTCGCGACGCCCTGCCACTGCTGACCGATGCCCGCGGTGCGGTCGAGGAGCTTGTCGTTCGCCTGCCCCGCGACGGCCAGACCCGACAGGTCGCCCTTGACGTCGGCGGCGAACACGGGCACCCCGTTCGCCGCGATCTGCTCGGCGAGCACCTGGAGCGTCCGGGTCTTGCCGGTGCCGGTCGCCCCCGCCACCAGCCCGTGCCGGTTCAGCATCGCGAGCGGGATCCGGACCTGCACGTCGGGCACCGCTGCGCCGTTGACCAGGGCGCCGAGTTCGATCGCGCCGCCGTCGACGGCGTAGCCGTCGCGGATCGCGGCGACCGCGTCCGGTCCGAGCGGGCCGGCTTCGGCACGGACGGGAGGCACGGTGCCGGTCGCCGTCGTCGCCACCGGATCCGGGGCGGTCGCGTCGACCCGCGCGCCAGGGGTGGTGGGAACCGGTGCGACCGGAGCGGTGGGCTCCGCGTCGGGCGCGAGCCGCGCCTCCTGGCCGGTGGGTGGCGGGGACCCGACGACCGCGGGTTCCGCGTCGGCGGTCAGGCTCGCCTGTTCCTCCGCCGTCAGGGCGGCGGCGAGCTCCTCGGCGCGCAGCACCGCTTCGTCGGCGAGCCGACGTGCCTCGTCGGCAGCCTGCCTCGCTGCCTCGGCAGCCGCCCGTGCCCGCTCCGTCGCGTCGCTCATGGGCACAGCCTAGGGAGTCTGACCCGCGGCGGTTCGGGGTCAGTGCGTGAGCGCGGGGACCGTCCTGGGGCGGACCACGAACCAGAGCACGAGGATCGCGACGGCGGCGGTCGACGCCATCACGATCGCCATCGGGCTGGCCGTCGTGATGCCGAGCCAGCCGACCACCGGCGAGATGAGCCCGGCGACGCCGAAGTTCAGGGCGCCGAGTACCGAGGCGGCGGTCCCCGCCTCTTTCCCGTGGGCGGCGAGACCGATGACCTGGACGAGCGGGAACGAGAACCCGCACGCGGCGATGAAGAACCAGAGCGGCACGAGCACGCCGACCAGACCGGCACCGAGCTGGTCGAGGACGATGATCGCGAGCGACGCCAGCAGCAGGGTCGCGGTCGAGCATGCCAGGATCCACTGCGGACCGACACGCTGGGCGAGCCGCGACGAGATCTGCACACCGAGGACGACCCCGACCGAGTTGACCGCGAAGAGCAGTCCGTACTGTTGCGCGTCGAGACCGTAGACCTGCTGGAACAGGAACGGCGACGCGCTGAGGTACGAGAACAGGCCGCTGAACACCATCGCGCCGATGAGCGCGACGCCGACGAAGATCCGGTCGGAGAACAGCGCCTTGTAGCGCTGGCCGATGGTGGAGTGCCCGGCCTCGTGCCGGCGGGCCGGCGGCAGGGTCTCGACGATGAGCAGGACCGAGGCGATCACCACGGCGAGGCCGTAGCAGGCGAGGAAGACGAAGATGCCGCGCCAGCTGGTGAACTGCAGCATCTGCGAACCGATGAGCGGCGCGAGGATCGGCGCGAGGCCGTTCACCATCGCCAGCCGGGACAACATGCGCACGAGCGGCTTGCCGCCGAACAGGTCGCGCACCGTCGCCATCGCCACCACACCACCGGCCGCGGCACCCATGCCCTGCAGCACGCGGAACACCGCGAGCAGCTCGATGTCCGGTGCGGTCGCCGCACCGATCGAGGCGGCGATGTGCACCGTCGTCGCGATGATCAGCGGCAGGCGGCGGCCCACCTTGTCGCTCCACGGGCCGACCAGGAGCTGCCCGATGGCGAAGCCGAGCGTCGTCGCGGTGAGCGTCAGCTGGACCGCGCCGTCGGTGACGCCGAACTGGTCCTTGATCGCCGGGAACGCCGGCAGGTAGAGGTCGATCGTGAACGGGCCGAGCGCCGTCAGGGCGCCCAGGACGAAGACGTAGACGAGCCGCTGCCTGCGGGAGAGCGAGTCTCCCGGGTGCAGGACGACCCGGAGCGAACCGGTGGTGGCGGGCGCGGTCACGAGACAGGAGTCCTTCGACGATGAGGGGGCGGAGGGTGATCGCGGGCCGATCGAATCGATTCGTCCGCGGAACCATCCTACGGTCGCCCGTGTGTGCTCGGCGCCGCCGGTGCCGGCCGCCCGCGTGAAGCGGCTCGTGCTGTCCCGCTGCCGCGCGCGGACCATGCGGTAGCGTCGGACTGCTCGGGGGCCTTCCGGGTGAAGCGGATCAGAAGGGGGTGGGCGTCATGGTGGATGCCCGGATCCTGCACACCACAGCAGCACTGCGCGAGGCGATCCTGCGCCTCGCCGCAGACCGACCGGTCTCGGAGATCACCGTCGCCGACGTCACACGTGCCGCAGGGATCAACCGCGCCACGTTCTACTCGCACGCGGTCTCCCCCGGGTCGTTGCTCGCCGACGTCCTGACACCGGAGCTCGACCGCATCCGGCAGGAGGACGCCGACGACCGCCGGGCCGCCGCCGACCGGGGCGCCGGAGCCGACGAACTCGCGACCATCACCCGGCGCGGCATCAACGCCGTCGTCGAGCACGTGATGACGCACCGTGACATCTACGGCAAGGCCCTCCCCGACCCGAACGACGCCTCGCTGCACCGGCTGCTCGTCGAGCACTTCACGGTGTCGAGCGCCCTGCACATCCGCGAGCTCGACCCCGCCCGTCGGCCCGACCTGCTCGACGACGTCGCCGCGGGGTTCGTGGCGCAGGGGTTCGTCGGGGCGATCGAGGCCTGGCTCGCCGGGCCCCGACGGTCGCGGAAGGCGCTGGTGGAGACGATCACGCTGTCGTTCCCGGCGTGGTGGAGCTGAGCGGACTGCTCCTACTCGGCGTCGGCCGTCTCGCCGTCGGTGGGCTCGCTCTCCGGCTTCTCACCACGCTGCAGGGACTGCACGACCTGGACCGCCGCCGCCGCGGTGGCGGCGTCGTCGCCCTCTGACGGCACGCGGTAGTCGGCGGACACCCCGTCGCCACCGGTGCCGGTCGCGGGCAGCGGTTCCCCCAGGGACACCACCACGACCCCGGCGTCGTGGGCGGTCTGGACCACGCCGGTCAGTGCAGAGGCCCGGGCGGGGTGCACGAGCAGGGCCTTGGCGCCCTTGCGGACGAGCTGGGCGACCGCGGTCCGCTGGGATGCAGCGGCACCCGATGCCGGAGCGACGCGGACGTCGGGCCGGAACCCGGCGTCGGCCAGGTCGGTGCGGAGCCGGTCGGCCAGGGCCGCGTCGTCGTGGACCAGGACGACACCGATCACTGCCTGCTGGTCGAAGCCCCCGTCGGAGCTCGTCAGGTCAGTGCTCTGCACCGGCGTGGGGGCAGCCGACGTCGTCCCCTGGCACCCGGCCAGGGTCAGGGCCGCCGCCAGGGCGACGGTCACGGCGACGATGCGCAGCACGGTGTCTCCTCTTCGGTCCGGTGTGCCACGCTACCCGGCGGCCGGGCCCTGCGACGACGACACGGCTCCGCCCGGGCTCGCCGGGGCCGTCGTCGCCGGTGCCGGCACCGGGCCGAGCCGTCGGACGGCCGCGATCGCGACGCCTGCGAAGCCGATCATCGCCGCGAACACCAGCGGGAACGACACCGTCCCGTCGGCTCCGCCGGTCGCGGTGAAGAGCAGGCCGGTCACCGCGAGGCCGATCACGCTGCCCGCGGCGTCCGCGATCGTCAGGGCCGAGCTCGCGAACCCGTCGTCGCCCTCACCCGAGAAGCGCAGGGTCAGCATCGACGCGCGGGGGTAGATCGCTCCCATGCCCGCGCCGCCGACGAACCAGCCGGCGACCAGCACCCACCACGACAGGTCGAACGTGGCCACCGCGAGCGCTGCGACCAGGCTCACGAGCACGAGTGTGAGTCCGGCCCCGAAGGTCCGACGGGCGGTGAGCCGCTGCTCCCCCAGGCGGCCGTGCGCCCAGCTCGACGCGGCCCAGCTGATCGCCGCCACCGTCAGGGCGAGTCCGGCAGCCGACGGTGACAGCCCGTGTTCGGCCAGCAGCAGGAACGGCACGTACGCCTCGCTCCCGAAGAAGGACGCGGCGACGAGCCCCCGCAGCAGCACGACCGACGGCAACCCGGCCGCGGCCCGGAACGTGCCGGTCGGCAGCAGCGGCCGCAGGGCGAACCAGGTGCCGACCAGCCCGACGACGACGGCTGCGACCATGCCCCACGGGGTCAGGTCGGGCGCGACGTTGAGCAGCAGGATCGACACGGCCGCGGCCACCGACCAGCCGATCCGGACCCGCTGCCACGGTGGGCGGAGCGCCGCCGCCGGAGGGTGCAGCCGGCCGAGCGTCGGCACGAGCAGGACGAACGCGGCGAGCGCGATCACCAGGGCCCCGGCGAACACCCAGTGCCAGTTCCAGGTGTCGGTGACGATGCCGGCCAGGGCCGGGCCGATCAGTGCCGGCACCACCCAGGCGGCGGCGAACCCGGCGAACACCGGTCCGTGCAGCTCCGCGGGGAAGATCCGGGCGACCAGCACGTACAGCACCACGTCGATGGCCCCGGCGCCGAAGCCCTCGATGAGCCGCCCGGCCAGGAACACCTCCATGGTCGGCGCGAGCATCACCACGGCGGTCCCCACCGCGAAGAACACCGCCGACACCCAGGCCACGATCCGGCCGCCCGCGCGGTCGCTCCAGTTGCCGGCGAGCACCATGCCGGGCACCCCGGCGGCGAGCGGGGCGGCGAAGGCGAGCGCGTACAGGGTCTCGCCGTCCAGGTCGCGGCTGATCACCGGCATGATCGTCGTCATCGCCAGGTTCTGGAACGCCGCGACGCCGACGATCGCGACCATGCCGATCGTCGCCAGGGCGTACGGCCCGCTCAACAGGCTGGTCCGCGACGCCGTCGTGCTCACCCGATCATCGTAGGGGCGGCCGCCGACGACGCGTCAGCGTGTCCCGCGGGCGCGCGTCGGCCCGGCAGCAGGTCCCGCGGGCGCGCGTCAGCGCGGCAGCAGGTCCCGCGTCAGCGCGTCAGCGCCTGCTCCAGGTCCGCCACCAGGTCACCGGCGTCCTCGATGCCCACCGACAGCCGCACGACGTTCTCCGGCACGGCCAGTTCGGTGCCCTTCACCGACGCGTGGGTCATCTCGCTCGGGTACCCGATGAGCGACTCCACACCGCCGAGCGACTCGGCCAGGGCGAACAGCTCCGTCGACTCGGCGAACCGCTTTGCGGCCTCGGCGCCACCGGACAGGGCGACCGAGAGCATGCCGCCGAACCCGCGCATCTGACGGGCGGCGACGTCGTGCCCCGGGTGGTCGGGCAGGCCCGGGTAGTAGACGCGCTCGACACCCGGCGCGACGACGAGGGCCTCGGCGACGGCCTGCGCGTTCCGCGAGTGCCGCTCCATCCGCACGGCGAGCGTCTTGATGCCACGGGTGGTCAGGTAGGCGTCGAACGGCGACGAGATCGCACCGGCGCCGAACTGCAGGAACTGCACCTTCGCCGCGAGCTCCTCGTCCGCCAGCACGACGGCGCCGCCGACGACGTCGGAGTGTCCGCCGAGGTACTTCGTGGTCGAGTACACGACGACGTCGGCGCCGAGCGACAGCGGCTGCTGCAGGTACGGCGACGCGAAGGTGTTGTCGACGACCACCAGCGCGCCCGACTCGTGCCCGAGGGTCGCGAGCGCGGCGATGTCGGCGATCTTCATGAGCGGGTTCGTCGGCGTCTCGACCCAGAGCACGGTGGTGGCCGGTGCGCCCTGCAGCGCTGCCCGGACCTGGTCGAGGTCGCTCATGTCGACGACGACGAGCTCGACGCCCCACGGCACGTGCAGCCGGCTCACCAGGCGGTGGGTGCCGCCGTACACGTCGTTGCCCATCACGACGCGGCCACCGGGGACCAGCGCGGCGCGGAGCAGGGCGTCCTCGGCGGCGAGCCCGGACGCGAACGACGACGCCGCGACGCCACCGTCCAGGTCGGCCAGGAGCACCTGCAGCGAGTCACGCGTCGGGTTGCCGGCGCGCGAGTACTCGTAGCCGTTGCGCATGCCACCGACGCCGTCCTGCACGTAGGTCGACGTCAGGTGGATCGGCGGGATGACGGCGCCGGTGGTCTCGTCGGGCTCCTGGCCGGCGTGGACGGCCCGGGTGCTGAACTCGGTCATGCTCGGTGGTTCCTTACTCGGAGAGGTAGGTGAGGAGGTCGTGCCGGGTCAGCACGGTGACGGGTTTGCCGTCCGCGACGACGAGGAGCGCGTCGGCCGACTCGAGCGCACGACGAGCCGCTGACACCGACTCGCCGACGCCGATGAGCGGCAGCGGGTCGCCGACGAAGTCCGACAGGGCGTCCGACATCTTCGCGGTACCGGTGAAGACCTGCTCGAGCAGTGCCTTCTCCTCGACGGCACCGACGACCTCGCCGATGACGACGGGCGGCTCCGCGTTGAGCACGGGCATCTGCGAGACGCCGTACGTGGTCATGATGTCGACGACGTCGCGCACGGTGTCCGTCGGGTGCGCGTGCACCAGGTCGGGCAGGCGGCCGTCCTTGCCGGCGATGAGCGAGCCGACGGTGCGCTCGTCGTCGGTCTCGGCGAACCCGTACGAGCGCATCCACCGGTCGTTGAAGATCTTGCCGAGGTACCCACGTCCGCCGTCCGGCAGCAGCACCACCACGACGTCGTCCTCGGTCAGGTCACGGGCCGCGCAGAGTGCCGCGACGACGGCCATGCCGCTCGACCCGCCGACGAGCAGTCCTTCTTCACGCGCCAGACGGCGGGTCATCGCGAAGGAGTCGGCGTCCGACACGGCGATGATCTCGTCCGGCACGCCGGCGTCGTAGGCGCTCGGCCAGAAGTCCTCGCCGACGCCCTCGACCAGGTACGGACGACCGGTACCGCCGGAGTACACGGAGCCCTCGGGGTCGGCCCCGACGATGCGGACGCCGCCGCCGGACGCCTCCTTCAAGTACCGTCCGGTGCCCGAGATCGTGCCGCCGGTACCGACGCCCGCGACGAAGTGGGTGATCTGCCCCTCGGTGTCGCGCCAGATCTCCGGACCGGTGGTCTCGTAGTGGCTGCGGGGACCGTTCGGGTTGGCGTACTGGTTCGGCTTGTAGGCGCCCGGGATCTCCTGCACGAGCCGGTCCGACACCGAGTAGTAGGACTCGGGGTCCTCGGGCGCGACCGCGGTCGGGGTGACGACGATCTCGGCGCCGTACGCCGTCAGGACGTTGCGCTTGTCCTCGCCGACCTTGTCGGGCAGCACGAACACGCACCGGTAGCCGCGCTGCTGTGCGACCAGGGCCAGGCCGACGCCGGTGTTGCCGGAGGTCGGTTCGACGATGGTGCCGCCGGGACGCAGGTCGCCGGAGGCCTCGGCCGCGTCGATGATCCGGGTGGCGATGCGGTCCTTCGACGACCCACCGGGGTTCAGGTACTCGACCTTCACCAGGATGGTCGCCCGCACCCCCTCGGTCACCCGGTTGAGCTTGACGAGCGGGGTGTCGCCGACCAGGTCGACGACGGAGTTCGCGTAACGCACGGCATGGAGTCTAGGACGCGGTCCCCGCGTCGCGCTGGGATGTGTCGAGCGCGGACAACGCATCCTGATCGCCCCGCCTGTTGCCCCGCCCTGGTCGCGCTGCGCGGCGGACGGGAGGCCCGTGCGGACGCCGCCACGGGCCTCCTGTCCGGCACCCGGTCCGGACCACCGCCGTCAGGGGCGGACGACGTCCGCCGTCGTGTTCTGCTGCCGGTGCAGCTGCGCGTACGTGCCGTCGAGGGCCAGGAGTTCGTCGTGTGTGCCCTGCTCGACGATCCGGCCGTGGTCGAGGACGAAGATGACGTCGGCGTCGCGGATCGTGGAGAGCCGGTGCGCGATCGAGATGGTGGTCCGACCGGCCGCCGCGGTGTCGAGGGCCGTCTGCACGACGTGTTCAGAGATGGAGTCGAGCGCACTGGTGGCCTCGTCGAGGACGAGCACCGGCGGGTCCTTGAGCATGACCCGGGCGATGGCGATGCGCTGCTTCTCGCCACCGGACAGCCGGTAGCCGCGCTCCCCCACGACGGTGTCGTAGCCGTCCGGGAACGACGCGATCGTGTCGTGGATGTTCGCCGCGCGGGCCGCTCGCTCGAGCTCGTCGTCGGTGGCGTCGGGCTTGGCGTACCGCAGGTTCTCGCCGATCGTGGCGTGGAACAGGTACGTCTCCTGGCTGACGATGCCGACGTGCCGCATGAGGTCCTCGTGCACCAGGTCGCGGACGTCCTGGCCGGCGAACCGCACGGACCCCTCGGTGGCCTCGTACAGCCGGGGCACCAGGTAGGACACCGTCGTCTTGCCGGCGCCGGAGGGCCCGACGAAGGCGGCGAACTGCCCGGGGTGGAGCTCGAACGACACCCCGCGCAGGGTCGGCTTGTCGGCTTCACCGTCGGGGTAGGTGAAGACGACGTCCTCGAAGGCGACGTGGCCGACCTTCGACTCGTCCACGGGCTGCGCGGTCGGCGAGTCCGTGATGGCCGGCTCGAGGTCGAAGTACTCGAAGATGCGGGCGAAGAGCGCACCGGAGGTCTGCAGGTCGAGGACCACGCGCAACAGCCCGACCGTCGGGAACAGCAGGCGGGACTGCACCGTCGTGAACGCGACGATCGTGCCGGCCGTGATCGGGACGTCGCCGAGGATCAGGTACGCGGCGACGACGTAGATGATCGCCGGGATGATCGACAGGAAGATCTGCACGATGGCGAAGAACCACTGCCCCGACATCTGCTGCCGAACCTGCAGGGTGATCTGGTTGCGGTTCTCGTCCCCGTAGCGGCGGGTCTCGCTGGCCTGCTGGTTGAAGCTCTTCGCGAGCAGGATGCCGGAGACGCTCAGTGCTTCCTGCGTGATGGCCGTCATGTCGGACAGCGATTCCTGCGTCTGCCCGGCGATCCGCGCTCGCACCTGCCCGACCCGGCGCTGCGCGATGACGAGCAGCGGGAGCAGGACGACCGCGACGAGCGTCATCTGCCAGCTCAGCAGCAGCATCGCGACCACGGCGGCGATCACGGTCACGGTGTTGCCGAGCACCGACGAGATCGTGTTGTTCAGCACGCTCGCCACACCACCGACGTCGTTCTGCAGGCGCGACTGGATGACGCCGGTCTTGGTTCGGGTGAAGAACGCGAGTTCCATCCGCTGCAGGTGCGCGAACAGGCGCATCCGCATCGCACCCATGACCTTGTTGCCGACGGTCGCGGTCAGGTACGTCTGCCACACGCCGACCCCGGCGCTCGCGATCCAGAGCAGGACCATGGCGGACACGAGCTCGACCAGCACCGGGACGTCGGGGCGGCCGGACGGCGGGAACAGCCCGCGGTCGAACGCCTGCTGGGTGAGCAGCGGTGGCACGACCGAGATGGCCGCGCCGACCAGCACGAGGACGATCGTGAGCCCGATCGCCCGGCGGTGCGGCTCGAAGAGCGCGGCGATGCGACGGACCAGGTGCGGGATCTTCGGCGCCTCGGCGTTGGCGGCCTTCTGCGCGCGGAAGTCACCGCTCGAGATGCGTCCGCTCCCGCGCGGACCACCACCCCGCCCGCTGTGTCCCATGCTCATGGAGCCACCGTAGCCCCGCGCTCGGACATCGACCGTCCTCTCCACAGCACCGCAGTATTTGACCCCGTTCAGGGGGCGTGCGAGCATGTGCCGTCCCCGTCCCCGCACCACCGAGGTCCCATGTCGTCCGCGCCGTCACGTCCCACGTCCCTGGGGGCGCAGCTCGCCCGCCGCAAGCCGATCGAGCAGCTGCAGGCCGAAGCCTCCCGCGGGGTGAACGGTGAACCGCTCCGTCGGTCGCTCGGGGTCTGGCAGCTGACGATGATCAGCGTCGGGGCCACGCTCGGCACCGGCATCCTGGTCGTCCTCGGTACCGCGGTCCCGCTCGCCGGTCCCGCGGTCTGGATCTCGTTCGTCGTCGCGGGGATCGCCGCGCTGCTCTCGGCGCTGTCGTACGCCGAGATGGCCGGTGCCGTCCCGACCTCGGGGTCCAGCTACTCGTACACCTACGCCACGATGGGCGAGGGCATCGCCTGGATCTGCGGCTGGTGCCTGGTGCTCGAGTACGCCGTCTCGGTGGCCGCGGTCGCCGTGGGTGCCAGCGAGTACGTCGACGAGACCCTCCGCGTGTTCGGGCTGCACCTGCCCACCGCGCTCGCCGCTCCCCCGGTCGACGGCGGCGTGGTCAACCTGCCCGCCGCGGTCCTGGTCCTGCTCGCCACCGTCGTGCTGCTGCCAGGAGCCCGCGAGAGCGCCTGGGTGAACACGGTCATGGTGGTCGTGAAGATCGCCCTGCTGGTCTTCTTCGTCGTCGTGGCGTTCACGGCGTTCCGGGCGCAGAACTTCGAGCCGCTCGCACCGATGGGCGCCGCCGGGGTCACCGCAGCGGCGTCACGGCTGTTCTTCTCGTACATCGGCTTCGACGCGGCCTCGACCGCAGGTGAAGAGGCGAAGAACCCCCGCCGTGACCTGCCACGGGCGATCATCGGCTCCATCGCGCTCATCACGGCGCTGTACATCCTGGTCGCGATCGCCGCCATCGGGGCCCGCTCGTGGACGGCGTTCTCGTCGTCCGAGGCGTCGCTCGTCCGCATCGTGGTCGACGTCACGGGGCAGCCGCTCGTCGCCCTCGTGTTCTCGATCGGGGCGGTCGTCGCCATCGCCAGTGTCGTGCTCACCGTCCTGTACGGCCAGACCCGCATCCTGCTCACGATGTCCCGCGACGGCCTGGTTCCGAAGGTCTTCGGCCGGGTGTCCCGCCGCACCGGCACCCCGATCGCGAACACGCTGATCATCGGCATCGCCGTGACGATCGTCGCCGCGCTCGTGCCCCTCGGGGAGCTCGCCGACGCCACGAGCATCGGGACCCTGGTCGCCTTCGCCCTGGTGAACGTCTCCGTCATCGTGCTCCGTCGCTCGCAGCCCGACCTGGAGCGCTCGTACCGGGTGCCGCTGTTCCCCGTCGTCCCGATCCTCGGCGCCCTGAGCTGCGTGCTGCTCGCGGTGTTCCTCGGCGCCACCACCTGGATCGCGTTCGGCATCTGGATGGTCGCCGGCGCCCTGCTCTACCTGGCCTACGGCCGCCGCCACAGCACGCTGCGCTGACGCGCCCCGCTGCCCCGCGGCCGCGCCGCGGCCGCGCCCCGCCCCGCCCCGCCCCGCCCCGCCCGCGACGAGTCTCGGCCAAGCGGACTCTCTACGGCTCACGAAAGCGCGAGAGTGTCTGCCCAGACGAGACTCGGCACATTCCTCGGGACAGTCGTGCACCTGCGCTCTCCACAGATCCCGCCGGAGGGCACACAGCGCACATCCGAGTCCGCACACTCGCATCATGCAGCTTCACCGGACACGCCCCGATCTCCTCCGCGCCGAGCGGTCGGATCCATCGCGAGCACGACAACTCCGACGGCTCCATGCCGCTGGGCGAGTCATCCGGCTCCGTGCGGGTGTCTACCTCGACAAGCGGGTGTGGGATGCACTCGACACGTCGGACAAGCACCTCGCCATGGCTTGGGCTCTCGCTCCTGACCTGAG
The DNA here is from genome assembly GCF_902506155.1 of Curtobacterium sp. 8I-2. Taxonomy (NCBI): domain Bacteria; kingdom Bacillati; phylum Actinomycetota; class Actinomycetes; order Micrococcales; family Microbacteriaceae; genus Curtobacterium; species Curtobacterium sp. 8I-2. The sequence goes on from NZ_LR732827.1 coordinate 767,602, forward strand.
TCCGACCAGCGCGTTCTCGCACGTCACGGCTGCACTCATCCATGGCTGGCCGTTGATCGGACCGGCTCCGGCGCGGATCCACGTCGTCGACTGGAAGCTGGTCGGTGTCGAACACCGGGTCGGGCTCATTCGACACGGCATCGACCCCGCTGGCCTGTGCCTCGGCCCCAGTCGATTCGACGGCGTCCCTGTGGTCGATGCGCTCGGAACGGCGGTGGCCGTCGCGCGAACGTGCGACCCGGCGGTCGCCGCCGTGGCCATCGACCATGCAGTGCGCATGAAGGCGATCGACAGGAAAGTGTTCGAGGAGCACCTGCCGCCGCCCGCATCGCGCGGTGGCCGGAGGGCTCGGCTCGTCGCCACCGCGCTCGATCCGGCACACGAGTCACCCGGTGAGTCCTACTCTTCGATCCGACTCGTGCAACTGGGAGTGACCAACATCCACCCGCAGCATGAGTTCATCACGAACGGGTTCCGTGACCGAGTCGACTTCTGGTTGCCCGACGCCGGAGTCTTCGTCGAGTTCGATGGCAAGCAGAAGTACGTCGACCGCGAGATGCTCGCAGGTCGCGATCCCAGCGAGGTCCTCTGGCAGGAGAAGCGCCGGGAGGACCGCATCCGTACCCACCGAGAAGTTCGGTCCGTCATCCGAGTGACCTGGTGGCACCTCGAGAGCCTCGACCGGTTCCGTGCGCTGCTCCGTTCGCACGGGGTGTTGATCACTCCGTGAGCAGCATCGGCGACAATCGAGTCTCGGCTCAACGGACAACTTCCCGCTCCAGCGGCCGGCAAAGTGTCCGCTCAGCCGAGTCTCGGCGAAGGTGCCGCACACAGCCCCCACCCCGCACACGACGAAGGCCGCCACCCCGAGGGGCAGCGGCCTTCGTGACCGGAACGGTCGAGACTACGCGAGCTCGATCGTGGCGCCAGCGGCCTCGAGGGTCGCCTTCGCCTTGTCGGCGGTCTCCTTGTTCGCACCCTCGAGGATCTTGGCGTCGGCGGTCTCGACGAGCGCCTTGGCCTCACCGAGGCCGAGCGACGTCAGGCCACGGACCTCCTTGATGACCTGGATCTTCTTGTCACCAGCGGACTTGAGGATGACGTCGAACTCGGTCTTCTCCTCAGCGGCCTCGGCCGGGGCAGCGGCGGCCGGAGCGGCAGCAGCGGCCGGGGCAGCAGCGGTGACCTCGAAGACCTCTTCGAACTTCTTCACGAAGTCCGAGAGCTCGATGAGCGTGAGCTCCTTGAAGGCCTCGATGAGCTCGTCCTGCGAAAGCTTCGCCATGATTTTCTCCTACTACTAGCTAGTACGTGTGGTTGATGAACGCGAGCCTGATCAGGCCGCGGACTCCTGCTTCTCGCGAAGGGCGTCCACGGTGCGGACGGCCTGCGAGAGGGGTGCCTGGAACAGGTACGCAGCACCGAACAGCGAGGCCTTGAGTGCGCCGGCGAGCTTGCCGAGCAGCACTTCACGGGACTCGAGGTCGGCGAGCTTGTCCACCTCGGTCGCGGTGAGCGGGTTACCGTCGAAGTAACCGCCCTTCACCACGAGCTCGGGGTTCGCCTTGGCGAATGCACGCAGCGACTTCGCGACGGCGACGGTGTCACCGTGGACGAAGGCGAGAGCGGACGGACCGGCGAGTTCGTCGTCGAACGACGAGATGCCGGCGTTGTTCGCCGCGATCTTGGTCAGCGTGTTCTTCACCACGGCGTACGTGGCGTGCTCACGGATCGAGTTGCGGAGCTCCTTGAGCTGCGCGACCGTGAGACCGCGGTACTCGGTGAGCAGAACGGCGTTCGAGCTACGGAAGGACTCCGTGAGCTCGGCGACCGCAGCTTCCTTGTTCGCCATGGTTCTCCTTGGGGGTCTTGCCGGCAGCCCCAGGTCCACGAACGAAAAAAGCTCCGGCGCAGAGGCTCGGAGCTGCTCTCACCAGATGGTGGGAGTGGTTCGGAACACCTGCGCGGGATGCCTCACGAGTGAGGACCTTCGGTCACGATGTTCACAAACACGTTGCAAGCAGCACGACATCCGGCGGTCTTTGGCTTCGAGAACAGTAGCAGATGCCGTGGACGAGACCAAACAGCGGTCGGGAGGCGCGGTGCGGGCCCGCCCCGCGCCTCCCCTCCGTCAGTGGGTGCGGTCCACCGCAGCGGGCGTCGCCGACCAGTCGGCGGACCCGGCCCCCTCGGCCGGCTCGGCCGACGACGACGACGACGCGACCGACCCCGCCGCGGCAGCAGCCGCAGCGGGGTCGCGCGGCAGGTGCACCGTGAACACCGTGTCCCCGGGCTCGCTCGTGACCTCGACCCGCCCGCCGTGCGCCTGCACGACCGCGGCGACGATGGCGAGCCCGAGCCCGGTCGACCCGACCGTGCGGGAGCGCGAGCTGTCGGCACGGGCGAACCGCTCGAACAGCTTCGGCAGGAACTCCGGGTCGATGCCCTGGCCGGTGTCGCGCACGGTCAGGTCCACGCCGCCGTCGACCGGGGCGAGCCCGACCGTGATGCGGGTGCCCTCGGGCGTGTGGGTCCGGGCGTTCGTGACGAGGTTGACGATGACCTGGTGCAGGCGTGCGGCGTCCCCGGTGATGGTGACCGGCTCCGGTGGGACGTCGACCTCGATGGGGTGCTCGGGTGAGGCGGCGTGGGCGTCGTTCACGGCGTCGAGCACCAGGCCGGTCAGGTCGACCTCGGCGAACTGGATCTCGCGGCCCTCGTCGAGCCGCGCGAGGAGCAGCAGGTCCTCCACCATCGAGGTCATCCGGATGGACTCGGACTCGATGCGGCTCATCGCGTAGACGACGTCCTTCGGCAGGTCGCCGCCCATGCGCCGGGTGAGTTCGGCGTACCCGCGCACCGAGGCGAGCGGGGTCCGGAGCTCGTGCGAGGCGTCGGCGACGAACTGCCGCACCTTCTGCTCCGAGCGTTCCCGCGCCTGCATCGCACTGCCGATGTGCCCGAGCATCCGGTTGAAGGCGCTGCCGACCCGGCCGACCTCGGTGCGGGGGTCGGTGTCCGGCACGCGGACGCCGTCGAGGGCGTCACTGCGGTCGAGCGGCATGCGCGCGACGGTGGAGGCGGTCTCGGCGACGCGGTCGAGCGGCCGCAGGGAGCGCCGGACCACGAGGGCGGCGACCAGTGAGGCGGCGAGGAGTGCGAGTCCGGTGACGACCAGCACGACGCCCAGGAGCTTCCAGACGCTCTCGTAGACGGGTGCCATCGGCAGGCCGACCACGAGCACGGCAGGCCCGACGGTCGCCGCGGTCACCCGGTAGCGACCGAGGTCACCGCCGAGGTCGATGGTGTGTGGACGCCCGTCGACGTGCACCCCGCCGAGCGGCGCGACCACCGGCGCCGAGAGACGCTCGATCCCCCCGGCGTTGTCCAGCACGCTCCCGACGATGACGTCCCCGTTGAGGAAGTAGACCGTCAGGGTCCCGGACGCTTGTCCGGACGGGCGGCCGATGTCCAGACCCGGCCCGCTCCCGCCCTGCTGCTCGACGGATCGCTGCGCACGGTTCGTGGCGAACTGCAGCTGCTCGTCGATCGCGGAGCGCTGGATCGAGAACAACGCGATGATGCTCCCCGCCCCGATCACCGCACTCACGGCGACGACGAGGGCGACGATGCTCAGGACGAGCCGACGCCGCAGGGTCACGAGGTCGGCTTGATGACGTACCCGACGCCGCGCACCGTGTGGATCATCGGCGTCTCGCCGGCGTCGATCTTCTTGCGCAGGTAGGAGATGTAGATCTCGACGACCGAGGACTTGCCGCCGAAGTCGTACGACCACACGCGGTCCAGGATCTGCGCCTTCGAGAGCACGCGACGGGGGTTCCGCATCAGGAAGCGAAGGAGTTCGAACTCGGTGGCCGTCAGTTCGATCGGCCGGCCGGCGCGGTGCACCTCGTACGACTCCTCGTCGAGCACCAGGTCGCCGACGACGATGCGTGAGTCTCCGGCCTCGGAGATCGAGATCTGCGAGCGGCGGATGAGCCCGCGCAGACGCGCCACGACCTCTTCCAGGGAGAACGGCTTCGTGACGTAGTCGTCACCACCGGCGGTGAGTCCGGTGACCCGGTCCTCGACGGAGTCCTTGGCGGTGAGGAACAGCACCGGGGTGTCGTCGTTGTTCTGCCGCAGCCGGCTCAGCACCTGCAGCCCGTCGAGGTCGGGCATCATCACGTCGAGCACCATCGCGTCGGGCTTGAACTCCCGCGCGGTCGTCAGGGCGTCCTGCCCGCCGTTCGCGCTCTTCACGTCCCAGCCCTCGTAGCGCAGCGCCATGGACAACAGGTCGGTGAGGCTGGCTTCGTCGTCGACGACCAGGATGCGCAACGGGGTTCCGTCGGCACGTGTGAGGCGCGGGGCTGCTGCGGGCTGGGAGATGGTCACGTCTTCGAGTATCGAGAAGTTCCTATGAGTCGTCTGTGGCCCGGCCCAGTGCGTTCTGTGGATCGAGGACACGTCCACTGCCCGACGCTCCGTACGTTGGGAGCATGTTGCGATCTGCAGCCTGGCCGTCGTCGGCCCGGCACCTGGAAACCGCGCGGATCGAACGGACGACCGGGAGGCCCGGCTCGACACCGACGGACCGCCTGACGGTCGCGCAGGCGGTCGCCGCCACCACCCCACCTCTGTCCGCCGGAACGGCCGGCGGCTTCTTCGGCACGCTCGCCGCGGTCGCCGCGGCGGACGTCGCCACTGCCCGCACCGTCGAACCGCACCTGGACGCCCTCGGGATCCTGGCGCAGGCCGGGGTCGACGCGCCGGACGGTTCCACGTGGGGCGTCTTCGCAGCCGAGGGCCTGGGGCTGCGGCTCGACGCCGCGCCACAGGACGACGGCACGGTCCTGCTCCACGGCAGGAAGCCGTGGTGCTCGTTCGCCTCGACGCTCTCGCACGCCCTGGTCACCGCGCACCTGGGTGACGAGCGCGTCCTGGTCGCCGTGGACCTGCGACAGCCGGGCGTCACCGTGCACGACGAGGCCTGGGTCGCACGCGGCATGCCCGACGTGCCGAGCGGACCGGTCGACTTCGACGGTGTCCGGGCACGAGCCGTCGGCGCCCCCGGCTGGTACCTGGAGCGTCCGGGCTTCGCGTGGGGCGGCATCGGTGTCGCGGCCTGCTGGTGGGGCGGCGCGGTCGGGCTCGCACGGGTGCTCCGCGACGCCGCGGCCGCGCACCCGGAGTCCGAGCTGCTGCAGGCGGCCCTCGGTGCCACCGTCGCCGACCTCGCCGACGCCGAGGACGCCCTCGCCGACGCCGCTGCCCGGATCGACGGCTCCGACCCGGCCTCCGACGACACCGACTGGCGGCTGCTCGCCCAGACGGTGCGATCGCGGGTGCGCCGGTCGGTCGACGCGGTGCGCGAACGGGTGGTCGCGACGATCGGCCCGGCACCGCTGACCGCCGATGCCGCCGTCGCCGCGCGGGTCGCCGACCTCGAGCTCTACGTCCTGCAGGACCACGGTGCACGCGACCTCGCCCGCATCGGCCGGATGGTGCTCGAGCGCGGCGGTGTCGCGTGGTGAACTTCGACCACCGCGAACCGGGGACCGACCCGGCGGCGTGGACACGGTTCCTCGACGGCGTGGACGCACCGGCGATCGACCTGGCCGACACCGGGTCCGTGCTCGTCGTCGCACCGCACCCCGACGACGAGACCCTCGGTGCCGGTGGCCTGATCGCGGCGGCTGCGCAGGCTGGCACCCCCGTGCACGTGCTGCTCCTCACCCGCGGCGAGCGCTCCCACCCGGACTCCCCCACGACGACCGCGGAGGCGCTCGCCGCCGCACGCGACGCGGAGTTCGTTGCGGCCGTGCGCGTCCTGCACCCCGACGTCACGTCGACCTCGGTCGGGATCCCGGACGGCACGACCCGCGAACACCGCGACCGCGTGACGGAGGCCGTCGACCAGGCGCTGGCCGCGGCCGCGCACCCGGTGCTCCTCGTCGCACCGTGGCCTGGAGACGGGCACCGTGACCACCGCATCGCCGGCGAGGTCACCGAGGCCGCCGCGGCGAGCGCCCCCGACGTCGACCTGCTCGCGTACCCGATCTGGGCGTGGCACTGGGACGAGCCGGAGCACACCGTCGCCCCGTGGGACCGCGCTCGAGCGCTGCCGCTGACCGAGGACCTCGTCGCCCGGAAGCGCGCCGCCCTCGATGCCTACCCGTCGCAGACCCGGCCGCTCTCGCCCGCGGTCGGCGACGAGGCGATCGTCGACGACCGGCACGCCGCACACCACCTGCGGACGACCGAGTGGTTCTTCGTGCCGGAGTCCGCCGCGTCGCGGTCTCGCGAGTCGTTCGACGCGCACTACGACCGGAAGCCCGAGGGGTGGGACTTCGACGGGTCCTGGTACGAGCAGCGCAAGCGGGCCGTGACGCTGGCGGCGCTCCCCCGCCCGCGTTTCCGCTCGGCGCTCGAGCTCGGTTGTGCGACCGGCGTCCTGACCGCCGCCCTGGCCGAACGCGCGGACGACGTGCTCGGCACCGACATCTCGGCGGCACCGCTCGAGCGTGCCGCCCGCCGTGCCCCGACCGCGCGGTTCGTGCAGGCGGCCCTGCCGTCCGAGTGGCCGGAGGGCCGCTGGGACCTGGTGGTGATGTCCGAGGTCGGGTACTACCTGTCCCCGGCCGACCTCGACGCCACGATCGACCGCGTGCTCACCTCGCTCGACGACGACGGCGTGCTCGTCGCCTGTCACTGGCGGCACCCCGACGACGAGGCCGTGTCGAGCGGCGACGCGGTGGACGCGCGGCTGACCGAACGCTGGCCGCGTCCCGCCCTGCTCCGGCACGTGGAAGCGGACTTCGTGCTGAGCGTGCTGCCCGGCCCGGCGGTCACCTCGGTGGCCCGGGCCGAGGGGATCGTCCGGTGACCGGACCCCACCACCGACCGCGCATCGACGTGGTCGTCCCGGCGCACGACGAGGCCGACCGGATCGCCGCGTGCCTCGGATCGCTCCTGGTGGCGGTCGACCGGCTCGCCACGGAGCGGCCCGGGGTCGACGCGGCGATCACGGTGGTGCTGGACGGTTGCACGGACGACACCGCTGCCGTGGTCGATCGGTACCCGGTCGACGTCCTGACCACGGACCGGGTCGGGGTCGGTCGGGCACGGTCCATCGGGGCGACGCACGCGCTGCGAGCGCACGACGGCGACCCGGTGGCTCGGTGGCTCGCGCACACCGACGCCGATTCGCGCGTGCACGAGCGGTGGCTCGTCCAGCAGTCCGACGCACTGGCATCCGGCGCGCAGGTGCTCGTCGGCGCCGTCGTCCCGGACCCGGACGACCTGGCACCCGCGGTGCTCGACCGGTGGACGCGGGCCCACCCGCCGGGCGCCGCGCTCGGTCACGTGCACGGCGCCAACCTCGGCGTGCTCGCCGCGGCGTACGTCACGCTCGGCGGGTTCGACCCCGTCCCCGAACACGAGGACGCCCGCCTGGTCACCCGGGCCCGAGCGCTCGGGTTCCGCGTGGACGCGACCGTCGAGCTGCCGGTGGTGACGAGCGGGCGCTTCGCCGGCAGGACCCCGGGCGGGTACGCCGAACACCTGCGCCAGCAGTACGGCGACGTCGGCTGACCGTCCTAGGTGGAGGTGGGGCGTCGGCCGGTGAACCGCTCCACCCAGCCGGCGACCGTCCCGAGGCGGATCGCCGCAGCACGTCGTCGCCGCCGGCCGAACGGTGCGCCCACGAGCGCCCATCCGGTCGCCAGGAGGTGACGGAGGACCTCGCGGGGACGCCAGGCGGCGCCGTGCGCTCGGTGCTTGTCGACGAGGACACGGTCCCAGCGCGCGTAGTGCCGGTTGTTCCGGAACAGCTCCCGGGTGCCTCGGCGGAGTCGGTACTGGACCGATGCGGACGGTTCGAAGTGGGTCGGGAACCCGAGGTAGGTCGCACGCCATGCCAGGTCGATGTCCTCGGCGGCACCGAGCGACGTGTCGAAGCCCCCGGCGGCTTCGAGGACGGTGCGCCGCATGCCGAGGTTGGCAGCGGACGTGTGCGGGAGGTGCCCGAACCGCACGATCGGCCACGCCTGCTCGGGCGCTTCCCACATCCACGGCTCGTTGAGCGCGTCGTGCAGCAGCGGCCCCGTGCAGACACCGGCATCGGCCAGCCCGCGGACCATCCCCGCGATCCAGGTGTCCGCCACGACGTCGTCAGCGTCGCAGAACAGCACGATGTCGGAGCGGAGTGCCCGCCAACCGGCGTTCCGCGCCGGGGCAGCGCCTCGGATCGCGGACGAGTCGATGGAGCGGACCGTCCAGCCGCGCGGCCACTCCTCTGCAGCGATGCGCGCGTCGACCAGGTGACGGGGTTCACCGTTGCAACTGACCACGATCTCGACGGGTCCGGTCCACGTCTGCCGGGCGAGCGCTGCGAACTGGGGGCCGAGCTCGACAGTGGTGCGCTGTCCGACCGGGATGACGACGCCGACCGTGGGCTGCGGTGCGACGCCGCTCATCGTGCGGGTTCCCGTTGGCCGGCCGTCGCGCCGATCATCGTGGCCGCCGTGGTGATCCCGGCGGCGGGGGTCACCCCCGTGGCGTGGAGGTCGCCGACGAGGACACCGCCGGCGAGCCCGGCGGTCCGACCACAGGCGAGGTCGGACGGACGGTCACCGACGATCCAGGACCCGGCGAGCCGGATGCCGAACGTCGCTGCCGCCGCGAGGACCATGCCGGGTCCGGGCTTCCGCCACGGGTCCGGGTCACCGGGCAGTCGAGCACTCCCGACGATCACGTCGACGTCCGCGCCGTGGGACTGCATGGCTCGGCGGATGCGCCCGTTCACGGTGTCGAAGCCGGACCAGTCGTACCAGCCCCGGGCGATGCCGCTCTGGTTCGTCACGACGACCACCGGGATGCCGTCGTGCCAGGCCGCAGCAGCCGATTCGATGGCGTCGGGGACGAGCTCGGTGCGGTCGAGCGACCCGACGTGTCCGTGGTCGACGATGAGCACACCGTCCCGGTCGAGGAACAGTGCATCGACGCCGTCGAGCGGCCGTTCGGAGAGCCGTTCCAACGACCGGTGGCGGTCACGCGACGCGGACACGGGTCCCGGTCTCCGAGAAGGCGAACGGGACGACGCGTTCGGGGCCGAGGGCCCGGACGAACGCAGCACGCTCGGACGGGGGCACGACGAACAGCATGTGCCCGCCTCCGCCGGCACCGAGCAGTTTCCCGCCGGTGGCCCCGAGCGTGCGTCCGTGCTCGTACAGCTCGACGACGGGGCTCGCCGTCGTTCCGAGCACCGCGGCCTTGAGCGTCCATGCCTCGTGCAGGGCCGGGCCGAACGAGTCGGTGCGACCGGCGGCGAGCTCGTCGCCCATCACCCGGGCGAGCTCCACCATCCGTGTCACGCGGTCCCGCGCTCCGCCCGGCCGCGACATCGTGCGGGACTGGCGGCCGAGTTGCTGTCCGGCGTCCCGCCCGATCAGGGTGTCGACCAGCACGAGCGACGATTCGAGGTCCTGCCTGGCACGCTCCGGCATGTCGATGGGCGTCGCGACCGTCGAGCCGTCGGTGCCGAAGTCGTAGCGACGGAGTCCCCCGTGGGCGGACGCGGTCTGGTCCTGCAGGCCCACCGGACGCGCGCAGCGGATCATCTCGATCTCACTGGCCGTGGCGGCGAGCGCGCTCGGCTCGAGGTCGGCACCGCGGAGTGCCGCCAACGCCGCCACCAGGCTGGTGACGACCGCGCCGGAGGTGCCGAGGCCGGTCCCGGAGCTCCGGACGTCGGAGTGGATCGAGACGTCGACCGGGACCGCCGGGGTGTCGTGCAGCAGGGCTTCGCGCACGAAGTCGTGCTCGATGGCTGCCGGGGAGTCCGCCGTCTGCACGCCGTCGGTCACGACGCGGATCCCACCACGTGCACGGGGGCGGACGACGGTCTCGACGGCCAGGTCGATCGTGGTGCTGACCACGCACCCGGGCTGCTCGGAGAAGTACGCGGGGAGGTCGCTGCCCCCACCGAAGAAGGAGACGCGGAGCGGGGAGCGGGCGATGATCACGAGCGGGCGACCTGGACGCCGGCGACGAAGGCACGGGTGAGCGCGTGGTGGTACGCGACGTGGAAGTCCTCGATGACGTCGATGTCACACGACGGCACCACGGCGGCGACGTCGACGAGGTCGAGGATCGGCGGGAGTCCCTGCATCGCCCCGGTGAAGGCGAGCGTGACGGCGCCGCGGTCGCGGGCGAAGTCGAGCGCGCGCAGCACGTTGGCGGATCCCCCGGAGGCGCTGAGCCCGAACACGACGTCCCCGGTGCGCATGAGGACCCGCAGCTGCTCGAGGAAGACGTCGTCGTAGTCGAAGTCGTTGCCGACGGCGGTCATCATTGCGGCGTTGTCGGTCAGGGCGAGGATCCGCAGCCGCTCGGCGACCGGAGCGAGCGGGTCGGCCTGCCGGGACGGAGCCAGGCTCTTCGCGAGGTCGGCCGCCATGTGGCTCGCCAACGCCGCGCAGGCCCCGTTGCCGAAGACGAAGACCGAGCGTCCGTCGCGGTGGGCGTCGACGAGCACGGCCGCGATGCGCGCGATCTCGTCGACGGGGAACCGACGGGCGAACCGGTCGACCTGGACGGAGTACGCCTCGACGATCTGCGCGGCGGCCCGCAGGTCAGGGGCTGTGGTGGTGAGCATGGCTGTCCTTCGTTCGGTGTCGACGACCAGCATACCCATTACACATGCGAAATATCAACGGTGGAGGGCAACCGCTGCGGCGAACGCGGTCGTGTAGCCGTCGATCGACCCGGTCTCGTGCCAGTCGCCGTGGATCCGTGCGGCCTGCACGCCCCCGTCGAGTGCGAGCGCGCCGAGCGCAGCACTGAGGTAGAGCTCCCCGTCGGCCGCGGGGGCCACGGCGCGCAGCGCTCCGAGCACCGCTGGCGTGACCACGTACCCGCCGACCGAAGCGAGCCCGTCGACGGGCGGGTCGACCGGCTTCTCGACGAGTTCGACGACCCTCCCGCTGGCGTCCACACGAGCGACACCGCAGCGTCGGAGCGCCGCACGCGGAGCACGCACGACGGCGATGACGGGCAGTCCGGTCCTGCGGTGACGGTCGAGCACGACGGCGCTGCGGTTCTCACCGAAGACGACCTCGTCACCCCAGAGCACGAGGAAGGACTCATCGCGCACGCGGGTCGCAGCCGACAGGATCGCTCCCCCGTTGCCCGGCCCGGCAGTCTGGAGACAGGTCTCCAACTCGACACCCCGGGCTCGGGCGTCCGGCCGGAGGACGTCCGTGACGTAGTCGTTCAAGGCCGTCTTGTCCGGCCGGGTGACGAGGACGATGCGCTCGATCCCGGCGCCGATCAGTTCGTCGACCACGATGTCCAGCGTCGGCCGGTCGCCGAGTGGCAGCAGCTCCTTCGGGATCGCTTGCGTCAGGCGACCGAGTCGGGTGCCGCGACCGGCGGCGGGGATGACAGCCGTCCGCACGGGTGGGACCGGGGGGACGGGATCAGGGAACCGGGCCACGGGCGAGCGCCTTCCTGGGACGGGGACGGGGAGGTCGTCGGCGCCGACGGGGCAGGGCCGATCGGACGTCGGGGAACACGAGGGCGACGAGCAGTGCCGCCAGTGCTGCCAGGATGCCCGGCACGAGCACGGAGCCGATCGGATCAGCACCGAACCCGACCCGGACCACGGCCGACACGAGGACCGCGGCGCTCGTGGCCGCGGCCGCAGGGAGGACCGGGAGTCCGAGGTCGCGCAACCGCAGACCGGATCCCTTCGTCGCCACCAGGAAGGCCGGCACCACGAGCCCGGAGCAGGCCACCGCGTACGCGGCAGCCATGCCCTGCGGCCCCCAGACGGTGCCGACGACGAGGGCGCCGACGAGGACCGGCTGGGTGACCAGCGCCCAACGGACCTGTCGCCCGGCGCGGCCACTGGCGATGAAGTACCAGACGGCCGCGAACCCGAGCGCCTGCGCCCCGCCCGCGACGACGAGGAACGGCAGGAGTGCCGCGGAGCCGAGCCAGTCGTCACCGAACAGCAGGTGGACGATCGGACCGGCGAGCACCCCGAGCACGGCGAGGACCGGCCACGCCAGGAGCGTCACCGTGCCGACGAGTCGCCGGAACCGCTCACGGAGCACCACGGCGTCGACGCCCGCCATCGCCGGGACCGCGATCCGTTGGACAGCCGCCCCGATCTGGTCCAGCGGCAAGGTCATCAGCTGCACGGCCTGGACCCACAAGCCGGACGCCGCCGGGCCGAAGAGCGCCGCCACCAGCACGCGGTCCCCTGCCCTGGCGACGAGCGAGACCAGCTGAACCAAGGACACGTCCCGCGCGAGCGCGGCCATGGTGCGGACCGAACGCCACGGTGCTCCGGTGCCGCGGGGTACGCGGCGCAGGACGACGACGCCGACCGTGATCACGATCCACAGGGCCACCACCTGCGCCACCATCGCGACGGGTCCGGCGCCGACGAGCGCGAGACCGATCGACAGCGTGGATCCGAGCACCACGGCGATCGACTCGACGAGTGCGACCCGTCCCATCTCGTGCTGGCGCACCATCGAGGCGATCGGGACGGCGACGAGGCCGGCGAGCGGGAAGGCCACTGCGATCGCCAGGAGCAGCCCGCCGGACGGCGACGACGGCAGCGCCCGGAGGACGAGGAGACCTGAGGCGGCGACGAGGGCCCCCAGCAGGATCCCAGTCAGGGAGCTCGCCCGGTGGAGTGCGACGTGGACGTCCGCCGGGAGCGCACCCGAACGCAGGACGACCGCAGCGAACCCGCTGTTGCGGACCAGCTCGAGGACGACACCGAGCGCGAGCACCGCCGCGGCGACCCCGTAGGCGTCCGGCCCCAAGACGCGTGCCACGACGACGTTCGAGACGATCTGCACGGAGGCCCGGAAAGCGGTCGCGGCGATGCTGAACACCCCACTCCGTACGATCGCCACGCATCCAGAATATCACGTGTCATCCTTTGCCGGGGGCGCTTACGCGGTTCATCGGAAGCAGCAGTGACCGCCACAACCACGCTGCCTAGGTTCTCCTCCGTCGGCCCCGCCGCGTGCTCTGCGCGGCCGGTGACCCCAGCCGGCCACCACCGAGGAGAACCATGTTCCTGACCTACCTCAGGCGCGAACTCACGAACCGCAAGAAGCAGACGGTCATCATCGCGATCGGGATGGCCCTGGCCATCGCCCTCGTGGTGATCGTGTCGTCGATCTCGGGTGGCGTGCAGGCAGCGCAGTCGAGCGTCCTGCAGTCCGTCTACGGCGTCGGCACCGACATCACCGTCACCAAGACCGCGACGGCGTCGACGAACGGCGGGCGTCCGAGCTTCGACTTCGGCAGCCGGGGCGACAGCGACGACGACAGCGGTTCGACCGACCTGTCGCAGTCGCGGCTCGCGGTCGCGCGCGGTACGAGCACCCTGGACGCCGCGAACCTGTCGACGATCACGAGCACCGACGGCGTCAAGGCCGCGACGGGTGTCCTGACCCTCGAGAACAGCACGTTCTCCGGCCAGGTCCAGCAGCAGTCGACCGACGACAGCAGCACGGACGGCAGCAGCGACTCCAGCAGCGACAGCACGACCCAGCAGGGCCCACCGAGCGGGGACACCGGCGGTGGCGGCGGGTTCGGCGGTGGGTCGTTCAGCGTCGACTCGTTCACGGTGACCGGCATCCCGGTGTCCGGCGCGACGGTCGGTCCGCTCACGAGCACCGAGCTCACGAAGGGGCGCACCTTCGCCGCGGAGGACGCGGGAAAGGACGTCGTCGTGCTCGATGCGTCGTACGCGAAGAGCGAGTCGAAGGCGGTCGGTGACACCGTCGACATCGGCGGCACGGACTTCACCGTCATCGGCATCGTCAGCTCCACCGGTTCGGCCTCGACCACGGGCTCGAACACCTACATCCCGCTCGACACCGCGCAGGCGCTGGCCGACCTCGACGGCAAGGTCACCTCGATCTCCGTCTCCGCCGAGTCGTCGTCCGACGTCAGCACCATCAAGTCCGCACTGCAGGCGAAGCTGCCGAGTGCCACCGTCTCCACCGAGGCCGACCTGGCCTCGAGCGTGTCCGGGTCGCTCAGCACCGCGTCGAGCCTGGTCGCGAACCTCGGCACGTGGCTGTCGATCGTCGTGCTCGCCGCGGCGTTCCTCATCGCGATCCTCTTCACGATCTCCGGCGTGACCCGCCGCACCCGCGAGTTCGGGACCCTCAAGGCGATCGGCTGGTCGAACGGCCGCATCACCCGACAGGTGGCGGGCGAGTCCCTGGTGCAGGGCCTGATCGGCGGCGTGCTCGGCGCTGCGGCCGGCCTGATCGGCATCCTCGTGGTGAACGTCATCAGCCCGACGATCTCGGCGAGCGCCTCGAGCACGACCGGCGGGGGTGCCGGTGGCGGCGGTGGCATGCCCGGAGGCGCAGCGACCGCGGCCGCGGGCAGCGGCACGACGGGCGGTGCACCGGCCGGTGGCTTCGGCGGCGGCGCGAGCACCGCGTCGACGACCGACGTGGTGCTGCACGCCCCGGTGACCGTCGAGGTGATCCTGCTGGCGATCGGCCTGGCGATCCTCGGCGGGCTCATCGCCGGCGCGCTCGGCGGCTGGCGTGCGAGCCGGCTCCGTCCGGCCGAAGCGCTCCGGAGCGTGGCCTGATGGCCGGCTGCACCGACACGACCGAACCGACGACAGGAGCACCCGTGACCAGCACCGACACCGCGACCGGCGAGGCGGAGGCGCGCCGTGCCTCCAGTCCGATGTACCGGCTGACGAACGTCAGCAAGACCTACCAGCAGAAGAACCGGACCGTCACCGCCCTGACGAACGTGCACCTGACGATCCCGCAGGGGCAACTCGTGGCCGTCCAGGGGCCGACCGGCGGCGGGAAGTCGACGCTGCTGCAGATGCTCGGAGCGCTCGACCGGCCGAGTGCCGGGTCGATCCACCTCGGTGGCGACCGCGACGTGGCGAAGCTCGGCGACGGCGCGCTGACCGACCTGCGCGCGACCGAGATCGGCTTCGTGTTCCAGAGCTTCAACCTGATCCCGACGCTGACGGCGCTCGAGAACGTCGAGACGGCGTTCGTGGGGTCGCTCGCGAACCGGTCCCGGACCGAGGTCCGCGAGCGTGCGGTGGCTGCCCTCCGCGAGGTCGGGCTGGGTGAGCGGATGGAGCACCTGCCGGCCGAGCTCTCCGGCGGACAGCAGCAGCGGGTGGCGATCGCCCGGGCGCTGGTGAAGAACCCGAGCGTGCTGCTCGCCGACGAGCCGACGGGTGCGCTCGACGAGTCGACCCGCGACGAGATCATGGCGCTCATCGAGAAGCAGTGGCGGGAGCGCGGGCTGACCGTCGTCATCGTCACGCACGACTCGTGGGTCGCGAAGCGGGCCGAGCGGCGCCTGCACATCAAGCAGGGGCAGGTGTGCGAGGTCTAGCGGGGCAGGCGGGTGCGCGGGCAGGCGCGGGGCGTCCGCCCGCGTTCCGCGCTGAGCGACAGTCCACGCCTCCAGGAGCGCGTGGACTGTCGCTCAGCGCGTGAGGACGCCGCCGATCCCCCCGGCGCTCCCGCTACCGCGCCACCGGGTAGTCGCAGTACGCGAACCACGTCGAGTCCGGCGCCCACGGCGGCACGTTGACCGTCCCCTGCCCGCCGTCGAGCGCCACCAGGGTCTCCGGCTGCACGGCGATCCGGGCGCCGCGGACGAGCGAGCCGGGCAGCAGCCGGAGCTCGACGCGGTGGTCGGCCGGGTGGCCCTGCACGCCGGGCTCGTACGACAGGGACAGCAGGTGTGCGCTGTCGGGCGACAGGTGCGGGAACCAGTTCACCCGCTCGTCGTTCGTGATCCGCACGGGGTCGTCGGCGCCGGGCCGGAGTGACGCGAGCTGCGCGGTCCCCGGTGTGAAGCGCTCGGTGTTCCAGAGCAGCGTGCCGTCGGCGGTGATCGTGCAGCCGTCGTCGGCGTGCTCGTCCCGCGTGACGAACGTCGGCTCACCGGTCGCGGGGTCGACCATCGCGACGTCGGTCGTCCAGACGCCGTCCTCGGACAGCTCACCCACGATCGCGGCGAGCGCGCTGCCGCCCGGGGCGATGCCGTGCAGGTAGAACTTCCGCTTGGTCGGCAGGGCCGCGGCGACGTCGGTGATCCGGGTCGCGGGGCCGCCGTCCGGCAACGGGACCCGGTACAGCTCGCCGTCGCGGGCGCTCACCACGATCGAGGTGCCGGACGGCTCGAGCACGTGGTCGTTGTTGATCTCGTCGACGCCGTCCATCGGCACCGGCACGAGCGCGGTCTCGTCGAGCACGGTGCCGCTGTCGGCCGACGGCAACCGCAGCAGCCAGAGGTCGCCGTCACCGTTCAGCACCAGGGTGTCGGCGTCCAGGACGTTCGGCGCCTCGACGAGCACCGTTGCCGACTCGAACACGAGCCGCGCGGTCCGTGACCGGACGTCGTACACGTGCACGCGGCTGGTCTGTCCGGGCAGCAGCTGCCGCCCCCGGGTTTCGTCGCTCATGCTTCCATCCTGTCGGTCGTCGGGTGGTCGGGGTCGGTGGGGAACGACAGAACACCGGTGTTCACGCTGCGCACCGCGTGATGCGGGGGTGTCGAGCGTGAACACCGGTGTCTTGCGGAAAGGGGCTCCGCCTACTTCACGGCACCGGCGGTCAGGCCGGCCACGAACTGGCGCTGGACCACGAGGAACGCGGCCACGACCGGGATCGACACGACGAGCGACGCCGCCATGACCTGGTTCCAGTACACGTTCGTCTGCGTCGAGTACTGCTGCAGACCGACCGCCAGGGTCGAACCGAGCCCGTTCGTCATGACCGAGGCGAAGAGGACCTCACCCCAGGCCGTCATGAACGAGTAGATCCCGACCGCCACCAGACCCGGACGGGCCGACGGCAGGATGACCCGGAACAGGGCACCCATCGGACCCGAACCGTCGACCATCGCGGCCTCGTCGAGCTCGCGCGGGATGGTCTCGAAGTACCCGGCGAGCATCCAGATCGAGAACGGGAGCGTGAACGTCAGGTACGTGAGGATCAGCCCGAGCCACGACCCGACGAGCTGGATCCCCAGGGTGTTGCCGAGGTTCGTGAAGATCAGGAACAGCGGCAGCAGGAACAGCACGCCGGGGAACATCTGCGTGGAGAGCACCGCGGTGGTGAAGGTGCTCTTGCCCTTGAAGTTCCAGCGCGAGACACCGTAGGCGGCGAACGTCGCGATGATCAGCGAGAACACCGTCGCCACCGTGCACACGACGAGCGAGTTGATGAAGTACCGGCCGAGCGGCACCGTCGACCACATGTCGATGAACGGCTGGAAGGTGATCCGCGACGGGATCCACGTGAAGTTGTCCTGCACGTCGCCGAGGGGCTTGATGGCCGTGGTGATCATCACGTAGAGCGGCACGACCGTGAACAGCGTCAGGACGACCAGTGTGATGATCTTGAAGGACTTGGCGCCAGTTGTCTCACGCACGGACGGACCTCCGGTTGGTCACGGCGAGGTAGATGCCGGTGACGACGAGCAGGAAGAGCAGGAGCAGGACGCTCATCGCGGCGCCGGAACCGAAGTTCCAGGTGATGAACGACGCGTTGTAGATGTGGAAGCTCAGCAGGTCCGCGGCCGGTGGCTGCGCGGTCGAGCCGAACAGCACGAACGGGGTGTTGAAGTCGTTGAACGTCCACAGGAACATCACGAGCACGAGCGTCACGTTGACCGGACGGACCATCGGCAGCGTGATCGAGCGCCACTGGCGGAACGGCTTCGCGCCGTCGACCGAGGCGGCCTCGTACACGTCGTTCGGCACGGACTGCAGGCCGGCCATCAGCATCAGGAACGCGAACGGCCAGGTCTTCCAGATGGCCACGACGACGACCGCGACGAAGGCGTTGTTGCCGATGAGCCAGAACGGGGCGTTGCCACCGAACAGTCCGAGCTGGTCGACCAGCAGGTGGTTCAGTGCCCCCGAGTCCCGCTGGAACATGAACTTCCAGGTGATGACGCCGGCGTACATCGGCAGCGCGTACGGCACGAGGAACAGGGTGCGGAACAGCCCGCGTCCGGCGAACGGCTTCTGCAGCGCGACGGCTGCGGCCATGCCGAACGTCCAGGAGAGCCCGACCACGAGGACCGTGAAGGCACACGTGATGAGGAACGAGTTGAGGACCCCGCGGCCGATCGCCTGGTCGAAGTCGACCACGACCTGGTAATTCCGGAACCCGGCGAAGGGCGCGGCGCCCCAGTTCGCGATGAAGTACTTGGTGAGCTGGATGAACGAGATCCAGATGCCGGTGAGCATCGGGACGATGTGGATGAGCAGCTCGAACAGGATGGCCGGCGCGACGAGCGCGTAGGGCAGCCAGTGGGTCTTGCGCTTGCGACCTGGCGGACGGCCCGACATCGTCGGGGCCTTCGTGTGCGTCAGGTCGATGCGCTCCGAGTCGGGCAGGACCGTCGTGGACATCTGGTGGGGCCTTTCGGCAGGAGGGGCGTGCAGGTGCGGTCCGCGCGTGCCGTGGCAGCCGGGAGGCGCGGGGTGCGTGGGGCGTGTGCCTCACGGCCGACGGGTGGTCGGCTCTGGAGCGTCAGGGGCTGGAGGCCCGGGCGCGTCCTGCGGACGCGACCCGGGCCTCCAGGGTGGATCAACCGGCGGCCTGGGACACCTGGTCCTGGGCGGTCTGCAGAGCCGACTTGATGTCGGCCTCGGAGACCTTGGAACCGGTCGCGATCTTGGCGAACATGTCGTTCATCGCCTTGCCGACCGTGGACTCGAACTGGTCCTCGGCGGGCACCAGCGGGAGCGGCTTCGCCTTGTTGTTGTAGATGTCGAGGAACGTCTTCGTCTGCTCGTCCGTGACGGAGTCAGCAGCCTTGGCGAGCACCGGCAGGGCCGAGTACGGCTTGTCCAGCGTCGTCTGCGTGTCCATGCTCGTCATGTACTTGACGAACTCGAGCGCGCCGTCCTTGTTCTTCGTGTTCTTGAAGACCGACAGGTTGATGCCAGCGGGGAACGAGGCGATCTGCTCGCCACCGCTCGGGGCGGGCAGGGCCACGACGCCGTACTCGGACGACTTCATGCCGAGCGACTCGATGGTCGCGTTCGCGTTGTTCTGGTTGAGGATGAACGCGGCCTTCTTCTTCGCGAAGTCCGTGGTGGACTGCGTCGCGTTGTCGTACTGCGCGTTCGACGGGTTGGCGACCTTCGAGTCCTGCATGAGGTCGAGGTACCGCTTGATGCCGTCGACGTTGGCCTTCGAGGTGAAGGTCGGCTTGCCGTCCTTGTCGAACCACTCGCCACCGTTCTGCGCCGAGTTGATGAACGCGAAGTGCGAGTTCTCGGTGTACGAACCGCCTGCGAGGCTGAAGCCGTAGGTGTCACCCTTGGTCAGCTTCTCGGCGTCCGAGACCATCTCCTCCCACGTGGTGGGCGGGGTGATGCCGGCGTCGGACAGCATCTTCTTGTTGTAGTACAGGCCGTAGGCGAGGCCGTAGAGCGGGACGCTCGTGACCGTCTTGTCGGGCGCGCCACCGGTGGACAGGGCGACCTTGCCGAACTTGTCCGCGCCGCCGATCGCCTTCATCTCGGCGTCACCGAACTCCTGGAAGGCGCCGGTGGCCTGGAGCGAGGTCGCCCAGGTGTTGCCGATGTTGACGACGTCCGGGCCCTGGCCCGAGGTGACGGCGGTCTGGATCTTGTTCTGCAGGTCGTTCCAGCCGATGACCTGGAGGTCGACCTTGATCCCGGTCTCCTTGGTGAACTTCTCGAGGACGGGGGTCAGCACCTCCTTGTCGTTCTGCAGGGACGTGCCCTGGTTGGAGGCCCAGTAGGTGAGCGTCTTGGAGTCGCCGGCGCCGCCGGACGATCCGGAGGAGCAGGCTGCGAGGCCGGTCACGGTGAGTGCGGCGGCCGCGGTGATGGCCAGTGCGCGGATGGCAGTGCGCATGACTCTCTACTTTCTCGTCGTTGAGATGGTGCAGGGATGGTACAGAGGTGGAGCTGGTGCTGCGGATGGTGCTGGTCGGGTGCTGCTGTGGGTTGCGGGCAGCACCCCGGCGGTCAGGCCAGGGTGCGATCCGCGGGGTCCCAGCCCTCGGGGAGGGTCGGGGAGGGCGACACGGTGCTCTCGACGAGCACCGCCTCGCCACGTTCTGCTGCCTCGGCGATGGAGACCATCACGTCGAGGACGTGGAAGGCGAGCGCACCGGGGACGCGGTTCGTCTCGCCGGCCCGCAGCGAGCGGGCCAGGTCGACCACGCCGGTGCCGCGCGAGGAGGTGGAGCCGACCGCGGGGATCGTCTCGGGCTCCTCGGCACCGAGCAGGTACAGCTCGGTGTCGCCGTCGAAGTTGTTCGGGTCGGGGAACACGACGGTGCCGGTCTCCCCCGCGATCTCGACGAAGCCGGTCCGGCCCCGGTCGGACTCGAACGAGAAGACACTCTGCGCGCTCCCGCCGTTCTCGAACTCGATGAGCGCCGAGTGGTTCGTCGGGACGTCCACCGGGAACTCGGTGCCGGCCTTCGGTCCGGAGCCGATGGTGCGGGTGGCGCGGGACTTCGACGCCGTCGCCGTGACCTTCTTCACCGGTCCGAACGCCTGGACGAGGGTGGTGATGTAGTACGGGCCGATGTCGAACAGCGGACCGGCGCCGTACGCGAAGAGGAACTCGGGGCTCGGGTGCCACGACTCCGGGCCGGGGCTCTGGAACAGCGTCAGGCCGTTGAGCGGCGTGCCGATGCGGCCCTCGCGGATGGTGCGGAGCGCGGTCTGCAGGCCGGCGCCGAGGAACGTGTCCGGGGCGACACTGACCGTCTTGCCCGCGGCGACCGCAGCGTCACGGAGCTCCGCGGCGCTGGCACGGTCGAGGGCGTAGGGCTTCTCACCCCAGACGTGCTTGCCTGCGGCCAGGGCCTGCAGCGCGACCTCGACGTGGGCAGCCGGGATCGTCAGGTTCACGACGATCTCGATGTCGTCGTCGGCCAGGAGCTCCTCGACGGTGCCCGAGCCGGGGACGCCCCACTTCTCGGCCTGGGCGGCAGCGCGCGGCAGGTCGATGTCGGCGATGAAGCGGACCGTCACGTCGGGGAAGACCGTGAGGTTCGACAGGTACTGGTCCGAGATGACCCCGGCGCCGATGACGCCGACGCCGACCGGGCCGGTGCGCAGCGTGCTGTCGGTCGCCGTCGCAGCGGCGGTCGTGGTGTCGGTCATGCGCGGGCCCCCTCGAGGAACGTGTAGGAGTCGGCGACGGCCTGGAGGACGTCACCGTCGTGGTCGTCGAGCTCGACGACGTGCAGGGCGTCGGGTGCGGCGGCGATGATGTCGCGGATCGGCATGATGCCGTTGCCGACGGCGACCTGCTGCTTGTCGTCGTGCGAGCCGTCGCCGTCCTTGACGTGCAGGAACCGGACCTTGTCGCCGTACTTGCCGATGACCGCGACCGGGTCGTCCCCGCCGACCTGCACCCAGTAGGTGTCGAGCTCGAGCACGACGTCGTCGGACAGGGCGTCGGCGAAGACCTCGTAGGCGCTGACGCCGTCGATGCGGTTCGAGAACTCGAACGCGTGGTTGTGGTAGCCGAGCACCAGACCGTGGTCGGCCGCCCGCGGGGCGAGCGCGCTGAGTTCGCGGGCGATCGCCTCGACGTCCTCGCGGGTGGTCCAGCGGGCCTCGTCGATGTGCGGGTCGATGAGCGTCCCGAACCCCAGGGTGGTGGACGCGTGGAAGATGCGCTCGAGGTCCTGCTCGCCGGCGTCGAGCAGCCGGGCGTGGCCGCTCGGGGCGGCGAGGCCTGCGCTCCGCAGGGCGGCGGCGAGTTCGTCGGCGTTGTCGACGAAGCCGAAGGCCTCGACGTTCGTGTAGCCGATGTCGGCGATGCGCTGCAGGGTGCCGGGCAGATCGGCGCTGAGGGCATCGCGGACCGTGTAGAGCTGGACCGAGAGCGGTTGGGTCACCAGGGTTCTCCTCGTCGAGATGGTGCGGTCGTCAGTGACCGATCGTCACACTACGAGCACTTTTGTCGGCGGTCAAGCAGAAGTCGAAGGAATGTCGACGGACTTCATTGCGTGGCGCGAACGATGTGTGCTTCACTCCCCACATGGTCGACTTGAACCGGACGGCAGCGTCGCCTCCGGTCGGGACGAGCGAGCTCTTCCAGATCCTCCGCGACGGCGTGCCGCGCACCAGGGCCGAGCTCGCCGCACTGACAGGACTCGCACGCTCCACCATCGGCGTGCGCCTCGACTCCCTGATCGACATCGGACTCGTCGGTGCCGTCGACACCGCCGTCTCCACCGGCGGCCGTCCGCCCGCCCAGGTGGCGCTGAAGCCCCGCGCCCGGCTCGTCATCGCCGCCGACCTCGGTGCGTCGCACGGCCGCGTCGCCGTCACCGACCTGGTCGCGGCACCGCTCGCCACCCGTGATGCCCGGATCGACATCGCGGCCGGCCCGGTGCCGACGCTGTCGTGGCTCGTCGAGACGATCGACGACCTGCTCGCCGAGGTCGGGCGCAACCGACAGGACGTTATCGCGATCGGCATCGGCGTCCCCGGACCCGTCGAGTTCTCCACCGGACGACCGGCCAACCCGCCGATCATGCCCGGCTGGGACGGCTTCGACGTGCCCTCGTGGCTCCGCCAGCACATCGCCGCCCACGTCCTGCTCGACAACGACGTGAACATCGCCGCGCTCGGCGAACGGGAGCACGGCTGGCCGGACATCGACCACCTGCTGTTCGTGAAGGTCGCCACCGGCATCGGTTCCGGCATCGTGTCCGAGGGCCGGCTGCAGCGCGGTGCCCAGGGCACCGCCGGGGACATCGGGCACGTGCGCGTCTCGCGCGCCGGCGACGTCCCGTGCCACTGCGGCAACACCGGCTGCCTCGAGGCCGTCGCCTCCGGTCCGGCCATCGCCCGGGCCCTCCGCGCGAAGGGGCACGACGTGCACACCGGAGCCGACGTCATCGACCTGGTGAACCGATCGGACCTCGACGCGATCTACGCCGTCCGGCAGGCGGGCCGTGACATCGGCGAAGTGCTGGCGACGTGCATCTCGCTCATCAACCCGTCCGTCATCGCGCTCGGCGGATCGATCACGCAGGCGGGTGAGCACCTGCTCGCCGGCGTCCGTGAGGTCGTCTACTCCCGCTCGATGCCCCTCGCCAGCGAGCACCTCGTCATCGTGCAGTCCCGTGCGGGCTCCCTCGCAGCGCTGCAGGGTGCCGCGGCCCTCGCCATCGGCTACGCCCTCTCCCCCGCCGGGGTCGACGAGCTCGTCGCCTTCGCCGAGGGCCGCGAACTGGCCTCCTGACGCACACCCGCCCGCCGCGTGAGCGCGTCGGTTTCGGTCCTGCCGGTGGTCGGGGGGACAATCGTGGGGTGACGATCGTGCAGCCCACCCTGTGGGGCGACCTGGACCCCGGTCTGGAGGCGTATCCCGCCCCCGGTACGCCGGTCCCGGCCGCGCGTGACGCGTTCACCGCCCTGCGCGGCCACACCGAGCGCATCGTCGCGCACTCCTCGGACCGCGCCGCGTGGCTCCGCGCCCGCGCCATGGGCATCACCGCCACCGACGTCGCCCGGCTCGCCTCCCTGCGCGCCGTCGAGGCCGTCGTCACCGAGAAACGCTACGGCTCCCGGTTCTCCGGCAACGCGTTCACCGAGCACGGGAAGGACCGCGAACCGGTCATCGCCGCCTGGGTGGCTGCCACCCACGGCATCCAGCCCTCGGCGCACCTGTTCCACGCCGCCGCGAACCGCGCGCACCTCGCCACCCCGGACGGCGTCGGGGTCGACGAGTCGTCCCGTGTGGTGCTCGCCGAGATCAAGACCACCGGCAAGGGCTGGCGGAGCATCCCCCGGCACTACCTGCGGCAGATCTGGTGGCAGCAGTACGTGCTCGGCGCCGACCGCACCCTGTTCGTCTGGGAACGCCACGACGGGTTCGTCCCGGTGGCCGACGAACCCGAGTGCCGCTGGGTCGACCGCGACGACGACCAGATCCGGGGGCTGGTGCAGCTCGCCGACCTGGTGCTCGACAAACTGCGCGGCTTCCGCTCCTAGACCGTCAGCTGGACCGTCTGCTGGACCGTCACCAGCTAGACCTTCACCAGCCGCAACCGGCTCATCCCAACGACCAGGATCCCGAGCAAGGTGATCGACACCGCGATCCCGACGACGTAGATCGCGACGACACCGTAGCCCTGCGCGGGGTCGAGGAACGGGTACGGCACCCACCCGTCGGTCGCACCGCGGACGAGCACCACGGTGGTCCAGACCGCCGGGTAGAGCAGGAACCACCACACGTGCCGGAGCAGCAGCCGTGCTCGGTCCGAGAACAGCAGCCAGTCGAGCACCGCGTACACCGGGATGATCTTGTGCACGATGTCGTTCGACCACGGCACCGAGGCCGACACGTTCGCGCCCGTGAGCAGCGTGTTGTAGACGATGCCCGTCGTCGCGATGTACACCGTGGCGGCACCGCGGAGCACCGAGACGGCGAGGTCCGCCCGCTTGCGACGTGCCGCGGCGACGAGCGTCACCGCGAGGGCCACGGCGATGATCAGGTTCGACTGGATCGTGAAGTAGCCGAAGAAGTTCCAGAACGAGTAGGTCGGGGACTTCGCGCTCTCGAGCCACTGCGCGACGACCGCGACGACGATGGCGATGACGGCGATCAGCCGGAGCGAGTTCACGAGGGTGCGCACCACACCACGTTATCGGGACACGCGCCCCACATGCGGAAAGGACCCGCACCGTTGCCGGTGCGGGTCCTTCCACGAGTCAGTGGACTCAGATGCTGTTGACGTCCAGCGGGATGCCGGGACCGAAGGTCGTCGAGACGGCGCCCTTCATGACGTAACGGCCCTTCGAGGACGACGGCTTGAGGCGGTTGATCTCCTCGAGCGCGGTCGAGATGTTCTCGTCGAGCTGCTCCGGCGTGAACGAGGCCTTGCCGACGACGAAGTGCACGTTGGCGTGCTTGTCGACGCGGAACTCGATCTTGCCGCCCTTGATGTCGTTGACTGCCTGCGCGACGTTCGGGGTCACGGTGCCGGTCTTCGGGTTGGGCATGAGGCCACGCGGGCCGAGCACCTTGCCGAGACGACCGACCTTGCCCATGAGCTCCGGGGTCGAGACGGCGGAGTCGAACGAGGTGTAGCCCTCGGCGACCTTCGCGATGAGCTCGTCGCCACCGACCTCGTCGGCGCCGGCGGCGATGGCGGCCTCAGCAGCCGCGCCCGTCGCGAAGACGATGACGCGGGCGGTCTTGCCCGTGCCGTGCGGCAGGATGACCGTGCCGCGGACCATCTGGTCGGCCTTGCGGGGGTCGACGCCGAGCTTGAGCGCGACCTCGACCGTGGAGTCGGTCTTCGAGGAACCGGTCTCCTTGGCCAGGGCGACGGCCTCGGTCGGGGTGTAGAACTTGTCGGCCTCGATCTTCGCGGCCGCGGCCTGGTAGGCCTTGGACTTCTTCGCCATGGTGGTCTCCTTGCGAGATACGTGGTTGGCGAGCCGGCGAGGCTCTCCCACGGAAAGGTGTCTGGTGGTGGGCCGGAGCCCGATCGGTGCTTAGGCCTCGACCGTGATGCCCATCGAGCGTGCGGTGCCGGCGATGATCTTCGCGGCCTGCTCGATGTCGTTGGCGTTCAGGTCGGCCTGCTTGGTCTCGGCGATCTGACGGACCTGGTCCATCGAGATCTTCGCGACCTTGACCGTGTGCGGGGTCGAGGACCCCTTCTGCACACCAGCAGCCTTCTTGATGAGCTCGGCGGCCGGCGGGGTCTTCAGGACGAACGTGAACGAACGGTCCTCGTAGACGGTGATCTCGACCGGCACGACGTTGCCACGCTGCGACTCGGTCGCCGCGTTGTACGCCTTGCAGAACTCCATGATGTTGACGCCGTGCTGACCGAGCGCCGGACCGATCGGGGGTGCCGGGTTGGCGGCTCCCGCGTTGATCTGCAGCTTGATCAGGCCCGTGACCTTCTTCTTCGGTGCCATGACTTGTCTTCCTCCTGGAATCGAACACACGGGGATCCGTGCACTCTCCCGCTGGTCCGGCCGTTCCGGACAGCGGTGAAGGCCCGCTCGCACGAGGCGCACGGGCCCAAACCCGTTCAGTGTAGTCGATCTCGGTGATCGCTACAGCGTGGTGATCGCTAGAGCTTGGTGACCTGGTCGAAGCTGAGCTCGACCGGGGTCTCGCGCTCGAACAGCGAGACGAGGACGGTGAGCTTGCCGCTCTCCGGCTTGATCTCGGAGATCGAACCCGGAAGACCCGCGAACGAGCCTTCCTTGATCGTGATCGTCTCGCCGATCTCGAAGTCGACCTCGGCTGCGGGCTGTGCCTGCAGCGAGCCGCTGCCCTTCGCGCCACCCTTGGTCGGGGCGGCCTCGGCCACCTGCACCAGGGACTTGAGCATCCCGAACGCCTCGTCGAAGCGGAGCGGGGTCGGGTTGTGGGCGTTGCCGACGAAGCCGGTGACACCCGGGGTGTGGCGGACGACCGACCACGAGTCCTCGTTGAGGTCCATGCGGACGAGCACGTACGAGGGGATCCGGACGCGGGTGACCAGCTTGCGCTGCCCGTTCTTGATCTCGACGACGTCCTCCATCGGGACCTCGACCTGGTAGATGTAGTCCTCCATCGACATCGAGACCATGCGGTTCTCGATGTTCGACTTCACGCGGCGCTCGAAGCCCGCGTAGGAGTGGATGACGTACCACTTGCCCGGCTTCATCCGCAGCTCGGCCTTGAAGGCCTCGTACGGGTCGACCTCGGCGGGCTCGTCGTCCTCGTCCTCGGCGTCGAGTGCCTCGTCGGCAGCGAGCGTCTCGTTGGCCTCGGCGGCGGTCTCGGACTCGAGCTCGACTTCTTCCTCGTCCTCGACGGCCTCGACGGCGGCCTCGGCCTCGTCGGCGGAGTCGATCTCGAGGGCGTCGTCCACGACGGCGTCGGCTTCGGGGTCGCGGGACTCCTGCAGAGCCGTCAGCGCTTCGTCGAGGCCGGCGTCGACGGTGCCGTCGTCGGGCTCGGAGCTGAGGCCGAGCGACTCGTCGTCGTCGCCCTCGATCGAGATCGCACGCTCTTCAGCGGACTCGACGGAGCGTCCTTCGCCGGTCTCGACGTCGCCTTCCTGGTTCTCCTCGACCTCGGAGGACTGCTCGGCAGCCGTCGCGAGGTCGATGTCATCGCGGGAGTTGTCAGACACAGTCGATTCTTTCCGTTCGGTGGTTCGGGTCGGGTTGGCGGTCGGTCATGGTCACGATCGACGCCGTCACGATCGACGCCGTCTCGGGCGACCGTACTCCTCGGAACGGCTGCGCACGGCAACCGACGTCGGGGTCAGGCCGTGGGCCCGTTGCCGAAGACGTACCCGACGCCGAGACCGAACACGAAGTCGAGGATCGACACCAGGATCATCATGACGACGACGAACACGAGCACGACACCCGTGTAGCTGAAGAGTTCCTTGCGGGTCGGCGTCACGACCTTGCGCAGTTCGCCGATCACCTGACGGATGAAGAGCACGATGGCAGCGATGGGCCCGCGGCGCTCGGCCCGGTCCTGCTTCGCCTGGGCGACGACGTCGTCCGCCGTCGTCTCCATGTCTTTGCTCGCCAACTTCTACCCTTCCAGAGTTGCAGGGCGGACAGGACTCGAACCTGCAACCTGCGGTTTTGGAGACCGCTGCTCTACCAATTGAGCCACCGCCCTTCGCAACACGGCTCGTCACCGATCCGCGTTCCGGTGGACGAGTCTACGGGAGTCCGTCACACGGTGTCCACTTGACCCCTTCCACGGCGTGCCGCGCCGGTAGGCTGAGCCCCGTGAGCACCGCAGCCCCAGGCCCCGAGTCCACCGCCCACGTGTCCCCCGACACCCTCGCCACCGCGTCGGACGATCACCCGCGCATCGCGTCGCGCATCGCCGCCATCGCCGAGTCCGCGACGCTCAAGGTCGATGCCAAGGCCAAGGCGCTCAAGGCCGCCGGGCGCCCGGTGATCTCGTTCGCCGCCGGCGAGCCCGACTTCGCGACCCCGCAGCACGTCGTCGATGCCGCCGTCGCCGCGGCGCAGGACCCGAAGAACCACCGCTACACCCCCGCGACCGGCCTGCCCGAACTGAAGCAGGCCATCGCCGACAAGACCGCCCGGGTGTCCGGCGTCACGGTCGAGCCGTCGCAGGTCATCGTGACGAACGGCGGCAAGCAGGCGGTGTACCAGGCGTTCCAGACCATCGTCGACGCCGGTGACGAGGTCCTGCTGCCCGCGCCGTACTGGACCACCTACCCCGAGGCCATCCGCCTGGCCGGTGGCGAGCCGGTCGAGGTCTTCGCCGGCAGCGACCAGGACTACCTGGTGACCGTCGAGCAGCTCGAGGCAGCCCGCACCCCGAAGACCAAGGCACTGCTGTTCTGCTCGCCGTCGAACCCCACCGGCGCGGTGTACTCGGCCGAGCAGACCCGGGCGATCGGCGAGTGGGCGCTCGAGCACGGCATCTGGGTGATCAGCGACGAGATCTACCAGGACCTGGTGTACGACGGCGTCCGCTTCGCCGGCATCCTGGCCGAGGTCCCCGCCCTCGCCGACACCACGATCCTGGTGAACGGCGTCGCGAAGACCTACGCCATGACGGGCTGGCGCGTCGGGTGGTTCATCGGCCCGACCGACGCCGTCAAGGCCGCTTCCAACCTGCAGTCGCACCTGTCGTCCAACGTCTCCAACGTGTCGCAGCGTGCCGCGATCGCCGCGCTGACCGGTCCCCAGGAACCCGTCGCCGCGATGCGCGAGGCCTTCGATCGTCGACGTCGGTCGATCGTGGACGGCCTCAACGCGATCCCGGGGTTCCGGACGCCGACCCCGCAGGGCGCCTTCTACGTCTACCCGGACGTCACCGAACTGCTCGGCCGCGAATGGGCCGGCGCCACCCCGACGACCACGCTCGAGCTGGCGGACCTGATCCTCGAGCACGCCGAGGTCGCGGTCGTCCCCGGTGAGGCCTTCGGTCCGTCCGGCTACCTGCGTCTGTCGTACGCGCTGGGCGACGAGGACATCGCCGAGGGCGTCGCCCGACTGGCGGAGTTCTTCGCGTAGACACTGCCGGACACGGAACGGGCCACCTCGTCGAGGTGGCCCGTTCTTCCCGTTCCGGGAGGCCCGTGGAGCGTCGTGCTCGTCGGTCCCGTCGCGCGGACGCTCAGCCGAGCAGGTCCCCCACCACCACGGGTTCCGGGACGAGCGAGACACCGAAGCGGTTCAGGACGCTCACCTGCACGTACCGGGCGAGCTCGGCCACCTGCGCGGCCGTCGCCCCGCCGCGGTTCGTCAGTGCGAGGGTGTGCTTCGACGAGATCGCCGCGCGCGAACCCGGAACCGCGTACCCCCGGTGGACGCCGGCGTGCTCGATGAGCCAGGCCGCACTGAGCTTGACGTCGTCGCCCGCGGGCCAGCGCGGAGCATCAGCGGGCAGGGTCTCGGCGAACGCGGGCGAGACGATCGGGTTCGTGAAGAACGATCCGGCGCTCCAGGTGTCGTGGTCGTCCCCGTCGAGCACCATGCCCTTGGAACCGCGCAGCCGCAGAACCTCGTCGCGGACGGTCGTGGGCGGCACGAGCGCGCCGAGGTCGACACCGAGCGAACCGGCGAGCTGCGCGTACTGCACGGGCACGCCGTGCTCCCCCGCGAGTCCGAGCCGGAACTCCACCGTCAGCACGACACCGCGCCGACCGTGCTTGAGGGTCGACGTGCGGTAGCCGAGCGCCAGCTCGGCTACCGGGACCCACGCGCGCTCCCCCGTGGCCGCATCCAGGAACTCGACGCGGGTGAGCACGTCGGCGAGTTCGACCCCGTAGGCGCCGATGTTCTGCACGGGGGACGCACCGACCGTGCCCGGGATGCCGCTGAGGGCCTCCAGGCCGGTCCAGCCGTTCGCGACCGTCGTGGCGACGAACGGGTCCCACGGTTCACCGGCGGCGACGCGGACGGTGACGCCGTCGGCGTCGCGGTCCGCGTCGACGCCCGTCGTGCGGACCAGCACGACGGTGCCGTCGAAGCCCTGGTCGGCGACCAGCAGGTTGCTGCCGCCGCCGAGGACGAGCCACTCGTGGTCGTCGAAGGCGTCGGTCGCGTGGGCGACGAGCTCGTCGGTCGTCGTCGCCGTCAGCAGCCGGGTGGCGGGCCCGCCGACGCGGAGCGTCGTCAGGTCGGCCAGCACCGGCTCGGACACGGTCAGTGGAACACCACCGTGACCTGCGCCTTGCCGAGCACGGTCTGCCCGGCGGCGGTCACGGTGAGGTCGATGCGCTTCGGACGGCCGTCCTCGTCGACGGTGCCGACCTTCGCGACGATGCCGACCGTGGCACCCTGCTCCGGGTCGACGACGACGGGGCGCGTGAAACGGACGCCGTAGCCCGCGACCCAGCCGCGGTCGCCGAGCCACTCGGCCACCGGCTGCACGGCGATCCCCATGGTGAGCATGCCGTGGGCGAGGACGCCGGGCAGACCGACCGAGGCGGCGACGTCGTCGCGGTAGTGGATCGGGTTGAAGTCGCCCGAGGCGCCGGCGTACCGGACGAGCGAATCACGGGTGAGGTGCACGGCACGTTCGGCGACGACGGTGCCGACCTCGAGCGCGGTGGCGGGTGCGGCGGTCATGCGTCGTCTCCTCGGACCACGAGGGTGGAGGTCGCCGTGACGACGTGCTCCCCCTCGGCGTCGTTCATGGTGCTCTGGGCCGTGACCATCGCGTTGCCGCCGAGGGTCTTCACGCTGGTCACCGTCAGGGTCGCGGTGAGCTCGTCACCGGCGACGATCGGACGGTCGTAGGTGAAGGACTGCTCGCCGTGGACCACGCGGGAGAAGTCGATGCCGGCGTCGGGCTCGTTCAGGAGCTGCGCGAGCGTGGCTTCCTGCACGACGACGGCGAACGTCGGGGGTGCGACCACGTCGGCGTACCCGGCGGCGCGGGCGGCGTCCGGATCGTGGTGGACGGGGTTGGTCGCGAACACCGCACGAGAGAACTCGCGCACCTTCTCGCGGCCGACCAGGTAGGGCTGGGCCGGCGGGAACGTCCTGCCGACGAGCTCGGGGTTCACTGACACCACGGCAGTCTACTGAAGGCCCGTGCGGGCGGGTCCGTCCGGGCGGGTCCGTCTGGCGCTCGGGCCGCACTGTCGTCCATGAGAACGCATCAGTTAGACTGTCTGAGACCGATTCGGGGGAATCGGTGCGTGCCGTTCGGCACGCGTTCGTTCGGGACGGGGAGGGCCGATGGACACCACGACGGAGTTCGCCGTGCACACGGGCGACCGGTGCACCGCCATGGAGGTCGCCGCCGCCGCGCTGCGCCGCACCGGTCACCACGTCGAGTCGACCGGTGGCACGATGACCGCGACGGCAGGCAGCCGGGCGCTCACCATCCTGCTCGGCGCGCTCGTGCAGCCGGCCCGGGAGTACCGCCGGTACGAGCTGTCCACCGTCGTGGACGGTGCCACCACGACGATCTCGCTGCGCCGGGCCGGGCACGGCACGGCCGTGTCCGGCGGCAGCATCGGAGCGAACCGGCGTCGGGCCGCCTGGCGCGAGGTCACCGCCGCCGTCGAGGACGCGTTCCGCACCGCCGGGGTGCTCGCGACGCGGACCGACACCGGCTCCCACCGCACCCGGTAGCGGGCTGCAGCACGTGGCCGCCCGGCGGACCGTGCCCGGATCGGTCACCGATGACCCCGTCGGCCATCTAGGTTGGGCGCGGGGCCCGGGAAAGGAACCGCCATGAGCATGGAGAGCGCTGCCTGGAGCTCGCTGTACAAGATCTCGTCCGCGCAGGGCGGCAAGCACGGGTTCTCCCGCGCGACCGTTAGACGGATCCTGACGTTCGCGGTGCCGTACCGGGCGAAGCTGCTGGTGTTCATCGCCCTCTCCGTCGTCGGTGCCTTCCTCGCCGTCGCGACGCCGGTGCTCGCGGGACGGGTGGTCGACGTCATCGTCGCCCGGGGCGAGGTCGCCACCATCGTCCGGCTGGCCGTGGTCATCGCCCTGGTCGCCGTCGCCGACGCCGCCGTGTCGCTGACGACACGCTGGTACTCGGCACGGATCGGCGAGGGCGTGATCCTGGACCTCCGCACCGCCGTCTTCGACCACGTGCAGAAGATGCCGATCGCGTTCTTCACCCGCACCCGGACCGGCGCGCTCGTGAGCCGCCTGAACAACGACGTGATCGGTGCGCAGCAGGCCTTCAGCGGCACCCTGTCCGGCGTCGTCACGAACCTGGTGGCGCTGGTCCTCACCCTGATCGTCATGCTCAGCACCTCGTGGCTCGTGACGGTCCTCGCCGTGGTGATGTTGCCGCTCTTCCTGGTCCCCGCGCGCCGGATGGGCAGCCGCCTGGCCGCACTGCGCCGCGAGGCCGCCGACCACAACTCCGCGATGAGCACCCAGATGACCGAGCGCTTCTCGGCACCCGGCGCCACCCTCGTCAAGCTGTTCGGTCGGCCCGACGAGGAGGCCGAGGAGTTCCGCGTCCGCGCTGCCCGCGTCCGCGACATCGGGGTCCGGACCGCGATGCTGCAGTTCGTCTTCTTCACCGCACTGATGCTCGTCTCCGCACTCGCCCTGGCGCTCGTGTACGGGCTCGGCGGCTTCCTCGCGCTCGCCGGGCGGCTGGACACCGGCGAGGTCGTCACCCTGGCGCTCCTGCTCACCCGCCTGTACGCGCCGCTGACCAGCCTGGCGAACGCCCGGGTGGAGATTATGAGCGCGGTGGTCAGCTTCGAGCGCGTCTTCGAGGTCCTGGACCTCGAACCGCTCATCCAGGAGCAGCCGGACGCGGTCACCATCCCCGACGGGCCGGTGTCCGTCGAGTTCGACGACGTCCGATTCGCCTACCCGTCCGCCGACAAGGTGTCCCTCGCCTCGCTCGAGGAGGTTGCGACGCTCGACACCCGCGGCGGCGAGGAGGTCCTGCACGGGCTGTCCTTCCGGATCGAGCCGGGCCAGACCGTCGCCCTCGTCGGGACGTCGGGTGCGGGCAAGTCCACGGTCGCGCAGTTGCTCTCGCGCCTGTACGACGTCGACAGCGGCACCGTCCGCCTGGCGGGCACGGACGTCCGCGACGTCACCTTCGCCTCGATGCGGCACACCCTCGGCATGGTGACGCAGGACGGCCACCTGTTCCACGAGACCATCCGCTCCAACCTGCGGTTCGCGCGGCCCGAGGCGACCGAGGACGAGGTGTGGGACGCCGTCCGTCGCGCTCGTCTCGAACCGCTCATCCGGTCCCTGCCCGACCAGCTGGACACGATGGTGGGAGAACGCGGCTACCGGCTGTCCGGCGGTGAGCGGCAGCGCATGACCATCGCGCGGCTCCTGCTCGCCCAGCCGCGCGTCGTCATCCTCGACGAGGCGACGGCAGCGCTGGACTCGACGTCCGAGGCCGCCGTGCAGGCCGCACTCGGCGAGGCGCTCGAGGGACGGACCGCGATGGTGATCGCCCACCGACTCTCCACCATCCGCAGCGCGGACCTGATCCTGGTGGTCGAGGACGGCTCGATCGTGGAGCGCGGCACACACGACGAGCTGCTGGCCGCCGGTGGGCGGTACGAGGAGCTGCACCGGACCCAGTTCGCCGCGCAGGAGAACGTCGATGCCGACGCGGAAGCAGCGGTGGACTGAGCGGGCGGTCGGGCAGTCGGACAGTCGGGCGGCGCAGCAGGGGTGTGCGCCGCCACCAACAGAGAAGGCCCCCTGACCCAGGTGATCCTGGACGAGAGGGCCTTGCGCGTAGCGAGGGCGGGACTTGAACCCGCGACCCCACGATTATGAGTCGTGTGCTCTAACCAACTGAGCTACCCCGCCAGAGATCCGGAGCGGCGTGCGCACCGGGTCGGAGCCCCGAGTCAGGATTGAACTGACGACCCCCTCCTTACCATGGAGGTGCTCTACCACTGAGCTATCGGGGCGATGTGCCGCGAACGGCACCACACGAGGATAGCAGACCTCCGACGCTGCTCCGGAACCGGACGAGACGCCCGGGCGTGCCGCGTCGTGGGCCGCTAGTTCGCGTTGGCCTTGAGCCACGCCAGCGGGTCCACCGGGACTCCGTCCACGTGGACCTCGAGGTGCAGGTGCGGGCCCGTGGAGTTGCCCGTGCTGCCGACGAGACCGAGGATGTCGCCGACCTCGACGTGCTGGCCGGTGACCACCTTGAAGGAGTTGTCCTCCATGTGGCCGTAGACGCTGACGAACTGCTTGCCGTCGACGTCGTGCTCCACCCAGACGTCGTTGCCGAAGCCGCCGTCGTTCGCCTGCACCTTGATCACGGTGCCGGCGGCGATGACACCGATCGGGGTGCCCTCACCCGGTGCGAAGTCGACGCCCATGTGGTTCGTCGAGCAGAACGAGCACCCGGCGACCTGGCGGCCACCGAAGCCCGAGGTGATCGGGACGCCGGTCAGGAACGGCCACTGGATCGTGCCCGTCGGGTCGTTCGTGAAGCTCGAGGAGTCGACGTTGGCGTACTGCGTGGCGTCGGACACCGTGAACTGGTCTCGGGCGGTGGAACCGTCGGCGGCGGCCCCGACCTGCATCGACTGGGTGGCACCACCGGAGGTGGCACGAGCCGCGGTCGACCCGGACTCGGGCACCCAGAGGGCCTGCGCCGGCAGGGAGGTCGAGACGACCAGGCCGGCCGCGAAGAGCAGGGCACCGACGGCGGTCACGCGCGAGGCCGACCGGCGGAACGACGCGCCCCGCTTCCGGGTCGGCGCTGCGACGGGTGTGCTGGTGGAGGGGATGTGGCGCGTCGCGCGGTCGACCGGGGCCGGGGCCGTCGTGGCTGTCCGGCCGTTGCGGCGGCGTGAGGCGGGGACCTGACCGGCCACGCGGCGGGGCTCGGACACGGGAACGACGGGGGCGACGGACTGCGCCTGCACGTCGGGCGAGGTGGGTGCCGGCGGCGTCTGGATGCGCGAGGCCGGGCGCGCAGGCGATGCCGGCGCGAAGTCGATCGGCGACACGGGGGCCGCAGGGGTCCCCGGCGTGGCCGCTCCGATGACGTCGTCGAAGCTCGGACCCGTCGAGTCCTGCGCCGTGGTCGAGCCTTTGGCCGCTGCTCGTTCTGCCTCGATCCGAGCGCGTCGGGTCTGGTGGACGACCGGGGTGGCGGCGTCGACGGAACCGTCGGTGGGAGCGGACGACAGAGGAGTACGGGGCATGCGTGCGGTGGCGATCCTGATCGGAGAAGGGCCCACTCGTTGGTAACGAGCAGATAACGGGACCTGAGCACGCTAGCAGGCGACGTCCCAGGTCGCCAGTCGTGGTCATGTCCACCCAGGACCCCCGGAGGTGGTGCCCGGCGGGTCGTCAGGCCGGCACGGATTCGAGCGCACCGGCCTCGAGCCGACGCACCAGCGCCTCGAGTTCGTCGGCGACGGCGGGGCTCGCGAACAGGAAGGAGCGGGTCCCCCCGGCCTCCCAGATGCGGATGGTCGCGCCGGCCTCCTGTGCCACGAGGGCCCCGCCCGCCATGTCCCACGGGTTGATCCCGCGTTCGTAGTAGGCGTCCACCGTCCCCGCCCCGACCGCGCAGCAGTCGAGCGACGCCGCTCCCCCACGGCGGATGTCCCGCACCTCGCCGATGAGACCGGCGAGCACCGCCACCTGCTCGCGACGACGGTCTGCCGTGTACCCGAACCCGGTGGCGACGAGCGTCTCCGCCAGCGACCCGGGCGCGGCGACGGACAACGGCTCCCCGTCACGCGTCGCGCCCTGTCCGGCGGCCGCGCGGAAGACGGTGCCCGTCGCCGGTGCCACGACGACGCCCGCGATCGGCTCCCAGGTCATCGGGTCGGCCCCGCCGCGGACGACACCGATGCTCACGCCGTACTCGTCGCTGCCGTACAGGTAGTTGACCGTGCCGTCGATCGGGTCCACCACCCACGTGATGCCCGAGGCACCCGAGGCGGATCCGGACTCCTCGCCGTGGAAGGCGCCGTCGGGACGGGCCTCGGCGATGCGGGCACGGATCAGCGCCTCGACCTCGCGGTCAGCGGCCGTGACCACGTCGACGATGCTCGACTTCCGGTCCGCGACCTCGACCCCCTCGGCGCGGCGCCGTGCGGCCAGCGCCGCGGCGTCACGGGCGATCGACTCGGCGAGGTCGGCGAACTGGGCGGGGGTGAGGTCGGAGGCCATGCACCCATCCTCCCGGAAACACCGTCGGCCCCGTCCGCAGTGGACGGGGCCGATCAGATGGTGGCAAGTGAGGGATTCGAACCCCCGAAGGCTACGCCGGCTGATTTACAGTCAGATCCCTTTGGCCGCTTGGGTAACTTGCCATGCGCACCCAGCCGGTGTGATCACCAACCGAAGGCGCGCACAAAAGCATAGCGGATCGCTGACGGTGGTCGTGACCACCGTCAGCGATCCGCGCGACCGGAACCCGGCCTCCCTCCCCATCGGCACGGCCCGGACGCCGCTGGCGCGTCGCCCGGGAACCGGCGACGCGGGCCCTCCGCCGTTAGGCTGTTCCGCATGGCAGACAGTTCCTTCGACGTGGTCAGCAAGGTCGACAAGATGGAGGCGGAGAACGCCCTCAACCAGGCGGCCAAGGAGATCGAGCAGCGGTACGACTTCAAGGGTGCCGACGCCTCGGTCGCGTTCAGCGGTGAGGACGTCCTGATCAAGGCGAACTCGGAAGAGCGCGCCAAGGCGGTCCTCGACGTGCTGCAGAGCAAGGCGATCAAGCGCAACATCAGCCTGAAGAGCCTGGACGCCGGCGACCCGTACCCCTCGGGCAAGGAGTACCGCATCGAGGTCAAGTTCAAGAACGGCATCGAGCAGGACGTGGCGAAGAAGATCGGTGCGTTCCTGCGGGCCAACGCCCCGAAGACCGTGAAGAGCCAGATCCAGGGTGACGAGCTCCGCGTCTCGTCGAAGAGCCGTGACGACCTGCAGAACACGATCCAGCTCCTCAAGGGTGAAGAGTTCGACGTCCCGTTGCAGTTCATCAACTTCCGCTGACCCGCGGCCCCTGCGAACGACACCCGACACCGGCACCCCGTGGAGCACTGGCTCACCGTCGTCATCACCGTCCTGCTCGTCCTGCTGGATCTGGCGATCCGCGTCTTCTCGATCATCTACGTCCCGATCAACCGGAAGCCGCAGACCGCGACGGCGTGGCTGCTCGCGATCTTCCTCATCCCCTACATCGGCTTCATCGTCTTCCTGGTCATCGGGTCGACGAAGCTCCCGCGCGCCCGACGCGAGAAGCAGACCGAGATCAACGCGTACATCCTCGAGCAGACCGAGGGCATCGAGCGGGTCCGCCGTGACCACCCGTGGCCCGCGTGGCTGGAGAGCGTCACACGGCTGAACCGCGAGCTCGGAGCGATGCCGTTGGTCGGGGGCAACTCGGCGGAGCTCTACCCCGACTCCGAGGAGTCCATCGCCGAGATGACCCGGGCGATCGACCAGTCCCGCCGCTTCGTGCACGTCGAGTTCTACATCGCGACGCTCGACGACACCACCCGGCCCTTCTTCGAGGCGCTCGCGCGGGCGCAGTCCCGCGGTGTGACCGTGCGGTTCCTGCTCGACCACTGGGCCAGCCGCGGATACCCGGGGTACAAGGACACCCTGGCGTTCATGGACCAGGCGGGCATCGAGTGGCACCTGATGCTCCCGCTCCTGCCGCTGCAGGGCAAGTTCCAGCGTCCCGACCTCCGCAACCACCGGAAGATCATGGTGCTCGACGGCTCGGTCGCGTTCACCGGCTCGCAGAACCTGATCGACGCCTCCTACGACATCAAGTCCCACGTCGAGAAGGGCATGGTCTACAAGGACCTGTTCGCCCGGTTCGAGGGGCCGGTCGTCGCCGGGCTCAACGCCCTGTTCGTCACCGACTGGTACAGCGAGACCGACGAGCTGCTGCTGCGTGAGAGCGACCCCGTCCAGCGGGCCGACCGCGGCGACGCGCTCGACTGCCAGGTGGTGCCGTCCGGGCCGGGGTTCGACGGCGAGAACAACCTGCGCCTGTTCAACGCGCTGCTCTACTCCGCGCAGCAGAAGGTGTCGATCACCTCGCCGTACTTCGTGCCGGACGACTCGATGCTCTACGCCATCACCACGACGGCGCAGCGTGGGGTCGAGGTCGAACTGTTCGTCGGCGAGATGGGCGACCACACGATGACCTGGCACGCGCAGCGCTCCTACTACGAGGGACTCCTGCGGGCCGGCGTGAAGATCTGGCTCTACCGCGCGCCGACGATCCTGCACGCCAAGCACTTCACGATCGACGACGAGGTGTCGGTGATCGGCTCGAGCAACATGGACATGCGCTCGTTCAGCCTGAACCTCGAGGTCTCCGTGATGGTGCGCGGTCACCGCTTCGTCGACGCCCTGCGCGAGGTGCAGGAAGCGTACAAGCAGCACAGCTTCGAGCTCACGCTCGACGAGTGGGTCGACCGTCCGCGCCGTTCCAAGGTGCTCGACAACGTCGCGCGGCTCACGGCGGCGCTGCAGTAGTCGCAGCGTCGCAGCGTCGCAGCGCGCACCGTGGCGGCGCGCACCGTCGCACCGTGCGTCGCCCTCCACCCGGTGCGACCTTGGCCGCACAGTGCGTCGCGACAGCGGGGCACCCGGCGAGCAAGCCCGCGGCGAACGGACAACCCTGCACCGTGCGTGGCGTTCGGGGCCGGTTCAGGATGCCGTGCGCCCCGCGTCGCACAACCAACCACGCACGGTGCGAAGGGGAGGCGCGGGTCGCCTCCGTCGCGCACCGTGCGTCGCCCTCCACCCGGTGCGACCTTGGCCGCACAGTGCGTCGCGACAGCGGGGCACCCGGCGAGCAAGCCCGCGGTGAACGGACAACCCTGCACCGTGCGGTAAGTGTTCCGTGGCCGGTGCGGGTCCGCCAGGTGCGCTCAGCGCAGCGGGACGAGGGACGCCAGGGCTCCCACCACCCGCTCGAGCGGGCCGGGGCCGAGGAACCGCCGCCACAGCATCGCGAAGACCACCGAGCCGAGGGCGAACCAGCCCCAGGCCTCGGCCGACTCGGGGTACGTCGGCAGCGTCGCGAGGACCACGAGGTGCCCCGAGTACACCGTCAGGGGCATCGACCCGACAGCGGCGAGCGGGAACGCGATCCGCTCGGCGACCCGCCCGCGGCCGTCGAACACGAGCACGCAGAGCGCGATGAGCGTGACCGCGACGCCGGCCGTCCCGAGCACGTCGACGACCGACGACGAGTGGTCACGCGGGGACAGGAACAGCTGGGCGAGCGCCTGGCCGGGGGTCGAGCCCTCGCCCGCGTACGGCACGCCGGGGAACGCCAGGGCCGCGTCGTCCGGCAGCGGGGCGAGGAACGAGCCCGCGACGTACGCGGTGGCGGCGACCAGTGCGCCGGACACGAGGAGCGCGACCTGCCGGCCACGGTCCTCCAGGCCGACCCGGGCGACCGCGAGCCCCACCAGGACGTACGCCAAGAAGGTGACCACGGGGTAGACCAGGCCGAGCTGGACACCGACCATGCCCGCATCCGCGTAGGCGGGGGCGATCGCCAGCGCGGCGACGGGCGACAGCAGCGCGCAGACGGCGGCGATGCCGAGCAGCGCCGCCGGCCGGAGGCGGAGCACCGGGACCACGAGCAGGAACAGCACCCCGTACGTCGGCAGGATCACGTAGACCGGGGTGTCGAGCGCCATCAGCGCGAAGCCGATGACGACCACCACCACCGCACGGATCGCGAGCCGGGCGCGGATCCGTCCGATCGTCGGCGGGCCGGGCGGGTCCGTGCGGCCGCTCGTCAAGCCGATCGAGACACCGGCCAGGACTGCGAACAGGGTCGACGGGCGGCCGTGGGCGACGGCGGTCCAGGTCGCCGGGTCGGTCCACTCGAGCTGCTCCGCGATGCCGCCGACGTGGGCGGCCACCATGCCGAGCAGCGCGATCGCGCGCGCCACGTCGACGCCCTGCAACCGGACCCCCGACGCAGACGCGCCCCGCACCGCGGTGGGCGGGACGGGGCGCGTGTCGGTCACGGCAGTCAGCTCGTCGGTGCGTCGACGCGGCCGAGCGAGACGTCGATCATCTCGTCGCGCGGGACGACCTTGATGCGCTCGCGGCCGTCGATCGACCCGAGGGCCTGCTCGTGGGTGTCGAGGTGGTGCCAGCCCTCGAGGTCGGTGTACTCGACACCGCGCTCGCGGAGCAGGGCCGGGATCGCCTCGTCCGAGGGGTCCTCCGGCGTCCACCAGCTCGCCTGGTCGTTGACGATGTGCTGCACGGTCTCCATGGCGTCGGACTTGGTGTGCCCGATGAGCCCGACCGGACCACGCTTGATCCAGCCGGTGGCGTACACACCGGGGATCTGCTGGTTGTCGTCGTCGAGGACCTGGCCCTCGTGGTTCGGGATGACGCCGTGCCGCTCGTCGAACGGGACACCGGGCAGCGGGGAACCGAAGTACCCGACGGCGCGGTAGGCGGCCTGGATCGGGATCTCGCGGATCTCGCCGGTGCCCTCGACGCCGCCCTCGCCGTTCGGACGGGTGCGCTCGTAACGGATGGCGGTCAGCTTGCCCTGCTCGTCGCCGACGAACTCGATCGGCTTCGCGTAGAAGTGCAGGTGGAGCCGACGGCTGGCCTGGCCGACCTCGCGCGTGCGCCACTGCTCGAGGACACGGTTGATGACCATGACCTGCTTGTTCGTCGCGATCGCGGTCTTCGATGCCTCGTCGTGGTCGAAGTCCTCGTCGTAGACGACCATGTCGACGTCGCGGACCTCGCCGAGCTCACGGAGCTCGAGGGGTGTGAACTTCACCTGCGCCGGGCCACGGCGGCCGAAGACGTGCACGTCCGTGACCGGCGAGGCCTTGAGTCCCTGGTACACGTTCTCTGGGATCTCGGTCGGCAGCAGGTCGTCGGCGTGCTTCGCCAGGATGCGCGACACGTCGAGGGCCACGTTGCCGACGCCGATGACCGCGACGCTCTCGGCCTCGAGCGGCCAGGTGCGCGGGACGTCGGGGTGGCCGTCGAACCAGCTCACGAACTCGGCTGCACCGTACGAGCCGTCGAGGTCGACGCCGGGGATGTCGAGGTCGGCGTCCTTGATCGCACCCGTCGAGAAGACGACGGCGTTGTAGTGCTTCTTGAGGTCGTCGAGGGTGATGTCCTCGCCGTAGCGGACGTTGCCGAACAGCCGGACGACCCCGCGGTCGAGGACGTCGCGCAGGGCGTTGATGATGCCCTTGATCCGCGGGTGGTCGGGGGCGACGCCGTACCGGACCAGGCCGTAGGGCGCCGGGAGCTGCTCGAACAGGTCGATCGACACGTCGTAACCGCGGGCCTCGCGCAGCAGGATGTCCGCGGCGTAGATGCCGGCCGGGCCGGCGCCGACGATGGCGAGTCGGAGGGTGGGCACTGATCGTCTCCAGTTCGTTCGGGTGGGGGTTCCCGGGGGTACCTCCCGACCGTGCCGCGGTGGGCGTGCCGTGTCGGGAGGGGTGTTCAGCGGCTTCGGTCGACGACGGAGTCCGCGAAGCGGGTGAGCGCCCGTTTCACGATGCCGTCGGGCAGCGGAGCGAGGGCGTCGACGGCTTCGCGGGCCCAGGCGACGGCGACCGCACGGGTCGCTGCGGTGGCCTCGTGCTCACGGAGGGCGGAGACGGCCGACTGGTACGGAGCGGAGTCGACCACGTCGTCGGGGGCGCCGTTGACGTCGCGCTCGATGCGCTCGACCAGGTGCTGTGCCGAGGGGTCCGTCACGGCCATCCGCCGCAGTTGCAGCATCGGCAGGGTGTCGACGCCTGCGCGCAGGTCGTTGCCGGCGATCTTGCCGGTCTTGTCCGTCGCGGGTGCGAGGTCGATGACGTCGTCGACGAGCTGGAAGGCCACACCGACCTTCTCGCCGAAGGTGCCGACGGCGTCGAGGTAGGCACGGTCGGCACCGGAGAACATC
The DNA here is from genome assembly GCF_902506155.1 of Curtobacterium sp. 8I-2. NCBI lineage: Bacteria > Bacillati > Actinomycetota > Actinomycetes > Micrococcales > Microbacteriaceae > Curtobacterium > Curtobacterium sp. 8I-2. Next base: position 809,550 of record NZ_LR732827.1, read on the forward strand.
ACACCCGCGCGGGCGGCGGTGGCGATGAGCGAACCGGTCTTGTCGCTGAGCACCTGGATGTAGTGCTCCAGCGGGTCGTCGTGCGACTGCGGACCGGTGGTCTCGTGCAGCTGGCCCATGCAGAGGCGCTGGAACGTCTCGGCCTGCATCCGGATGCCCTCGGTGCCGAGGTCCGCGGTGATCAGGCTGGCGCGGGCGAAGAGCAGGTCACCGGTCAGGATCGCCACGTTGTTGCCGTAGGTGATCTGCGCGGCGGGGACCCCGCGGCGCACCGGCGCCTCGTCCATGACGTCGTCGTGGTAGAGCGACGCCAAGTGGGTGGTCTCGATGCTCACCGCGGCCTTGACCACCGCGTCGGTCACGCCGTCGCCGAGCTGCGCGATGAGGAGCGTCAGCGTCGGACGGATGCGCTTGCCCCCGGCGGAGAGCAGGTACCGGCTGGTGGTGTCGGCGAGGGTGTCGGTGGAGCGCATGGCGTCCTCGAGCCCCTGCTCGACGAGCTCGAGCCCGTCGTCGACCGCGGAGATGAAGCGACGGTCGGCGGGCGTGGCGAACAACCGCTCGCCGATGCCCAGCGACGCGCGCAGGCTCGGCGCGCGACGTGCGACCGGGACGCTCGGATTCAAGTGCTGCTCCGTCTTCGGGGGTGGTGACCGGTCAGTCGGCGGCCGGGTCGACGCGCGGCTGCTCGCCGGTGTTCTGGTGGTCACGGCGGGCCTTCGCACGCCGTGCCGCGGACTCGCGCACCGTGTCGGCGACGGGCTTGCGGCCACGGTGCAGTGCGACGATACCGGCCGTCAGGTTGCGGTAGGCGACCACCGAGAAGCCGACACCGCGGAGCCACTGGGTCAGCACCTGCTGGTCGGGCCACGCGTCGATGGACTCGGCGAGGTACCGGTAGGCAGCCGGGTTGCTGCTCGAGAGCCGCGCGATGCCCGGGAGCACGCGCTTCAGGTAGGTGCCGTAGCCGAAGCGCAGCAGCGCACGCGGCGGCGTCGAGAACTCACAGATGACGACTCGGCCACCGGGCTTCAGGACGCGGAGCATCTCGGCGAGCGCCTGCTTCGGGTCGTTGACGTTGCGCAGTCCGAACGAGATCGTGACGGCGTCGAACGTGTCGTCGTCGAAGGGCAGCTGCTCGGCGTCGCCCTCGACGAAGGTGATCTCGGGGTGACGCTCACGGCCGACGGCGATCATGCCCGCGGACAGGTCGAGCGCGGTGACCTCGGCGCCCTTCCTGGCGAAGGCCGCCGCGCTGGTGCCCGTGCCCGCGGCGATGTCGAGGACCTTCTCGCCGGGCTGGGGGTCGACCGCGCGGACGGTGGCGACACGCCACAGCGGGGCGTTGCCCGCCGACAGGATGTCGTTCGTGAGGTCGTACTTGGCCGCGACGTCGTCGAACATCGCCGCCACCTCGTCCGGGCGCTTGTTCAGGTCCGCTCTGCTCACGTGGTCAATCCTAGAGGTCCCGACCGAGCGTTCACCGGACTCGCAGCCACCCGGGCGGTGCGGGATCGGCGCGTAGCATCGGAGCCGTGACCCGAACCACCACGGCGGCGCCCCCGCTGACGGTCTCGACCCGGATCCTCGACGACCCGGGCACCGTCCTCCGCCACACGCTCCGCGACCGACCCCTCGCCTTCGTCCGGAACGGCGACGGCATCGTCGGCATCGGTGAGGCGCTGCGGTTCACCTTCACCGGCCCCGACCGGATGCGTGACGCGGCCGCGCTCTGGCGCAGTGTCGTCGCGACCGCCGTCGTCGACGACCCCGTCCAGCTGCGCGGCTCGGGGCTCGTCGCCTTCGGGTCGTTCGCGTTCGCCGACGACTCCGCCGACGAGAGCGTGCTCATCGTGCCCCGGGTGGTCCTCGGCCGCCGTCGGGGCAAGGCCTGGCTGACGGCCATCGACACCACGGCCGGCGCGGAGCCCCTGGCCTTCACCCGGACCTCGGTCCCGGTCCCCCGGGTCGGACCGCACGTCTCCGTCGAGCTGCGTCCGGGGCAGATCGACGAAGCCACCTACGCCGCCAACGTGTCCGAGGCCGTCCGCCGCATCGTGGCCGGGAGCGCCCAGAAGGTGGTGCTCGCCCGCGACCTGGTCGGCACGCTGCCGTCGGGAGCCGATCGACGAGCCGTCCTGCTCGACCTCGCCGCCGCCTACCCGCAGTGCGTGACCTTCGCAGTGGACGGGCTGGTCGGTGCCACGCCGGAGACCCTCGCCCGCACCGACGGCACGCGGCTGACCGCGCGGGTGCTCGCCGGCAGCGCCGCACGGGGCACCGACGAGGTCTCCGACCGTGCCGCCGCCGAGGCCCTGGCCAGCAGCGCCAAGGACGTCGAGGAGCACTCCTTCGCGATCGACAGCCTGCTCGCGGCCCTCGCACCGCTCGCCACGGACCTGCGCGCCGACGCCGAACCGTTCCGGCTGCAGCTGCCGAACCTGTGGCACCTGGCGACGGACGTGCAGGCGACGCTGCCGCCCGACACGACCTCGCTCGACGTCGCCGACGCGCTGCACCCGACGGCTGCGGTCGCGGGCACCCCGACCGACGTCGCGGTGCGGCTCGTCGCCGAGCTCGAGGGCGTCGACCGCGGTCGCTACGCCGGGCCGGTCGGCTGGATGAGCGCGACGGGCGACGGTGAGTGGATGCTCGCGCTGCGCAGCGCACGGATCGACGACGACGGCAGCGTCCGCGCCTGGGCGGGCGCCGGGATCGTCGCCGGCTCGGAGCCCGAGCGCGAGGTCGCCGAGACGGCCCTGAAGTTCCGACCGATCACCGACGCCCTGGCCTGAAGCACCCAGGGGCCGCGCGGAGACCGGGTCGCGGCGAGGCCGGGGCACCCGTGGCCGGTCAGTCGGCCAGCGGTACTTCGATCACGACGCGCTCGGCGGGGTCCGTCAGCACCCGTTCGAGGTCGCCCCACGTGGCCGCCCGGCGGTACTCCCACCCGAGACCCGTGACGACCCGTTCGACGTCGACGTGCTGCGGGGTCGACATCATCCGGCGCATGTCGGCGTCCGGCGTGGTCTTCGCGACCTCGAGCCCGCGGAAGATGGCGCCACCGTGGTCGTTGCCGACGACGACCTGCACCCGGTGGGTGCGTTCCTCGGTGCCGGTGACGAACGCGCCGAGGTCGTGCAGCAGCGTCAGGTCGCCGAGGAGCACGCGCGTGGTGCCCACCGAGGCGGAGGACTGCTCGAGTGCCGCGGCGATGCCGAGCGCGGTCGAGACGGTGCCGTCGATGCCGGCCAGTCCGCGGTTCGCGTGCACCCGGATCTTCTTGCCGAGCACCCGGGCATCGGCTTCGCGGATGAGCTGCGAGGCGCCGAGGACCAGGCGGTCGTGCGGCCAGGTCGCGCCCCAGACGGCCTCGGCGAGCATGGCCCGGTCGACGGGTCGGCGACGGAGCGCGACCTCGTCACGCAGGAACTTGTTCCGCTCGGCGCGGTCGGCGGAACGCTTGGCGTCGAGGTCCGGGCCGGCGTCGCCGTCCCCCAGGATCCGTCGGCTGGCACCCACCCAGCGGCCGACCCACGCACGGTGCTCCGGGCGGGTGCGGCCCGTCACGCGGACGTCGGACACGAAGGTGGTCGCGGCGTCCGGTCGGGAGGCACGGGCCGGGTCGAAGGGGTCGGCCGCCGGTCCGCGGACGACGATCGTCTCGACCCCGTCGCGCTGCAGGAGCGCGGGGACCTCTCTGCTGAGGGTCGGGTGGCCGAGCACGACGGCGCGGCGGACGGCGCCACCGTGGTCCGCGTCGCGCAGGAGTTCACGGTAGGCCACGACCAGGTTGCGGCCGAAGCGCGCGCCGCTGGAGACCTCGGCGAGGAGCGGCGCCCCGAGTTCCCAGGCGATCCGCTCAGCTTCCTCGCCGGCGTCGTGCCCGGCGATGACGACGGTGGCCGGCTCGTCGTCCGGGGTGAGTTCGGCGACCGGCAGACCGGTGTGGGCGCGGCGGGTGGCGAAGGCGAGGTCGATCTCGTCGTCGGGGACGGCGGTGACGTGCTCCGGGGTGAGCCCGGCGGAGAGCGGCTCACGGAACGCGACGTTGAGCTGTGCGGGCCCCGGCTGCCCGGTGTGCCCGGCTGCGGCGGCGACCGCCTGTCGGGCGAGGGCGCGCAGGGTGTCGCGGACCGAGGCATCGACGCCGTGCGCCGACGGGGCCTCGACGTCGCGGACGAAGGCGACGGCCTCGCCGAAGATCCCCGGCTGCACAGTGGTCTGGTTGCTCCCGATGCCGCGGAGCTCGTCGGGGCGGTCCGCACTCAGCACGATCATCGGCACGCCCGAGTGGTGCGCCTCGAGCACGGCGGGGTGCAGGTTCGCCACCGCGGTGCCCGACGTGGTCACGACCGCGGGGGGTCGGTGCGTCTCGACCGCGAGCCCGAGCGCGAAGAACCCGGCGGTCCGTTCGTCCAACCGGACGTGCACGGTCAGTCCGCCGGCACGCTCGAGGGCGACCGCGGCGAGCGCGAGCGCCTGGGACCGGGAACCGGGGCTGACCACGACGTCGGTGACGCCGGCGCGGACGAGTTCCTGCAGGAGCGCGAGCGCGGTGTCGGTCGCCGGGCTGCCCGAGCCGGCGGGGCCGTCAGCGATCGGTGCGGCCGTCGTCGTCGCGCTCGTGGAACTGGTCTTCGAGGTCTCGGAGGGTCGCGTCGTCCTGGTCCTTGTCCGTGAGGGTGTCGCCCGGCTCCGGCGTGGTGCCGAGGAAGTCCGGGTCGTCTTCGGGTCCACGGTACCGGGCGGATGCACCGGGGTCCGTCGCGGGGGTGCGACCGAGCAGGAACCACAGGACGCCGCCCAGCACGGGCAGGATGATCACGAGCAGCAGCCACACACCGCGACGCAGGGAACGGATGCGCTGACGGGGCATCGTGCCGCAGTCGATGGCCGCGTACACCGTGAAGGCAACGGCGGCCACGACGACGATCAACCACAAGCGGACCATGCGGTGAAGTCTAGGTCGCGACCCTGTGATGCCCCTGCCGGTCGGCGCTTCCGTAGACTCACCGTGTGAAAGCGTGGCTCCTGTACACCCTGGCTCGGCTCGGCATCTTCGTGGTGGCGCTCGTGCTCCTCCTGCTCCTGACGCCGCTGAAGTGGTACTGGGCGACGATCATCGCCGCCCTGGTGGGTCTGCTCATCTCGTACATCGCACTGTCCGGACTCCGCACGCAGGTCGCCCTGAGCCTGGCGAACCGCCGCGGCGTCCCCGAGCGCGACGCCGACTCGGACTTCGAGGACGACTTCGTCGACGCCGCCGACTCGGATGCCGCAGCCGCTCCCGTCGTCCGTCCGGTGTCCGACGCGGACCGGCACGAAGCACGCCGGGACGCCGACGCCGACTGACCCCGGGCATGGGGTCGTCAGGTCGGAGCCGGAACGGTTACGGCTGCACGGCCAGGGTGATCCCGAGCACCACGCCGAAGGCGAGCGACGCGAACGACGACAGCTGCAGCGCCGTGATGAGCTCGCGGGGCTTCCGCGACGACACCCCGATCGCCAGGGCCGGCAGCGCCAGCAGCAGCGAGAAGTACGTGAAGCCCGTGCGGAAGTACAGCAGCACGAACCAGAGCAGCACGACGTACGGCAGCATCAGGAACAGGCCGAAGAGCACGCGGGCGACCGGACGGCCGACGACCACGGCGAGTGTCCGCTTGCCCGCCAGCTGGTCCTCGTCGATGTCGCGGATGTTGTTCACCATCAGGACCGCGCAGGCGAAGAACCCGGCGGCCACCGCGGCGGCCCAGCCACTCAGCGTGACCTCGCGGATCTGCACGAACTGCGTACCGAGCACGGCGACGAGTCCGAAGAACACGAACACGAACACCTCGCCGAGGGCGTTGTACCCGTACGGCTTCTTGCCGCCCGTGTAGAACCAGGCGGCGACGATGGCGGCGGCCCCGACGAGCAGCAGCCACCACAGCTGGGTGAGCAGCACGATGACCAGGCCGGCGACGGCTGCCAGGCCGAAGAACGTCAGGGCGACCGTGAGCACCGTCCGGGGCTTGGCCAGCCCGGCACCCGTGAGCCGTGCGGGTCCGACGCGGTACTCGTCGGTGCCGCGGACCCCGTCGGAGTAGTCGTTGCTGTAGTTCACGCCGATCTGCAGGAACAGCGCCACGGCCAGGGCGAGCAGCGCGACGGCGAGGTGGCTGCCCTTCGCCAGGTAGTCGCCGAAGTCCCCGGGCTCACCGCTGTCGACGAACGCGACGGCGGTGCCCAGCACGACCGGGACGACGCCGAGGGTCAGGGTGCGCAGACGCGCGCCGCCGATCCAGTCGCGTGCGGTCGCCTTCCGCTTGGTGCGGGCGGGGGCAGCGGCCTTCGCCGGGTTGCCGGACCGGCCCTGCTTCTGCGTCGAGTTCTTCGTTCGTGCCACGAGCACCGATCTTATTGCCGATGCGGCGCCCGCTGGCTCGCCCCTACGGCCCTGCCGGGTCGACGAGCGCCTGCACGGCCCGCCGGTCGGGTTTGCCGGACGCCAGCATCGGGATCCGGTCCACCAGGACCACGTCGGCCGGCCGGGCGGCACGGCCGAGGGCTGCTCCGACGTGGGCACGCACGGTGTCCGGGTCGAGCGGTTGCTCGGTGACGACGACGGGGACCTCGCCCCACTCCCCCGCCGAGCGCCGCACGACGACGGCACTCTGCTGCCCGGGCAGCCCCCGGACGAGCCGTTCGACCGCCCCGAGCTGGACCTTCTCGCCACCGGAGATCACCACGTCGTCGAGGCGTCCGAGCACGCGGACGACCCCGCCGGACAGGGTCGCGGTGTCCCCGGTCCGGTACCACCGCAGCCCGTCCCGCTCGACGAAGGCCGATGCCGTGCGGTCGTCGTCGTCGAGGTACCCCTCGGCGAGCATCGGCCCGGCCAGGTGCAGCTCGTCGTCGACCAGCGCGGTGCGCACGGTGCCGAACGGGACGCCGTCGTACACGCACCCGCCGCTCGTCTCGCTCGCGCCGTACGTCGTCACGATCCGGACCCCGGCGTCGCGCGCGCGCTGCCGGAGCGGCGCGGGGGTCGCCTGTCCGCCGACCAGGACCGCGTCGAACCCGGCGAGGGCGCGGGTGGCGTCCGGGTCGTCGAGGACCCGGGCGAGCTGGACCGGCACCAGCGAGGTGTACCGGCGGGGCGCGGCCGGACCGGTGACGAGCCGTTCGGCCGCCTCGGTGAACGCGGCGGCCGCGAAGTGCCCGGGTGCCACGACGACGGGCTCGGTGCCGGCGGTGATCGAGCGGGTCAGGACGTTGAGGCCGGCGATGTAGTGCGTCGGCAGCGCGAGCACCCAGCGCCCCGGACCACCGAGCGCCGCGTCGGCCGCCGCCGCACCGGCGAGGAGCGCCTCGGACGACAGCGCCACGCGCTTGCCGGTCCCGGTGGACCCGCTCGTCTCGACCACCAGGGCGACCGCCTGCCGGACCTCGGCCGGAGGTGCCTTCGGCAGCGCCGGAGCCTCCTCGGCGACGGGGAGCAGCGCGGGGCCGCCGGCGAGCGCTGCCTCCAGGGCGCGCAGCACGGCCGACGGGTCCGACGTACCGGTCGCGACCAGCGGACGGGGCATCAGTAGTGCCAGGGGAACGCGGTCCACTCGGGAGCGCGCTTCTCGAGGAACGAGTCGCGACCCTCGACCGCCTCGTCGGTGCCGTACGCCAACCGCGTCGCCTCGCCCGCGAAGACCTGCTGACCGACCATGCCGTCGTCGACGGCGTTGAACGCGTACTTGAGCATCCGGATCGCCGTCGGGGACTTGCCGAGCACGATCTCGCCCCAGCGGATCGCCTCACGCTCGAGGTCCTCGTGGGGGACCACGGCGTTCACCGCACCCATCTCGTAGGCGCGCTGGGCGGAGTACTCCTGCGCGAGGAAGAAGACCTCGCGGGCGAACTTCTGCCCGATCTGCTTGGCGTAGTAGGCGCTGCCGTACCCGCCGTCGAACGAGCCGACGTCGGCGTCGGTCTGCTTGAACCTGCCGTGCTCGGCACTCGCGATGGTGAGGTCGCAGATGGCGTGCAGGGAGTGCCCACCGCCGGCGGCCCAGCCGGGGACGACCGCGATGACGACCTTGGGCATCATCCGGATGAGGCGCTGGACCTCGAGGATGTGGAGCCGCCCCATCGACGCCTGCGCGGCCGCGGGGTCGACGCCCTCGGGCGGTGCACCCTCGTCACCGACGTACTGGTAGCCGCTCCGTCCACGGATGCGCTGGTCGCCGCCGGAGCAGAACGCCCACCCGCCGTCCTTCGGGCTCGGGCCGTTGCCCGTGAGCAGGACGACACCGACACGGGGGTCCTGCCGTGCGTCGTCGAGGGCGCGGTAGAGCTCGTCGACCGTGCGCGGGCGGAAGGCGTTCCGGACCTCCGGACGGTCGAAGGCGACACGGACGATCCCCTTGGAGACGTGCTTGTGGTACGTGATGTCGGTGAACTGCTCCGCGATCGGAGCGGTGGTCCAGACGTCGGGGTCGAACAGGTCGGAGACGGGAGCAGCCATGCCCCCAACGTACCGCCGGGCGTCTGCCGGGTCAGGCGCCCATGTCGGTCAGGAGCTCCGGCGCGACGAACACCATGATCACGATGAGGATCACGGGGTTCGCGAAGAACGCCAGGACGACCCCGATGGCGCCGTACCAGCGGCCGAAGGATCCGACGGCGGCGACGAACCCGAGCACTGCGGCGATGAGCGTCAGGAACACGACGACGAAGCAGATGCCGAACGCGAAGTTCGTGTCACCGCCCATGAACACGGCGAACGCGCTGGCGTCGACCGCAGCGGAGACCACGGCGAGGCCCAGGGCGATCTTGCCGACGACGGGGTTGCGGCGCTTCTTGGAGGCCGCCTGCCGCACGTCGACGGTGTTGCGCTGCATGAGCCGGGCGAAGTCGTCGGACCCGGCTGTCGGACGCGCCGTCACTCGGGACGGGTTCGCCGCGGGTCGGGCATCCGCGCTCGGACGGGCTGCAGACGCCGGACGGGCTGCCGGACGAGCGCCGGCGCTCGACGGGTCGGCCTGGCGCTGTGCTGCCCGCTGCTGTGCTGCGCGCTGCCGCGGATCCACCGCCACCGAGCCTCCCTCGTTCCGGGTCGTTCCCCTCGCCGACCGGAGCCGACCGATGCATGCTAGTGCCCTGCCCTGGCGGTCCCCTCCGAGGAACCGGCGGGCGACCTGGGTGCGGTGGGAGGATGGCGGACGTGCTCCCCGACCTCGCCGAACTCCTCGCCGACGCGCACGTGGTGGCCCTGCCCATGCGGGTGCGGTTCCGCGGCATCACCACGCGCGAGGCGGTCGTGCTGCGTGGCCCCGCAGGCTGGACGGAGTTCTCGCCGTTCGTCGAGTACGACGACGCCGAGGCAGCGGCATGGCTGCGCGCCACCGTCGACTTCGGGTGGACCGACCACGAGCCGGCCGCCGACTCCGTGCCGGTCAACGCCACCGTCCCGGCGATCGCCGCCGACGACGTCGCCGACCTGCTCGCCCGCTACCCCGGCTGCGCCACCGCGAAGGTCAAGGTCGCGGAGCCCGGCACCACCGTCGACGACGACGTCGCCCGTGTCGCGGCCGTCCGCCGGGTGATGGGGTCCGATGCTTCCGTCCGCGTCGACGCGAACGGGCTGTGGAGCGTCGAGCAGGCAGCCGCGGCACTCGAGCGGCTCGCACCGTTCGACCTGCAGTACGCCGAGCAGCCCTGCGCCACGGTGCCCGAGCTCGCCGAGCTCCGGACGCGGATCGCCGGCCTCGGGGTGCGGATCGCCGCGGACGAGAGCGTCCGGAAGGCGAGCGACCCCCTCGCGGTCGCCCGGGCCGGCGCAGCCGACGTCCTGGTGGTCAAGGCCCAGCCGCTCGGGGGCATCACCGCGGCGGGCGCGGTCATCGCCGACGCCGGGCTGCCGTGCGTCGTCTCGAGTGCGCTCGACACGTCGGTCGGACTCGGGATGGGGGCGTTCCTGGCCGCCGCGGCGATGACCCCGGGGTACGCCGCGGGCCTCGGGACGGCGGCGATGTTCGCCGGGGACGTGACGGCGGAGCCCCTGCTGCCGGTGGACGGCCGCGTGCCCGTGCGTCGGGTGGACGTCGCGGCGGAACTGGTCGAGCGGTACGCCGCGTCGCCGGAACGCTCCGCGTGGTGGCGCGAGCGGGTGGCGCGTGTGCACACCGTGCTGGCCGCAGCTGCTGCCGAGTAGCTCCGGGCGCGGGACGCCGTCGTCTCCGCAAGACGCCGTCGTCTCCGTTCGCGGGACGCCGTCGTCTCCGCAAAACGCCGTCGTCTCCGCAGAACGCCGTCGTCTCCGTTCGGCGCCGCCGAGTCGGCGAGACGCCGCCGGGATCGGCGGCGTCTCGCCGAGGACGCGGCGTCCAGCCGACACGACGGCGTCTTCCTGTCCGTGGACGCGACCGAACGACGGACGGGAGGCGCGGTGCCAGCTGGCACCGTGCCTCCCGTCCGGCCGTGGTCACGACCAGGGCCGCCTCAGCGACCGGTGTGGTTCACAGACCCGAGTAGCTGTGCAGGCCCTTGAAGAAGACGTTCACGACCGAGAAGTTGAACATCACCGCGGCGAAGCCGATCAAGGCCAGCCAGGACGACCGCGCACCGCGCCAGCCGCGGGTCGCACGGGCGTGGATGTAGCCCGCGTAGACGACCCAGATGATGAAGGTCCAGACCTCTTTCGTGTCCCAGCCCCAGTAGCGACCCCAGGCACGCTCGGCCCAGATCGCACCGGCGATCAGGGTGAAGGTCCAGAGGACGAAGCCCACGAGCAGGACGCGGTAGGTCAGGACCTCGAGCCGGTCGGCGTCCGGCAGCGTCGCCATGAAGCGGAGCTTGCCGGAGGCCGTGCGGCCCTGGCGGTACGTCTGCACGAGCTGCGCCACCGCGAGCCCTGCTCCGAGCGCGAAGAACCCGGTGCCGGAGATCGCCACGAAGACGTGGATGACGAGCCAGTACGACTGCAGGGCCGGCTGCAGCGGGACGACGGGGACCCAGTAGTTCACCGTCGCGATGCCGAGCAGGATGATCGTCAGGCCCGTGATGAAGACGCCGAGGAACTTCAGGTTCTGCCAGAACTGCACGAGCAGGAAGATCAGCGTGATCAGCGCCGTGCCCGTCAGCGAGAACTCGAACATGTTGCCCCACGGGACACGGTCGGCCGCGATGCCGCGGAGGACGACCGAGGCGACGTGCAGGACGAGCGCGAGGATCGTCATCGCCATGCCGACACGTTCGAACTTCGTGCTGCGGCCGGACGAACCGCCCGCTGGCGGCGCGGCGACCTGCTCGAGCACGACGGTGCCGCCACGGACGGTCGCGACGGTCTTCGCCCCGCGTGCGGAAGAAGCGCTGGCCGCACCCGCCGAGCTGTCGTCGGCGCCCGCGTTCTTCGCGGCGGCCGTGACCTCACCGGAGCGTTTGGCCATGTCGAGGGCGAACGAGATGAACGCGACCACGTACACCGCCATCGCGGAGTACGTGAGCACGACCGAGTAGGTCGCGAGGTTCGTGGTCATGTCGTTCACTGGGGCATCCTAACTCCGAGGTCCGACGTGTGGCGCTGTGCGATGTCCGCGACGGCCCGTTCGAGGTTCGGGTCCTCGCCGCGTGCGAGGCCGGCGTACTCGAGGTCGTACTCGCCGCCCTGCGTGTCCTTGCGCGGGACGACCTTCACCCAGACGCGACGGCGCGGGACGAACAGCGAGGTGAGCAGACCGAGGGTGGAGAGCAGGGCGAACCCGCCCACCCACAGCTGCGACGGGTCGTGGTGCACGTCGAGGGAGACGTACCGCTTGACGCCGTCGAACGTGATCGACCCGGCACCGTCCGGGAGCTTCTTCGTCTGCCCCGGCTTCAGCGCGAGGCTCGCCGTCGATGCGTCGGTGCCGGCGATCTGCTTCAGCCCGCCGGTGTTGAGCGTGTACACGCTCTGCGGCACGCCGTCGTCGAGGCCGAGGTCGCCGGTGTAGACCTGCAGCGTCAGGAGCGGGTTCTCGGTGTCCGGGTACGAGGACGTGTAGGCGCCGCTCGCGTTCTTCACCGCGGTGGGGTAGAAGAACCCGCGGATCCCGAGCTGGTCCGGCTTGGCGTCCGGGGCCTTGATCACGCCGAGCGAGGTGTAGTTCGCGTCCTGCGGCAGGAACGGCACGACGTCCTTGAACGCCACGTTGCCGTCGCCGTCGCGCACCGTGACCTGCATCGCGTAACCGTTGCCGAGCAGGTAGACGTTGGTGCCACCCACGTGCAGCGGGTCGTTCACGCCGAGACGGCTGGTCTTCGGCTCGCCGCCCTTCTCGGTGCTCGTGACGGTGGCCGAGTAGTCGAGCGCCTGGCCGAGGGCGTCGAGGTTCCGCTCCTCGTACTTCGTCACGAACTTGTCGAGGGTCAGGTTGTAGCCCTTGAGGTCGGTCTGCTGGAACCAGCGCCCGGGGTTGAACGAGTCGTACGAGCCGAGCACGTTGGAGAACGTCTGGCCCTCCACCAGCAGACGCTGACCGGTGAAGCCGAAGCCACCGCCGACACCGACCGCCAGGAGCACCCCGACGAGGGCCGAGTGGAACACCAGGTTGCCGGTCTCGCGCAGGTAGCCGCGCTCCGCGCTCACCGAGTCGCCGAACCGTTCGACGCGGTACCCGGAGCGCTTCAGGATCGCCATCGCGCGCGTCACCGCGTGCTCGGCGGACGGGAGGCCCGTGGCCGGGTCGATCCCGGTGGTGCCGTCGATCATCGCGTCCGGTTGCACCGCCACGGTGCGGAATCCCGCCAGTCGCGTCAGACGCGCGGGCGTCTTCGGCGGACGGGTGCGCAGGGCCTGCCAGTGGTGCTTCGTGCGGGGCACGATGCAGCCGATGAGCGAGACGAAGAGCAGCAGGTAGATCGCCGAGAACCACACCGAGGTGTAGGTGTCGAAGACCTGGAGCTTGTCGAGGACCGGGAAGAGCTGCGGGTGGTCCGCCTTGTACTGCACGACGCCGTTCGGGTCGGCGGTGCGCTGCGGCACGAGCGAACCCGGGATCGCCGCGAGGGCCAGCAGCATGAGCAGGAACAGCGCCGTGCGCATGCTCGTCAGCTGCCGCCAGAAGAACCGGAGGTACCCGACGAAGCCGAGCTTCGGCTGGTTGACGCCGCCGTCGGTGGGGCCGGAGCCGTCGACGTGGTCGGACGGTCGCTGCGGGTCCGAAGCGGTGTCGGCTCCGTCGCCTGCGCCCGTCGGGGTGTGCTCGTTCGGGTCAGACCGCGGGGACAAAGCTCTGGATCACCGCCCCGACGCTCGACATGACGGCCGACCAGATTCCGGTGACCATGAGCAGACCGATGACGATCAGGATCGCTCCTCCGATGATGTTGACGGTGCGCATGTGACGCTTCACCGCCGAGATGGCTCCCGTGGCCCAGCCGGCGCCGAGCGCGACGAGGACGAACGGGATGCCGAGCCCGAGGCAGTACGCCACACCGAGCCACATGCCCTGCCAGGCACTGCCCGACTGCACGCTGAGCAGGTTGATGGCCGCGAGGGTCGGGCCGAGGCACGGCGTCCAGCCGAGGCCGAACACGATGCCGAGCAGCGGTGCGCCCAGCAGCCCCGTCGCGGGGGTCCAGCTGGGCTTGATGGTGCGCTGCAGGAACGTGAACCGTCCGACGAACACCAGGCCCATCGCGATGACGACGACCCCGAGGACCTGCGTGATGAGGTCACGCCAGCGGACGAGCCAGAAGCCGAGTGCCCCGAACACCGTCGTGTACGCCACGAACACCGCGGTGAACCCGACGATGAACAGCAGCACACCGAGCACCACACGACCCCGACGCTGCCCGCCCTCGGCGACACCGCCGACGTACCCGAGGTACCCCGGCACGAGCGGCAGCACGCACGGGGACAGGAACGACACGAGCCCGGCGAGCGCCGCCACGGGCAGCGCCACGGCCATCTGGCCGCTCAGGATCGCGTCGGCGAAGGGGTTGGAGGCCACGGGTCAGGAGGCCTTGCCGGCGTCGAGCTCGTCGCTGACCAGGGTCTTCAGGATGCCCGTGCCGTCGACCGCGCCGAGGACGCGGGCAGCGACGCGCCCCTTCGTGTCGAGGACGATCGTCGCAGGCACCGCGTTCGGCGCGATCTGCCCGGACATCGCGAGCTGCATCGTGCCCGTGCGCTGGTCGAGGACGGTCGGGTACTGCACGTCGAAGGTGCGCTCGAAGGCGGCCGCGGTCGCTGCTTCGTCGCGGACGTTGACGCCGATGAACGCGACGTCGTCCGAGTCGGCGTACTCGTCGTGCACCTCGTTGAGGTACTTCGCCTCGGCACGGCAGGGCGGGCAGCTGGCGTACCAGAAGTTCAGGACGACGACCTTGCCCCGGAGGTCCTTCGACGAGACGGTGTCGCCGTTCGAGTCCTCGGCCCGGAAGGTCACCGGGTCGGTGCGGTCCTTTGCGGAGACCTCGGTCACCGCGCCGTCACCGGAGATGTAGTTCTGGGTCGTGCCGTTGCCGTACTGCTTCGCGAGGTCGCTGTTGTCCGTCGAGCACCCCGCCAGGGCGAGGGCGGCCACGACGACCGTCGCCGCGATCGTCGCGATGCGCTTCCTGCTGGTCGTGGTCTTCACACTGCTCCTTCGTCGACGGCGGTCGCGCGCAGTTCCTGCGCGGGGTCCGCGTACCCGACCTCGGTGAACCGACCGCTCGACGTGGCGGGCACACGCTCGACGGTGGTGATGCTCGACAGGTCGCAGCGACGCTTGCGCGGGTCGTGCCACAGGGGCTCCCCCGCGAGCTTCCGGTGGACCATCCAGATCGGCAGCTGGTGGCTGACCAGGACGACGTCGCCCTCGTCGACGCTCTCCCACGCCGTGGTCATCGCCGCGAGCATGCGGTTCGCGATCGACTCGTACGCCTCGCCCCAGCTGGGGCGCAGGGGGTTCGCGATCCACGGCCACTCCGCCGGACGGCCGAGCGAGCGCTTCGTGAACCCGGGGGGCTGCCCCTCGTAGCGGTTGGTCGGCTCGATCAGCCGCTCGTCGAGCGTCACGTCGAGCCCGTAGGCCGCCGACCAGGGCGCGGCGGACTCCTGCGTGCGCTGCAGCGGGGACGCGACGACCCGACGGACGTCGATGCCGGCGTCCTTCCAGGCGGCCGCGGAGGCCTCGGCCATCTGCGCGCCGAGCTCACTCAGCCCGAAGCCCGGGAGCCGGCCGTAGAGGACGCGGCCCGGGTTGTGCACCTCTCCGTGCCGGACGAGGTGGAGACGGGTCGCGGGCATGGGTTCCAGTGTAGGTCGCCCGCGGTTCCCACCGCCCCCTCAGGAGATTCACCGGATGCGGAAGCACTCAGCCGCCGAGCTCTCCGGACAGCCGTCCGTGCAGCGCGATCGACCCCGTGTTGAGGTTCACCACCTCGACCGTCGAGCCGTGCTTGGCGAACCGCTGTTCGACACCGTCGAGCGCCGCGACCGTGGACGCGTCGAACACGTGGGCGTCGGCCATGTCGATGATGATGTGCTCCGGGTCCTCTGCGTAGGAGAACCGCGTGACGAGGTCGTTCGACGAGGCGAAGAACAGCGCCCCGCGGACCCGGTACCGCACGGTGCGGTCGTCGACCGGCTCGCGCACCACGGTCACCACGTGCGCCACCCGTCGGGCGAAGACCAGAGCCGCCACGACCACACCGACGAGCACCCCGGTGGCGAGGTTCTCGGTCACGACGACCACCACGACGGTGATGAGCATGACCGCGGTCTCACCGAGCGGCATCCGCCGCAGGGTGCGCGGCCGGATGCTGTGCCAGTCGAAGGTCGCGACGCAGACCATGAGCATGACCGCCGTCAGGGCCGCCATCGGGATCTGGGCGACGAGGTCGTGGAGCACGATCGTCAGGACGAGCACCGAGACGCCGGCAGTGAAGGTCGAGATGCGCGTCCGGGCGCCCGCGGTCTTCACGTTGATCACCGTCTGGCCGATCATCGCGCACCCACCGGTCCCCCCGAAGAACGCCGACGCGATGTTCGCGACGCCCTGGCCCCACGACTCGCGCCACTTGCTCGACCCGGTCTCGCTGATGGAGTCGACGAGCTGCGCGGTGAGCAGCGTCTCGATCAGGCCGACGATCGCGACGCCGAACGCGTAGGGCGCGATGATCTGCAGGGTCTCGAAGCTGAACGGCGCCACGATGCCGTTGAAGCCGGGGAGTGCCGTCGGCAGTGCCCCCTCGTCGCCGACCGTCGGCACGGCCACGCTGAACACCATCGTGATGCCGGTGATGACGACCACCGCGATGAGCGGCGCGGGGATCGCCTTCGTCAGGAACGGGAACCCGACGATGATCGCGATGCCGAGTGCCGTCAGCGGCCAGACGATGAACGGGACGTCGTCGCCGAGCAGGTTCGGCAGCTGGGCGGTGAAGATGAGGATGGCCAGGGCGTTCACGAACGCGACGTTGACGCTGCGCGGGATGAAGCGCATCAGCCGCGCCACCCCGAGGAACCCGAGCAGGAGCTGGAACACACCGCCCAGGACGATCGCGGGCACCAGGTACTCGATCCCGTGCTGTCGGACGAGCGGCGCGATGACGAGCGCCACCGAACCGGCGGCGGCGGACACCATGGCGGGTCGACCGCCCACGATCGAGATCACGATCGCGATGATGACGCTCGAGAAGAGGCCGACCGCGGGATCGACGCCGGCGACGACGGAGAACGAGATCGCCTCGGGGATGAGGGCCAGCGCGGTGACGATGCCGGCCAGGACCTCCCGGGTGAGCATGCGGGGCGAGCGGAGGGCGGCGAGGACGCTCGGGGCCGTCGGCGCGTGTGTGATCACGGACATCGTTCGGAACTCTACCTTCACGTGAGGGTAGAGTCGCGCTCCGTGAGCACCAGCGACGTCCCCGACACGATGCACATCGGCGAACTCGCCGACCGCGCCGGCATGTCCCTGCGCACGATCCGGCACTACGACGAGGTCGGGCTGCTCGTGCCGAGCGGCCGCACCACCGGCGGGTTCCGGGTGTACACCGCGCAGGACCTGGAACGACTGCTCGTGATCCGCCGGATGAAGCCGCTCGGGTTCACGCTCGACGAGATGGCCGAGCTGCTCCGTGTGGTCGACGCCCTCGCGGCGAAGGACCCCGAGGACGAACCCGCGCTGGCTGCACGTCTCGATGCGTACCTGGACGACGCCCGCACCCGCCACGCGAAGCTCGTCGAGCGCGCCGGCATGGCCGAGGAGTTCATCGGCACCCTCGGGTCACTCCGCGCTTCGCTCCCCTGACGTCGCGCCGTCTTCGGCGAGCACCCTGGCACGCATGCGCTGCCGCTCGAGTTCGAGCTTCAGCTCCCCTTCTTCGACATGGAGCTGCCAGTCGATCGCCCCGCGTTGCGCCCAGTCCCACGGGCTCTCGCCCGGCGCAGGACCGATGTACGGCCGCTCCACGGGAACCGTGTCCTCCTTCCGCACCAGCTCTCGCCAGGCACGGCGCAGACGAGTCGTCATCACTGTCTCCTCTTCTCGATGAACAGTTCCGCCAACACCCTTGCAGCGGGTTCTTCTCCGGCGGGGACTTTCTGCATGTCGTACATCGCCTGCGCCAGATTCCGGCCGATCTCGCGACGCCCGACCTCGGCCGCGGTGATCAGGTCGAACACCACGGTCAACCGCGCCCAGCAGCGGTCCCGTTGCTCCCGCCCGACGTCCCGCCGCCACCGGATGACCGCCCACAGCCCACCGACGAACGCCGCGAGCAGTGTGAACGCCGCAGTGCACAGCGCCGCCACCACCACCGCGACCGCCGCAGGCGGCCAGGTCGCGAGCTCCCCCGTCCCCGTCCCCACCCGGTCCCCTCTCGTCCCGCGACCCGGCCACGTCGACAACGCTAGGGAGTCCTCGCACGCCGCCACGGGCCTCCCGGCCATCGGTGGAGAACGCCGGACGCGGGCGGCCCTGTTGAGGGAGGAGCGCTGCCGCCCACGCCCCCAGACGCAGGCGGTTAGACTCGACCACCGTGATCGAACGCACCCGCATCGCCGACCTGGCAGCCCTCCCCGACGGTCCCGTCTCCGTGGCCGGATGGGTCGAGACCGTCCGAGACCAGAAGAAGGTGCAGTTCGTCGTGCTGCGCGACGAGACCGGCGCCGTCCAGCTCGTGAACCCGGCGACGCGCGAGGCCGAGGACGGCGACGACGCCGCACAGTCCGCGCTCGCGACCACCAACGAGATCTCCGGCCTGGCGCACGGCACCTTCGTGCACGTCACCGGCACGCTGAAGCACGACGAGCGCGTGAAGCTCGGCGGGCTCGAGGTCAAGATCGGTGCGCTGCAGGTGGTGAGCGCCGCGATCCCGGAGACCCCGATCGCCGACGACTCGTCGCTCGACAAGCGTCTCGACTGGCGCTTCCTCGACCTGCGCAACCGCAAGCAGAACCTGATCTTCCGCATCCAGACGACGCTCGAGCACGCGTTCCGCACGTACTGGGTCGACCGCGACTACATCGAGATCCACACCCCGAAGCTGATGGCGTCGGCGTCCGAGTCGCGCGCCGAACTGTTCCAGCTCGAGTACTTCGAGACCACCGCCTACCTGGCCCAGTCGCCGCAGAACTTCAAGCAGATGGCGCAGCCGGCCGGCTTCGGTGCCGTGTTCGAGATCGCCGACGCCTTCCGCGCCGACCCCTCGTTCACGAGCCGTCACGCCACCGAGTTCACCAGCGTCGACGCCGAGTTCTCGTGGATCGAGTCCCACGAGGACGTCATGGCGATGCACGAAGCGGTCCTGGTCGCCGGCATCACCGCCGTCAAGGAGAAGTACGGCAAGGACATCGAAGAGGTCTTCGGCTTCGAGCTGCAGGTCCCCGCGACGCCGTTCCCCCGCGTGACCCTGGCCGACGCGCGCAAGATCGTCGCCGACAGCGGCTACGACGTCGTCCGCGCCGACGGCGACCTGGACCCCGAGGGCGAGCGCCGCGTCGCTGCCTGGGCGAAGGAGCACCACGGCTCCGAGTTCGTCTTCGTCACGGAGTACGACGCCTCGATCCGGCCGTACTACCACATGCGGAAGCCCGGCGACCCGTCGGTCACCAACAGCTACGACCTCATCTTCAACGGCGCCGAGATCTCCACGGGTGCCCAGCGCGAGCACCGTGTCGACGTGCTCGAGGCGCAGGCCGTCGAGAAGGGTCTCGACCCGGAGGAGCTCGGCTGGTACCTCGACTTCTTCCGCTACGGCGTCCCGCCGCACGGCGGCTTCGGCATGGGCCTCGCGCGCGTGCTGATGCTCATGCTCGGTGAGCCGTCGATCCGCGAGGTCACGTACCTGTTCCGTGGCCCGACGCGCCTGACCCCGTAGTCACCAGCGAGTGAGCAGAAGAGGTCGCCTCCGGAAATCGGAGGCGACCTCTTCTGCTCACTGGACGCACGCAACGCACGCAGCGCCGGGGCGGGACGGGAGGCCCGGCTCAGCTCTGCCAGTCGATGGCGGCCCGCGCGGTGACCAGGTCGCGGATCTCGGCTGCCGCGGCCTGGTGCGCCGGATGCACCTGGTACTCGTCGAGTCCGGCGAGGTCGTCGAAGGTGGCGACGACCGCGACGTCGCTGTTCTTCTCCGGGTAGGCGACGTTCTCGACGACCTCGAGCGAACGGATCGACCCGATGGTGCCGGTGAGGCCGGTCAGGAGCTCACGGATCCGGGCGATGGACGCGGCGCGGTCGAGGTCCTCGCGCAGGGTCCAGGCGACGACGTGGGAGATCATGCGGGGGAACCGGCCTTCTCGAGGGCACGTGCGAGCCGGTCGGCGTCGACGTGCCAGTTGCTGTGGACGCGCCCGTCGATGAGCACCACGGGGATGTCCTCCGCGTACTCCTGGCGGAGGGCGTCGTCGTCGAGGATCGAGCGTTCCTGCAGGGTGACCCCCGGGTGGTCGGTGACGACGCGTTCGACCACGGGCCGGGCGTCGTCGCACAGGTGGCATCCGGGCTTCGTCAGGAACGTCACTGCGGGCATGGTCCCAGCGTAGCCCGGGAACGCAAAAGCCCCGGCGAACCGGGGCTTCTCGTGCAGGTCCTTCGACCTGCGCAGACCTGTTGAGGATCTACTTCTTGTTGCGTCGCTGGTGACGCGTCTTGCGAAGGAGCTTGCGGTGCTTCTTCTTCGCCATGCGCTTACGACGCTTCTTGATGACAGAACCCATGTGGACCTCGCTCGGACTGATGCTGATGTACGGACACCGGGCCGAAGAGACCGCGGAAAATCAACCTGCCCGAGTCTACCGGCTGCCCGCTGTGATGTCGAACGCGCGCTCAGCCGACGTCCGCCACACCACCGCGCAGCACGTCGGCGACGGCTGACTCGGGGACGCGGAAGGAGCGGCCGAAGCGGATCGCGGGGAGCTCCCCGGCGTGCACCATCCGGTAGACGGTCATCTTCGAGACGCGCATCATCTCGGCGACCTCAGCGACGGTGAGGAAGCGCACATCGTCGAAACTGCCGGTCATGGTCCGCCTTCGGGGCTCGCACGCGCTGCGCACGCCAGTGGTGTGACCTGTGTGGTCAGTGGCAACTGTAGAGGCGCGTGCGACCCGGTGTCCAGGATCAGTCCGAGCAGCGCGCACCGACCCTCGCCAGGTGCTCGCCGGCGGGTGTGACGGGACTCAGTCCTCGTCGCCCCGACGGGTGAAGCGCTTGCGGCTGCGGTCGACGACGCGCTCCCAGCCCTGCTGCGCGCCGGAGATCGCGGCGGTCGCCCGGTACGACGCCTCCGCCATGACGCGACCGAGTTCGGTGCCGACCTCCACCGTCGCCTTGCCGGCCGCACCGTTCCGGCGGATCGACACGGGCTGGCCGTCCGGCGTCCACGCCGTGGTGGCCGGGGTGCCGTCGGCGTCGACCGCCCCCGTGAACGGCAGGACCCACTCCTCCAGGCGCACGAGCGGCTCCGGGTCGAGTCGGTAGTAGCGGTGCTGCCCCTCTTCACGGCTGGTGACGAGACCGATGTCACGCAGGACACGCAGGTGCTTCGACACCGTGGGCTGGCTGACCCCGAGGCGTTCGACGAGCTGGCCGACGCTGAGCTCCCCGCCGGTGACGTCCGAACCGTAGGCGGACAGCAGGCTGCCGAGCAGCTCGCGCCGGGTCGGGTCCGCCACGACGGAGAAGATGTCGGCCATGGTGGCAAGGCTAGCCGGGGCGCCACGGATGTACCATGACGAACCGTCCCGGCCCATGTCCTCGGAGGCATACGCATGCTCGACCGAACCGAGCCGATCCCGCACCACGTGGGTGTCGGCCGACGACGGGCGAGCCGGATCGCGACGGTGCTCCGCTCGTCACCGTCCCGGCTGGCGATCGTCGTGTTCATCGCGCTGATCTTCCTGTTCACGGTGCTCTTCATGACGCCGTGGGCCACGGCGGACCGCAGCAGCACCCACTTCGCGGACGCCCTGTTCACCGCCGCGTCGGTGGTCTGCGTGACGGGGTTGTCCACGGTCGACATGGCGACGCACTGGTCGGTGTTCGGCAAGGTCCTGGTGGTCATCGGCACCCAGATCGGCGCCGTCGGCGTGCTGACCTTCGCGTCGATCCTCGGCTTGTTCGTCACCCGCAAGCTCGGCCTGCGCGCCAAGCTGATGGCAGCCGGCGACTCGAACCCGCTCCGCACCCACCACGGCGCCGTGCCCGAGGGCCAGGCCGTCCGGCTCGGCGAGGTCGGCACCCTGCTCGCGACCGTGGCGGTGAGCACGCTGTCGATCGAGATCGTCCTCGGGCTGCTGCTCCTGCCGTCGGTGCTCATCGCCGGCATCCCGTTCTGGACCGCGGTCGGCGACTCCTTCTACTACGCGGCCATGGCCTTCACGAACACCGGGTTCTCGCCCAACGCCGACGGCCTGGACCCGTTCGCCCACGACTACTGGTTCCTGTCGCTCCTGATGGTGGGGGTCGTGGCGGGGTCCATCGGGTTCCCGGTGATCCGTGCCCTGACGAAGCAGCTGCGCACCCCGCGCCGCTGGCCGATCCACGTCAAGCTCACCCTGGCGACGAGCGCGGTCCTGCTCCTCGGCGGCGCGGCCGTCTACATCGCGCTCGAGGCGTCGAACCCGACGACCTTCGGCGAGGAAGGCGCCGGGCGCACCGCGTTCCAGGCACTCTTCCTGTCGACCATGACCCGGTCGGGTGGCTTCTCGCTCGTCGACTTCGACCAGCTCAACGGCTCGAGCCTGCTCGTCACCGACATGCTCATGTTCATCGGCGGCGGGTCCGCCTCGACCGCCGGTGGCATCAAGGTCACGACCCTCGCGGTGCTGTTCCTGGCCGCCGTCGCCGAGGCCCGCGGTCGTCAGAGCATGGAGGCCTTCGGCCGCCGGATCCCGAGCGACGTCCTGCGGGTCGCGGTGGCCATCGTGCTCTGGGGCGCGACGATCGTGGCGGTCGCGACGGTGGTGCTCCTGCAGATCACCGACGACTCGCTCGACCGCGTGCTCTTCGAGGTGATCTCGGCGTTCTCGACCAGTGGCCTGTCCTCCGGTGTGTCCGCGGACCTGCCCGAACCGGGCAAGTACGTCCTCGCCGCCACCATGTTCCTCGGCCGGGTCGGTACAGTGACCATCGCCGCTGCCCTGGCCGCCAGCCAGAGCCGGCAACTGTTCCGCCGTCCCGAGGAGAGGCCGATCGTTGGCTGACCGCACCCGTTCGTCGCACCAGCACGGTGCCATCAGTCACGACGCTCCCGTCCTGGTCATCGGGCTCGGTCGCTTCGGTGCCGCCACCGCCGGCCAGCTCGAACGCCAGGACCGCGAGGTGCTGGTCGTCGACACCGACGCCGGGCTGGTGCAGAAGTGGTCCGACCGGGTCACCCACGCGGTGCAGGCGGACGCCACCGACATCGACGCGCTCCGCCAGATCGGCGCACAGGACTTCGCCATCGCCGTCGTCGGCACCGGTAGTGACCTGGAGTCGAGCGTCCTGATCACGGCGAACCTGGTCGACCTCGGCGTCCCGCAGATCTGGGCGAAGGCCATCAGCCGGTCGCACGGCACGATCCTGTCCCGCATCGGCGCGAACCACGTCGTCTACCCGGAGCGTGAGGCCGGCGAGCGCACGGCGCACCTGGTCTCCGGCCGGATGCTCGACTTCATCGAGTTCGACGACGACTTCGCCGTGGTCAAGATGTTCCCGCCGCGCGCGGTCCGCGGCAAGGACCTCGCCACCACGGTCATCCGGACCCGCTTCGGCCTGACGGTGCTCGGCATCAAGCCGCCCGGCAGCCCGTTCGTGCCGGCGACGCCGGACAGCGTCATCGGCGAGGACGACGTCATCATCGTCTCGGGTTCCGAGAGCGACCTGGAGCGCTTCGCCGCGTACGAATAGCGCGGCCCGCTCAGCGGTGCCGCGCCAGCGGCACGCGGGCCGCGCCGACCGAGCCTGCGAGGGAGGGGCAGCGTCCGCACCGCACCCCGGCGCTGCGCTACGACGCGGCGATCTCCTCGGCACGTGCGATCGCGGCGCGCGACGCGCGCAGCAGCGTGTCCGCCAGGTCGGCGTCCTGCAGCACCGCGACGGCACGCTCCGTCGTGCCCTTCGGGCTGGTGACCGCACGGCGCAGGTCGGCGGGCTCGCGGCCGGAGCGCTCGAGCAACTCGACGGCGCCCCGGACCGTGCCCTGCACCATCGTCGCCGCCTGTTCGTGGCTGAACCCGAGCTCCTCGGCGGCACGCTGCCAGTGTTCGACCAGCAGGAAGACGTAGGCGGGTCCGGAGCCGGACACCGCGGACAGCGCGTCGAGTTGCGACTCGGGCACCTCGATGACCTGGCCCGAGGCGGTGAACACCGACGACGCCAGCGCGACGGCCTCGGCGTCGGCCGAAGCACCCGCGCTGATGCCGGTGACGCCGTGGCCGACGCCGATCGGGGTGTTCGGCAGGGCACGGACGACCCGGACACCGGCGGGCACCCGTGCCTCCATGCTCGCGGTGGTGGTGCCGACGGCGACGCTGACCAGGACGGCGCCGGGCTCCAGGACACCGGCGACCTCGTCGAGCAGGTCCGCGATCATGTACGGCTTCACGCCGACCACGACGAGGGCGGCTCCGCGGACCGCCGCCCGGTTGGCGTCCGGGTCGGTGTCGCTCGCCGTGGCGTCGAGACCGCGCTCACGGTGGGCCGCTGCGGATGCCTCGGACTTGGTTGTCAGGGTCACGGTGGCCGGGTCGAGTCCCGCGGCGAGCAGGCCGTCGAGGACCGCGCCGGACATGGAACCGACCCCGAGCAGGGCGGTGCGGGGCAGGTCGATCGTCATGCTCCCGACCCTACCGACGCCACCCGCCTAGGATCGTGTCGCAGACCACGAGAAGGGGACAGCTGTGAGCGCTTCCGGAGGCACGAAGGCGATCTTCGCCGCACTCGGTGCCAACATCGGCATCGCGATCGTGAAGTTCATCGCGGCGGCGATCAGCGGCTCCGCGTCGATGCTGGCCGAGGGTGTGCACTCCCTGGCCGACTCGGCGAACCAGCTCCTGCTGCTGCTCGGTGGCCGCAAGGCCCGACGCGCCGCGGATCAAGAGCACCCCTTCGGCTACGGCCGTGAACGCTACGTGTACGCGTTCGTCGTCTCGATCATCCTGTTCTCGGTCGGCGGTGTGTTCTCGCTCTACGAGGGCATCGAGAAGCTCGCCCACCCGCACCCGCTCGAGAACTGGTGGCTGCCCCTCGTCGTGCTCGTCATCGCCATCGGGCTCGAGGGCTTCTCGCTCCGCACCGCCCTGAAGGAAGCCCGGCCGCAGAAGGGCTCGCAGAGCTGGGTGCAGTTCGTCCGCCGCGCGAAGGCCCCGGAGCTGCCCGTCGTGATGCTCGAGGACACCGCTGCCCTGTTCGGCCTGGTGTTCGCCCTGTTCGGCGTCGGCCTGACCGCGATCACCGGCAACGGGGTGTTCGACGCGATCGGCACCATGCTCATCGCGGCGCTGCTCATCGCCGTCGCAGTGGTGCTCGGCATCGAGACGAAGAGCCTGCTCGTCGGCGAGGGCGCCACCGCCGCCGACGTCGAGCGCATCAAGCAGGCGGTGCTCGACGGCCCCGAGGTCGACGCGATCATCCACCTGAAGACCCTGTACCTCGGGCCGGACGAGCTCATGGTCGGCGTGAAGGTCGCCGTCGACGGGGACCGCCGGCTCGGTGACGTCGCCGCGGGGATCGACACCGTCGAGCAGCGGGTCCGGAGCGCCGTGCCGATCGCCCGGGTGATCTACGTCGAGCCGGACGTCCTGCGCACCGGTCCGCAGCCGCCGACCGAGGCGATCGTCATCCTCGCCGCGGACTGAAGAAGGCGTCGAGCAGCTCGGCGCACGCCGCCTCGAGCACCCCGCCGATGACCTCGGAGCGGTGCGGCAGCCGGCGGTCCCTGGCGATGTCGTAGACGCTGCCGCTGGCACCGGCCTTCGGGTCCCACGCGCCGAACACGACCCGGGGCACCCGCGCGGCCATGACCGCGCCGGCGCACATCGGGCACGGTTCGAGCGTCACCACGAGCGTGTGCTGCTCGAGGTGCCAGTCCCCCGTCACCGCCGCGGCGGCACGCAGTGCGAGGACCTCGGCATGGGCGGTCGGGTCCTGCCGCGCCTCGCGCTCGTTCCGCCCGGTGGCGACCACGGCCCCGTCGCGGTCGAGCACCACGGCGCCGACCGGCACGTCGTCGGTCTCCAGGCACCGTCGAGCCTCGTCGAGCGCGCGCTCCATCGCCGGGACGAACGGGCGGGCTGCGGGCTCCTCCACGGGACCTCCTGACGGTCGACGGCACGCTAGGCTCGACCCTATGCGAGTCCACGTCGCCGACCACCCGCTCATCACCCACAAGCTCTCGGTGCTCCGCGACCGTACGACGCCCTCTCCCACGTTCCGCGCCCTGACCGAGGAGCTCGTCACGCTCCTCGCGTACGAGGCCACGCGGGGCGTCCGGGTCACGGCGACGCCGATCGACACACCGGTCGCGCACACCATGGGCGTCGCGATCGCCAAGCCGCGCCCGCTCGTCGTCCCGATCCTCCGTGCCGGGCTCGGCATGCTCGAGGGCATGGTCAAGCTCGTCCCGACGGCCGAGGTCGGCTTCCTCGGCATGGCCCGCAACGAGGAGACCCTCGAGCCGCAGACCTACGCCGAGCGCCTGCCCGACGACCTGACCGGGCGCCAGTGCTTCGTGCTCGACCCGATGCTCGCCACCGGTGGCACCCTGGCTGCTGCGATCGACTTCCTCTTCGCCCGCGGTGCGCAGGAGGTCACGTGCGTGTGCATCCTCGGCGCGCCAGAGGGCCTCGCGATGGTCGAGCAGGCCGTCGGCGACCGCAACGTCTCGATCGTCCTCGGCGCGCTGGACGAGAAGCTCGACGAGAACGGCTACATCGTCCCGGGTCTCGGCGACGCCGGCGACCGGCTCTACGGCCTGGCCGAGTAGCGACCACCCCACGGACAGGAGGCGCGGTGCCGGTCGGCACCGCGCCTCCTGTCGTCCGTGCGGTCGCGCTCACCGCACCGTCCGTGCGGACGGTTGACACCGCGTTGGTATACCGCAGATACTCGACACATGACTGCAACCGTGTCCACCCGCGTCCTCTCCGAGGCGTGCTCCTCCGCAGGGGCAGTGGGGACCGTCGGCACGATGATGCCGACCATGTCGGTCATGCGTTGTCGAATGTGTGCCTGATCGGCACCCGTTCCAGCCGGATCCCCCGCGACACCACCCCCGTCGCGCGAGCGTGATCCCCGGGTGACGGACACCGTCGGCGACGCGCACCACGTCACGAGGTCTGTCTCCCGTTCCCCCGGGTCGGCCCCGGTCCGCAGCAGGACCGCAGGGCACATCGGCGTACCGCCGTACCCGGGATGACGCATTCGACACCGGCCGCCGCCCACCCGCGCACCGGCCACACCGCCCGGAGAACCACCATGTCGCTCACCATCGCCCAGCCCCGCACCGCGCTCCGCTCAGTACCGACCCCGACCGACCTCGGCACCGTGACGCCGATCCGCCCGCGACCCGTCTCCCCGGCGGCGAGCGGACCGGCCACCGCGCCGACGAGCCCGGTGGTCGCGCCGCAGCGGAACCGCGCCCTGCCGGAGGGCACCGAGGCTCGCGGCTTCGCCCTGTACGTCGGCATCGACGAAGCCAAGGCCGCGGCCGCCGGCACGACCCTGGCCGCGGTCGTCGAGCAGCTCAAGGCACTCACCGCCCAGCTCGTCCCGTCGTCCGAGACCTACGCGGCCGTCGCCGTCGCCGCCGAGCACTCCGGTGGCCGCGACGTCGACGTCGTCCGCCTCGCGCTGCAGGACCGCTCCGCGGTGGCCGCCCGCAAGCAGGCCGAGAAGCCCGAACCCGAGGAGACGGGCGTCGTCATCGACATCTCCCGGAAGCGCGTGACCCTCGACGGTGAAGCCGCGCCCCTGACCTACAAGGAGTTCGAGCTCCTGCAGTTCCTGGTCCTCCGCGAGGGCCAGACCGTCGACCGCTCCGCGATCATCGAGGGCCTGTGGTCCGACGGCGAGGACGAGACCCCGAACGAGCGCACCATCGACGTGCACGTCCGTCGCCTCCGCTCCAAGCTCGGCGCCTTCGAGGAGATCGTCCGGACCGTGCGCGGCGTCGGCTACCGCTTCGACCGGCACGCGGACGTCGCAGTGCGGTACGCGTCGACCCCGTCACCCGACCTCTTCTGAAACGCTCCGACTGCTCTTGGTGAACTCGCAGCGAACCGGGCCCGGAGAGGCTGGCGCCCCGTTACCGCTTCGTTATACAGTCGGTGGTGCAGACGGTGTTTGCTGTGGCACCGCCTGCGGAATGTGATTGCAGGAAACTCTTGGTGCAAGGGAGAGGGCCGGTCGCCGACAGGTGGCCGGCCCTCGTGCATGTCGCCCGGCTCCTGTCGGAGCCCGTCGGTAGTGTGGTCAGTCCGACGACCGGAGGGAACGCGAACGTGAGCGAGACACGCCGCAGTGAGAAGGCGACCGCCGTGGCCGCCTGGGAAGCGCTGTTCCGCGCCCAGGTCGCCGTGATGCGGAGTCTCAACGCGGACTTCCCCGGCGACGAGATCTCGTTCAACGAGTACGACGTGTGCTTCAACCTGTCGACCCAGCCCGGTCGACGCTGCCGGATGCGCGACCTCACCGGGCACCTGCTGCTCACCCAGCCGAGCGTCAGCCGCCTGGTCGACCGACTGCTCGCCCGCGGCATCGTCGAGAAGCAGCCGGACCCCACCGATGCCCGCGGCGTGATCGTGGCGCTGACCCCGCACGGCTTCGACGTCTACCGGCAGGTCGCCGTGCAGCACGCAGCGAGCATCGCCCAGCAGGTGGGCGCCGGCCTGTCCGACCCCGAGCTCCGCACCCTCACCGAACTCTGCACCAAGCTCCGGCTGGCAGTCGGCACGGCACCGGGCCGGCGGTCGACGCCCCGAGCGGTCACCACGCTGGATTCGGCGACGGTGTGACCGGCGCGATCGTCTGGCTCCGTGACGACCTTCGGCTGTCCGACAACCCGGCGCTCCGTGCGGCGATCGACCACGGCGGCGACGTCACCGTGGTGGTCGTCCTCGACGAGCAGTCCCCCGGACTCCGTCCGATCGGTGCGGCGAGCCGCTGGTGGCTGCACCACTCCCTGACCGCGCTCGACGCCGACCTGTGCGAGCGGGGTTCCCGGCTGGTCCTGCGACGCGGTGCCGCGGCGCAGACCATCGACCAGCTCGTCGCCGAGACGGGCGTGGACGCCGTGTACTGGAACCGTCGGTACGGCGCCGTCGAGCGCGACATCGACGCCGGGATCAAGGGCGCACTGCACGATCGCGGCATCGAGGCGCACAGCTTCGCCGCGAACCTGCTCTGGGAACCGTGGACGGTGCTCACCGGCCAGGGCGAGCCGTACAAGGTGTTCACGCCGTTCTGGAACGCCGTCCAGGCACTGCCCGAGCCACGGCACCCCCTGCCGGACCCGGACGACCTGCCCGCTGCGGCCGACGTCACCGGTGACGCACTGTCCGACTGGGCGCTGCTGCCGACGGAGCCCGACTGGGCCGGTGGGCTCCGCGACGCCTGGACCCCGGGCGAGCACGGCGCCCGGCAGCAGCTCGAGCACTTCGTCGAGCACGCGCTCGAGGACTACGACCAGCGGGACGAGCCCGCGATGGAGGCCACGAGCAGCCTCTCCCCGTTCCTGCGGTGGGGCGAGATCAGCCCGTACCAGGTGTGGCACCGCCTGCACGAGCGGCTCGAGCCCGCGCAGCGCCAGAACGCCTCGGCGTTCCTCCGGCAGCTGGCATGGCGTGAGTTCAACTGGAACGAGTACTTCCACTGCGACGACATCGCCACCGTCAACGTCCGTCGGAACTTCGACGCGTTCCCCTGGCGTGACCCCGAGGAAGCCGAGCTCGAGCGCTGGCGACAGGGCCTGACCGGCTTCGACCTGGTCGACGCCGGCATGCGCGAGCTCTGGCACAGCGGTGCGATGCACAACCGGGTGCGGCTGGCCGCCGGGAGCTTCCTGGTGAAGAACCTGCTCGTCGACTGGCGCGTCGGGGAGCAGTGGTTCTGGGACACGCTGGTCGACGCCGACCCCGCGAACAACGCGGCGAACTGGCAGTGGGTCGCGGGTTCCGGCTTCGACGCCGCACCGTACTTCCGTGTCTTCAACCCCGATCGGCAGCTCGAGCGGTTCGACCCGCACCGCGAGTACGTCCACCGCTGGGTTCCCGCCGACGAGCTGCGCCCCGAGCCGATGGTCGACCTGAAGGCGTCACGCCAGCGGGCGTTGGACGCCTACGAGCGGATGCGCCGCTCGTGAAGGATGCGCCGCTCGCGAACGATGCGCACCCCGCGGTGGCTGCGGTCGTCGACCAGGTCGACGAGCTGTTCCGCGCTCGTGTCGACCAGGGCATCGCGCCGAGCAGTGTGTGGGGTGTGTTCGACCGTTCCGGGCTCGTCGCCTCCGGCGGGCACGGCGACCGCGGTGACGGTCAGCGGCCGGACGCGGACACCGTGTACCGCATCGCCTCGTGCACCAAGAGCGTCACGGCCGCGACCCTGCTGACGCTCGTCGCCCGGGGCTTGCTCGACCTCGACGCCCCGATCACCGACTTCGTGCCGGCCTTCGACGCCGTCGCCCTGCCGGCCCCGGACTCTCCCGTCGCCACGGTGCGGATGCTGCTGACGATGTCGGCCGGGTTCCCCACTGACGATCCCTGGGCCGACCGCCAGGAGTCCATCTCGGACGCCGAGCTCGACCAGGTCCTGCGTGCTGGCCTGCTGTTCGACTCCCTGCCCGGCACCCGCTTCGCGTACTCGAACCTGGGGTACGCACTGCTCGGCCGGGTCGTCGCCGTCGTGACGGGGCAGCCCTTCACCCAGGCCGCCAGCGAGATCGTGTTGCGTCCCCTCGGACTGGCCGACACGGTGTTCCGCGCCGACGAGTCCAGCGGGTTCGTGGTCACCGGTGTCCGCGGGCACGAGGGCGACTGGGAACCCCTGCCGATGACCGGGCCCGGCGCGTTCTCGTCGATCGGTGGACTGTTCTCGACCGTGCGCGACCTGGCTCGCTGGGCGACCCACCTCGGCTCTGGCTTCTCCGGCGCGCCCGAACCCGGTCCGGTCTCCCCCGCCGACCGCCGGCTCATGCAGCAGGCGATGCGGGTCGTCCCCCCGTCGGTCGTCCCGGGTTCGCCCCGCGCAACCGCGTACGGCTTCGGGCTGTTCGTCGAGCAGGACGACCGCTTCGGCGAACTCGTGTCCCACTCCGGCGGCTACCCGGGCTTCTCCGCCCACATGCGGTGGTCCGTGCGCGACGGCCTCGGGGTCGTCGCGTTCGAGAACGCCACCCAGGCCAAGGTCTCCGCTGCCGCGCAGCAGGCGCACGACCTCGTGCTCGGGGCGGCGCTGACGACGGACGCACCCGCGGCGACCGGACCGAGCACCGGGGCGGCGGTGACCAGCCGCGCGACGCGAGCCGCGCAGGCCGCGGTGATGCGCCTCCTGGCCGACTGGCGCGACGACCTGGCGGACGCGATCTGCACGCCCAACGTGGCGATGGACGTGCCCTACGACCGTCGACGGCGCGCGGTCGCCCAGGCCGTGTCCGAGGTCGACGCCGACCTCGCTGCGGCACCGGTGGCCGAGTCCTCTTCCGCACCGTCGCACCTGCGCTGGTGGATGCCCGGCGCGTGCGGGCGGCTGCGCGTCGAGATCCGGCTCGCACCCGTGGGTGCCGGACTCGTCCAGACCCTGAACGTGGTCGCCGAGCCGTCGGAGCGCTGACCCGCAGGCAGCACCGCCGGTCGGATCGCGCAGATCACGCAGATCACCCAGGTCGCTCAGGTCGCTCAGACCGGCGGCCGACCGCCCACGAAACCGAGTGCCCGAGCGGCGACCCGGGTGCCCTCGCGTGCCGCCGCACCGACCCGCACCGGGTCGGTCGCCCAGGCGCGGACGAACCCGGCGACGAAGGCGTCCCCGGCGCCGATGGTGTCGACGACGGTCGCGGGCGTCGCAGGGACCCGTTGGACGCTCCGCCCCCGGCGCCCGATCAGTGCGCCGTCCGCCCCCGCCGTGACGACGACCAGCGGGACGTGCTCGGTCAGCCGGCGCACCGCGGCGTCGAGGTCGTCCCCTCCGCCGAGGGCGAGCGCCTCCTGCTGGTCGGGGAAGAGCACGTCGACGCCCCGCAGCGCCTGGAGGAACCGGTCCGCGCCGACGGTCTCGATCACCGCGACCGACGAGGGGTCCACCGCGACGCGCGCCGGCCCTGTCCGGGCACACGCGACGAGTGCGGCGAGCCGGTCGACCCCGCCGCCGAGCATGGCGGCACCCGTCAGGTGCACGATGTCAGCACGTGCGACCAACGAGGGCGGGACGTCGGCCGCGCTGATCTTCCCGCTCGCAGCCGGATCGGACATCGCGGTGCGGCCGTGGTCGTTGCGGACGGAGACGACGACGCCGGTGGACGTCATCGCGTCGTAGCGCAGGTGGGCTCGGACCCCGGCGTCCTCGAGCGCACGCTCGTGCCGGTAGACGTCGTCGACCCCGACCCGGGCGACGACGTCGACCTCGGCCCCGAGCCAGCCGAGCCAGGTGGCCGTGTTGCCGCCGGCCCCGGTCGGACGGTGGCGGATCTGCGCTGCCGGGTCGTGCACCCCGATCCGGTGCGCGGTGGTGTGCACGAGGACGCCGTCCAGGACGTCGCCGACGACCAGGAAGCGTTTTCCGGCGCCACGGCGACGGCCCGCGACCACCCGTCCAGCGGGGGTCCCCTCGGGCCGTGACGGCGGCAGAGCGCGCTCGAACGGCATGGACATCCGCAACAGTGTACTTGGAAACGAGTATTTCTCCGTTTCTATCGGTGGAAACGGAGGGTGCACCAAGGATATGCCTCCCGTCAGGTCCGCTCCCGAAACTGATATACCGATGCTAGTATGTGAACGGTCGCGCGACCACCGCCACGACGACGGAGATGCCATGCCCAGGAAGCCCGACCCGACCCGCAAACCCGCGATCCTCGAGAAGGTGGTCGACCACTTCGTCGAGACCAAGATCGAGGACGTCACGGTCCGGGGCCTCGGCCGTGTGCTCGGGACGAGCGCCTACCCCGTCGTGTACCACTTCGGCTCGCGGGACGCCCTGATCGACTCCGTCGTCGAGCACCTCGCGGCCAACCGCCCGGCGACGGCGCTCGATCCGGCATCCGATGTGGATGCCCTCGCCGATCACCTGGTCGCGACCTTCGGCGGACTCGACGACCCGCACCGCGCGTTGGCCGCACGACTCACCTTCGAACTCGGATCGGTCGAGTCCCTCGACGGGCGCGACCGACAGCGCCGTGCGCACCGCTGCCACGTCGCGGCCATCCGGGCGTGGTGCCGCGAACACGGTGCCGACCCCGTCCTCGCCGAACGAGCTGCCCAACGCACGGTGATGGCAGCACGCGGAGCCCAGTGGAGCGCGCTGGTCGACCGTGCACAGACCGACGTCGACGCCGCACTGCGTCGCATCGCCCACGACCTCGCCGCCAGTGCGCCCGGCCGCGACGCCGTGCGCTGAGCCCGCGTGGCGGCGTCCCCACGACCAACCGATCGCGTCCCCGGCAGTCGCGCCCGGCCCGGAGCGCCCCGGGACCACGAACGGGAGGCACGGTGCCAGCTGGCACCGTGCCTCCCGTTCGTCAGGTCGTCACCGTGGCGACCCGCCGACGCGGATCAGAGCGTGACGAACCGCTGCGACTTCGCGTTCTCGAAACGAGCGGCGACGTTCTCCCAGTCGACGATGTTCCAGACGGCCTTGACGTAGTCCGCCTTGACGTTGAGGTAGTCGAGGTAGAAGGCGTGCTCCCACATGTCGAGCATGAAGATCGGGACGAGACCGAACGGGATGTTGCCCTGCTGGTCGAAGAGCTGGAACGTGGCGAGCTTCTGGCCCACGGTGTCCCAGGCCAGCACGGACCAGCCGGAGCCCTGGATGCCGTTCGCGACGGCGGCGAACTGCGCCTGGAACTGCTCGAACGAACCGAAGAACTCGTCGATCGCCGCGGCGAGCTCGCCCTCGGGGACCTTCGTGTCCGGACCGAGGTTGGTCCAGAAGATCGAGTGGTTCACGTGACCACCGAGGTGGAACGCGAGGTCCTTCTCGAGCTTGTTGATCGCACCGAAGTTGCCCGACTCACGGGCCTCACCGAGCTGCTGCAGCGCGGTGTTGGCACCGGTGACGTAGGCCTGGTGGTGCTTGTCGTGGTGCAGCTGCATGATCTTGCCGCTGATGTGCGGCTCGAGCGCGGCGTAGTCG
The DNA here is from genome assembly GCF_902506155.1 of Curtobacterium sp. 8I-2. Classification (NCBI taxonomy): domain Bacteria; kingdom Bacillati; phylum Actinomycetota; class Actinomycetes; order Micrococcales; family Microbacteriaceae; genus Curtobacterium; species Curtobacterium sp. 8I-2. Next base: position 843,324 of record NZ_LR732827.1, read on the forward strand.
TACGGCAGTTCCGGCAGGGTGTACTCAGCCATGTGAGGTCCTTTCGATCAGTGGGTTGTGGACGCGGCTCCGCGGCTCACGAGAGCCGGGAACGATCGGTGAGGGAGTGGAATTCCCGGTTGTGGTAGACCAGCGGCTCGCCACGGTCGGCGCCGACGATGATGTCGAGCACCTCGGCGACGACGACGGTCGAGCTGCCGATCGGGGTCGTCGACAGCGGTCGGCAGCGGAGGGCACTCGCCGCACTCGGCAGGTAGCGGTCGCCGGACGGCAGGGTGCCCCAGATCGGGTCGTCGGCCGCCGGGCTGCCCGTCGAGGCGAAGCGCTTGGCCAGTGCGACCCCGAGGGAGTCGACCAGGTGCACGACGAAGATCGGCGCACCGAGCACGACCCCGGCCGAGCCGGAGTTGGTGGAGAGCGAGAAGACGAGGACGGGTGGGTCGACGGCGACGCTCGCGACGCTCGAGGCGGTGAGGCCGGTCGGTCCGTCCGGGCCTTCGGCCGTGATGACGGCGACGCCGGCAGGGTGCCCGCGGAACGCGGACTTGTACGCGTCGGCGATGGTGGCCGGTGCTTCGTCGGGCATGGTGATCGTGGTCGTTCCTTCGGGAGGGGCTGCCGTCACTCGGCGGCTGTCACCCAACGTATGACCTGAACCCTGGTTGAGGTCAACGATTCACAGGTTCGGGGACGGCCGGGCGCGCCGTGGCGACGACTCCGCGCCCGCTCAGCGGCGCTTGAGCATGACGAGCGCACCCGCTGCCGCCACGACCATGAGCACCGCCGCGACGCCCGCGGTGATCGTCACGCCGGAGTCGAACGCCGCCCGTGCCGACTCGAGCAGTGCCTGCCCGGCGCCACCACCGAGCTGACCGGCCGCGGCGACCGCGCCACCGAGGGTCTCCTGTGCCGCGACGTGCGCCGACGAGGACAACCCGTCGGGCACCACGACGTGCGCCCGGTAGGTCGTCGCCAGGATCGTGCCGAGGACCGCGGTGCCGAGCACGGCACCGATCTCGTACGCCGTCTCGGACATCGCCGATGCCGCACCGGCCTTGTCCGCCGGTGCCGTCGAGATGATGAGGTCGTTCGTCACCGTCTCGGACGCCCCGATGCCGATGCCGAGCAGCACGAACGCGAACGCCAGGGCCGCGATGGACGCGTGGTGCCCCAGGACTGCGACGAGGGCGTACGCCGCCGCCGAGAACAGCAGCGCCACCGACACGACCCACCGCGGTGCGACCCGGGCGACGACCGGCACGACCGCGAGCCCGGCGACGATGGTCAGCACCGACCCCGGGATCAGCACGACGCCGGACGCGAACGGGTCGAGCCCGGCCACGAGCTGCAGGTGCTGGGCGATGAAGAACAGGAACCCGGTGAGCGAGAACATCGCCGCCAGGTTCATCAGCACGCTGCCGGTGAAGGCCGTGCTGCGGAACAGCCGCAGGTCGAGCATCGGCGTGCGGGACCGCAGCTGCCGGCGGACGAACGCGATGCCGCAGACGACACCGACGGCGAGCATGGCGATCGCGATCCCCCGCTCCTCGGGGTGCACGACGGACTTGATGGCCCAGGCGATCGGTGCGAGGGCTCCGAGGGACAGGAACATGCTCGGCAGGTCGACCGGCCCGGGCAGCGGGTCGCGGGACTCCGGCACGCAGAACGGCACACCGACGAGCATGAGCACGAGGATCGGCACCGCGACCAGGAACACGCTGCCCCAGTGGAAGTGCGCGAGCAGGGCGCCACCGACGAGCGGGCCGAGCGCGTTGCCGGCGGCGAACATCGTCGACCAGACGGCGAGCGCCATCCGCCGCTCCCCCGCGTCGACGAACACGTTGCGGATGATCGACAGCGTGGCGGGCATGAGCATCGCGCCGAAGACCCCCATCGCGATCCGTGCCGCGACGAGCATCCAGGCGTCGGTCGCGAAGGCCGCGGCCACCGAGAACAGGGCGAAGCCGGTCGCGCCGATCACCAGGATCCGCCTGCGGCCGATCCGGTCGCCGATGCTGCCCATGACGACGAGCAGTCCGGCGAGCACGAGCGGGTACGCGTCCACGATCCAGAGCTGCGTGGTGGCGTCCGGGTTCAGCGCGCGGCTGATCGACGGCAGCGCGAAGCTCAGGATGGTGTTGTCCACCGAGATGAGCAGCACCGGCAGCATGAGCACGGCGAGCGCCAGGAACCGTCGGGCGCGGCTCCCGGTGACGCGGGTGGCGACGGGGCTGGTGAGCAGTGCGGACACGGCGGACTCCTGGGACTTCGAGCCGGACCAGGTCGACGGCGGGTGGTACGTGGGGCAGACGAGACGGGACGCGGGATGGACACGCGCCCCGTCAGGACTCCGTTAGTGTACCGTCCGGACGGTTTTGGTTGCAAGTGCAACTGACGACGGCCGGGAGGCCCGTGGCGGTCGTGCCGTCTGCCGTCGGGCCGTCCTCTGGTCGCGTTCTCGGACCTACGCCGATTCGCGGAGCAGCAACCGGTGTCGCACCGTGCGCTCCACGGCCGCGCCGGAGCGCGGCAGCTCGCCCGCGAGCATGCCGAGCGCGAGGTCGAGGGCCTGGCCGGCGACCTCGTCCAGGTCGACGGCCAGCGTGGTGAGTGTCGGCGCGACGAGCGTCCCGAGCGGCAGGCCGTCGACACCGACCACGCGGACGTCGCCGGGGACGTCGACGCCGGCACGACGGCACGCCGACAGCACGCCGAGGGCCAGCACGTCGTTGAACGCCAGGACCGCGTCCACACGGCGGTGCTCGGCGAGGATCCGCTCGGTCTGCTCGGCACCGGCCTCGGCGGTGGGCACGGACGCGATGACGAGGTCGGGCAGGTACCCACGGTGCCGCAGCGCCGCGACCATGCGCTCCCCCCGCTGGCTCGGCACACCGTCGGCGGCGGCGTCGAGCACGACGGGGTGCTTCACCCCGGTGTCGACGAGGTGGTCGGCGAGGTCCTCGATCGCGGCGGTCGGGTCGATCCGGACCGCGGCGCGGGTCACCGGGCCCGAGGGGTCGAGCTCGACGACGGGGACCGAGCCGAGCCGTTCGATCCACTCCGGCGCCCGGGACCCGAGGTAGCCGATCACGACGTCGGTCTGCGCGCCGAGGGACTCCACCATCCGGTCCGAGTCGCTCGCGAGCCCGACGTCCGCGAGCATGACGTTCCACCCGCGAGCGGCGGCCAGGCCGAGCACCGCCGACGCGAGCGCGGGGGCGTAGGGGTTCCGCAGGTCGTTGACGACGAGTCCGAGCTGGTGGTCGCCGCCGGTGACGAGCCCGCGGCCGAACCGCGACGGCCGGTAGTCGAGCGCCGCCGCGGCCTGGAGCACGCGGTCCTTGGTCGCCGCGCTGATGCCGGACATGCCGTTCATCGCGCGGGTGACGGTCTGCCGGGACACCCCGGCGGCCGCGGCGACGTCGATGATCGTCGCGCGGCCGCCCGGGGTCAGGCGCGGAGGTCCAGCCATGCCACCTGTTCCGGGGTGAGGTCGACGGAGAGGCCGGTCATGGACGACCGGGCCTCCGCGATCGTACGGGGTCCGAAGAGCGGGAACGTCGGGAACGGCTGGTGGAGCACGTACGCCAGGGCGATCGCCGTCGCCGGGACGCCGAACTGCTCCCCGAGTTCGCGTGCACGCCGGAGCCGCTCGAAGTTGTCGTCCGAGTAGTAGCAGCGGACGAGCTCGGCGTCACTGGTGTCCTCGGGCGTCGCGCGGCCGGTGAAGAAGCCGCGGGCCTGCGACGACCACGGCAGCAGCGGGACCTGGCGCTCCTCGAGCCAGGCCTTCGACGCGGCGTCGGTCGCGTGCTCGCAGCCGTCCCACGGCACGTCGTACGCCTCGGCGAGACCGAAGTGGTTGCTCAGGACCTCGAACCCGTGCTTCCCGTTGGCCCGGGCGTAGGCGTTCGCCTCGTCGAAGCGTGCGGGGGTCCAGTTCGAGCCGCCGTAGACGCGGATGCGGCCGGCACGACGGTGCTCGTCGAGCACGTCGACGAACTCCCCCACCGGGATGTCCGGGTTGTCCCGGTGCATCATGTAGATGTCCGCGTAGTCGGTGCCCTGTCGGTCCAGGCTCTCGAGCAGCTGCCGGGTGATCGACTCCGGGTCGCAGTGCGGGGTGTGGGCCCCCTTCGTGATGACGACCACGTCCTCGCGGATCCCCCGGTTCTGGATCCACTTCCCGAGCCGACCCTCGAGCACCCCGCCGCCGTAGATGTACCCGGTGTCGAAGACGTTGCCGCCCTGCTCGACGAACAGGTCGAAGATCGCGCTGGCGTGGGCCAGGTCGGGCTGGTTGTCGACGCCCATCACCAGGCGGGACATCCGCTTGCCGACCCCCGGCACCTCGCCGTACCGCATCGGGTTGCCGTCCTGCACGGCGAGCGGTCGGCCGGACACCGTCGGGATGTCGGCGGACTCGGCCTCGAACGGGTAGCGCAGGCCGATCGCCGCGCGCCACCGGTCGAGCGTGCGCGCGGTGGCGAGGGTCTCGTCGATGGTCATCTGCGCTGCCTCGACCGCACCGGCACGCAGGGCGTCGGTGGTGGCGTCGGCCTCTCGGGCGTAGGGGTGCTCTCCCGCGAAGGAAAGCGAACGAGGGGGTTCGTCGACCGTGCGGATCTCGATCGTGGGGTCGTCGCCGAGCGTCCAGGGGTCGGTGAGGACGATGCGGCCGCGCGTGCCGTACACCGACACCGCGTTGTCGTCCTGCACGGAGACGCCGGTGCGGACCGAGGCCGTGACCCCGCCCTTGTAGGTGAGCTGCGCCACCGTCCACTCGTCGACGCCGGTCGGTCCGAGCGTGCCGGTGGCGGTGAGGTCCACGGGCTCGGCGACCGCGACCCCGGTGGCGGCCTGCACGATCGCCGCGGCCATCGTCACCGGGTAGCCGCCGACGTCGAGGATCCCGCCGCCGGCGGTGTCGACGTCGAACAGCCGCCCCGTGCGCTCCCCCGTCCGGAACGCGAACGAGGCGTCGATGTGGGTCACGTCGCCGATCACGCCGTCGCGGACCAGGTCGACCAGCGCCGCGGTCTGCGGGTGGAAGCGGTACATGAACGCCTCGACGAGCGGCAGGCCGGCCTGGCGAGCGGCATCGGTCAGCGCCATCGCGGTGCCGTGGTTCACGGCGAGGGGCTTCTCGCACAGCACGGCCTTGCCGGCCTGGAGTGCGGCGAGCACGAGCCGGGCGTGCCCGGTGTGCACGGTCGACACGTAGACGGCGTCGACGCGCGGGTCGGCGAGGACCTCGTCGTAGGTGCCGGCGGTCACGTCGGCGAACCCGTACCCGGCAGCCTCGTCGGCGAAGACCTGTGCGCGTTCGGTCGAGGAACTGCCGGCCGCCACCAGGACGCCCCCGCTGGCGGGCAGCTGCGAGAGGAAGCGTCGGGCGATGCCGCCGGGGCCGAGGACGGCCCACCAGGGGCGGTCCGTGGTGGTCGGGGTCGGAGTGGTGGCGGTGTTCGCCGTCTGCGCTGACATGCGGATCCTTGTCGTCTCGTGAACCTTCACGGTCGCTCCGACCGTAGCCCCTGCGGGCGCGATCAGCAACGGGCACACGGCACTTCGTGAGCGTTCACGGCGACTGCGGCCGTGCTGGCGTCCGCGCCCCCGGGAACTGCTCCTAGACTCTCGGCATGGCCAGTGCCCGCGACCGTGTCCTCGACAGCTTCGTCGCCATCGTGTGCGAAGAGGGCGAGCGCCCCGCCACCCTCGACGCCGTCGCCGCGCGCGCCGGTGTCTCGAAGGGTGGGCTGCTCTACCACTTCGGCTCGAAGGCCGCCCTGGTCGAGGGGCTCTGCGAACGGCTGTCGGACCTGTCCGCGATCGACGTCGAGCGCATGCAGGACGCCGAGGACGGCGCCGCGCGCTACTTCGTCCGCAACTGCCTGTTCGTCGGCAGCGAGCTCGACCTCGCCCTGCTCGCCGCGAGCCGCCTGCAGCAGGCCGGCTACGAAGAGGCGGGTCGCACCCTCGACGACACCGAGAACGCCTGGCTCACGACACTCGTCGACGCCCTGGGTGACGAGCCGACCGCGCAGGCCGTCAAGCTCCTCGGCGACGGGCTGTACCACCAGGCCTCACTCGGGGCCGCGAGCGAGGTCCGACCGAAGCGCGGCAGCGTCGACATGGAGACCCTGCTCGCCGTCGTCGACCGTCTGATCGCGACCCGACCCGGCGCGTGAACCGGCACACCCCCTGCTGGGGATAGACTGGGGAACGATCCACTCGTCGACACCCGGAGGTATCCCGTGGGCCGCGTCATCGCCGCTGTTTTCTCGATCCTGCTGCTGCTGGTGTCGATGTACCTGTTCGGGTTCGCCTTCCAGGTCGAGTCGGGCCAGGCCTTCGTCTTCATGGCGGGTGTGCTCCTGATGAGCCTCTCCTTCTTCCTGCCGATCCACGTGTTCGGCAAGCGCTAGCGGGCGCAGCCGCTCGACGAGCGCAGACAGAACGGCCCCGCACCTCACCGGTGCGGGGCCGTTCTGCGTGGAGCGTCAGGCCGAGAGCGGCTCAGGCCAGGACGCGCAGCGACCGCAACGTCACCGCGGTGCTGATCGCGGCGTGGGCGGCCTCGGCGCCCTTGTCCTCCTTGGAGCCGGGCAGCCCCGCACGGTCGAGGCCCTGCTGCTCGTCGTCCAGGGTGAGCACACCGAACCCGACGGGCTTGCCGGTGTCGATCGCGACCTGCGTCAGCCCGGTCGTCGCGGCGCCCGAGACGTACTCGAAGTGCGGGGTGCCACCGCGGATGATGACGCCGAGCGCGACCGCGGCGTCGAAACCGGCGCCGAGCGCGGTCTTCGCGACCACGGGCAGCTCGAAGCTGCCGGGGACGGGGATGACGTCGGCCGTCGCCCCGAGCCGCTCGACCTCGCGCTGCGCCCCGGCCAGCAGTCCCGCAGCGATCGTGTCGTGCCACTGTCCGGCGATGATGGCCACCCGGATCCCGGTGCCGTCGACCTGGTCGCGGTCCGCCGCGCCTGCTCCGCTCATCGTTTCGTTCCTTCCGTGGGCGCGGCAGTCGCTGCCGCCGCCCGGTCTGCCGCGTCCAGCCACTCGGCGAGCGCAGCGATGGTGATGACGGGCACGCCTTCGCGCGCCCCGAGTGCGACGAGCGCCGGCAGTCGCATCATGCTGCCGTCCTCGTCGACGATCTCGCAGATCGCCGCAGCGGGACGGAGTCCGGCCGCGGTGACGAGCTCGATCGCTGCTTCGGTGTGCCCGGCGCGCTCGCGGACCCCACCCGGTCGGGCGCGCAGGGGCACCACGTGGCCGGGTCGGTGCAGGTCGTCGCGCACCGAGTCCGGGTCGGCGAGGACCCGCAGGGTGCGGGCGCGGTCGTGGGCGCTGATGCCCGTGGTCACACCGACGGCCGCGTCGACGGTGACCGTGTAGGCCGTACCGCGGACGTCCTCGTTGTGCGCCACCATCGGCGGCAGGTCGAGCGCGTCGGCGATCTCGGTGCTGACCGGCGCGCAGATGAACCCGGACGAGTGCGCGACCGTCCAGGCGATCCACTCCGGCGACGCGAGCTCGGCGGACAGGATGACGTCGCCCTCGTTCTCACGGTCCTCGTCGTCGACGACGATGACGGGGCGGCCCGCCGCGATCGACGCGATCGCGGTCTCGATGCTCGACGAGCCGAGCGCCTGCGGGACGGTGCCGGCCTCGGCGACCATCACCGGGCCTCCGATCCGGTGGTCTCGAGCGGCTGCGCGGCGGTCTCGAGGGACTGCGCCGCGGCGTCGAGCCGCAGCATGCGGCGGACGTGCCGGGCCAGCACGTCGGTCTCCACGTTCACCCGGTCACCCGGCACACGGAGCCCGAGCGTCGTGGCCTCGAGCGTCTCGGGGATCAGGCTCACCTCGAACCAGGCGGCGTCGGGGTGGGTGTCCTCCGGGGAGACGGCGCTGACCGTGAGCGAGACGCCGTCGAGCGCGACGGAGCCCTTGTCGACCACGAGCGGGCTGAGCGCCGGCGCGAGCGAGAACCGCACACGCCGCCAGCCGTCGCCGTCGGAGGTCTCGAGCACCGCGGCGGTGCCGTCGATGTGGCCCTGCACGATGTGTCCGCCCAGGCGGTCGCCGACCGACGCAGCGCGCTCGAGGTTCAGGCGGTCCCCCACCCGGAGTGTGCCGTGGGCGCTCATGTCGAGGGTCTGCTTCATGACGAAGGCGGTGAAGGTCTCGGGGGTCTGCTCGACGACGGTCAGGCAGACACCGCTCGTGGCGATCGAGTCGCCGTGCCGGGCGTCCTGCACGACGACGGGGCCGTGCACGGTGAGCGCGACGGAGTCGCCCTGCTGCTCGACGGCGGTGACGGTGCCGAGTTCCTCGATGATGCCGGTGAACACTGGTGTCCTCTCAACGGGACTCCGGGGGCGTTCGACGATCGTCGGCATCGACGGACGGGTCGCACCCCACGGGTCGTGGGGTCGTCCTGTCCGCCCAGCGCGCCTCCCATCCGGACTTTCACCGTCGGTCCCGGATTTCCACCGGGTCAACATCTGGCGGGTTCGCACCCGTCGTCAGTTCGTGGACTGTCACCACCGGCTCGGATTTCCACCGACCCCGGAGCGCTTGCGTAGTCGGAACGATACCCCAGGCCGCTGACGGCCGCGCTCTGCTCGTGAGCGCCGTCGTAACCGGGCGTCTCCCCCGGACGGGTCCTGCGTCCGCGGTGTCCGTCGTCCAGACCGCGACGATCCACGAGTCGATCGACGAGCGGTCCGTCGGAACTTGCACACGCATCCGATGCGCCGACGTGACCGGAGGTCTCCCCGGGCACGGTGACGAGGGGCGCCACGGTGTGACGCCCCTCGATCACCCGGCGGTCAGTGCCGGCGACGGAGCACGAGCGTGCCGGCTCCGGCGAGGAGCAGCAGGAGCGCGAACCCGGCCGGCAGGACCGGCGAGCCGGCTCCCGTGTACGCGAGCTCCGGCTGGCCGTCACCGGCCGCGGCGGCCGCCGCGACGGTCCCGGCGCTGGTCCGGACCCCGCTGGTGGCGGCGGTCGTGGTGGTCGCCACGCCCGCTGTGGAGGCCCGGGTCGGCTCGACGACGTCGACCACACCCACGGGGGTGGTCACGGTGCCGGGCTCGGTGCCGGTTCCGGGGTCCGTCCCGGTGGGGACGGTTCCCGGGTCGGTCCCGGGGTCGGTGCCGGGATCCGTGCCGGGGTCGGTACCGGGGTCCGTGCCCGGGTCGGTGCCGGGGTCCGTGCCCGGGTTGGTCCCGGGGTCCGTGCCGGTGCCGGTGCCGGGGGTGGTGCTGGTGCCGTCACCGACGATGCCGATCCCGTTGCCGCCGATCGTGATCGGCAGGCTGATCACCGGGGTGACCTGGGTGCCGGAGAGCAGGCCACCGTCGCCGGAGGTCGTGCCGCCGGTCGTCGGTGTCGTGGAGCCGGTACCGGTGGCCGGAGCCGTCGTGCCGGTGCTCGTGCCGTCACCGACGATGCCGATCCCGTTGCCACCGATGGTGACCGGGACGGCGACGACCGGGCTGACCTGCGTGCCCGACGCTGTGCCGTCCGAACCCGAGGTCGAACCACCGGCGGCCGGAGCGGTCCCGGTGCCCGTGCTCGTGCCTGCGGCCGGAGCCGTGCTCGCCGAGGTACCCGTCCCGAGCAGTCCGATGCCGTTGTCCGCCACCGTGACCGGGATCGAGACCACCGGGGACACCTGCGTGCCCGAGGCCGTCCCGTCCGAACCCGAGGTCGAGCCACCGGCCGCCGCGGCGGTCCCGGTGCCCGTGCTCGTACCTGCGGCCGGAGCCGTGCTCGTCGAGCTGCCGTCACCGAGGACGCCGATGCCGTTGCCACCGATCGTCACCGGGACGTCGACCAGACCGGTCACCTGGGTGCCGGAGAGCAGTCCGTCGGTTCCCGAGGTGGTCGGCGCTGCCGGGGCCTCGGCGGCCGGGGCCGTCGGGGCCGTCGGTGCCGTCGCCGCGGGGGCGGTCGATGTCGACGTGCCGTCACCCAGGACGCCGATGCCGTTGCCGGACACCGTCACCGGGGCCGTCACGGTCGGGGCGACCTGGGTGCCGGAGGCGGTGCCGTCCTGCCCCGAGGTGCTCGGAGCGGGAGCCGCCGGGGCCGGAGCGGGAGCCGCCGGCGCCGGGGCCGGAGCCGGAGCAGCCGCGGGGGCAGCCGCGGGGGCGCTCGTCGAGACCGCATCGCCGCCGACGGCCACGGCGTTGCCGCCGACCGTCACCGGTGCTGCGACGTCCGGCACCCCCTGCGTGCCGGAGAGCGTGCCGTCCTCGCCCGAGGTGCTCGGGGACACGGCGGCGGGCGCCGGAGCAGCCGCCGGGGCCGGGGCAGCGCCGGCCGAGCCGGTCACGGTGGTCACCGCGTCACCGAGCACGCCGATGGCGTTGCCGCCGAGGGACACCGGAGCGTCCACGGAGGGCGCCACCTGGGTGCCCGAGACGGTGCCGTCGGCACCGGAGGTCGTGGCCGCGTTCGCCGCAGCCGTGCCGCCGAGCGTGAGCCCGCCGACGAAGAGGGCGAACCAGAGCCCTCTGGAGACGTACTTGTTCATGGTCGTACTCCCTGATCGAGATCGTCACCGACCGCGGACGCAGCCGGGATGTGTGCGTGCCTGCCGTGCCGGGCAGGCGCACCGATCTCAGTCAGGGGCGACGTCGTGCTCGCCGACGACCGATGCGGGGACCGCGTCGTCGGAGAGCGTGCCGCGAGACCCCGCGGCGAGGGAGACGATGTCGTCGGTCGTACCGACGATGCCGACGGCAGCTGCGCCGCCGGAGTTCGTGGAGGCGCTGCCACCGAGCACGCCGGCGTCGGTGCCGTCGAACGGGACCCCGTGGCCGTCGCCGTCCGCGGGGAGGAGCAGCGCGTGGCCGCCGAGGGTCGCGTCCTGCACGTCGACGGCTGCGAGCACCGGGCCGGCCGGCGCCGCAGGGGTCGCCGCAACGGCGTGGTCGGGCGAGCCGAACACGCCGGAGCGAGCACCCGATTCGTCGCCGGTGCCGACACGAGCCGGAGCGGTGGACACCGCGGTGCCCTGCGCGGGCGCGGTTCCGTGCCGGACGGGGACGTCGGCGACCGGCGCCGACGGGACGGGCCCGGCGGGCGGGTTCGAGCCGCCGCCCACCGGGAGTGCTGGGACGTCGACGACGGGATCCGTGCCTCCTGGCAGGGCGCCGCCGACGGACGGGACGACGCCCTCGACCACGGCGGGGACGGTGCCGACGGTGGTGCCGACCGAGCCGAGCGTGTCGTCGACCAGGCCCGTGACCGGACCGGTGACGGTGCCGAGGGTGTCGTCGCCGAGGACCGTCCCGACCACCGGGACGCTGCCGACCACGTCGTCGACGGTGTCGACGACGGCGGTCACGGGGCGTGCGCCGGTGACGTGTTCCACGGTGCCGGTGACGGGACGCAGGACGTTCGCGACGGTGTCGGTGACCGGCCGGGAGGCACTGGTCACCTGGTCGACGACCTGTCGCACCGGGCGCGTGGCCGGGTCGGCCGCGGGGGCGGTCGTGGTCGGCTGGGCAGCCGGTGTGGAGGCGACCGGAGCGGGGCTCGACGGGGCCGGGGCGGCAGGCGCGGGAGCGGCGGGAGCAGGTGCGGCGGGGACCGCGGCAGGCGCCGGGGCTGCGGGAGCAGGCGCCGATGTTGCCGGTGCCGGTGCCGGGGCTGCGGGAGCAGGTGCCGGTGCCGCGGGTGCCGGCACGACGGCCTTGCGGACGGGGTCCGTCACGCCGCCGACGACCTTGCCGACCTCGCCGGTCACCCCCTGCACGGTGCCACCGACGCCCTCGACCACGTTGCCGACGAGTCCGCGCTGCTCGGCAGCAGGCGGGGCGGTCGTGGCGGCGGATGCCGGGCGCGCGCCGAGCAGCAGGGACAGCAGCACGAGGGCAGCGAGGGTCCCGACGCCCAGCAGGACGATGCGGAGTGCGGCGCGCCAGGGTGCGCGCAACGGGTTGTCCATGCGCTCACCTCCTGATCTCGGCTGCGCACGTAGAGTGGTTGATCGGCAATGTACGCCGATCCGGTCCGGAACACACCCTGTTTCGGAAGAAATACTCAGGAAGGGCCGTCCGTGGTCTCGATCTTCAACGCTCCGACCCGCAACCTGGACATCGTCACGCTGCACGAGATCCTGCGGCTCCGGCAGGATGTCTTCGTCGTCGAGCAGGAGGCCGCGTACGGCGACATCGACGGCCGCGACCTCGAGCCGGGGACGGTGCAGTTCTGGGCCGGCAACGGCTCGGTGGACGCGACCCTGCGTCTGCTCCGCGAGCCCGACGGCACCGAGCGCATCGGCCGGGTCGCCACCGCGCAGTATGCCCGCGGGCAGGGACTCGCCGGGCAGCTCATGGAGGCGGCGATCGCCGAGTCGCGCTCGCCGAGCATCGCCCTCGGCGCCCAGTCCCACCTGGAGCAGTGGTACGGCCGCTTCGGATTCGTGCGTTCCGGGGACGAGTACCTCGAGGACCGCATCCCGCACATCCCGATGACGCGGAAGCGCTGACCCGGAGCTACTGCCCCGGGGCCCCTGACGCGGGGTTCGTGCCTCAGGCCCGCCAGCGCCGCAGTTCGTCGAACGAGCGGCCCTGGGCGGCGCGGTCGGCGACGAGGCGTTCGAACACGATGTTCGTCTGTGTCGTCGCCACCGAGGGGTCACCGCTGAGCTCGTCGGCGACGAAGTCCCGGAGCTGCTCGGTCGACTCGCACGCGATGTGCACGAGGAAGTCCTTGTCCCCGGCCAGGAACGACACGTCCTGCACGACCGGCACCCGCAGCAGGCGCTTCGCGAAGTCCCGCAGTTCGTGGCGAGCGGCGGCGTGCACGCGGACGGACACCATCGCCTCGATCGAGAACCCCAGGCGCGCGACGTCCACCTCGGCCCGGTAGCCGCGGATCACCCCGGCGTCCTCGAGGGCACGGACCCGGGCGAGGCACGTCGAGGGCGCGATGCCGACCGCGGCCGCGAGCCGGTTGTTCGGGATCCGGGCGTCCGCGGCGAGGGTCCAGAGGATGCGCTCGTCGACCTCGTCCAGGCGCGGAGCGGGGTCGGGGCGACGTGCGGGTCGGTCGGACACCCCTCGACGCTACCGCGGCGGCGCGAGCAGGGCGCGGAGGGCGTCCTCGAGCGCCGCCGACACGACGGCGTCGGCGGCGGATGCCAGGGGTTCCACCGCGGTGGACTGCCGGAGCATCGACATCCCGAGCACCACCGCGAGCGCGATCTCGGCCCGGACGAGCAGCGCGTCGGACCCGGCACCGCCGACGGTGCCCGCGAGCCGTTCGGCGTAGCGACGCAGCGTCTCGCGGCGGATGGCGTCGGCACCGTCGTCGCCGGAGGACCGGAGCAGCAGCATCAGCTGCAGCGAGTCGTCGTCGGTGGGCGTCCGCACGATGTGGGTGATGATCCCCGTGAGCGCCCGCTCGAGCCCTTGTTCGCTCGTCTCCTCGGCGCCCAGGTCACGGACGACGCGGTCGAGGCAGGCGCGGAACAGCCCTTCCTTCGACCCGAAGTACCGGTTGATCAGGGCGACGTTGACCCCGGCGTCCCCGGCGATCTCGCGCACGGTCGTCGCGCGGTACCCGTCGAAGGCGAACCGTCGGCGGGCGGCCTGCACGAGCAGGAGTCGGGTGGCCGCGGCGTCCTTGCTCATGGAGCGCAGCCTAGCGGTCCTCACAGGGATGTAAGCAAGCGTTGACATGCGGTCGTTCCCGCGTACGCTCGTGATGTCAGCAGTTGTTTACATCGCCATCGACCACGAGGACACGGAGCACGATGACCGACACCATGCAGAGCCCACGGACCGGCTCGCACCCCACCACGAACGGGCGCCGGCCGAACAGCACGGCGATCATCGTCTCCCTGTCCCTCGGCGGCCTGTCCTTCGCGGTCCTGCAGTCGCTGGTCGCCCCGGCGCTGTCGACCATCGGACAGGACCTCGGCGCCTCCACCAGTGCGACGAGCTGGGTGCTCACGGCCTACCTGCTCTCCGCCTCGGTGCTCACGCCGATCCTCGGTCGCCTCGGCGACATGATCGGCAAGCGCAAGGTCCTGATCGTCGTGCTGTCGATCCTGCTCGTCGGGGCCGTGCTCGCCGCCCTCGCGCCGAACCTCGGCGTGCTGATCGTCGGGCGGGCACTGCAGGGCGCCGCCGGTGCCGTGATGCCGCTGTCGATCGGCATCGTGCGGGACGAGCTGCCGAAGGAGAAGGTCAGCGTCACGATCGGTCTGCTGTCGGCGATCTTCGGGATCGGTGCCGGTGTCGGCATCGTCGCGGCCGGACCCATCGTCGAGCACCTGTCCTGGCACTGGCTGTTCTGGCTCCCCGCCGTGCTCGTCGTCATCGCGCTGCTCGGGGCGGTCTTCGGCATGCCGGAGTCCCCCGTGCGGAAGCCCGGACGCCTCGACACGGCCGGCACGTTCGTCCTGGCGGTGTCGCTCGTCGCGATCCTGCTCGCCGTCAGCGAGGGCGAGACCTGGGGCTGGGGCGACGCCAAGACCATCGGCCTGCTGGTCCTCGGCGCCGTCGCACTGGTCGTGTTCGTCCTCGTCGAGCTGCGGGTCGCCGAGCCGCTCATCGACGTGCGGCTCTTCGCCGTCCGCGGCGTCTGGACCGCCCACGTCGTCGCACTGGTCTTCGGGTTCGCGATGTTCGGCACCTTCGTCCTCGTCCCGACGCTCCTGCAGCTCCCGACGGCGCTCGGCTACGGCTTCGGCAAGGACGTCACCCAGGCCGGGCTCTTCCTGCTGCCGACCGTCGTGATGATGGTGGTCGCCGGGCCGATCGCCGGCGTCCTGGTGCGCAAGGTCGGCCCGAAGCCGCCGATGCTCATCGGCGGGTTCGCCATCGTCGCCGCGTTCGTGCTGCCAGCCATCGCACACGCCGAGCTGTGGCAGGTGGTGGCCTCCGGCGTCCTGACCGGCATCGGCATCGGCATGGCCCTGGCAGCCTGCTCGAACGCGATCATCGAGAGCGTCCCCGCGAACCAGACCGGCGAGGCCATCAGCGCCAACACGGTCGTCCGCACCATCGGCTCGAGCGTCGGCACCGCCGTCATCGCCGCGCTCATCACCTCGCACAGCACGCCGCAGGGTCTGCCGACCGACGACGCCTTCACGATCGGGTTCTGGGCGTGCACCGGGGTCGCGGTCGTGGCCGTGCTCGCAGCACTCGTCGCCCCGTCGATGCGTGCGCGCCGCGCAGCGGCTGCCGCCCGCGGGATCGACGACCTCGAGGAGGTCACCGAGTAGCGCGGTGGACCCGGCCACCCCGCCAGGCCCGTCCTGCGTCGTCGACGCGGGGCGGGCCTCCGCGTCCGTTGCACAACCTGGGAACGCACCGCACGCACGCGCGGCGGCGTGACGATCATCGGGTCGGTCGCGTCCTGTCAGGGGACGCGGACCGCCGCGCCCGGACAGGAGACCCTCATGAGCAGCACCGACCACGACGACACCACCGCACCCGGCCGGCCGTCGTTCCGCGACACCGTGACCGCCGGACTCGTGCAGAAGGCCCTCGAGCCGGTGCTGCGCGCGGTACGTGAGGAGGTCGCCTCGGCGCGGCGGGAGATCGGCGAGCGCGCCAGCGGTGCGAAGACCGGGCTGGTGCTCACCGGGGTGGCCGTCGGGTTCGCCCTGACGACCCTGGTCGCACTGGCGGGCTTCGCGGTGGCGCTGTTGGCCCTGGCCCTGCCGCTGTGGGCGGCGACCGGGATCACGTTCGCGGCGTTCGCGATCCTCACCGCGATCCTGTTCGTCGTCGGCCTGCGCGGGATCCGGCGCGGGGTACCGCCGGTGCCGAAGGACACGATCCAGGCGGCCAAGCAGCGGGTGACGCACGCGGCGGACGCCCCGGCGGACAGCGCCGCGCGCGACTGACGCACCCGCTCCCGCCGTCGCTGTCGGCGCAGCCGCTGCCGCTGCCGGCGCAGCCGCTGCTGCCGGCGCGGGCTGGGCTGGGCTACATCGCCAGGGTCATGCCGACCACGGCGACGGTCATCGCGAAGACCTCGCCGCTGCGGACGGCTCGCCGGTCCTCGCGCCCCCACTCGTACCGGAGCAGCCAGCCACTGAAGGCGCAGTAGCCGATCACGCCGGCACCGAGCACCGCGGACAGCGCGATGCCGTGCCCGGCGTGGTCACCGGCGACGCCCGAGGCGTGGCCCATCAGCAGCATCCCCGCCATCACGACGGCGGAGAGCGCGCGGTGCACGTCCATCGGCTCCGCACGGCGGCCGTCGGCGCGGCGTCGACGCATGACGGGCAGCGGTGCGAGCAACAGCAGCAGGGTGGCGGCGAACAGGGTCCACACGGCGCCGGCGTCGACGACGGGCATGAGCATCGCGACGAGCATCACGCCCGCCGGCACGATCACGCCCGGACGCGGCCGGTAGCGGTCACCGACGATGCAGCACACGGACGCGAACTGCGGCACGACCAGCATGGCGTCGGCGACGGTCTCGTGCACGTGGGGCGTCCTCGGTGCGGCGGAGTGGTGCGGGTGGGGTCAGTCCTCGGCGCGGGCAGCGGCCTTGGCGGCGCGCTCCTGCTTCACGCGGGCGTTCTCGGCGTGCACGGCGGCCTGCGTCGCACGCTCGCGGACGAGCCACTCGGGCTTCTGCTCGAGCAGCGTCTTGATGTCCGCCGTCGTCAGCGCGTCGTCGATCCCGGCGCGGCTCAGACCCGAGATCGAGATGCCGAGCTTCTGCGCCACGACGGGTCGCGGGTGCGGGCCGTCGCGTCGGAGGTCCTCGAGCCAGGTCGGGGGTTCGGTCCGGAGCTCGTCGAAGGCGGTCCGGGTGAGGGGAGCGCTCTGGAAGGACTCCGGAGCGGCCGTCAGCAAGATGCCGAGCTTCTTCGCAGCCGTCTCGGGCTTCATGGTCTGTTCCTGCGCCATGAGGACAAGGGTACGGCCCCTATGCTCGTCTGCATGACCGCGGCTCTCACCATCGCCTTCGTGCCGGGGGTCTCCCCCGCAAAGTGGGCCCGTGTCTGGCGGGATCGCTTCCCCTCCATCGAGCTCCGGCTGCGGCCGATCGGTGCCGACGACGTCGACGACACGCTGGCGGGCGAGGCTGACATGGTCTTCGCGCGCATGCCCGTGTCCGAGCGGCACAACGCCATCCCGCTCTGGACCGAGACGGCCGTCGTCGCGATGCCCAAGGACTCCCCCCTCGCCGAACTCGCCGAGGTCGACCTCGCCGACGCCGAGGTCCACGTGATCGACGCGGGCCCGGTGCCCGCCGACATCGACGGATCGCTCGACCTGGTCGAGGCGAACGTCGGCGTCGTGGTGCTCCCCCAGTCGCTGTTCCGCGCCGCCAGCCGCAAGGACCTGGTCGGTCGTCCGCTCATGGACGCCGAGGGCACGCGCATCGCGCTGGTCTGGCGGGACGAGGACGCCACCGAGACCACCGAGGAGTTCATCGGCGTGGTGCGCGGGCGGACCGCCAACAGTTCGCGCCAGCCAGGAGGCCCGGATCGCGACGGCGACGACGACTCGCGTCCGGCTCGTGGCGGCGCCAAGGCCGGCTCGGGTGCCAAGGGCGCGTCGGGTGGGTCCGGCGGGTCGGGTGCGTCGGGGTCCAAGGGCGCCGGCGGCTCCGGCGGCAAGGCCAAGGCGAAGTCACCCGGCAGCGGCAAGTCCGGCGCCGGCAAGAAGTCCAACACCGGCAAGGGGCCCACGCCCGGACGCGGCAAGATGCGCGGCAAGCCGAGCCGGGGTTCCAAGGGCAACCGATGACCGACACGCGGCTCGTCGCGATGCCGGCCACGCGCCTCCCGGCCTGGCTCCACCGCACGATGGCCGAGTACGTCGAGTCGCGGATGCAGGCGGGCGAGAGCCGCGAGCAGGCCGAGGCGAACGAGCAGCAGTCGCGGGACCGCTGGTTCCCGGACGGCTCCCCCGCTGACGGCCACCTGGTGTGGGAGGTCCTCGACCAGGACGACACCGTCGTCGGGTCGCTCTGGATCGGGCCGTTCACGACGGGCAGCACCGACTGGTGGGTGTTCGACGTCGAGATCGACGAGGCGCACCGGCGTCGCGGGCACGCCCGTCGCGCGCTCGAGCTCGGGCACCGCGCCGCTGCCGAACGCGGTGCGACGAGCATCGGGCTGAACGTGTTCGGCTACAACACGGGAGCGCAGGAGCTGTACGCGGCCCTCGGGTACCAGGTGACGTCGGCGCAGATGCGGAAGCCGCTGCGCTAGCGCAGGACAGCCGCGGGCGCGGCGCCGGTCACACCCCCCGCCTGCATGGCCCCGAGCGGTCACGAAGTGTCGGCTGGCCGCGCCCGGAACGACGTGTCGTGACCACTCGGCGGAGACCAGCGGGGATTCGTGACCGTGTGGAGGTCCGCGTCAGCGCAGGACGGCTGCGGCGGCGCGGGTCACCCGGTCGCCGCGCGATTCCTCGGCTGCTGCACGGGCCCGGGCGATGACGACGGCGTCGGCGCGCTCGGCTGATCCGTGGTCGAACGGTGGCTGCGGGTCGTACTCGATCTGCAGCTGGATCGCCTCGGCCGCGGGGCGTCCGGCGAGCTCGGCCGCGAGCCACAGCGCCATGTCGATGCCCGCGCTCACCCCGGCGGCGGTGACGACGGCGCCGTCCCGAGCGATCCGGGCGTCGACCGGCTGCG
This sequence comes from Curtobacterium sp. 8I-2, assembly GCF_902506155.1. NCBI lineage: Bacteria > Bacillati > Actinomycetota > Actinomycetes > Micrococcales > Microbacteriaceae > Curtobacterium > Curtobacterium sp. 8I-2. The sequence goes on from NZ_LR732827.1 coordinate 861,969, forward strand.
CACCGAAGGCCTCGAGCATCGGCTTCGAGGCCCAGTGGGTCGTCGCGCGTCGGCCGGCGAGCAGCCCGGCGGCGCCGAGCACGAAGGCCCCGGTGCACACCGACGTCATCCACGTGGCGTCCTCGGCCTGGCGCCGGACGAAGGCCACGACGTCCGGGTCGAGCATCGCGTCGAAGGCACCGTCACCGCCGGGGACGACCAGCACGTCCGCGGCGCCTGCATCCTGGATCGTCACGGTTGGGACGAGCGCGAGGCCGCAGTCGCTCGGCACGGGGTCGAGCGTCGCCGCGACGTACTCGACGCGCGCGCCGGGCACGCGGCTGAGCACCTGGGCCGGACCGGTCAGGTCCAGCTGGGTCAGGTGCGGGAACAGCAGGAACGCGATCCGGATCTCGTCGGCCATGTCGTGACCATAGTCCCGGCGCTCTCGTTCTCGTGGGCTCGGCCGTCAGTTCCAGACGCCCGAGGTCCCGCGCCGGTGGCTGCCGACCAGGTGGGTGTCGACGATGCCGAGCGCTTCCATCAGGGCGTACATCGTCGTCGGCCCGACGAAGGCGAAGCCGCGCTTCCGCAGCGCCTTCGACAGCGCGAGGGACTCGTCCGACTTCGTCGGGACCTCGGCGGAGGACCGAGGCTCGGGCGTGGTCGTCGGCCGGAACGACCACACGAAGCCGGCGAGCCCGCCGTCCTGCCGCAGGGCGATCGTGGCGTTCGCGTTGGTGATCGTCGCGAGGATCTTCGCGCGGTTCCGGACGATCCCGGCATCGGCCATCAGCCGCTCGACGTCGTCCTCGCCGAAGGCCGCGACGGTGTCGGCGTCGAAGTCGGCGAAGGCTGCACGGAACGCCGGTCGCTTCGCCAGGATCGTGCGCCACGACAGGCCGGACTGGAACGCCTCGAGCGACAGCCGCTCGAACACCCCGCGTTCATCGCGCACGGGCATGCCCCACTCGGTGTCGTAGTAGGCGCGCAGCAGGTCGTCCGACGACGCCCAGACCGGCCGGGCCAGGCCATCGTCACCGGTGACGAGGTCGGGCACGGGCGGGGCGTCGACGGGCTCGGTGCTCATGCGACCATCCTGGCGGGCGCCGCCGACACCCCGGGACTCACTCGGCGGGCGGATCGTCCTGCGTCGCCTGCTCGTCCATCCACACGTACTCCCAGCGGTGTCCGTCCGGGTCGGTGAAGCTCCGCTGGTACATGAAGCCGAGGTCCATCTCCGGGCGGTCCTCGGTGCCGCCGGCTGCCACCGCGGCGTCGACGACACGGTGGACGTCCTCCTTCGACGGTGCGCTGAGCGAGTTGATGACCTCGATCGTGTCCGGACCGGCGATCGTCTTGTCGGTGAAGTCCGCGAACTTCGCCGTCGTCAGGATCATGACGGAGATCGTGTTGCTCACCACCACGCACGCCGCGGTGTCGTCGCTGAACGCCGGGTTGATCGAGTACCCGAGCGCCTCGTAGAACGCCTTCGAGCGCTCGAGGTCGGTGACGGGCAGGTTGATGAAGACCATCGTTTCCATGGCGGTTCCTTTCGTTCCGCTCAACCTGGACCCAGCTGGATCAGCGCGCAACCGTTTCGTGGGGGAACCAACCGGTACGGGCGTCCGACGACGAGGGCGGAAACGACGAAGTCGCTGTCGTGCGACAGCGACTTCGTCGTTCTGCGTCGGCCGGGGACGCCCGAGCCAGACGGGCTCAGGCCAGCTCGCGCCCCTCGCCCGCGGCACGCTGGTGTGCCTCGGCCTCGGCCTGGCCGATGATGTCCTCGGCGGGCACGGGGTTCAGGCGGTCCCAGAGGAAGAACAACCCGCCGCCGACGAGCAGCGAGATCCCGACCCACAGGTTGATGTGGATCCCGCCGGTCTTCTCGGGGTCGGTGTTCCAGTGCACGATCCCGACGATGGTGGTGATCACGCCGTACAGGACGAACAGGCCGCCGAGGATGCGGCGCAGGTCGAGCCGGCGGGTGGAGCGGACCAGGGCTGCCTTCTGCTCCTCGGTCATCGCGCCGGGGGTGGTGGTGTCACTCATGAGCAGTGGTCTCCTTCGCGGATCAGAGGAACGGGAGGTACAGGACGACGCACAGCACGAGCGCGACGGTGCCGAGCAGCGCGGGCGAGCGGTACCAGGCGGTGTCCGTCGCGACCGAGTCGCCGTGCAGGTCGATCTTGCCGATGCCGTAGACGAGCCCGCCGAGTTCCTTCTCGTCCTTCGGCTTGGTCAGCATCGAGACGACGAAGCCGACGACCAGCACGGTGACGAACGAGATGATCGCGCCGTACAGGGTCTCCGCGGTGGCCGTGGCGAACAGGTCGGGGTTCACCAGGTACGCGATCCAGGTGATCGTCGGGGTCACGATGCCGAGGACGTAGCCCCACAGCGCACCCTGCGTCGTCATGCGCTTCCACAGCAGGCCGAGGATGAACACGGCGAACAGCGGTGCGTTGAAGAACGAGAACAGCGTCTGCATGTAGGTCATGATGTTCGACGCCTGGGCCGCGATGAACGCGGTCGCGATGCCGACCACGACGCCGACGACGGTGACCCAGCGGCCCGTCTTCAGGTAGTGCAGGTCGGGCATGTTCGGGCGGATGTAGCGCTGCCAGATGTCGTAGGTGAAGACGGTGTTGAACGACGAGACGTTCGCCGCCATGCCGGCCATGAACGATGCCAGCAGACCGGTCACGGCGATGCCGAGCACACCGGTCGGCAGGTACATCTGGATGAGCTTCGGGATCGCGTCGTTGTAGGTGAGTGTGCCGTCCGCGAACTGGTTGCCCACGACGGCCGCGGCAATGAGGCCGGGGATGACGACGATGGCCGGGATGAAGAGCTTCGGGATCGCGGCGATGAGCGGGGTGCGGCGGGCCGCGGACATGTTCTTCGCCGAGAATGCACGCTGCACCTCGGTGAAGTTGGTGGTCCAGTAGCCGAACCCGAGCACGAAGCCCAGGCCGAGCACGATGGCGAGCCAGTTGGCACCGATCGGGTTGGTGACGTCACCGAAGCCGGTGCCGGCCCAGGCCTGCAGGTGCTGCACACCCTGGGTCTTGGTGATCGCCTTCGACAGGCCGTCCCACCCGCCGACGCGGTGCAGACCGACGATCGTCAGCGGGATGAGCCCGGCGATGATCACGAAGAACTGCATGACCTCGTTGTAGATCGCGCTCGAGAGTCCGCCGAGGGTGATGTAGACGAGCACGAAGCCCGCGGAGACGATGATCGCCAGCCACTCCGGCCAGCCGAGCATGGCCTCGATGACGATGGCCATCGCGTACAGGTTGATGCCCGCGATGAGCACGTTCGACACCGCGAACGCGATCGCGTTCACCAGGTGCGGCGCCTTGCCGAAGCGGCGCAGCATGAACTCCGGCACCGAGCGGACCTTCGAGCCGTAGTAGAACGGCATCATCACGAGGCCGAGGAACACCATCGCGGGCACGGCGCCGACGAGGTAGTAGTGCAGGGTGGCCATGCCGATCTGGGCACCGTTCGCCGCCATGCCGAGGATCTCGGTGGCACCGAGGTTCGCGGACACGAACGCCAGGCCCGTGATCCACGCCGGCATCGAGCGGCCGGACAGGAAGAAGTCCATGCTCGTCCGGACCTGCTTGCGGGCGGTGAACCCGATCCCGATGACGACCGCGAAGTACACGATGATCATCAGGTAGTCGACCCAGCCCAAGTCGAGCCGGATCCCTTCGTTCGCTGCAGCGAGAACCATTCACATCTCCACGTCAGTGTGTTGCAGTCGACAACTCTGCCGACCCGGACGAAGACGTTACACCGGTTTGTGACCGTTCACATAGCCCGCGCATGCATCGTCCGCGCCGCGCATCGCTCCCCCGGTTCGCTACGCTCGGCCCATGACCGACGCGTCGCGCATCCTCGTCCTCAACGGCCCGAACCTCGACATCCTCGGGCGCCGCGACCCGGAGCAGTACGGCACCGTGACGCTCGCCGAGATCGAGGCGATCGTGCACACCGAAGCAGCGGTGCACGGGCTCGAGGCCGACTTCCGCCAGACCAACCGCGAGGGTGAGCTGGTCGAGTGGCTGCACGAGGCGCTCGACGACTTCGCCGCGGTCGTGATCAACCCGGCCGCGTACGCGCACACCTCGGTCGCACTGCACGACGCGGTGGAGGCCCTGTGGGTCCCCGTCGTCGAGGTGCACCTGTCGAACACGTGGAAGCGCGAGCCGTTCCGCCACGTCGACCACGTCGCCACCGCCGCGACGGCGGTCATCGCCGGCGCGGGTGCCGACGGCTACCGACTGGCGGTCGCGCACGTCGCGTCCCTGCTCGCCTGACCCACAGAAGACCGGGAGGCCCGTGGCGGCGCCGCCACGGGCCTCCCGTCCGCCTGCTGCTCACGCTGGCTCGCGCCCGTTCCTTCCAGTCGCACGCGCGATGCCAGGTGGTTCCGGGCGTCCCTGATGGGAACTTCCGACCAGGGACACCCGGAAGCACCGGGTACGCCCGGAAGGACGGGGCGCACGCGCGCGGATCAGAAGTCGGCGGGACGCCGCACGTCGGTGAGGCCTGCGGTGGCGAAGCCGCCACGGATCAGCGGTACGGCGCGGCGCACGGCCTGGTCGATGCGGAGCTCGAGGTCGACGCTCGCGATGTCGTAGCCACCCTCGCGCTTGGTGAAGTCCCGCTCGTTGCCGAACACCCCGAGCGGCAGCGTCGTGGACTGGAAGAAGCCGAACAACGGGCGCATCTGGTGCTCGACGAGCAGGGCGTGCCGGTCGCTGCCACCGGTGGCAGTGAGGAGCACCGGGGTGTCGACGAGGTCGTACTGGCCGACCCAGTCGAAGAACAGCTTGAAGGCGCCGGAGTAGGCCGCGCGGAAGGCCGGGCTGCCGACGACGAGCACGTCCGCGGCCTCCACCGTCTCGAGGGCCCGGCGGGTGCGGTCGGACATCGTCTCGCGACCCGAGGCCGCGCCGAGGTCGGCCAGCAGCGGGCCGATCTCGATCGTCTCGGTCCGGGCGCCGTCGATCTCCTCGGCCAACCGGGCCACCGTCGCCGCGACCAGGGTCGAGGTCCGCGAGGGGTCCGATGGGCTGCCACTGACGCCGACGACCAGTTCTCCGCTCATGCGGTCGATGCTCACACGCTGCCGGGGCGGGCGGCACGTTCGTGACGACATGTGTCGGGTGCCAGTCGGTCGGGGTAGCGTCCGCGCCATGCAGACCTTCCTGCCGTACGCCGACTTCCGGGCTTCCGCCGAGGTCCTCGACGACCGGCGGCTCGGCAAGCAGCGGGTCGAGACCCTGCAGGTGATGCGCGCACTGACGCTCCCCGACTACGGCTGGCAGCACCACCCGGTGACGGCGATGTGGCGCGGCTACCGTCCGGCGCTGATGGCGTACCAGGAGGCCACGTGCCGCGTCTGGGCCGAGCGCGGGTACGCAGACACCTGTCTCGAGAAGACCCTGCTCGACCTGGGCCGCGTGCCGGAGGACCTGGTGGCGTACGAGCGCGGCGACGTGCCGATCCCGCCGTGGAACGACGACGAGGCCCTGCACGTCTCGCACCGGTCGAAGCTCGTGCAGAAGGCGCCGGAGCACTACCGGGAGCTGTTCCCGGACGTACCGGACGACCTTGCCTACGTCTGGCCGGGGACCCCAGAACCGGCGACGCCCACCGTCTGACCGTCAGGCGACCGCCCGGCTCTCAGGCGACCGGGATCCAGCGACCGCCCTCGCGCCGGGTGACCACGTCGGAGCGGATCTCGACGACGTCGCGCAGCCCGTCGACGGCGGCGTCCCGCACGGCTGCGGCGGTCCGGTCGTCCTCGGCCTCGAAGCGCACGACCGCGCACGGGACGCCACGGAGCAGCCGGACGTCCTCGGCCTCGACCACGGCGTGTTCGCGCACCAGGGCGGCAGCGGCGGGCAGGACGGCGTCCGGTGCCGTCCCGGACGCCAGGGCACCGATCGCCAGGGTCACGCGGTACGAGGGCATGCGACGACGCTACCGGGGAACCGGATCCCGCCGTGGGCTGCAGGGGAACCGACGCCGCTGGAGGGGTGCGGACGTCGACCCACGGCGGGATCGCGGTGTACGGCGGGACACGACGACAGGGGAACGTCGCGCCCCGCGCCGGACGCCGATCAGGGGGTCGACATCCGGTCTGGGTCCACCGCGCGGCTCGGTTCAGGGGAACCGCACGGTGGTGGACCTCAAGGGTGTTCGGTGTCCTCTCGGTACCGGTCCGTCTCGGTCGGTGCAGGCATCGACCGGTGGGCGGCGGCTGGCCGGACCATCGGGAGCAGGGCACTCCCGGCGGTCGCGAGCGCTCCGACCACGGCGATGAGCCCGAGCGGGGCCGTGCCGAGGTCGTGCTGCGCTGCCAGGGCGAGCGCGACGAGAGTGGCCGGCGCCGGCAGGAGCTGCACCGCTCGGAAGCGGTCGTCCCGTCGTGTCCGGGCCACCATCACGTTCGCCATGACGACACTCTGACGCAGATCGGTTGTCCGCAGAAGAGGGGACACGTACCCAGAGATGGAGTAGAACGTCTAGTACACCTCAGCCGAGGGCGCGGACGGTCGCCACGGCGTCGGCCACGGCCCCCACGACGAACGGGACATCGCCGGCCGTGAGCGTCGCGTCGAACGTCAGACGGAGCCCGGTCCGGGCCACGTCCTCGGGGATCCCAAGCGCCGTGAGCACGTGCGAGGCTTCCGTGCTGCCCGCTGCGCAGGCGCTGCCCGACGACGACACGACGTCGCGCTGCTCGAGCTCGAGCAGGACGGTCTCGCCGTTGACGCCCGGGAAGCAGAACGACGCGTGCCCGGGCAGCCGGTGCTCCCGCGACCCGGAGACGAACGCACCGGGGACGGCGGCGAGCACGCCGTCGAGCACCGAGTCGCGCACCGTGGTCGCCGTGCCCGCCCCCGACCGCACCGACTCCGCCGCCAGCCCGAGCGCCGTGGCCACCGCCACCGCTCCGGCCACGTCCTCGGTGCCGGACCGCCGTCCCCGTTCCTGACCACCGCCGTGCAGCAGCGGCTCGAGCGGGACGCCGGAACCCACGGCGAGCACGCCGGTGCCCTTCGGAGCACCGAGCTTGTGCCCGGACAACGACAGCGCGTCGACGCCCAGGGTCCCGAGGCCGATCGGCAGCCAGGGCGCGGACTGCACGGCGTCGGTGTGGAACCGCGCCCCGACCTCGTGCGCCACCGCGGCGAGCACGGGGACGTCCTGCACGGTGCCGATCTCGTTGTCGGCGTGCGCGATCGAGACGAGCGTGGTGTCGGGGCGGAGCGCCGCGCGCAGCACCGCCGGGTCGACGCGGCCGTCCGGCCCGACGGGCAGCACGGTGACGTCGAAGTCGTGGAAGCGGGCGAGGTAGGCGCAGCTCTCGAGCACGGCCTCGTGCTCGATGGCGCTCGTGACCACGTGCCGACCGCGGGGCGCGGCGAGGGCGATCCCCTTGATCGCGGTGTTCGCCCCCTCGGTGCCGCCGGTGGTGAAGACGACCTCGGCGGGCCGGCACCCGAGCACCGCGGCGACGGCGGCCCGTGCGGCGGTGAGTCCTCGCGCGGCCTCGTCCCCGACCCCGTGCGTCGACGAGGGGTTGCCGAACACCCCCGTCAGGTAGGGCCACATCGCCTCGAGCACCTCGCGGCGGACCGGGGTGGTGGCCGCGCGGTCCAGGTAGAACACGACTAGTCCTGCACGGGCACCGCGACGTGCTCGGGCACCGCGACGTCGATGTCGAGCCCGAGGTCGAGTGCCCGTGCCGAGTGGGTCAGCGCCCCGACCGAGATGACGTCGACACCGGTCGCCGCGATGGCCGCGACGGTGTCGAGCGAGACCCCGCCCGAGGCCTCGACGAGCGCGCGCCCGGCGACGATCCCGACCCCGGTCACCAGATCGTCGGGGGTGAAGTTGTCGAGCATGATCGTGTCGACCCCGGCCGCGACGACTGCTTCGATCTGGTCGATGCGGTCGACCTCGACCTCCACGTGCACGGTGTGCCCGAGCCGCTGGCGGGCCTGGGCGATCGCGTCGCCGATGCCGATCCCGCCGGCCAGGAGCACCGCCAGGTGGTTGTCCTTGGCGAGCACGGCGTCGGAGAGCGAGGTGCGGTGGTTGTGTCCGCCACCACACCGGACGGCGTACCGCTCGAGTGCTCGGAGGCCCGGCGTCGTCTTCCGGGTGTCGACGATCCGCGCAGCGGTGCCCGCGGCGGCGGCGACGTGGGCCGCGGTGACCGTGGCGATGCCCGACATCCGCTGCACCAGGTTGAGGGCGACCCGTTCGGCCCGCAGCACGGCCCGCGCCGACCCGGTCACGGTCGCGAGGACGTCGCCCGCCGCGAAGTGCGTGCCGTCGGCGACGTGCACCACGGCCTGGATCGACGGGTCGACGGCGTGCATCACGGCGACGAACACCGCGCCGCCGCTCAGCACGCCCGGCTCGCGCGCGCCGAGGGTGGCGGTCGCGGTCGCCTCCACGGGGATCAGGGTCTCGCTGGTGACGTCGCCCCAGGGCGCGTCCTCCTCGAGCGCGGTCTCGATCACGCGACGGAGCGCGTGCGGCGGGATGGTGCCGGGGTCGGTGGTCATGCGGGTACCTCCTGCGGGACGGCTGCGGAACCGTCGGCGCGTTCGTGGGCGTGCTGGTCGGGACCGGCGTCGGTGCGGTCGGCGACCCAGGCGTACGAGGCCGGGGCGGTGGGGTCGGTGTCGGGGTGGTCGGTGCGGGCGTGCGCCCCGCGGGACTCGGTGCGGGCCTCGGCGGCGAGCGCGACGAGTCGGGCCAGGTCGAGGAGCGCACGGTCCTCGTGCTCACGCACGCCGCCGCCGGTCGGCGCGGTCAGCGCGTCGAGGTCGCGGCGCGCGCTCGCCAGCCCGACGGCGTCACGGAGCAGGCCGACGCGGTCCGTCATGACGGACTGGACCGCCTGCCGGACGGCACCGGCGTCGTCGAGGTGGGTCGCGCCTCCAGGCCGGGTCGGACTGGGCCCACGCCTGCCGGTTCCGGCGCGCTGCGGAGCCTGCGGAGCGGCGTGACGGCCGAGCAGGTGGGGGGAGGAAGGGGTCGCGTCGGCCGCTCGGGGCACGCTGGTGACGTGCAGACCGGCGTCCCCGCGCAGGCGGAGCAGGCCGGGTCGCGGTGCGGTGACCGCGTCCGCTGCGCGGACCGCGAAGACGAGCCCCTCGAGCAGGGAGTTCGAGGCGAGCCGGTTGGCACCGTGGACCCCTGTGCAGGCGACTTCACCGACGGCGAGGAGTCCGGGCAGGCTGGAGCGGCCCTCGGCGTCGGTGGCGATGCCGCCCATCGAGTAGTGCGCGGCCGGTGCGACCGGGACGCCCTCGCGGGTCCAGTCGAACCCGGCGGCGCGGGTGGCCCGGGTGAGTCCGGGGAACCGGGCGACCAGGAACCCGGCGTCGAGGCCGGTGGCGTCGAGGAGCACGGGTGCGCCGCCCTGGTCGCGCACCGCGGCGGCGATCCCGCGGGCGACGACGTCACGCGGGGCGAGCTCGGCGTCCGGGTGCACGTCCGTCATGAAGCGGTGTCCGGCGGCGTCGCGGAGGACGGCACCTTCACCGCGGACGGCTTCGGACACCAGGCCGCCGCCGGGGACCGCCAGCCGCGTCGGGTGGAACTGGACGAACTCCAGGTCGGCGAGGACGGCGCCGGCTCGCCAGGCGGCGGCGACCCCGTCGCCCGTCGCCACCAGGGGGTTCGTCGTCTCGCGGTACAGGTGCCCCGCTCCCCCGGACGCGATGACGACGGCGTCCGCGTCGAGCCGGCGGGGTTCTCCGAGCAGGTCCAGGACGTCGGCGCCGACGACTGCCCCGTCACGGACGACGAGGTCGGTCAGGCTGGTGCGCTCCAGGATCGTGACGTGCCGTCGGTGCAGTGCCGCGATGAGGGTGCGCTCGACGGCGGCCCCGGTCGCGTCACCGTCGGCGTGCACGACGCGCCACCGGCCGTGCGCGGCTTCACGACCGCGGGCCAGGTCGTCGCCGTACCGGTCGAGGGTCGCCGGGTCCGACGACCGGTCGAAGGGCACGCCGAGGGCGAGCAGGTCGCGGACGCGGGCCGGGCCGTCGGTGCACAGGACCTCGACGGCACGCGCGTCGGCACTGCCGGCCGCGGCGACGTGGGTGTCGGCCTGGTGCAGTGCCGCGGAGTCGTCGGCACCGAGCGCCACCGCGATGCCGCCCTGGGCGTACGCGGTGGCGCTGTCGGCGAGCGCCCCCTTCGTCACGAGGGTGACGTCGTGCAGGGCACTGGCGCGGATCGCTGCGGTCAGCCCGGCGATGCCGGAGCCGACGATGACGACGTGCACGGTGGTCTCCCTCGTTCGGTCGGACTCGTGTGTCAGCCGCGGGGCTTCGCCGCGAGCATGCGCTCGAGCGCGACCTTGGCGTCGGCCTGCACGTCGGCGGGGACGACGATCTCGTTGAGGACCTCGCCGCGGACGAGTGCCTCGAGCACCCAGGCGAGGTAGCCCGGGTGGATCCGGTACATCGTCGAGCAGGGGCAGACGACCGGGTCGAGGCAGAAGATCGTGTGCTGCGGGTACTCGGCGGCGAGCCGGTTCACCATGTTGATCTCGGTGCCGATCGCGAAGGTCGTCGGTTCGGTGGCGGCAGCGACGGTCTTCCGGATCAGGTCGGTACTGCCGGCGTGGTCGGCAGCGTCGACGACGGCCATCGGGCACTCCGGGTGCACGATGACCCGCACACCCGGGTGCTCGCGGCGGGCCTGGTCGATCTGGTCGACCGTGAAGCGACGGTGCACCGAGCAGAAGCCGTGCCAGAGGATGACCTTCGCCGCTTCGAGTTCACTCGTCTCGTTGCCGCCGAGGGGCTTCCGGGGGTTCCACATCGGCATCAGGTCGGTGCTGATGCCCATCGCCTTCGCGGTGTTGCGGCCGAGGTGCTGGTCGGGGAAGAACAGGACGCGCTGCCCGCGCTCGAAGGCCCACTCGAGCACCGTCGCTGCGTTCGACGAGGTGCAGACGATGCCGCCGTTGCGCCCGCAGAAGGCCTTGAGGTCGGCGGCGGAGTTCATGTAGGTGACCGGGATCACGGGCACGCGGCCGTCGGCGTCGGGCTCGGTGCCGTACGCGGCGGTGAGCTCGGCCCACGCGGCCTCGACGCTGTCGATGTCGGCCATGTCCGCCATCGAGCAGCCGGCGGCCAGGTTCGGCAGGATCACGCGCTGGTCGTCGCGCGCCAGGATGTCGGCGGTCTCGGCCATGAAGTGCACGCCGCAGAACACGATCGCCTCGGCGTCGGGCTTGGTCAGGGCGGCGTTCGCGAGCTGGAACGAGTCACCGAGGAAGTCCGCGTGCCGGACGACCTCGTCGCGCTGGTAGAAGTGCCCGAGGACGACGACCCGGTCGCCGAGGGTGGCCTTCGCCCGCTCGATGCGCTCGTGGAGCTCGTCGGTCGGGGCCGTCTTGTACTCGTCGGGCAGGACGCCCTGGCGCGGGGCACTCGTCGGGATGACGTCGGACATCGACGATCCCGGGCCGTACCCGGGGCGGGAGTCGAAGTCCCACGTCGGCATCGCGAGGTCGGGCGTGCAGGTGCTGCCGCCGGCCTTGCCGTTGGAGATGAGCTCGATCGTCGTGGCGATGGACACGGGGTTTCCTATCGGTTCCGCTGCTGGTGCTGATCGGCCCCGGTCTGCAGCGGGCCGTTGTCCGCGTAGGCCAGGTCGGGGTTCGAGCGGTACAGCCGAGCCGGACGGTGCCGGCCCCCGCTCGTGGTCTCGTCGGTCGGCAGGACCGCGTCGGTCTTCTCGACCTGCCGACGGAAGTTCGCGGGGTCGAGTGCTCGGCCGAGCACCGCCTCGTACACGCCGCGGAGTTCGGCGAGGGTGAACCGGTCACCGAGGAACGCCTGCGCGATCCGCGAGTACGACATCTTGTTGCGCAGCCGCCACAGGGCGTACTCGACGATGCGGTCGTGGTCGAAGGCGAGCGGCGGGTGCTCGTCGGCCAGGAACCACCGGACGTTCCAGTCGTCGGGCACGACGTTCGCCTCGTCCGGGTGCACGAGCGCCCAGTACACGATCGACACGACCCGGCTCGGGGAGCGTCCGACGTCGCCGAACGCGTAGAGCTGCTCGAGGTAGCGCGGCTGGACGTTCGTCGTCTCGCGCAGTCGGGCGGCCGCCGAGTCCTCGAGCCCCTCGTCGTCGCCGACCCAGCCGCCGGGGAGCGCCCAGGATCCCTCGAACGGTTCGGCGACGCGACGCACGAGTGGCATCCACAGCGCCGGCGCACCGGTGTCGGGGTGCGGGCGCAGCGCCACGATCACGGTGGAGACCGCGACGCGGATGCCTGGTTCGTCCATGAGAGAGATAGTGTCAATCTGACTCGAAGTGTTCGGGTTGGGATGACAGTATCACTGCCGACGGGGTGCGCTCGTCACGAGCCGGAAACAGATCGTCACGGGGCCGAAAACTCCCGGGAGCACGCCGCGGTTAGCGTGGAGGGCATGACGACGGTGACGAGGGTGCATGCCGTGGTGTCGGGGACCGTCCAGGGGGTCGGCTTCCGGTACTGGACCGCTCGGAAGGCCGACGGGCTCGACCTGGTCGGCTACGCGAGGAACCTCTGGGACGGCACGGTCGAGGTCGAGGCCGAGGGCCCCTCGGTCGCGGTCGACTCGCTGATGGCGTGCCTGCGCACCGGGCCGCCGTCGGCGACCGTGACCGACGTCTCCCTGCGGTCGGTCGTGCCGCACGGGGACGCCGACGGGTTCGCGATCCTGCACTGAGCGGACACGCCCGACGTCGCGCGGGCACGTCGGGGGCGGTGCCGATCGTCCACCTGCGGACGTCGCCAGCGAAGCGGAATAATCGCATCCACTCAGGGAGTTGGCCTGTCTGCGCGTCCTGCGCCACACCCGTTCCACCCGTCGTGACCCACCAGGAGCACCCGCATGACCCAGGCCGTCGATTCCGCCCCCCGCACGGGAAGCGTCTCGCAGCCGTCCGCTGCCGAGACCCGACTCGTGATCGGGCTGCTGCTCGTCTCCGCGTTCGTCGTCATCCTCAACGAGACGATCATGGGCGTGGCGCTGCCCCGGCTCATGGACGACCTCGACATCAGCGCCGCGACCGGTCAGTGGCTGACCACCGGCTTCCTGCTCACCATGGCGGTCGTCATCCCGATCACCGGGTTCCTGCTGCAGCGGTTCAACACCCGCCCGGTGTTCGTCTGGGCCATGGGCCTGTTCTCGGTCGGCACGCTGATCGCCCTGCTCGCCCCCGGGTTCACGGTGCTGCTCATCGGCCGCATCGTGCAGGCCAGCGGCACCGCGATCATGATGCCGCTGCTCATGACGACGGTCCTGACCCTCGTCGACCCCGCGCACCGTGGCCGCATCATGGGCAACATCTCCATCGTCATCTCGGTCGCACCGGCGATCGGCCCGACGATCTCCGGCCTGATCCTCAACGCCTTCTCGTGGCGCTGGCTGTTCGGCTTCGTGCTGCCCATCGCGATCGCGGCGCTCATCCTCGGCATGGTCAAGGTGCAGAACGTCTCGACGCCGCGCAAGGCGCCGATCGACGTCGTCTCGGTGGTGCTCTCCGCCTTCGCGTTCGGCGGCATCGTCTACGGCCTGTCCAGCATCGGTGAAGCCGGCGCGACCGGTCCGCTCGTCCCGGTGACCACCCTGGTCGTCGGCGCCGTCGCCCTCGCGGTGTTCATCGTCCGGCAGACGCGCCTGCAGCGCACCGACAGCGCCCTGCTCGACCTGCGCACGTTCCGCACCCGCGGCTTCACGGTGCCGATCGTCGCGATGGGTCTGAGCTTCATGGCGATGTTCGGCACGCTCATCCTGCTGCCCATCTACCTGGAGCGCGTCCTCGGGCTCGAGGTCCTGCAGGTCGGCCTGCTGCTGCTCCCCGGTGGTCTGCTGATGGGCCTGCTCTCCCCCATCGTCGGTCGCATCTACGACCGCCGTGGCCCGCGCGTGCTGCTCATCCCCGGATCGATCATCGTCAGCGCCGTGCTCTGGGCGCTCTCCACCGTCGGCGTCGACACGAGCGTGTGGTTCGTCCTCGGTGCGCACGTGGTGCTGAGCATCGGGCTGGCCCTGACCTTCACGCCGCTGTTCACCGCGGCGCTCGGCGGGCTGCCCCCGAAGCTGTACTCGCACGGCAGCGCGGTGCTCGGCACGGCGCAGCAGCTCGCCGGTGCAGCGGGCACCGCCCTGTTCGTCACGCTGCTGACGATCGGTGCGGCCACCGCCGTCGAGGGCTCCGGTGCCCGTGGGGTCCAGGTGGCCACCGCGTCGGGCGTCGGCACCGCCTTCATGGTCGGTGCGATCATCTCGCTGTTCGGCATCCTGGCGTCGGTGTTCGTCCGCCGACCCGAGGTGCCCGAGGGCGCACCGACGCCCCCGCCCGTGCACTGACCGACGGACCCCGCCGGGCGCCGATTCCGTGACGGGGACCGGCGCCCGGCTCGCACCCGGCTCGCACCGGGCGCTGGACTGCGTGGCAGGGTGGGCGCCATGCGGTCGACGACGAGCGAGCTCAACTGGTCCGGCACGGTCACGTACACGGCCGAACGGGTCGTCCGTCCGTCGTCGATCGACGAGGCCGCCCAGGTCGTGGCGGACGCCGAACGGGTGCACGGACTCGGCACCCGGCACTCCTTCAACGACGTCGCCGACTCCCCGGGCGTCCTGCTCGACCTGACCGGGATCCCCACCGACCTGGTCGTCGACGCCGAGCACCGCACGGTGACGCTCGGTGCCGGCACCCGGTACGGCGACGTCGCGTCCGACATCGACCGCGCCGGGTTCGCCCTGCACAACACCGGATCACTGCCGCACATCTCCGTCGGGGGCGCGGTCGCGACCGGTACCCACGGCTCCGGCACGGCGCTGGGTTCACTCGCCACCGCCGTGCGCGCGTTCGAGGTGCTCGGTCCGGACGGCTCCGCCCGGACGACCGACCGGACGGACCCGGGGTTCGACGGTGCGGTGCTGCACCTCGGCCTGCTCGGCATCGTGACCCGGGTGACCCTCGACGTCGAGCCCACCTACCGGATGCGTCAGGACGTCTACGGCTCGATCCCCTGGGACACCTTCACCGCGAACGTCGCCGAGGTGCACGCCGCCGCGTACTCGGTGTGCGCGTACACGGTGTTCGGCGACGCGATCACCGAGGTCCTGGTGAAGTCGCGCGTGCCCGACGGCGGCGGGGACGTGCCGGTTCCGGACGCGCTGGCCGGGGCACCCCGCCTGCCCGGCACCCCCGGCGACGACCACCGGACCGCGCGCGACGGCTCCGTCGGCCCGTGGTGGGACCGGCTGCCGCACTTCCCGATCGGATCGGTCCCGAGCCACGGGTCCGAAGTGCAGAGCGAGCACTTCGTCCCGCTCCGGCACGCGGCTGGAGCCCTCGACACGCTCCGAGGACTGGCGGACCGGATCCAGCCGCACCTGCACGTCTGCGAACTCCGGACGATGGCCGCGGACGGCCTCTGGCTCAGCCCGACCCAGGGCGAGGACGTCCTCTGCATCGCGTTCACCTGGCAGAAGCACCCGGCCGAGGTCGCCGCGCTCCTGCCCGACCTGGAGGCCCGGCTCGCGCCCTTCGACGGCCGCCCGCACTGGGGCAAGATGAGCTCGCTCGACCACGCGGCGATCGCCGCGCTGTACCCGCGGCTGGCGGACTTCCGCGACCTGGTCGCCCGGGCCGACCCGGGTCGGACGTTCGCATCCGCGTTCGGCGAGCGGGTGCTCGGGACCTGACCCGGGCCTCCAGGCCGCGCAGCGCAGCGCCGCGCAGCGCAGCGCAGTGCAGTGCAGGCAGCGCCGCGCAGCGCCGCGCAGTGCCGGGCAGTGCTGCCGTCGCCCCGCCGGAGGTCAGATCGACGTGAACGCGAGCGGCGTGATCGTCCGTGTCTCACCGTCCCAGTGCCGAACACCGCCCACGTCCAGCGTCTCCGGCAGCGGCGCGGCACGCAGCGCCGCGACCGCCCGTGGCAGGTCCTCGTCGCGCACCCGGCGGGCCAGCGTGACGTGCGGCGACCAGTGCCCGGGCACCGACGTCTCGACGCCGCCGGGGGCGACCGCATGCACCTCGTCGTGGAAGGTGGTGAGCGCCGTGTCGAGGACCACCGCGCGCACGAGCACCGAACGGCCGGCGCCCGCGGGGAAGAGCAGCAGCCCGCCCAGCCGGATCGACGTCGGGACCGAGGTGCGGAACCCGGCGGGCACGGGCAGCGTCTCCCCGGCGGCCAGGGTGACGTGCGGCGCGTTCGACGGGGAGGGGTGTCGCCCCAGGCTCGGCAGGTCGGCGTCGATCAGGGCCTGCCAGGCCGACCGCACGGCGGCGTCCGACTCCGGGCCGAGGACGAGTTCGATGCTGCGCACGGTCCGAGTCAACCAAGTCGTGTCGGGACGCGTCCTGCGACGCACGCGGCACGGGTCGAGTGCTGCGTAACACGACGGAACGGAACTCGCTCCGGCGGTGGGGCGCAGGTCACACTCGTCTCCACGCCGCGGACCACCGCGGCTCCCCCGCACGCACGGCCCACGAGGAGCACCAGCATGTCCGCAGCCCCAGCACTGCCCGAGAAGCCGACGGGCAGGCGTCCGATCGGCTGGATCGTCGCCGCCGCGATCGTCGTCGTGGCCATCGTCGTCGCCGTGGTCGTCGGAGCCCTGCGCTCCGGCAGCGACGGTGCCGGAGCAGCCGGCGACGCCGCGCCGAAGACCGTCACGATCGGTGTCTCGGACAAGTCGCTCGGCTACTGGAGCACGTACACGAAGCTGGCGAAGGAGAAGCTCAACGTCACGGTCAAGCTGACGAACTTCTCGGACTACTCGCTGCCGAACCCCGCGCTCAAGGACGGCCAGCTGGACATCAACCAGTTCCAGCACATCCAGTACCTGGCGGACTACAACGTCACGTCCGACGACGACCTGCAGCCCATCGGCTCCACCGCCGTGTACCCGCTGCCGCTCTACGCGACGAAGTACGACAAGCCGTCCGAGCTGCCCGCGAACGCGAAGGTCGCGATCCCGAACGACTCGATCAACCAGGCCCGTGCGCTCCTGATCCTGCAGGCGGCGGACCTGATCACGCTCAAGGACGGTGGCTCGGCGTTCTCCACCGCGGACGACATCGAGACGAAGAAGGTCGACGTCCAGCCCCTCGACGCCTCGCAGACCGCGAACGCGCTGCAGCAGGGCTCCGTCGCCGCCGCCGTCGTGAACAACAACTTCGCCACCGCGGCCGGCCTGCCGATCTCGGACGCGATCTACCAGGACGACCCCTCGAGCGCAACCGCTGCCCCGTACGTGAACGTGTTCGCCGTCCGCGACGAGGACAAGGGCAACAAGACCTACCTCGAGCTGGCGGAGCTGTTCCAGGACGACGCCGTGCAGAAGGCCTTCGCGAAGGACCTGCCCGAGGCCGTCGCCCGCGACGAGAGCGCCTCGAAGCTGCAGGACGAGCTCGCCCAGGTCGAGCAGGACGCGAAGGCGGCCAAGCAGTAGTGCCGGTCCTCGTCGAACTCCGCGGCGTCTCGAAGCACTACCGCCGCGCCGACACCGGCGAGACCGTGGTGGCCGTCGAGGACGTCTCCCTGGACGTGCACCAGGGAGAGGTCCTCGGCGTCATCGGGTACTCCGGTGCCGGCAAGTCCACCCTGGTCCGCCTGGTCAACGCACTCGAGCTGCCGAGCTCCGGCACGGTCACCGTCGCGGGCCGCGAGCTGACGGCGATCCCCGAGCGGGACCGCCGTCTGGCACGTCGGAACATCGGGATGATCTTCCAGCAGTTCAACCTGTTCCGGTCCCGCACGATCGCCGGCAACGTCGCGTACCCGCTCAAGGTCGCCGGTGTGCCGAAGGCCGAGCGGGACCGCCGTGTCGCCGAGCTGCTCGACTTCGTCGGCCTGCTCGAGCGTGCCCACGCCTACCCGGAACAGCTGTCCGGCGGCCAGAAGCAGCGCGTCGGCATCGCCCGCGCCCTGGCGGCGTCGCCCGACCTGCTGCTCGCCGACGAGGCCACCAGCGCCCTGGACCCGGACACCACGTCCGAGGTGCTCGCGCTGCTGCGCCGGGTGAACCGGGAGCTCGGCGTCACGATCATCGTCATCACGCACGAGATGGACGCCGTCCGGCAGATCGCCGACCGGGTCGCCGTGATGGAGCAGGGCCGGGTCGTCGAGGTCGGGGACGTCTACGACGTGTTCTCCGCCCCGAAGACCGGTGCCGCGCAGCGCTTCGTCCGCACCGCGCTGCACGACCGGCCCTCGCCCGAGACGCTCCGGCGTCTCCGGGACCGGCACCCGGGTCGGCTCGTCACGGTGCAGATCACCGACGAGGCCGGGCTGCAGAACCGCATCGACGCCGCGTTCCGCGCCGCCGGGGTCACCGCAGAGCTCGTCTACGGCGGGGTCGGCGAGATCCGGGAGCGTCGGATCGGCTCGCTCACCTACGAGCTGAGCGCAGCGGGCGGTGCCTCCGGCGGGCCCGGAGTGCCCAGCGGGCCCGGAGCGTCCGGCGGGCCCGGGGTGACCGGCGGTTCCGACGCCATCGACCGGGCAATCGCCGCGCTCCGCGCCGACGGCGTCACCACCGACGAGGAGGCCGCCGCGTGAACAACAACTCGTTCCAGAGCGTGATCGACACGTTCGACGTCTTCCTGGCAGCGATCCGCGACACCATCGTGATGTCGCTGATCTCGCTGGTCATCGCCGGGGTCATCGGCCTCGCGCTCGGCCTGCTGCTCTACGCGACCCGGCCGGGCAACGTGCTCGGCAACCGCACCGCGTACACGGTGCTCAACGTGTTCGTGAACCTGATCCGCCCGATCCCGTTCGTGATCTTCCTCGCCGCGATCGCCCCGTTGTCGCGGGTCGTCGTGCAGACCACGATCGGCGTCCCCGCGGTGACCTTCGCGATCTCGCTGGCCGCGGCCTTCGCGGTGTCCCGGATCGTCGAGCAGAACCTGCTGTCGGTCGACCCGGGCGTCGTCGAGGCGGCTCGGGCGTCGGGCGCGCACCCCGTCTCGATCCTGCTGACCGTGCTCATCCCCGAGGGTCTCGGCCCCCTGATCCTCGGCTACACGTTCATCTACATCGGCATCGTCGACATGACGGCGCAGGGTGCGTTGATCGGTGGCGGCGGCCTCGGCGAGTACGCGATCACCTACGGCTCGCAGCGCTACGACTGGTGGGTGGTCTACGTCTCGGTGGCGGCGATCGTCGTCATCGTGCAGCTCGGCCAGTTCATCGGCAACCGCTTGGCGCGGGCGACCCTGCGCCGCTGACCCGCGGTCGCGGGCTCTGCGGGCGACCGCCTGGAGGCCCGGTGCCGGTCCACGAGACCGGCACCGGGCCTCCAGTGCGTTGCGGGCTGAACGGGCGCGCCCAGCGTCGTCCGCCGAGCGGTCACGACTCCCCGCTCACGTCCGCCGGCTGGTCGCGCCCCCGGAACGCGGCGTCGACACGCCCGACCGCCCACCACCGAGCGGTCACGACTCCCCGCTCACGTCCGCCGAGGTCGCACGAACCGTCGCCCGCCGGGCCGCCAGCCGACACTTCGTGACCAGCCGGCGGCACACCCGCGGCAGGTCGCACCCTCGGAACGCGACACCGACACGCCCGACCGCCCACCGCCGAGCGGTCATGACTCCCCGCGCGCGACCGCCGAGGTCGCACGAACCGTCGCCCGCCCGGCCGCCAACCGACACTTCGTGACCAGCCGGCGGCACACCCGCGGCACGTCGCGCACCCGGCCGCCAGCCGCCACTTCGTGACCAGCCGGCCATGCGCGCGCGGCATGTCGCGCGACCGCGGTAGCCAGCGACCAGCGCCCGAGGGCACCCGGTCAGGCGGCGGGAGCCTCGACGGTGGTGACGGCGCCGGTCTCGCCCGGGTGCTCGTAGTGCGCTCGCACCAGGATCGGACGGTGGTCGGAGATGCCCGCCGGCAGGGTCTCGACGCCGGCGATGTGCAGCCCGACGCTCGTCGCGAAGTCGAAGTGGCCCGTGAACTTGCGGTAGCGCAGGTACGTCGGCTGGTCGGACAGCGACAGCGCGAACCCGCCCTGCTCGATCTTGCGACGCAGGTTTGTCTGGAACCACGGGTAGTTGAAGTCGCCGACCATGACCGCGGGGACGTCCTTCGCGAGCTCGCGCAGGAACTGGTGCGCCGCCTCGATCTGCTTGCGGCGCAGGGAGTTCGTCGCGGTCAACGGTGAGGCGTGGAACGACGCGACGACGACCTCGGCGTCGGCCTCGGTGTCGCGCAGGTGCATCGCGATGAGTCGTTCGTGCGCGGGTGCGAGGACCCGGTCGTGCAGCGACTTCTGCAGCGAGTGGATGCTGAAGTCCTGCACCTCGAAGCGGTCGTCGCGCTTGTAGATCGCGAGCCCGAGTCGGTTGGTGCGGGTCGACGCGGCGAGCGACAGGCCGCCGATCGACGGAGCGAGGTCGTTGCTGTCGCACTCCTGCACGCACAGGACGTCGGCGTCGGATGCCTCGGCCAGTGCGGCGAGCTCGCCGTTGGCGGTGTGCTCGCGGAGGTTGTAGCTGACGACACGGAGCTGCGTGGGCTGCACGGTCTGGTCCGATGCGATCGTGCTCTGCTGCTCTGGCGCGGCCATGCTGCCTTCCTGTCCGGGTGTTCCGGTCACCCTGCCGCGGTCACCGTACTCGGGTACCGCGGACGGTTGCTGAGACTGTAACGCCTGCCGGGTTTCGTCCGTGTGACCGTGACGGAAACGGACAGCGGCGGGATCAGGCGCGGACACGGCCGACCGGACGGACGGTGTCGCCCGCTGAGCGACTCATCAGGATGCCCTCGACGCAGGCGACCACGAGCAGGGCGGCGATGACCCAGAAGGCCACCGTGTACGGTCCGTCACCCCCGAGCCCCGAGGCCGCGCGGATGACCACCGCGGCGACGGCGACCCCGAAGCCCGCGGCGGTCTGCTGCAGGGTCGACGACAGCGTGTTCGCCGGGGTCATGTCTGCTTGCTCGACGTCGGCGAAGGCGATGGTGTTGTAGGCCGTGAAGCCGACGGAGCGGGCAGCACCGCTGACGACGAGCAGCACGGCGAGCAGCCAGAACGGGGTGTCCTCGGTCATGAACGCCATCGCGACCACGGTCAGCGCGGCGATGGCCGACGACACGATGATGACCGGGCGGTAGCCCCACCAGCGCAGGAACGGGGTCGTCATCGGCTTGATGCCGAGGTTGCCGACGAACACCCAGAGCACTGCTGACCCGGCGAGCACGGCGCTCCAGCCCCAGGCGTCCTGGAACAGCAGCGGGAGCACGAACGGCACCGCGGACACCGCCAGACGGAACAGGCTGCCGCCGGCGTGCGACACCCGGAACGTCTCGAGCCGGAACGCGTCGAGCCCCATGATCGGGTGCGGCGCCCGACGGAAGTGCCGGATCGCGAACCAGCAGCAGACGGCTCCGACGACACCGGACACGACGACGGCCAGGACCGGGATGACGTCGAGTGCGAGCAGGGACGCCATCACGACGAGCGAGCCGAGCCCGACGCAGGCGAGCAGCGACCCGAACCAGTCGAACGGCACCCGCTGCGCCGCACGCTCCTGCGGGACGAGCACCAGGGCGGCGACGAACGCGATGACGCCGAGCGGGATGTTGATGAGGAAGATCCAGTGCCACGACAGCGTCTCGACGAGCACGCCGCCGATGAACGGCGCGATGATCGGGGCGGCGAGGGCCGGCCAGGTCAGGATGGCGATGGCGGTGACGAGTTGTTCGCGCCCGGCGCTCCGGAGCACGACGAGCCGGCCGACGGGCACCATGAGCGCTCCGCCGAGGCCCTGCAGGATGCGCCACAGCGTCAGCTCCACCAGCCCGGTCGACAGCGCGCACAGTGCGGACGCGATCGTGAACAGCGCGATGGCCCCGGCGAAGACGGTCCGCGAGCCGATCCGGTCGGTGAGCCAGCCGGACACCGGGATGAACACCGCGAGGGTGACGAGGTAGGCGGTGATCGCGACACCGACCGCGGCGGAGTCGACCCCGAGGTCACGCCCCATCGCCGGCGCGGCGGTCGCCAGGATCGTGCCGTCCAGCAGCTCCATGAAGTAGGCCCCGGCCACCAGCACGGCGACCGCAGTGCTGCCCGTCCGTCGTCTGGGTGTCGTCGCCGTCGTCGTCATCGCCCATCGAGACTATGCCCGCGGACGTCCCTGCCGTCACGACGTCGCCCGTCCCCACGCGGAACCGAGCGTCGGGACGGCGCGCGGAACGGGCCACCCACCGCACTCGGCACCGGCCGTCCACCGGGCGCGAGGTGGGTTGCACGACGCAGGTCGGGCCTCCAGGGGTGGTTCGGGGCGATCCTCACGCTCGGGCCGACTACCCTGGCCGGGTGCCGACCCGACCACCCGAACGCCGAGGAACTCGCGCGTGAGCCGCACCGACAGTGCCGGCGTGCTCGCCGGACGGTGGTCCGCCGGCCGACGGCGTGCCTTCGACACCGTGACGTCGCTGCCCGCGTGGGCGGCGGTCCTGCTCGTCTGGACCGGCGGCCGGGTGCTGTCCACACTGTGGCTCGCGCTCGCGTACCCGCTCATCGGTCGTGCCCTGCCGGACAACGCGATCTGGGGCAACGAACACGGGTTCGGCGCGTTCCTGGTCGCCTGGGACGGGCAGTACTACGAGCAGATCTCGCTGCACGGCTACCCGGATGCCCTGCCCCTCGACGCTGCCGGCAACGTCGCCCAGAACGCCTGGGCCTTCCTGCCGGCGTTCCCCTTCACCATCCGAGCGCTGACGGCCTCGACCGGGGTGCCCTTCGACCTCGGCGCGCCGCTGGTCGCGATCGTCGCAGGCCTGCTCGCCACCTTCTTGCTGCACCGGCTGGTGCTGGACCGGGCGGGGCACGCAGCGGCGATGTGGGCGGTCTTCTTCTTCAGCTGCGGTCCGTTGTCGTTCCTGCTGCAGGTCGGGTACGCGGAGAGCATGTTCCTCGTGCTGTCGTTCGGGGCGCTGCTCGCGCTGGAACGTCGGCGGTACGCCCTCCTGACCGCCCTCGGGGTCGCCGCGGCGTTCACCCGCCCGGGTGCCCTGGCGATCCCGCTCGTGCTCGGCGTCGTCGCGCTCGTCCGGTGGGTCCGGGCGCGGCGGGAGACCGGCCGCGTGTTCGAGGGCTTCCCGCTCCGCGAGCAGGTCGGGGTCGTCGCCGCCGGCCTGACCATGGTCGCCGCCGGACTCGCCTGGCCGGTGATCGCCTCGCACGTCACCGGGACGCCGAACGCGTACCTGGAGACGGAGATGTCCTGGTGGGTGAACTTCATCGGCCGGGTGGACTTCGTGCCGCTGACGCCGTGGTTCCTCATCGCGGGCCGCTGGCTCGGCGTGGGCGGGATCCTGATCGTGGTGTTCCTGCTCGTCGCGTACCCGATCTGGCTGCTCCGGAAGTCGACGCGCCGGCTCGGACCCACGACGGTGCTGTACTCGGCCGGGTACGCGCTGTACGTCTTCGCGGTGTCGTTGCCGATGGCCTCGACCCCGCGGCTGCTCATGCCGCTCGCGCCGCTGTTCGGGTCGCCCGAGCTGGTCGCGAAGCCCTGGATGCGGTGGACGCTCGTGTCCGCGGCGTTGGCGGGGCAGCCGGTGCTGGTCGCGGTGCTCTGGTTGCTCGGCCCGCCGTGAGCAGCTGACGCGCAGACCGGGCTGGTCTCCGCGCGACGCCGTCGTCTCGTCGCGGCAGGACGCCGTCGTCTCGTCACGACGCCGCCACGTGCGCATGACGCCCCCGAATCCGGCGGCGTCATGCGCGCGAGGCGGCGCCACAGCAACACGACGGCGTCAGCGCACCAAGCCGGCGCCACAGCACCGCCCCGCACCGGGCCGGCCCCACCACGCCGTCAGAGCCTCAGAGCTCGAGCGTCCCGTGGTCGCCCGTGTCCGGCTGGCTCTGCTTGCCGAGTGCCGCCTTGAACATCTGCACCAGGCTTCCGACCGGCCCGGTGTCCTGGGTCCAGTACTCGACCGAGACCCCCTCGACCGTCAGGAGCCGGATCGTCGGGTCCTGACGCCCCTCCGGGAACCACGCCTCGGCGAACGGAGACCACAGCTCGTCGACGACAGAGTCGTCCTGGGTCACGGTCGCGGTCCCGGCGATGGACAGGTACCCGCCCTGCGACTCGATCGAGACGTTGACGTGCGGGTTCCGCGCGATGTCCTCGACCTTCTCGCTGCCGTCCTGCACCAGGAACCGCAGGGTCCCGTGGAACGTCTTGTCCTGCACCGCGAGGGGCCTGGCGTGCAGGTTCCCGTCCTCGCTCACCGTGGTGAGCAGTGCCGTGTGGGCGCCGTGGACGATGTCCGAGATGGCGGCGCGCTGCTCAGTCTGTGTGTCGGTCATGGTGCTCCTTTGCGTCATGCGCCCCGATCCGCCCGACGTGCGACCGTCGGTTCACGGGGCCGTACCGTTCCGACCAGTGTGCCCCTCCGGCGCTGGACGCGTCAGCCCCGCGCGTCGAGGTGGTCCGGTCGAGGTCGGCCTGGAGGCCCGGCGCACCTCCGCCTCGCCGCCCCCGCCCCGACAGATCCCGGCCGTCGGGCCGCACATGCGTGTGCAGGATGCGACACCACACGAGTCGATCGACAGGTGGAACGTCGTTGCATGCACACGCACCGGATGCGTGTGCATCAAGCGATCGGACACGAGTCGTTCGACGCGTGCATCGTCGGAACATGCACACGCACCACGAGCGCGTGGCGACGAAGCAGGCTCAGACGGGTTCGCGGATGGTGGTCTCGACGTCGACGACCTGCGGGATCCTCGGCATCGAGGCGAAGCCGAACGCCACGGGCGGGTCGAGCGGCGCAAGGTCCCCCAGGGACTCCCCCGCCCAGGTGCCGCGCACACCGGTGACGTCGTGCGCCCCGGTCACGCCGTAGTACTCGCGACGGCCGTTGCCCGCCGAGCCCGCGGTGCCGGAGCCCGGCGCGAGCAGGCGCGCCACGGGGTCGATCGCAGCGAGCCAGCGCGGGTCTCGGGCGATCGGCTTCGGCACGATGCGCAGGATCCGGCCGAGCGGCGAGATCCCGCCGACGTCGATCGAGGCCTCCAGCGCACCGGCGCTCAGCTCGAGGCCGCGGGCGGTGCGGCGGGCGTGGACGTCGACGACCGACACCGTGTCGAAGCGGTAGGTGCCGGAGACGTACGCGGCGACGATCTCGTCCGGGGCGAGCAGCACGCTGGTGCCGTCGGGGAGCTCGAGGAACACGTCCGTGAACGGCCCGAACGGCGAGCGGTCCCACATGCCGACGACGATGCGGACGCCCGAGGTCGTGCCGACGCCCATGATCCGGCCGCGGAACCGGCGCTCGACGACGGAGTCGGAGGCGTGACCAGGAACGGGACCGGAGGCGTGGTCGGGGTGTGACGACATGCCCTGGACCGTACCCGCGGCCCCCGTGAGCCGATCTCGGTGGCCGCCCCGGGCCTCCCGGCCGTCGCCCGCGCGCAGCGCTGCCCGCCGGGACCCGAACGCACGACACCGGTGCTCACGCTCCGAACACCCGCGAAGGGTGGTGCGGAGTGCGAACACCGGTGTCTTGCGGACCCGGACCGGGACCGGGACCGCGTCCGTCAGGCGACGGGGACGGGCTGCGCCAGCAGCTCGCGCACGCGGGGCGCGACCTCGGAGCCGTAGAGCTCGATCGACCGCATCATGTCGGCGTGCGGCAGGCGACCCGTCGCGTACCGCATGTCGAAGCGCGAGGCACCGAGGATCCGCATGTTGCGTGCGACCTTGCGGGCGACGGTCTCCGGCGAGCCGACGTAGAGCGACCCGCCGGCCGACAGGCTCGCCCGGTACCCGGCGACGTCGAGGGGCGGCCAGCCGCGCTCCCGGCCGAGCTGGTCGGTGACGGCCTTGTGGTAAGGCCAGTACCGCTCGGCGGCCTCTTCGTCGGTGGCCGCCACGAAGCCCGGCGAGTGCATCGCGATGGGCTGCTGCGGCAGGTCGAGCTGCGCGAGGGCCTGGCGGTACAGGCGCGAGAAGGGGGCGAACTGTGCCGGCTGCCCGCCGATGATGGCGAGGAAGAGCGGCATCCCGTAGGACGCGGCACGGATGACCGACTGCGGGGACCCGCCGACACCGATCCAGGTCGGGATGGCGCCGTGCTCGAGCTTCGGGAAGACGTCCTGGTCGACCAGGCCCGCGCGCTTGGTGCCGGACCAGGTGACGGCGTCGCCGCCGCGCAGGGCCGCCCAGAGCTGGAGCTTCTCCTCGAACAGGACCTCGTAGTCGCTCAGCTCGTAGCCGAACAGGGGGAACGACTCGGTGAAGGAGCCGCGACCCAGGATGACCTCGGCGCGGCCGTTCGACAGCGCGTCCACGGTGGCGAAGCGCTCGTACACGCGGACTGGGTCGTCGGAGGACAGCACCGTGACGGCCGAGCCGATGCGGATGCGCTCGGTGCGGGCGGCGATGGCGGCGAGGACGACCTCGGGGGCGCTGACGACGAAGTCGGCGCGGTGGTGCTCCCCGACGCCGATGAAGTCGACGCCGACCTGGTCGGCGAGGACGGCCTGGTCGACGACGTCGCGGATGCTCTGCGCGTCGGACTGCAGGCTGCCGTCGGCGCGTTCGGTGACGTCGCCGAAGGTGTCGAGGCCGAGCTGCAGGGGCCCGACCCGATCGGGTGCGGGCGGCGGGACGTCCGACGGACGGTCGGTGCCGAATGCGTTGCTCATGGTGTCCTCCTGATCGCATTTCCATGCGTTTGCATCAATGTAGCACGATGCGCCCCAGCGCGCACGGGGTGGGCGGCCGGTCCGGCACGGCCCAGGCCGGGGTCGGCGACCGGTCCTGCACAGGCCCGGCCGGGGTCGGCCAGCCCGGACGAGTACGGTCACCCGCATGCCGAACCTCCCCGACCAGACCGGACGCCGCATCGTCGTCACCGGATCCAACAGCGGCACCGGACGAGAGGCCGCCCTGCGCCTCGCCGGAGCCGGCGCCAGCGTCGTGCTCGCCGTCCGCAGCACCGAGAAGGGCGAGTCCGCCGCCTCCGGCATCCGCGCCGCCCACCCCGGCGCCGACGTGGAGGTCCGCGAACTCGACCTCGCCGACCTGGCCAGCGTCCGCCGCTTCGCGAGCGGCATCGTGGACGAGGAACGTCCGATCGACGTCCTGGTCAACAACGCCGGCGTGATGGCCCCGCCGGAGCGCTTCGAGACCGTCGACGGTTTCGAGCTGCAGTTCGGCACGAACTTCCTCGGCCCGTTCGCCCTGACGAACCTGCTGCTGCCGTCGCTGCTCCGCGCCGGGGCAGCCCGGACCGGTGCACCCCTGGCCGAGGCACCCCGTGTCGTGACGATGTCGAGCCTCGCCGCGATCCCCGGCCGGATCCGCTTCGCCGACCTGCAGTGGGAGCGCGGCTACAACGGCTGGCGTGCCTACGCGCAGTCGAAGCTCGCCGACCTGCTCCTCGCGCTGCACCTGCACCGCCTGACGGTCGAGGCCGACGTGCCCCTGGTCAGCACCGCCGCCCACCCCGGCTACACCCGGACGAACCTGCAGGCCGCCGGGCGCTCGCTCGGTCGGTCGAAGCCGGTGCGGTCGAGCAACCGCGCGCTGCCCTTCACCCAGGCCGTCGAGCAGGGCACCGAACCGCTGCTCTACGCGGCGGTCGGCCCGAACGCCGTGGGTGGCGCGTACTACGGGCCCTCCGGTCCGTTCGGCATGACCGGTCCGACCACCACCGTGTCGATCCCGGGCTCTGCGCGGAGCGCCGACCTCGCCCGCTCGCTCTGGGCGGTCGCCGAGGACCTCACGGGGACGCGCCCGCCGCTCTAGCCGAGACGCCGTCGTCTCCCCAGGACGCCTCCAGCTCCACGAGACGCCGCCGAATCCGGAGGCGTCTCGTGGACCTGGCGGCGCCTGACAGGCACACCGGCGTCTCGCGCGCTCCAGAACGCAGGGACAGACGGACGGGAGGCCCGTGGTCGCGCCACCACGGGCCTCCCGTCCGGTGGTGGGGAGCGCACGCTGCACGCCGGCGTCATCCCGAGACGCCCCGGAACGCACGAGACGCCGCCGAATCCGGAGGCGTCTCGGCGAGACGCCGGCGTCTCGCGACGGGCGCGGGGCGCAGCCGGGAGGCCCGGGTCGGATCCGGCACGTCGAGCGCGTCAGGCGCGGTGCAGCTCCACCGACCCGTCCAGCCGACCGGGTTCGGTCAGCCGGGCGTGCTGCAGGACGGTGCGGCCCGGAGCTATCGCTGCCGCGACGATCGACAGCGTCGTCATGTGCCCCTCGGTCTCGTGCACGTCGCGGAGGATCGCGTCGGGGTGGTCGCTCGGCAGCGCTGCGGACTCCGCAAGCACGCCGAACCAACCACTCCACCCGTCCCCGGCGTCGGCACCGGCGTCCACGGTGCGGAGTTCGTCGAAGGGGCCGAGCACCGGCGGGACGGTCGGCGCGTCGACCGAGCGGAAGGCCTCGAGCCACCGACCGATGCGCGGTGCCGCGGGGTCGTCCGCCGCACCGTGGGTGACCATGTGGACGCCGGGACCGAGCTCGGTGGTGCGGACCTGATCGCCGTCCCAGGTCAGCACCGAGGCGCCCTCGGCCGTGGCGCGCACCAGGTTGAAGGCCCGGGTGGTCGGCAGCGTGCCGTCGTGTCCGGGCAGCAGGTCGTCGGCGACGGCGTCCACCGGCACCACCCCGCGGGTCGTCCACGTCCCGTCGGCGCTCGCGACGGGTTCGGCGCGGTTGAGCACCACGGCCAGTCCGGCACGGTCGGACGCAGCGAGCCAGGCTCCACCGGCGGAACGGTCACGGACACCGCGGACCTCGGGGTCGCGGTCCGGCCACCACGCGGCGGGCGGGTCCCACGGGCGTTCGGGCGACTCGTCCCGCAGGGCCAGGACGGTGACGGGCCACGCGGACCCGGGGTCGACGCGGACGACGACGGTGCACATGCCGTCGATCCTCGCACGTGGCCCCGGTAGCGTGAGCCAGGTGAACGCAGCAGCAGAGCGCGCCCTGACCGTCATCGTGGGGATCACCGGGGGCATCGCCGCCTACAAGGCCGTGGGGGTCGTCCGCGACCTGGTCAAGCGTGGCCACGACGTGCACGTCGTCCCGACCGAGGGCGCGCTGCGCTTCGTCGGTCTGCCCACGCTCGAGGCCCTCAGCCGCAACCCCGTCACCACGAGCGTGTGGGACGACGTCGCCGAGGTGCGCCACGTCGCGCTCGGTCGCCGGGCGGACCTGGTCGTCATCGCCCCCGCCACCGCGGACTCGCTGGCCCGGATGGCGAACGGCCTGGCGAGCGACCTGCTCGGTACGACGCTGCTCGCGACCGAGGCACCCGTCGTCGTCGCCCCCGCGATGCACCCGCAGATGTGGGAGCACCCCGCGACCCGGGCGAACGTCGCCACGCTGCGTGACCGCGGCGTCCACCTGGTCGGACCGGTCGTCGGCGCGCTCACCGGCGACGACGCGGGCATCGGACGGATGGCGGAGCCCGAGGACATCGTCGTCGCGGCACTCGCGGTGCTCGACGAGCACCCCGCCCCGGCCGGCCGCCGCGGTGGGGGGACCAGCATGGGCGCGGGAACCGGGGCCCGCGGTGAACAGGGGGACCTGGCCGGTGTCCGCGTCGTCGTCAGCGCCGGCGGCACCCGCGAGCCCTTCGACCCGGTGCGGTTCGTCGGCAACCGCTCCAGCGGCCGCCAGGGCATCGCGATCGCCGCCGACGCCGTCCGTCGTGGCGCGTCCGTGACCCTCGTCGCCGCGAACGTGGACGGCTCGCTGACCGCCGGACTGGACGCGACCGTGGTGCCCGTGGGGTCCGCGCTCGAACTCGCCGACGCCGTGCACGCGGCCGCCGCCGAGGCCGACGTCGTCGTGATGACCGCAGCGGTCGCCGACTACCGACCGGCCGAGGTGCACTCCGAGAAGCTCAAGAAGGACGCGCAGGGCGAGCGCATGACGCTCGAGCTGGTGCGGAACCCGGACGTGCTCGCCGACCTCGTCGCAGCACGGCGGACCGGGCAGGTCATCGTCGGGTTCGCCGCCGAGACCGAACCCGACCGCGATGCCCGGGTCGAACTCGGGCGCGCCAAGATCGGCCGGAAGCCCGCGGACCTGCTCGTCGTGAACCACGTCGGCTGGTCGGCCGGCTTCGAGCGCGAGGAGAACGCGATCGAGGTCCTGGTCCCCGGTGGCCAGGTCGTCCGCGAGACCTCCGGCACGAAGGCCGAGGTGGCGACGGCGGTCCTCGACCTCGTCGCGACCGCACTGACGTGAACACGCACTGCCGTGCGTCCGCACTGAACTGAGCCGCGCCTCCGGCTGCTTCCGAGGACGAGCGGGCACGATGGGCACATGCGACGACGTGAGCGGATCCGACGTGCCAACCGCACTGCCACCATCCTGGCAGTGGCCCTCGGCGGGGCGGGTGCCATGCACTTCCTGCGCCCCACCCACTTCGACCGGATCGTGCCGGAGGCCCTGCCGCCGCGGCTGACCACGCTGGCCTCCGGCGTGGCCGAGCTCGGGATCGCCGCGGGGCTCGCGTTCCCCGCGACCCGCCGCGCTTCGGGCTGGGCTGCGGCGGCACTGTTCGCGGCGGTGTTCCCGGCGAACCTGAAGATGGCGAACGACCTGCTCGAGCACCCCACCTCGAGCCGGGCGATGCGGCTGGTCGGGGTCCTGCGGCTCCCCCTGCAGCTGCCGCTGGTCCTCTGGAGCATCCGGGTCGGTCGGCACGCGCCGAAGCCGTGACCCAGCCGTCGTGGACCCGCGCGGCGGTGCCGTTGCTGCACCGCCCGGTCACCCAGCACGCGTGGGAGGACATCGTCTTCGCGCACTGGCGGCACGACCCGGCGTCGCTGCGGCGGCTCGTGCCGCGTGGCACCCGCCCGGACGTCGTCGACGGCAGCGCCTGGGTGGGACTGTCGGCGTACGTGTTCCGTGAGACCCGGGTCCCGCCGTTCCCGTCCGCCGGGCGGCTCGGCACCATGACCGAGGTCACGATCGAGGTCCTGACGGTCGACGACCAGGGACGGCGCGGGGTGACCTACCGCACGGTCGACACCGCGAACGTGCCCGCCATCGTGGCGGCGCACGCGCTGCTCGGCGTGCCGTACACGTTCGCGCACGCACGCTCCCGGCGCCGGGGTGACGCGATCACGCACCGCTCCGTCCGGCACCCGACCCGCGCACTGCACCCGGTGCGGTGGGCGCGGTCGCTCCGGCAGGAACGCCCGACGGGGGCGGCCAAGCCGAAGCACGCGGCGTCGGTGCGGGTGACCGCGGGCGAGGTCGTCGACACGCCGCTGGCCGCGGAGCTCACGACCCGGGCCGGCATCCACGCGCGGTACCTGGCGCAGACGTTGTTCTGGCAGCGGCAGCACCCGGTGCTCACCACCCGTGCGGCCACGCTCGACCGGCTCGAGGGCGACCTGCCCGACGCGGTCGGGATGCCCGGGCTGTTCGACCGGGCGCCGGACTCCCTGCTCGTGGTCGACGGCACGACGGTCCGGTACGGCTGGGGCGGGGTCGTCCGGTGACCGACGACCCGTTCGACCTCGACCGCTTCGTCCGCGCCCAGCAGGGGGTGCACGACGTCGCACTCGACGAGCTCCACCGCGGCCGCAAGTCGACGCGGTGAAGCTCCGGTCGTCGATGACGCTCTTCGCCCGGATCGCCGCCGATCCGGGCCCGTTCGTCGCCGTGCTGGACCGCTGGTACGACGCCGCCGAGGACCCGGCCACGATCCGCCTGCTCGTCGATCGAGGACCCGCCCGAACCGGCACCTGACACCCCGGTACTGACACGCGCTGAACCGATCGCAACGCCGTTGTCATATCAGGTACGGTGATGCGAGCACGTGCGATGTCGACCGTGCCCGTTCGCCCGGCGCCCCGACGCCGCCACCCCCGAAGGAGAACGCATGCCGGTCCCCCGCAGCGCCCCGACCGAGCACCAGCTGCTCCGTGACACCGTCCGACACAAGATCCACGACGCGATCATGGACGGCACCCTGCTCCCCGGGGAACGACTGAACGACGACGAGCTCATCTCGTGGCTCGGCGTCTCCCGCACGCCCATCCGTGAGGCCCTGAGCCAGCTGTCCCGCGCCGGCCTGATCGAGATGGCCCCGAACCGGTACACCCGCGTCACCACGCCGGACCCCGCCGAGGTCATCGAGGCGATGCAGACCCTCGGCGTGCTGTTCGGCGGTGTGGTCCGGCTCGCGGTCCCGCGCCTCGGCACAGCGAGCCGGAAGAAGATCCTGGCCCAGCTCGACAAGACGATCACCGAGCTCGAGGCGCACGAGGTCGCCGCCGTCAACCACGACGCCCTCGACGTCTTCGCCCTGTACGTCGCCGAGTGCGGCAACGAGAACCTGCAGCGCGTCTGCCGCGACACGATGGACGGCTTGGCGTTCCGGTTGCGGCTGCCGAACCTCGACGAACTGGTCGACTGGGACCGGATGACCGAGGACTTCCGACGCCTGCGCGCGGCCACCGAGTCGGGCGACAACGTCGCGGCCGAGCTCGCGACCGAGGCGATCCACCAGCTGCCGGGCGAGAAGCGCTGAGTCCACCTGTATCCGCGTACAGGAACCGCCCGTCTCGCCGACGCGAGGCGGGCGCTCGGCGCTCCACGGGCCTCCCGGCCGGAGCGCCGGCCACGCGCCCGGCACTCCCAGTCCCGGGGCCGCACGGACCGATAGCATCGCTGGCGACCACCTGAACCAGGCACCCGGAGCAGCACATGAACCCCCGCCCGACGGACCGTACCGAGGTCGCCGCACGCCTGGCCGCAGCGGTCGGTCGGATCAACCGACGGGCCCGCACCGACTCGGCCTCGCTCGGGTACGGCATCGTCTCCGCGCTCGCGTCGATCCAGCGGCACGGACCGCTGCGCCCCGGCGACCTGTCGCGGATCGAGGTGGTCACGAAGCCCACGATGACCCGCATCCTGACCGAACTCGAGCAGCGCGGGTTCATCCAGCGCGAAGCCGACCCGCGCGACGGTCGGGCGTTCATGGTCACGGCGACGCCGGAGGGCATCGAGGCGGTCGAGCAGGCCCGCGCGAACCGC
The DNA here is from genome assembly GCF_902506155.1 of Curtobacterium sp. 8I-2. Taxonomy (NCBI): domain Bacteria; kingdom Bacillati; phylum Actinomycetota; class Actinomycetes; order Micrococcales; family Microbacteriaceae; genus Curtobacterium; species Curtobacterium sp. 8I-2. The sequence goes on from NZ_LR732827.1 coordinate 895,065, forward strand.
ACCGGGATCGTGGCCGAGCTCATCGCCGAGCTCGACGAACCGGACGTCGAGGCGATCGCCGGAGCCCTGGCCGCACTCGAGCGTGTGGCCCAGGGCGAGCACGCCCAGGAACCTCACACCTTCTAGCCCCGCGCAGGACCGTTACCGAACCGTTACCAAGCGGTGGACGGACCGTTCTGCCAGCGTTCCTGGACGCGCTGCCCAGTCGGACCGGTCACAGTGACCGCTCCGCCTGACCGCGGCCACCCCACGGCCGCGTACCCGGCGGACGGACGGGCCACACACCACCGTCCGGTCCTCACCGGCTCGAGGACTCCTCCGTCGTCGCCGACGGTGTCACCGACACCGCCAGCATCCGGCACGCCCGCACGACCCGTTGTGCGAGCAGGAGTCCGTCCCCACCGAGCCGCCGACCTGCGGAACCGATGCGACACACCCCTGAGCTCCCCACCCCCACCGCCTCGACCCGACGTGAGGCGCTGAACACCCCCAGCCGCCGGATGCGCCGTGCCCTGCGACACCGGGCGACGATGATCGCCGGCGGCGCCGCGGTCCTCGCCGTCGCCGGTGGCGCGTTGACCGTCGGCACGCAGCCCGCGATCGGCGAAGCCCTCGGCATGCCGACCGGCACCCCGAGTGCCTCGGCGACCGCCCAGCCCGCGCTGCACGGCACCGCACTCGACCGCGCCCAGGCCGCCGCCACGATCACCACGGCGAAGACCGTCATGCAGACCGCGAACGCCAAGGTCGACACCTCGTCGCTCGAGCAGCGGGTCGACGCCCTGAGCGACTACCCGGAACTGTCCGGTGCGGCGCTGACGAACCGGATCTCGACGACCGTCGCGTCCGCCACGCACGTCGCCGAGGCGAGTGCGACGCAGGACAAGCGGGACGTCGACGCGAAGGCAGCCGCCGCCGCGAAGGCCGCCGCCGACCGGCAGGCCGCCGCCGAGGCAGCCGAGGCCGCCCGGAAGCTCGCCGCCGGCAACACCGTCGCGGGGGCCAAGGCCACGGCGACCTCGCTCGCGTCGTCCGAGTACGGCTGGGGCGCCGACCAGTTCCAGTGCCTGGACAACCTGTGGACCAAGGAGTCCGGCTGGAACTACCAGGCCGTCAACGCCAACGGCGGTGCCACCGGCATCCCGCAGGCGCTCCCCGGGTCGAAGATGGCCACGGTCGGATCGGACTGGCGCACCAACGCCACCACCCAGATCACGTGGGGTCTGCGGTACATCAGCTCGGCGTACGGCACCCCGTGCGCGGCGTGGGCGCACTCGCAGGCGAGCAACTTCTACTGATCGGCGCGGGTCGCGACGGCGACCAGCAGACGAACGGGAGGCCCGTGGCGGATCCGCCACGGGCCTCCCGTTCGTCGTGTGGTCGCGGTCAGCCCACCCGCGCGACGCGCACGTCGACGCGGCTGAGCGCCAGGTCGTGGGCCGCGGCGGTCGCCAGGGCGACGTCGTGGACGGCGCGGGCGACCTCCGGGGCCGGGCGGAAGCCGTCGGTGCCGATGACGACGCGCAGGACCCCTTCGTCATCGACGACGATCCTGAGCGGGCCGGCGTTCGTGGCGATGCTCCGGACCGCCTGCACGGCGCTCGCGACCAGCGGGCGGGAGCGGTAGAGGTCGGTGACCCCGGAGACCTCGGTCACCGCGGTCTCGATCGCCGCGAGGGCCTCGTCGGTGGTCGTCATCGTGCCTCCTCCGGGTCGGTGCCGGTCGCGTCGTCGTGCTCCGGCAGCAGATCGCGGACGACCACGTCGATCGCCTCGACGAGCAGGTCGGTCTGCTCCGCCAGCGCCTCGCCCACCGCGGTCCGGACCAGGTCGGCGGCCGTCGGGATGGACAGGCCCGGGGCGATCGCGATCTCGACCACCACGCGCACCGGTGACGCGAGCTCGGTGACGTCGCCCTCCAGCTGACAGCGGGCGACGAGCACGCCGGTGACGGCGTCGCCGGTCCGCCGGATGAGGGAACGGATGGCGCCCTCGGTCATCACCGGGCGCTCCGTCTCGGACAGAGGGCGGAGCGGCACGTCGCGGCCGGATCGGGCCTCGATCGAGATGTTCGCCAGGACGCCACTGATCCACGACTCGTCGGCCGGGGCCTCCTCACGCGCTGCCACCTCGAGTGATCGGAGCGACGCGTGACGGACCCGGATGATCGCCGCGAGGGCGTTCTGGCACGCGGGTGAGTCGTCGATGCTCGGGTCGGCCGGCTGCATCCCCGCGTCGAGGTAGTCGGTGAGCTCGTCGATCGAGTGACCGTCGAGGTCGCCGGGCTCCAGGGCGTCGAGCGCCTCGGAGCTGTCGGGCAGGTCCGGACGGATGCCGTCGTGGTCGGTCATCGCCATCCCTCCATGAGTCGGATCATGTTCTTCCTCGCTCGGGACAGCAGTCCCCGGACCGTCGATGGTGGCAGGTCGAGTTCGGCGGCGATCTCCTCGTACCGGTACTCGAGCACCTCCTTCATGATCCAGCACCGTCGTTGGGCTTCGGGCAGTTCGGCCAGTGCACGTTCCACCGCGTCCTCGCGGGAACGCGCTTCGGCGACCCGGTCAGGTGCGTCGTCCGCGGGTGCGGCGACCTCGAGCTCGGTGACGTCGTCGTGGATGCGACGCGCACGGATGCGGTCGAGGCACTTCCGGCTGAGGATGCGCATCAACCACGACTTCACGCGGGCGAGGTCGTCGAGGGAGTCGAGGCGGTCCCACGCGGTGATGAAGGTCTCCTGCACGACGTCGTCGAGTTCGTCGGTGGAACCGAGGGTCCGACGGGCGTAGGCACGGAGCAGCGGGGTGTGGCGACGGATCAGGACCTCGAAAGCCCGGACGTCGCCGTCGGACGACCGGCCGGCGAGGACCGCGTCGTCGAGCTCGGCGAGGGACTGGTGGTGCACGCGTTCCTTCTACTGGTGGTGGATGGTGAACGGCTGGGTGCGCGGATGCGCCGGCACGACCGTGAACGGTCCGACCGGTCGGGCGGCCAGCGAGCGGACACGCGCCAGGGCGAGCACGTGCGCGGGGGCGTTCCTGGGGACTGCAGCGGTGCGGGTCACGTCGGCTCCTCGTGGTGTGGTCACCGATGAGACGGACGCCGGACCCGTTTCGTCACACACGACGTCAGGGACGCACCCGGACGGTGCCGGTGTGCGCCCCTGACCGGGCCGCTTCGTGTGCTGGGCGGTCCTACTGCTGGATGAAGGCGAGCAGGTCGGGGTTGATGACGTCCGCGTGGGTCGTCAGCATCCCGTGCGGGTAGCCCTCGTAGATCTTGAGCGTCGCGTTGGGCAGCAGCTCAGCCTGCTTGATGGCTGCGGCCTTGTAGGGCACGACCTGGTCGTCGTCGCCCTGGGTCACGAGGACCGGGACCGAGATCGCCTTGAGGTCCTCGGTCTGGTCGGTCTCGGAGAACGCCTTGATGCCCTCGTAGTGGGCCAGGGCGCTGCCCGTCATCCCCTGGCGCCACCAGTTGGCGACCACCGGGGCGGACACCTCTGCCCCCGGCCGGTTGAAGCCGTAGAACGGCCCCTCGGCGACGGCCTGGAAGAACTCCGCGCGGTTCGCGGCGAGCGCGCTCCGGAACCCGTCGAACACCGAGATGGGCGTGCCTTCCGGGTTCGAGTCGCTCTGCACCATGATCGGCGGCACCGAGGACACCAGGACCGCCTTGGCGACCCGGCCCTGGGGCTCGCCGTACTGTGCGACGTACCGCGCGACCTGGCCACCGCCGGTCGAGTGGCCGATGTGGACCGCGTTCCGCAGGTCCAGGTGCTGCACGAGCGCATCCGTGTCGCTCGCGTAGTGGTCCATGTCGTGTCCGGTGCCGATCTGCGATGACCGCCCGTGCCCGCGACGGTCGTGCGCGATCACGCGGTAGCCCTTGCCGAGGAAGAACAGCATCTGGGCGTCCCAGTCGTCCGAAGACAGGGGCCAGCCGTGGTGGAAGACGATCGGCTGCGCGTCGCGCGACCCCCAGTCCTTGTAGAAGATCTCTGCCCCATCGCTCGTGGTGACGAACGCCATCTCGTGCCTCCCTGGTTGTCTGTTCCACTCGTGACGCGGGCTGGCCGCTGCCTCCACGTCGGCGGGAGGCCGGAACTCGTTCACCGTAGTTCCGAGGGAGGCTCACCCGCTAGCACCAACGTGTCAGGTGGGTGCGAGCGCGGCTTGGCGCACGGGCCCCGCGTGCGCCAGAGTGGCTCCATGCCGCTCGTCACCGCCGTCTGCCGCGTCGACCGCCTGCTGCCGGACTCCGGCATCATCGGCGTCACCGCGATCGACAAGCGCCCGGTCGCCGGCAGCGTCCGCGTCCGGCCCCTCGGCCTGCGTGCCGACGTGCAGGCGAACCGCAAGTACCACGGCGGTCTGGACCAGGCCGTGTACGCCTACGCCGACGAGGACGCCGCGTACTTCGCCGAGCTGCTCGACCGCGAGATCACGCCCGGCCTGTTCGGCGAGAACCTGCGCACCAGCGGCATCGACGTCACCGGTGCCGTGACCGGGGAACGCTGGCGGATCGGCGACACCCTGGAACTCGAGGTCACGATCCCCCGGATCCCGTGCGGCACCTTCGCCAGGCGCATGGGGATCGACAAGTGGGTGAAGCGGTTCGCCGACGAGGGCCGACCCGGCGCCTACTTCCGCGTGGTCAAGTCCGGATCGGTGACAGCGGGCGACCCCATCGCGGTGACGTACCGGCCGGAGCACGGGGTGACCATCGGCGAGATCTTCAGCGACCTGTCGCCCGGACGTGCACGGGCCGTGCTCGAGTCGGGGGAACGGCTGGCGCCGAAGGTCGTGCAGGACCTGTCGAAGGTCGCCGCGCGGGCCTGAGCCCGTCGAGCCGCGTGCGTCCGCGCCGCTCCTTGCGTCCTGTCAGCTCCTTGCGTCCGGTCAGCTCCTTGCGTCCGGTCAGCTCCTTGCGTCCGGTCAGCTCCTTGCGTCCGGTCAGCTCCTTGCGTCCGGTCAGCCCGGCAGCGCGCCCCGCGACGGGTCGATCGGGCGCTTCGCCGCGGGCAGTCCCGCGACCACCAGGTCGTAGGCGTTCGCCACGAGGTCCTCGACCAGGGTCTCGTCGATGCCGCCACCCGGCGCCAGCGTGATCCAGTGCCGCTTGTTCATGTGCCACCCCGGCGTGATCTCGTCGTGGTCGCGCACCAGCGCCGCCCCGTGCGGCGGCGCGCACTTCAGGTTGACGATCGGTGTCCCGCGTACCTCGGTGACCATCACGAACATCTTGCCGACGACCTTGTAGACGACGGAGCCCTCGCCGAACGGCTGCGTCTCGACGGCCGCCGGCAGCGCCAGGGCCGTGCGGCTCGCGATCTCGTGCAACTGCTCGCCGTCCATCTGACCAGGATGCCCGAGGCCGCCGACAGCGCACCCCGTTCGGGGGCAGGTCGTGAGCGTCGATCACGTCGTAGGATCACCACGCCGCGTACCCGACGCGGCGATCGCTCGCGCGATCACCACCAGTTCCAGGGGGAACCCGTGCGCATCATCCGTACCCTCGGCATCGCCGCCGCCACCGCCGTCCTCGCGACCACCGTCGTCGTCGGCGGGACCTCGACCGCCCAGGCAGCACCGAAGTCCTACGCCAACTGCACCGCGGTGCACAAGGTCTACTCCGGCGGCATCGCGAAGAAGTCCGTCAAGAAGAACAAGGTCGTCTCCGGTGGCAAGGCCACCTACCGCGCGCTCAAGGGCACGGTGAAGAAGGACGACGCGCTGTACCGGGCGAACACCAAGCTCGACCGCGACAAGGACGGCATCGCCTGCGAGAAGAGCTGACGCTCCCGCTCGCTCGGTGACACCGGCAAGACACCGGTGTTCGCGTTATGAACACCCGCACGCGGGGGTGCGATGCGTGAACACCGGTGTTTTGCGTGCCCGGCGCGGTGTGACGCGCTCAGAGCGACGGGACGCCCTCGTGCCCGGACCGGGGACGAGGCGTCCCGGCGACCCCGGTGACCACCGACCCCGCCGGTACGTCCTTCGTGACCACGGTGTTGGCGCCGACGACGGAGTCCGGACCGATCGTGATCGCCCCGATGAGCGACGACCCCGCGCCGAGCACCACGCGGTCCCCCACCACCGGATGCCGTCGGGCGCTCGGGCCGTGGTCGCCACCGCGTCCACCCAGGGTCACACCGTGGAACACGAGCACGTCGTCCCCGATGACCGCGGTCTCCCCGATGACGACACCCATGCCGTGGTCGATGAAGAACCGGCGGCCGATGCGCGCCCCCGGGTGGATCTCGATCCCGGTGACCGACCGCGCGACCTGCCCGAGCAGCCGCGCCGCGAACCGCGACCCGGGCAACCCCTGTGCGTTCCAGAGCCGGTGGGTCACCCGGTACGTCCAGATGGCGTGCAACCCGGAGTAGACGATCGCGTTCTCCAGGTCGCCGCGCGCAGCAGGGTCACCGCGGCGTGCTGCGGCCAGGTCCTCGCGGATGGTCCGCAGCACGCCTCGTCGGACGGGACGACTCACGCAGTGAGTCCCTCGAAGAGCACCGTCGACAGGTAGCGCTCTCCGGTGTCGCACACGATGGCGACGATCCGCTTGCCGGCGTTCTCGGGGCGGGCGGCGATCTCGAGGGCCGCGTGGATGATCGCGCCGGACGAGATGCCCGACAGGATGCCCTCCTCGGTCGCCAGGGCGCGGGCGACACGGAGTGCGTCGTCGAGCTCGACGTCGAACACCTCGTCGATGACGCTCTGGTCGAGGACCTCGGGGATGAAGTTCGCGCCGATGCCCTGGATCTTGTGCGGACCGGCCTTGCCCTCGGTGAGCAGGGGCGAGTCCTTCGGCTCGACGGCGACGATCTGCACGCCGGGCACGCGCTCCTTGAGCACCTGCCCGACCCCGGTGATCGTGCCGCCGGTGCCCACACCAGCGACGAACACGTCGACGTGCTCCTCGGTGTCGCGGAGGATCTCCTCCGCCGTGGTCTTCCGGTGGATCTCGGCGTTCGCGGCCGTCTCGAACTGGTGGGCGAGGATCGCGCCGGGGGTCTCCGCGACGATCGACTCGGCCTTGGCGACCGCGCCCTTCATGCCCTCGGGCCCGGGGGTCAGGACGATCTCGGCCCCGTACGCACGGATCACCGCACGGCGTTCGACGCTCATCGTCTCGGGCATCGTGATGACGACCCGGTACCCGCGGGCGGCGCCGACCAGGGCCAGGGCGATCCCGGTGTTGCCGGACGAGCCCTCGACGATGGTGCCGCCGGCCTGCAGCGCTCCGGAGGCCTCGGCGGCGTCGATGATCGCGACGCCCAGGCGGTCCTTGACGCTGGCGCCCGGGTTGTAGAACTCGAGCTTCGCGAGCACCTCGGCGCCGCCCGCCTTCGGCAGGCGGTTCAGCTTGACGAGGGGGGTGTTGCCGAACGCCTGGGAGATGTTCTCGTAGATGGTGCCGCTCATCCGGTCCGTCCTTCGCAGCTCAGGTCGCGCATCGCTCTTCCTGGAGGCGCGGTGTGCGCCCGATCCTAGCCACCGGACCCCAGGTGGTCCTGTTCGTGACGGCGCGTGCGCGCCGGACCCGATTCGCGCATCCACGCCCGGGTCCCGGCCTGCGAAAGCGACAGGTGTCCGCGGAAGGTTCGCAGGGTTCTGTCGCTTTCGCGGGAGTGAGCACGACCAGCGCCGAGGAGAGTCGCTTTCGTGGCGCGATCGACCGCGTCAGCGCACGAACGCCGTCAGGGCGAACCGCTCGTCGGTCGCCTCGAGCACCCGCAGCACGTTGCCGCCGGCCAGCGCACGCAGGTCCGACTCGCCCCAGCCGCGGCGGACCAGCTCCGCCGCGAGCACCGGGTACCGCGACACGTCGCGCAGGTCCGGCGGCAGCACCGGGGTGCCGTCGTAGTCGCCGCCGAGGCCCAGGTGCGCCACACCGGCGACGTCGCGGGCGTGCTCGACGTGGTCGGCGACGTCCGACACCGTGACCAGGGGCGGTTCGCCGGCCATGCCCGACTCCTCCCAGTCGGCCCACACCCGCGACACGAACTTCGGCACGAAGGTGATCATCACGACGCCACCGTTGTCGGCGAGCCGGGCGAGCACGTCGTCGGGCACGTTCCGCGGGTGGTCGTCGATCGCGACGGTCGACGAGTGGCTGAACACGACGGGCTGGGTCGCGATGTCGAGGGTGTCCCGCATGGTGGCCGGGGCGGTGTGGGACAGGTCGACGAGCATGCCGATCCGCTCCATCTCGGCGACGACCTGTCGCCCGCGGTCGGTCAGGCCGCCGTGCGCCCGTTCCCCGGTCGCGGAGTCGGCCCAGGGGGTGTCGTCGTTGTGTGTGAGCGTCATGTACCGGACGCCGAGCCGCGCGAGGGTGCGGAGGACGGCCAGGTCGTCGCCGATCGAGTGCCCGCCCTCGGCGCCGAGCAGGGACGCGATCCGGCCGGAGTCGACCGCCGCACGGACCTCGGCGGCGGTGCGGGCAAGCGCGAGGTCGTCGGGGTAACGCTCGATGATCCGGTGTGCGAGATCGACCTGCTGCAGGGTGGTCGTCACGGGGTCCGGGTCGTCCGCGGGCACGAACACCGACCAGAACTGCCCGACCACGCCGCCGGCACGGAGCTTCGGGATGTCGGTGTGCAGCGAGTCGGTCTCGGTGTCGATGCCGTCGACGCCGGAGTCGTGGCTGTCACGGCGTTCCCAGGGCAGGTCGTTGTGGCCGTCGATGACCGGGAACGGGAGCGCGTCGAACGTCATCCCCCGACGCTACCGCCCGCGCCGTCGTGGCTAGGCTCGTTCTGTGCAGCCCGTCACCCTCCGCACCGAGCGCCTGGTGCTCTCGGTCCCCGAGATCAGCGATGCCGACGACGACCGGTCCGCCCCGACGATCTGGCCGACGTCGTGACCGTCTCGTTCCGTGTCGTGACGGAACTGCCGGTGCCGCCGGAGCGCGCCTTCGCACTGTCGCTCGACATCGGCGCGCACGAGCGCTCGATGGCAGCGACCGACGAACGCGCCGTCGCCGGCACGACGACCGGCACGATCGGCCTGGGCGAGACCGTCACCTGGCGGGCGCGGCACTTCGGGATCGTCTGGAAGATGACGAGCGGCATCACCGCCCTGGAGGCTCCCCACCGGTTCGTCGACGAACAGGTGCGTGGGCCGTTCGCCCGCTTCCACCACGAGCACCGGTTCGAGCCGTCGGCCGGCGGGACGCGCATGGTCGACACCATCACGTTCCGCGCTCCGCTCGGTCCGCTGGGCCGCCTGGCCGAGGTGCTCGCGTTGGCCCGGTACATGCCGAAGCTCATCGCCGACCGCAACGCCTCGCTCGCCGCCGAGCTGCGCGGCGGGGACGGCGATCAGGGCGCTGCGAGTTCCCCCAGGGCGTCGTAGGCGGTGGCGACGGCGTCGACCCGCACCCGGCCACCGGGACCCGAGGCGTAGTAGACGTCGTTCGTGATCGCCGCGACGACGGCGAACAGCGCGGCCATCGAGTCGAACGCCGACGGTGAGTCGACCGGGCAGAGGATCGCGGTGGTGGCGGGAGCGGCGATGACCGCGGCCGTCGGGTCGCCGAGCACGACGACGTCCGCGCCGGAGTCGACGCAGTGCCGGACGATCCGTTCGACCCCGGCGGTGTGCCGGCGCACGGTCACCAGGACGACGAGGTCGTGCCGGTCGAGGTCGGCGACCTCTTCCCCGAGCCGCTGCCCGGGCGACGGACCGACCCGGACGTCGGACCGCACCTGCGCCAGTTGGGACCGCAGTTGCAGCGCGATCGGGTAGGCCCCGCGTTCGCCGAGGACGAGCACCCGGCGGGCACGGACGATCCGACGGGCCAGCCGCGGCCGGTCCGCTCGGCCGAGGGACGCGAAGGCTGCGTCGAGGTTCCGTGCCTCCACCGCACGCTGGTCGACGTGGGCGGCGTCCTCGGCGACCCACGGCAGGCCCGAGCCCCGCGCCGACATCAGGTTCTGCCGGACCTCGGCGGCGTCCTGGAATCCCAGGGACCGCACGAGTCGCGAGACCGTGGCCTTCGAGGTGCCGGACTCGGCCGCGAGTTCAGCGGAGGTGCCGACGAGCAGGAGTTCCGGATCGTGCCGCACCATGGCGGCGACTCGTCGTTCCGCGGGCGAGAGCTGTTCCCAGACGGAGTCGATCCGGGCGCGGACGTCGGGGCCGGCGGTGCTCATGCGCGTGCCACCCGATCGACGGCGACGGCCAGGGCGTCGAGGCCGAGGGCGATGTCCGGCGTCGACACGAACTCGTCCGGGTGGTGGCTGATGCCGTCGGGGTTGCGGAGGAACAGCATCGCGACGTCGGTGATGAGCCCGAGCGACATCGCGTCGTGGCCGGCTCGTGAGAACAGCTCCATCGGTGCGGCTTCGCCCGTCGACACGATCCCGGCGCGGACGGCGTCCATCAGCCGGGGCGAGCAGAACACCGCGGGCGCACGGTGCACCTCGGTCGGGGTGACGCTCACCCCGCGCCGTTCACCGATGAGCGTGAAGGCCTTGGTGAGTTCGTCCCAGACCTCGTCGCGCTCGTCGTCGAACTCGCCCCGCAGGTCGACGGAGAACCGTGCGAGTCCGGGGACCACGTTGACGGCTCCGGGTTCGACGGTCATCGTGCCGACCGTGCCGACCTGGTGCGACGCCCGGCAGATCCGTTCCACCGCCAACGCCGCTTCGGCAGCGGCGAGCAGGGCGTCGTGCCGTCGTTCGTAGGGGGTGCCGCCGGCGTGCCGGGCTTCACCCACGGCCTCGACCGAGAACCGCCGGGCACTCGCGATGCTCGTGACGACCCCGAGGGCCTGGCCGGCCTGCTCCAGGTGCGGCCCCTGCTCGATGTGCGCTTCGAGGTAGCCGACCACGGAGGCCGGGTCGACCGCAGCGTCACCGACACGCTCCGGGTCGAGGCCGAAGTCGGTGAAGGCCTGCCGCAGGGTCGTGCCGTCATCGTCGGCAAGGTCCCACCAGGCGTCGTCCCAGACCCCGGCCACGGCGGACGACCCGAGCAGTGCCTTGCCGAAGCGGGTGCCTTCTTCGTCGGAGAACGCGATGACCTGGAGTGCGACGGGCAGCGGGCCGTCGGCGGTGAGCCGGGCGGCGGTGCGGATCGCCATGAGCACCCCGACGATGCCGTCGTACCGGCCGGCGTCCACCACGGTGTCCAGGTGGGAGCCGAGCAGCAGCACGGGGGCGTCGGGCGTCGCGCCCGCGGCCCGACCGTGCAGGTTGCCGGCGGCGTCCTGCCACGTGGACAGTCCGGCGTCCTGCATCCAGCCCGCGACGAGGGCGTTGGCCCGAGCGTGCTCCGGCGACAGGTAGACGCGGGTGATCCGGGCCGGTTCGGCGCTGAGGGCGGCGAGCTCGTCGCACCAGCCGGCGACGAGTTCGGCGTCGGCGGTGCCCACGGCGGTCGCGTTCAGGACGGGCACGGCGCTCACGCGAGCACCTCGGCCTGGGTGCGAGCGGTGGGGTCGCGGAAGACGTCGAGGGCGGCGTCGACCCCGCCGCCGTGCGGCACCGCGTGCCCTGCCCGACGCAGGGCGTGCTCGAGCGCGGCCAGGGTCGTGACGACGGTGTCCTTCCGCGCGTTGTAGCCCATGGTGCCGATGCGCCAGACCCGCCCGTGCAGCGGCCCGAACGACGTGCCGATCTCGATGCCGTGGTCGTCGAGCATCGCGGCGCGGACCTGGTCGCCGACCACGTCGGACGGGATCTCGACGGCGACGACGTTGTGCATCTTGTGGGCGACGTCGCCGAAGACCCGGAGGCCGAGGGCCTGCACGCCGTCGAGCATCGCGCGCCCGGCGGTCTCGTGGCGGGTGACGACGGCGTCGCGGCCTTCTTCGAGCAGGATGCGGGCGCACTCGTGGGCGGCGTAGAGCATCGACGCGGCCTCGGTGTGGTGGTTCAGTCGGCGCGGACCCCAGTAGTCGAGGATCATCGCGAGGTCGAGGTAGTTCGAGCGGATCGGTTCGTCGGCGACGACGTCGCCGGGTTCGCGGATGCCGGCCTCGACGCTCCGCCGCTCGTCGAGCACCGCCACGGCCTTCGGCGACAGCGTGACGGGAGCACTGCCGGACGGGCCGCCGAGGCACTTCTGCAGCCCGGCGCTCACGGCGTCGATCCCCCAGGCGTCGACCTCGAGCGGGTTGCCGCCCACGGTCGCGGTCGCGTCGGTGTAGAGCAGGACCCCGTACCGCTCGCAGATCACACCGAGCTCGTCGAGGGGCTGGTTCATCGTGGTCGAGGTGTCGCCCTGCACGACCGCCAGCACCTTCGGCCGGACGCGGGCGATGGCCGACTCGATCGCGGACGGCGTGAAGACCTGGCCCCACTCGGTCTGGATGGTGTGGACTTCGGCACCGGCACGGCCGGCGATCTCGGCGAGCAGGTGTCCGAACCGGCCGAACACCGGCACGAGCACGCGGTCCCCCGGGGCGAGCAGGGACACGAGCACCGCTTCGATGCCCGCACGCGAGGTGCCGTCGACGAGCAGCGTGGCGTCGTTCTGCGTGCCGAACACACGGCGGTAGAGCGCCTGCGTCTCGTTCATCGTCGCGGTCATCCACGGGTCGTACTGGCCGACGAGCGGCGTCGACAGCGCCCGGAGCACGCGCGGGTCGGCGTCGATCGGCCCCGGGCCCATGAGGAGACGGGCAGGTGGGTTCACTGGGAGCATGGTGGTTCCTTCCGTTCCTGATCCGACGATACCGGAACGATCGTTACAGTGGTGTTTCCGACGCGAGCACGGGGCGACCGGCCAGGCGACCCTCGACCCGCACCACGCCGCCGTCGGCCGTGGCGATGCGGTGGCCACGGAGCCAGGTCTCGGTGACGCTGCCGCGCACACGGAGCCCGTCGAACGCCGAGACCGGGTTGCGGTGCTCGAGCCCGGCGACGTCGACCACGGACCGGGCAGCGGGGTCGAACACGGCGAAGTGGGCCAGCGCACCGGGCGCGATCACGCCGCGGTCATGCAGCCCGACCAGGGCGGCGGGACCGGTCGTGAACAGCGGCAGCAGTGCCTGCAGCGGGACTCCGCGGCGCTCGGCCTCGGTCCACACCGCCCGGAACCCGACCTGCAGCCCGGCGACCCCACCCCAGGCCAGGCCCCAGTCGTCGGTCTTCAGGTCCGCGGTGGAGGGCGAGTGGTCCGACACCACGAGGTCGATCGTGCCGTCGAGCACGCCCGCCCACAGCGCGTCGCGGTTGGCGTCGTCACGGATCGGCGGACAGCACTTGTAGGCGGTCGCGCCGTCCGGGATCGTGCCCGCCTCGAACGACAGGTAGTGCGGACACGTCTCGACCGTGATGCGCACGCCGTCGTCCTTCGCCGCGCGGAGCATCGGCAGCGCGCCCGCGTCGGACAGGTGCAGCACGTGCACCCGTGCCCCGGTGGCCCGTGCGCCGTCGATGACCTGCGCGATCGCGGACCGTTCGGCGGCGACGGGCCGGGTGGCCAGGAAGTCCGTGTACCGGCCACCGAGCGCCTGGTGCGGCACGAGGTGTTCCGGGTCCTCGGCGTGCACGATCAGCAGGGCGTCGATCCGCGCGACCTCGGCGATCGCGGCGCGGAGCTGCTCGGAGTCGAGGTGCGGGAACTCGTCCACACCGCTCGGCGCCGTGAAGCACTTGAAGCCGAAGACGCCGGCGTCGTGCAGGGCGTCGAGCGTCCCGAGGCTCGCGGGGACCGCACCGCCCCAGAACCCGACGTCGACCGCCACCCGGCCCTCGGCGCTCGCCCGCTTGACGGCGAGCGCCTCGACCGTGGTCGTCGCGGGGATCGAGTTGAGCGGCATGTCCACGATCGTGGTGACACCGCCCATCGCAGCGGCCCGGGTCGCGGATGCGAAGCCCTCCCACTCGGTGCGGCCGGGCTCGTTGACGTGCACGTGGGTGTCGACGAGCCCGGGGAGCAGTACCTGCCCGTCCGGCACGGTGTGGTCCTGCACGGTGTCGACGACCGCATCGACCGGCAGGACGTCGGTGACCCGTCCGTCGTGGACGACGACCGCGGCCGGACGGAACGTGCCGTCGACCCAGGCTCGGTGCGCGCGGACGACGAGGTCGGCGGTGGCGGCCGCCGCCGGGAGGCCCATCACGCGCCCGCCCCGGCCGTCGCGACCGCCACCGGGTGGCGTTCGAAGCCGGCCAGCAGCCCCGACATTGCCTTCGTCGGCGGCAGGGCGTACTCACCACGCTTGCCCGTGGACACCCCGAGGCGGACGAGCGACTCGGCCAGGACCGTGGCAGCCGCGACACCGTCGACGACCGGCGCCCCGATCGCGAGCGAGATCTCGGCGCAGAAGTCGGCCATGCCCGCACACCCGAGCACGACGGCATCGGCTCCCCCGTCGATGACGGCTCGGCACTCCTCGGTCACGAGCGCCCGCGCACCGGACGCGGGGTCGTCGAGCTCGAGCACCGGGACCTCGCACGCACGGATCTCGGTGACGAGCGGTGCGAACCCGTAGCGCTGGGCGAGCTCGTGGGCGCGGCCGGTCGTCCGCGCCAGGGTGGTGACGACGCCGAACCGGCGGCCGAGCATCGCGGCGGCGTGGAACCCGGCCTCGGCGATCCCGATCACCGGCACCGTCGCGAGTTCCCGCGCGGCGTCGAGCCCCGGGTCCCCGAAGCAGGCGACGACGAAGGCGTCCACCCCGTCCTGCTCACCGCGGGCGATCTGCTCGAGCAACCCGGGGACGGCCAGGGCCTCTTCGTAGTGGCTCTCGATCGAGGCCGGCCCCATCGTGGGCTCGACCGCTTCGATCAGGGTGCCGGGCGCGGCGACGGCCTGGGCTGCGACGCCGATCGAACGCGTCATCGACGCGGTGGTGTTGGGGTTGACGACGCGGATGCGCATCGGGGTCCTTCCGGTGGAGCGGGTGGAACGAGTGGAGCGGTGGAACCGGTGGTGCTGGGTGGTGACCATCGTGGCGGGGCCGGGGCGGACCTCCCGGCCGTGGTGTGGATCCGTGGACGAGCGAGCGTCGCGACCCGCCCTGTGGAGGACGGGCCGCGACGCCGACGGTCAGGCGCGACCGACGGCCGCGCCGTCGTCGACCGTCGGGTCGTCCGCGTCGAGCACGGGCATGCTCGGCCGGGCGCGCTCGAGTGCCCAGAAGACGACGAGGCCCAGGCCGCAGCCGATGAACCAGCTGTAGCTCGACAGCCACGGCAGCACGCCCAGCGCCGGGGGCAGGACCGCGCTCGCGACCGAGACCGCGCCGGTGACCACGAGGGTCCAGATGGCGTTCGGGTTGAAGCCGCCGCGGTACCAGTACCGGGCAGTGCGGCTGGTGGAGTACATGTCGTCGATCGCGATGCGCTGCTTGCCGACGATGTAGTAGCCCGCGATGAGGATGCCGAACAGCGGGCCGATCAGCGCACCGAGCACACCGAGCGTGTACAGGATCGCCTGGTCGTTGCCGTACCAGTTCCACGGGGTGAGGAGCACCGAGCCGACGGCGGCGATCATGCCGCCGGCACGCCACGAGATCTTCCGGGGCGCCACGTTCGAGAAGTCGAACGCGGGGCTGATGAAGTTCGCGACGATGTTGATGCCGACGGTCGCGGTGACGAACGTCAGGCCACCGAGCAGGATCGCGAAGGGTGCTCCGATGGCCTGCACGGTCTCGATCGGGTCGGTGATGAGCTTGCCGAACACCGGCATCGTCGCACTCGCGCAGAGCACCGTCAGGACCGAGAAGAACAGGAAGTTGATCGGCAGTCCCCAGAAGTTGCCGCGCTTGACCGCCCGGAACGACCGGCCGTAGCGCGAGAAGTCACCGAAGTTGAGCATCGGGCCGGAGAAGTAGCTGACCACCAGGGCGACCGCGGACAGCATCACCGGGATCGACGCCCCGAACGACAGCGGCTCGCCCGCCGACAGGGTGAACGAGATGTTGCCGATGCCCGCCTGGCTGACCAGGTAGACCGCGAGCACGATCATCACCACGTAGACCGCCGGTCCGGCCCAGTCGATGAACCGCTTGATGGCCTCCATGCCCATCCAGAACAGCGCCCCCTGCGCCACCCAGAGGATCGCGTACGAGATCCACCCCAGGGCCGACAGCCCGAGGAACGAGTGGTCGAGCAGCCCCGCCGACGCCGGGATGAACTTGAGGAAGATGATGTTCAGCGACTGTGCTGCCAGGAAGGTCTGCACGCCGTACCAGGCCATCGCGATGAGACCGCGGATGATGGCGGGGACGTTCGCGCCGAGCACTCCGAACACCGCGCGGTTGATCACGGGGTACGGCACTCCCGTGCGTTGCGACGGCTTGGCGACCAGGTTCGCGAAGACCTGCACGATCAGGATGCCGACCACCAGGGCGATGAGCACCTGCCAGCTCGCGATGCCGAGGGCGAAGAGCGACCCGGCGGTGACGTAGCCGCCGACCGAGTGCACGTCCGACATCCAGAAGGCGAAGAAGTTGTAGCTCGTCCAGCGCTGCTCGCGGAGCGGGGCGAGGTCCTCGTTCGTGAGCGCCGGGTCGTACCCGGGCTTGACGACGCCGGCACCCGCCGGGGCAGGAGCGGCGGTCGTGGTGGGGGCGTGGGGCGCGGCGACTGGTGTCGCGATGTCGGTAGCCATGGCGTCCTCCGAGGGAGTGGGAAGCGGGGCGGTGCGTGCTTGAGCACGAAGCTACGGAGCGACTTCGCCCCCGCCGTTTCCCTCGTGTAACGGTCGTGTGTCCCAGCCCCCGTCCTGGAACGACCGTTCCGGAAGGTCGCAGGAGACCCGCACTGCGGCTTGCCGCATCGATGGGCACGCACCCCGCACGCACCCCGCACGAGCCCGAGCTGCGGCGACTGCCGGTGGTACGAATCGACCATGAGCAGGGGAATCAGGATCGATCACGTGGGCGTCACGGTGCCGGACATCGACGCAGCCACGGAGTTCTTCGAGGCGGCGTTCGACGCCGTCGTCCTGTACGACATGCGCCGTCGTGACGAGATGCCGAACAGCAGTCCCGAGGCCCACGGGTACCTCGGGATCCCGAGCACCATGGCGCAGGGGGCCATGCGGATGCTCGCGCTGCCCGAAGGCCCGGGGCTCGAGCTGTTCGAGTACCTGGGACCCGAGCAGCGGTACGCCGCACACCCGTCCGACCTGGGGTGGCAGCACCTGGCGATCTACGCCGACGACCTGGACGAGACGCTCGCCCAGGTCGAGGCGGCCGGGGGCACCCGGAACTCCGACCCCCGCGACCTGCGTGGTGACGAGGCGGGGGCCGGCAACCGGTTCGTCTACACCCGCACGCCGTGGGGATCGACGCTCGAGCTCGTCAGCTACCCGACGCCGCAGCCGTACCTGGTGTACGCGCCGCGGCCGAAGTGGGCGCCGTGGCCGATGCCGGACGACGTCTACCCGGTGCCGGCACCCGCCGTGCACTGACGAGCAACCGCCGCACCGACCGACCAACCGAGAAGCAACACACCGACCGACAGACCGCCCCTCAGTGCCGGGGCACCTGCCCCGTCCGCCGCACGGCCCGTTCGAGCAGTTCGACGTCGATCCCGACGTGCTGCCGGGCGATCACGCCCGCCTCGGGTGCGCGGCCAGAACACACCGCGTCCACCAGCCGTTCGTGCTCGTGGAGCGCACGGGTCTCCATCTCCGCCATGCCCTCGGCCGTGCCCCACAGGTGCGCCGGAGCGGCGATGGAGATCTGCGCCTCCAACCCGGCGAGCGCCGTCCGCAGGGCGTCGTTCCGCGCGGCGTCGATGATCGTCCGGTGCAGCACGGCGTCGGCCTGCTGCTTCTCGAGGCCCGAGGTGGCGTCGCGGAACACCTCGAGCCGTGCCCGGATCAGGGCGGCGTCCTCCGGGGTCACCCGTTCCGCGGCGGCCGTGGCGAGCGCCCCGTGCAGCAGCGCGATGGCGTCGGCGGTGTCCTGGATCGCCTCCCACCGCGCGAGCAGCACCCGCCCGACGGCGTCCGACGAGCTGTCCGGCCACTCGGTGCGGACGAACGTGCCACCGCCCCGGCCCCGACGGGTCTCGAGCAGCCCCCGTTCGACGAGCCGGGCGATCGCACTGCGAACGGTGACCCGGGCGACGCCGAGCAGGCCGGCCAGTTCGCGTTCCGGCGGCAGGTTCGCGCCGGGCAGGTACTCGCCCACGGCGACGGCGGTCACGAGGCGGTCCTCGACCTCGTCGACGCGCGTCTCGGTCGCACGATCGGACACACGGACCCCCCTTCACGGTGTTACGACCACGTTAAGGCAGCAGAAAAGGTATTGCGTGGGACCTTTTTCCGCTCCATGCTGACCCCCATGTCCAGCATCACCGAATCCACGATGCCGTTCCGCGACGGCGAGACCTGGTACCGGGTCACCACGCCCGACACCCCGGTCGCCGGCGCGCTGCCCCTCGTCGTCCTGCACGGCGGGCCCGGCATGGCCCACGACTACCTCCGGAACCTCGCGGCCCTGGCCGACGAGACCGGCCGGACCGTCGTCCACCACGACCAGTTCGGCTGCGGCCGGAGCACCCACCGCCCGGACGCCCCGGCGGACACCTGGCAGCCGCAGCTGTTCGTCGACGAGTACGCCGCCCTGGTCGAGCACCTCGGGCTCGGCGACCACCACGTGCTCGGGCAGTCGTGGGGCGGCATGCTCGGCGCAGAGATCGCAGTGCAGCAGCCCGCGGGCCTCCGCTCGCTGGCGATCTGCAACTCCCCCGCGTCGATGCAGCTCTGGGTCGACGGCGCCGCCGAGCTCCGCGCGCAGCTGCCCGCCGACGTGCAGGACGCCCTGACCCGGCACGAGACGGCCGGCACCGTCGACGACCCCGAGTACCTTGCGGCGACGCAGGTCTTCTACGAGCGGCACGTCTGCCGCGTGGTCCCGAGCCATCCGGACTTCGTCGACTCCGAGGAGCAGATGGAGCGCGAGCCGACGGTCTACCACACGATGAACGGCCCGAACGAGTTCCACGTCGTCGGCACGATGCGCGACTGGACCATCGTCGACCGGCTCGACCGCGTCGCCGTGCCGACGCTCGTCGTCGCCGGCGAGCACGACGAGGCCACCCCCGCCACGTGGGCCCCGTTCGTCGAGCGGATCGCCGACGTCCGACAGCACGTCTTCCCCGACGCGAGCCACTGCTCGCACCTGGAGCAGCCGGCGGAGTTCCGCCGGGTCGTCGCGGCCTTCCTGGCCGCGCACGACGACGCCTGACCCGGCCACGACCATCCCTGGAGGCGCGGGGCGGGCCCGCCCCGCGCCTCCAGACCGGAAGTCCCCACCCGAGGCGCGGGGCGGGCCCGCCCCGCGCCTCCAGACCGGAAGTCCCCACCCCCACAGCCGCACCCGTCCCTCCACCCGAAACGGAACCCGACATGTCGCAGCAGCACAGCGAGCTCTCCGCACAGCAGCAGCTCGAGGCCTACGGCTACAAGCAGGAGCTCAAGCGCTCCGTCAGCACCACCGACCTGCTCATCTACGGGCTGGTCTTCATGGTCCCGATCGCCCCGTGGGCGATCTTCGGGACCGTCTACAACGCCTCCAGCGGCATGGTGCCGCTGGTGTACCTGGTCGGCCTCGTCGCGATGATCTTCACCGCTCTGGCCTACGCGCAGATGGCGAAGTCGATCCCCCTCGCCGGCAGCGTGTTCTCGTACGTCGGCCGCGGCATCCACCCCACCGCCGGGTTCTTCGCCGGCTGGGCGATCCTGCTCGACTACCTGCTCGTCCCGACGCTGCTCTACGTGTTCGCCGCCGAGAGCATGGTCGGCATCTTCCCGGGCACGCCCCGCTGGCTGTGGGCGCTCGTGTTCGTCGCGATCAACACCGTCATCAACCTGGCCGGGGTGTCCTCGCTCAAGCTCGCGAACCGCATCTTCCTGCTCATCGAGCTCGTCTTCGTCGCGATCTTCGTCGTCATCGCGATCGTCGCGCTGACCGGCGGCACGATCCCGGACGCGTCCTTCAGCACCGCGCAGATCTGGGACCCGGCCAAGGTGTCGGCCCCGCTCATCGCGTCGGCGCTGTCGATCGCGGTGTTGAGCTTCCTGGGCTTCGACGGCATCTCCACCCTGTCCGAGGAGTCCACCGGCCGTCGTGGCGGAGCCGGCACGGCGATGATCCTGGCGCTCGTCATCGTGGCGTTCCTGTTCATCCTGCAGACCTGGCTCGCCAGCGCCCTCGCCGGGGGTCGTGACGCGTTCCCGAAGGGTGAGGCCGGCAACGCCTTCTTCACCATCGTCGAGCAGGCGTCGTCGAGCGGGTGGGCCACCGCGTTCTTCGCCGTCAACGTGCTCGCCGTCGGCATCGCGAACGCCATGGCCGCCCAGGCCGCGACCAGCCGCCTCCTCTTCTCGATGAGCCGCGACCGTCAGCTGCCCGCGTTCCTGCACAAGCTCAACGGTCGCCAGGTGCCGCAGAACGCGATCATCGTCGTCTCGGTGCTGTCCGCGATCCTGGTGCTGTTCTTCGTCGGGCAGATCGACACGATCTCGTCGCTCGTGAACTTCGGCGCGCTGTTCGGCTTCATGCTCCTGCACGTGTCCGTCTTCGTGCACCACGTCGTCAAGGGGAAGTCGCGCAACTGGCTGCTGCACCTGGTCGTGCCGCTGATCGGGTTCCTGATCATCGGGTACGTCCTGCTGAACGCCGCGGTCGAGGCGAAGGTCGGCGGCATCGTCTGGCTGATCGTCGGCGCGGCCGTGTTCCTGTACTACCGACGCACCGGCCGCTCCACCGAGGTCGGCTCGGAAGCAGAACCGACGACGGAGGACGCACGATGACCCCGGACCACTTCCTGCCGAACACCTTCGGCCGCCCCGGGTTCTCCGCAGACCGGGAGCCCGTGCTGCGGGTCCGCCCCGGCACCGGCGAGACCATCGGCTTCGAGACCACCGACGCCGTCTACGCCGAACTCGACCAGCACCACGACATGGCGCAGCTGCAGGCACCGATCAACCCGGTGACCGGCCCGGTGTTCGTCGAGGGGGCAGAACCCGGCGACACCCTCGTGGTGACCATCCACGCCATCGAGCTGACCACGCACGGGTGGTCGGTGTCCCTGCCCGGCTCCGGGGCCCTGCAGCACGTGATGGGCGACCGGGTCTTCGCCCGCCGATGCCCGATCTCGGACGGCACGGTGCAGGTGTCCGACCGGCACCGGTTCCCCGTGCGGCCGATGATCGGGTGCATCGGGACGGCCCCGGCCGAGGGTGAGAACTCGACGATCATGCCGGCCTACCCGGAGGGCGGCAACATGGACGTCACCGAGGCCCGCCCCGGCTCGACCGTGTCCCTGCCCGTCCGGGTCCCCGGCGCACTGCTGTCGATCGGCGACATCCACGCGCTCATGGCCGAGGGCGAGTCGTCGTTCGTCGCCATCGAGGCCCAGGGCACCGCGATCGTCTCCGTCGACCTGGTCAAGGGCGGCCCCGTGCTCCGCGCACCCCGCATCGAGACCGCTGACGACTGGCTGTTCGTCGGTCTCGGCGACCCCGTGCAGGAGAGCGTCCGGCGCGGGTACGAGGACGCCTTCGCGTTCCTCGTCGACGAGCACGGCTGGACCGCCGAGGACGCCTACGCGGTGCTCAGCGCGGTCGGTGACTCGAAGCTCGGCGGGCCGACCGGCTCCACCGCGCCGGACCCGTTGCACCCCTTCGCCGCCGTCGGCGCAGTCACCCTGCACCGGGTCCCGAAGTCGGTGCTGTGAGGGTTCGCTGATGCGGGTTCCCGGTACGACTGTCGTGCCGGGAACCTGCACAGGCATGTGCACGATGATGGGCGCATGCACGACACCATCCGCTACGTCGCGATCGGCGACAGCTTCTCGGAGGGCATCGGCGACGCCGGGGCCGCTCCGTTCCCCGGCTGGACCGGACGACTCGCGAGCGCGATGGCGGGCGCCTCGGACGCCCACGTCTCGTACGCCAACCTCGCGGTGCGCGGCCGACTGCTCGCCGGGGTCCTCGGCGGTCAGCTCGAGGCCGCCCTCGCGCTCGACCCGGCGCCGACCCTGATCACCTTCTGCGCCGGCGGCAACGACCTGCTGCGCCCGCGCTTCGAGGTGGACGCGCTGATCGGGCAGGTCGAGGCCGCCGCCGACCGCGTCGAGGCCACCGGCGCACGCCTGGCGCTCCTCAGCCCGGCCGACCCGAGCGCCCGCCTGCCCCTCGGTTCCCTGATCAACCGCCGCGGTGACGCCTGGGCCGAGGCGCTCGGCACCCTCGCCCGGCGCCGCGGACTGCCGTTCGTCGACGTCTCCCGCGACCCGCACCTCGGCCGCGCCGAGTTCTGGTCGGACGACCGGCTGCACATGAACGCCACCGGGCACCAGCGCGTCGCGGACCTGGCGCTGCACGCGGTCCTCGACGGCCCCGCGCCGCTCGAGCCCGCGGACGCCGGCGCCACCCGGGCCCGCCTGGGAGAAGAGCTCCGCTACTACCGCGAGTACGTCCTGCCGTGGCTGCAGCGCCGGATCACCCGCACGTCGTCGGGCGACGGGCGTTCGGCGACCTACCCGACGTGGACGCCGGTGCACGGTCGGGACGCGTAGCCAGCGTCAGCCCGCGACGTACACGCGGGTGGTGACCCCGCTCAGCGCGTGCGCGAACTCGTCACCCGTCGCCACGAAGCCACCCGCCTCGTACAGCCGCACCGCACGGTCGTTGTCGCCGAGCACGTGCAGCACCACGCGCGGGTGGCCGGCGGCCCGGGCATCGTGCACGGCCTCGGACAGCAGCGACCGTCCGACCCCGCGGGCCTGCACGCCGGGACGCACCGCGAGCAACGACAGGTAGGCGGCGTCCGCCGGGTCCGTCGACCGTCCGGTGCCGGGCGCCGTGACCAGCACGAAGCCGTCCACCGCGCCGTCCGGTCCGGGCACCACCAGCCAGGCGACGTGGTCAGCGGCGAACTTCTGCCGGGCTCGCTCCCGGACTGCCGGGTCCTCGGGGGCGCCGTCACGGGCCCCCACGGCCGCGGCCCACAGGTCGATGCAGGTGTCGGTCTCCTCCGGGGTCGCAGGACGCACGACCACGGACGACTCGATCACCCGATCAGCCTACGACCGCCCGGCTCCCGATCCTGAACGACGCCCCACGGTGCTCGTCGGGCAGCCGGTCCCCGCGGCCGTGCAGCTTCTGCCGGAGCGAACCCGGCTCGTACGCCTCCGGGTAGGCCCCGCGGGCACGGAGTTCCGGGATCACGAACTCGATGACGTCCTCCCACGTGCCCGGCGTGACCGCGTACGCCAGGTTGAAGCCGTCGACGTCGGTCAGCTCCTGGATCTCCTGCAGCCGGTCGGCGATGGTCGCTCCCCCACCGACCGCCACCGGGCCGAGCCCGCCGATCGCCGTCTGCCGCGCCAGGTCGCGGATCGTCCACTTCGACCCGTCCTCGCCGGTCGCTGCCGCGATGTTCGCCGCCGCCGACTGGATCGCGTTCGACTCGACGTCGCCGAGGGGCTGGTCCGGGTCCCACTGCGACAGGTCGACGCCCATCCAGCCGGAGTTGAGCACCAGCGCACCGAGCTCCGACGCGTACGACAGGTAGTCCTCGTACTTCGCCTGGGCCAGCTCGTCGGTGGCGTCCGTGATCACGGTGAGCAGCGTGTAGACGCGGGCGGCGTACCGGTCGCGACCAGCTGCCTCCAGGGCGTCCCGGACCTTCGCGACGGTCGACGCGAGCTGCTCGACGGTCGGTGCACCCACGA
Organism: Curtobacterium sp. 8I-2; assembly: GCF_902506155.1. NCBI lineage: Bacteria > Bacillati > Actinomycetota > Actinomycetes > Micrococcales > Microbacteriaceae > Curtobacterium > Curtobacterium sp. 8I-2. The sequence continues at coordinate 918,733 of NZ_LR732827.1, forward strand.
AGACCGCCTCCGCGTTCTCGGCGGCGAAGCGGATGCCGCGCGGCGACGCGCCCGCCTGGTAGATGACGGGCGTGCGCTGCACGGACGGCTCGGACAGGTGGATGCCCGGCACGTCGAAGTGCGTCCCGTGGTGCTCGATCGGGTGCACTTTCGTCGGGTCCGTGAAGACCCCGGCTTCGCGGTCGGCGACGACGGCGTCGTCCTCCCACGAGCCCTCCCACAGCTTGTAGAGGACCTCGAGGTACTCGTCCGCCACGTCGTACCGGTCGTCGTGCGACAGCTGGTCCGTCTGGCCCATGTTGCGTGCGGCGCTCGGCAGGTACCCGGTGACGACGTTCCAGCCGACCCGGCCCTCCGTCAGGTGGTCGAGCGTCGACATGCGTCGGGCGAACGGGTACGGGTGCTCGTACGCGGTGCCGGCCGTGATGCCGAAGCCCAGGTGCTCGGTCACCGACGCCATCGCCGACACGAGCAGGATCGGGTCGTTCACGGGCACCTGCGACCCGGTGCGGAGCGCGGCCTCGTTCGAGCCGCCGTACACGTCGTAGGTGCCCAGGACGTCGGCGATGAAGATGCCGTCGAACGCGCCGCGCTCGAGCGTCTTCGCCAGGTCGGTCCAGTAGGTCAGGTCGCGGTAGTCCCGCGACCGGTCGCGGGGGTGCCGCCACAGTCCGGAGGACTGGTGCGCGACGCAGTTCATGTCGAACGCGTTGAAGCGGATCTGCCGGTGCTCGCTGCTGGTGGTCACGGGTCGAGACGCTACGTCGGACACCTCGGACCGTCACGGATCGTGACGAAGCGTGACGGTCGGCTCCGGCGACGGACTGGAGGCCCGCCCCGCGTCCGGCGCGCCGCCCGCGCCCGACGCATGGCCGGCTCCGGGGCTCAGGCGCGGTCGTGGAGCGTCACGTGGTAGCCGTCGGGGTCGGCGAACGTGAACGTCCGGCCGAACGGGCCGTCGATCGGCGCCGAGACGATCCGGTGCCCGTCGGCGACCAGCGCGTCGTGGATCGCCTGGACGTCGGTCGCGTGCAGCCAGATCGCGGCGCCGATGCCGGGCTGTGCCACCGCGTCGAGGTCCGTGCCGGGGACGATGTCACGCAGGGCGAAGGCGATCGGCGTCGTCTCGAACACGACGGCGTGCGGCGGGCCGGCCTGGGAACGGACGAGACCGAGGTACCGCTCGTAGAACGCCTGCGAGGCATCGAGGTCGCGGGTCTGCAGGGAGATGAAGTCGGGGCCGGTGACGGGCATGTGGTGCTCCTCAGGTTCGTGTCAGTCTTCTGACACGGGACAACCTATGTCAGACTACTGACATGCGTCAAGACGACACCGGCATCCACCTCGAGACGTCGATCGGCTACCTGCTCAAGGAGACCGCGAGCGCCCTCCGTGCCTCGATGGAAGCCGTGCTGCGCCCACTCGGCATGACGGTGACGCACTACTCCTGCCTCGAACTGCTGGCGCAGCGACCCGGCCTGTCGAACTCCGAGCTCGCGCGCGGCACGTTCGTCACCCGGCAGTCGATGAACGTGCTGCTGCAGACCCTGGAGCGGGACGGCTTCGTCACCCGTGCCACCGAGCCGTCGGTCGGCAAGGCGCTCCCCACGCAGCTGACCGACAGCGGACGACGGAGTCTGGCGCAGGCGAGTGCGGCGATCCGCGGGGTCGAGCAGCGGATGCTCACCGACCTGACCGCGGACCAGCAGACCGAGGCCCGTCAGATCCTGCGGAGCATGGTCACTTCGCTCCGCGGTCAGGCCACGTAGCGCACGGACGCGGTGTCCTTCGGTGCGTACCGCTCCTCGAAGTCGCGCTCGTTGGGGATCCACACGTCCCGCCAGAGCGCATCGTGTCGACGCCCGAGCGCGCGGTCACGAGCCATGCCCCGACGAGCCGCAGTTTCGAGATCCACGTCACACCAGACCGTGACGTCGAGGTACGGGAGCGCCTCGGGGTGGAAGAGTCCGATCAGGTCGACGATCAAGACGTCCGTCCGCGGCAGTGGCTCAGCCGGGCCGAGGGCTCGAGCCGACCAGTCGAACCGCTGGAACGCGCTCACCCGACCGGCCCGGTGCGGTTCGAGGACCGACGAGACCAGACGGGGACGATCGACGCCGTCCCAGTCGGAGGACCGCTGATGGGACCGAACGGGGTCGAGGAAGTCGTCGCCGCGGATGCGGACCGCGCCGGGGAGCCCCTCGACGAGCGTGCGCGTCAGCGTGGACTTGCCGGATCCGCAGTACCCGGAGACACCGACGACGATCGGTGCACGCGCCGAGGCGCGGCGGGACGCGACAAGGTCGATGACGCCGTCGCGGTCCATCGGGCAAGCGTACGAGGTCGATGACCGGGCGCCGGGGTTCGTAGGCTGAGCGGATGGACGTCGCACTGCGGGACAGCACCACCGAAGACCTCGAGTGGCTCGTCGAGCTCCGGGCCGTGGTGCTGCGCGACGACCTGACACGACTCGGTGTGTTCGACGAGACGCGTGTGCGACAGCGCCTCCGCGACGCGTTCCAGCCACAGCTGACCCGCATCGTCGTGGTCGACGGCCGCGACGTGGGCTCGATCACCGTGCGCAACGAGGACGGCGTCCGCTGGGTCGAGCACTTCTACCTCGCGCCCGACGTCCAGGGCCGTGGGGTCGGGTCGACCGTGCTGCGCGCCGTCCTCGACGAGCCCCACGACGGCCCGACGCGGCTCAACGTGCTGGTGGGCAGCCCGGCTCGCCGACTCTACGAACGACACGGCTTCGTGCTCGACACCGACGACGGCGTCGACGTGTTCATGACGCTTCGGGCCGCCGATCGAGCACCCCACGGAGCGCACTGAGCTGCTCGTCGACCACGTCGGCCATCCGGCGCTCGGCCGGTCCGGTGAGCCAGGCCTCGAGGGCCAGGTGGAACAGCATCACGGTCGTCTCGGCGATGACCGCCGCCTCGGACGGATCGAGCCCGCGGTGGACGAAGGCCTCGCGCACCGCGTCCGTCAGGTCGGCACGCTTCCGGGCGTCGCGCTCCCGGAGCGAGGACTCGGACAGCACCAGCCGCCGCACCGAGCCGACCTCGCCGTGCCGCCCCTCGAACCGCTCGTCGGCGACGGTGCAGAGGCCGTGCACGACGATGTCGAGCGGGTCGATCCCGGTCGGCGCGCCCTCGATGGCAGCCCGGGCGAGGTCGGGGATCTCGTCACCGGCGAAGATCACCTCGCGCTTGTCGGCGAAGTACCGGAAGAAGGTGCGGGTCGTCAGGCCGGCCCGTGCGGTGATCTGCGGCACGGTCGTCGCCTGGTAGCCCTGCTCGGCGAAGAGCTCGAACGCCGCACGCTCGAGTCGCCCTCGGGCATCCGGAGACCAACGCATGTGTCCACAGTAGTGGTGATGACACGTCGTGTCATGGTTGACTGGACGATGACACGTCGTGTCATGACTCACTTCGAGCAAGAGATCGGGACACCATGTCGCCATCGGGCAACGCAGCACTCTGGACCACGTCGACCGGGCGGTTCACCGTCGGGCCCGCACCGGTCCCCCAGCCCGGCCCCGGCGAACTCGTCGTCCGCGCCGAGGCCGTCGCGGTCAACCCGGTCGACGCCGTCGGCGGGCTCTTCCGGCACCTGGTGTTCCCGAAGCTGCGGTTCCCCGCGGTCCTCGGCTCGGACGTCGCCGGCACGGTCGTCGCGATCGGCCCGGACGTCGAGCGCTTCCGCGTGGGCGACCGGGTCGTCGGGCACGCCGCGGGGCAGGAGCAGCACCGGAACAGCGCTGCCGAAGGCGCCTTCCAGCACCAGGTCCTGCTGCTCGAACGCGTGACGACCCCGGTGCCCGACGACCTGTCCGCCGAGCAGGCGGCGGTCCTGCCACTCGCCGTCTCGACCGCAGCGGCCGGTCTCTTCGAACCGGACCAGCTCGCACTGTCACTGCCGACGGCAGACACGGTCGACCGCGACGGCGTCGTCCTGGTGTGGGGTGCGTCCACGAGCGTCGGTGCCAACGCCGTCCAGCTCGCCCGGGCCGCCGGGTACGCCGTGATCGGCACCGCATCGCCGAAGAACCACGGGTTCGTGCAGGACCTCGGGGCCGAGGCCGTGTTCGACTACCGCGACGACGGTGCCGCACGCCGCATCCTCGACGCACTCGCCGACCGGGAGCTCGCCGGCACCCTCGCCTTCGGTCAGGGTTCGTTGACCCGCACGCTCCCGATCGTCCGGACGGCCACCGGCTCCGGCCGGCTCGCATCCGCGTACCCGACACCGGTGACGACGATCCGTGCGCGGCTCGAGCGCCGACACGGGGTCCACGTCACTGCGATCTGGGGCGGCCGCCCGACGGAGTCCGAGGTCGGCCCGGCGATCTACCGCGACTTCCTGCCCGAAGCGCTCCGCACGGGTCGTTACCGTGCCACCCCGACCGCCTCCGTCGTCGGATCGGGACTCGCCGCGATCCCCGACGCCCTGGCCGGGCTCCGCGCCGGTGTCTCCGCCCGGAAGCTCGTCGTCACGCTCCCCTGAGCCGATAGCGTCGGGAGCATGACCGATGCCGACGTGCCCGACGACGAGACCTTCAGCTTCACGATGTCGGGCGGAGGCACGCCACGGGGACACCTGCAGGACCCGAGCGCCGTCACGCTGCACCTGGACCCGCGGCTCCTCGGCGACGCCGCCAGGGGCAAGGAGATGTTCGCCCGAGCCATCGACCAGCAGCACGCGGCACTGTCCGCCTACGCCACGGCGCTCCAGGTCGCCGACGGAGACGTGACCGCCTCCGCGGTGCAGGACGCTGCGACCGCACTGCACGAGGCGCTCCAGTTCCTGCCGATCGCCCATACCGTGTACACGGGCGTCGGCTTCCCCACAGCCCGCGTCGGGGACGGCCCCCGCCCGACCTCGCTGCGACCGGAACGCGGCGAGCGCGGCCTCGGCGTCCATCCGGACATGCTCACGGCGATCCACGGCGACACCTCGCAGCGGTGGGAACTCGCGTGCGAAGAGGGCCTCCCCCTCGCCGTCGAGATCGCACTGGCGACCGATCCGGACGAGAACGTGCGGTCGGCCTTCCTCACGGCGACGAGGTCACGAACCGTCGTCCTGCTCATGGAACAGCGAGAGACCGATCCGGGCGTCCTCGACCAGCTCGCCCAGCAGAGCTACGCGAGCCCCGAACGGAAGTTCCCGCTGCGGTTCATGCACCTCGCACCGCGTGAGCTCGACGGGCTCTACGAGCTCCTCGGTCTCGACGAGCAGGCCATCGCGCGCGCGGAGGCCCGCTGGGCGCAGGCGCAGGATCGGAACGAGCGCATCAGCGTCGGTGACGCGCTGCGTGAGATCGGCGTCATCAGCTGATCCGCTTCGCGTACCAGCGGTCCGAGTACGGATCATCGTTGAACGGCGACACCCGGACGAAGCCGAGCCGTTCGTAGAGCGCACAGGCCTCGGCGAGCTCGGCCCGCGTGTCCAGCCGCAGCGACGTGGTCCCGCGGTCTCGGCAGAAGTCCTCCACGTGGCGCAGGAGCGCCGAACCGATGCCTCGGCCGCGGTGTTCCGGCAGTGTGAACACCTTCGTCAGCTCGCCGACGGCACCGACGAAGCGCACGCCGGCGCAGGCGACAGCGGCTTCCCCTTCACTCGCGACGACGAACACCCCGGAGTCACCCTGCAGGTCGTCGTACGGCTCCTCGTCGAGCGCACGGTCGACCTCGGCCGACGTCGCCGCGCGCCCGTACCACCGCGACGCGACCTCGGTCAGGTAGGCCCGCACGATCGCGTCGGCCCGGCCTGCGCCGGGTCGCTCCGTCTCGAAGATCATCGCGCCCCATGCGTGGCCGCACCCGGCTCAGCGGGACGCGGTCGCCTCGCGCGCGGCGGCTTCCGCCGCGACCCAGGCGAGCATGCCGCACTTGACGCGCATGACGAACTTGGAGACGCCGTGGAAGGCGACGAGGTCCTCGAGGACGTCCTCGTCGGGTTCACCGACGCCGCGTGAGCGCATCATGGTGCGGAACTCCTCGGTCAGTGCGAGGAACTCGGGCACCGTGCGGCCGACGGCCATGTCGGTGAGGACCGATGCCGAGGCCATCGAGATCGAGCAGCCGTCACCCTGCCAGGCGAGCCCGGCGATGCGGTCGGTGCCGGCTTCGAGCCGCAGGCTGACCGTGATCTCGTCGCCGCACGTGGGGTTCCGCTCGAAGTGCGAGCCGTCCGCGTCCGACATCGCACCGTCGCCGTGCCGCGCCTTCGCGTGGTCGAGGATGACCTGCTGGTACAGGCTGTCGAGGGCGTTCACGCGGTCGCTCCGAAGTAGTCGCGGATCTCGGCGACGGCTGCGAGGAACCGGTCGACGTCGTGCTCGGTCGTGTACACGTACGTGCTGGCACGGCTCGTCGCGACGAGGCCGAGCCGGCGGTGCAGGGGCTGGGCGCAGTGGTGGCCGGAGCGCACGGCGATGCCCTGCGCGTCGAGGTACTGCGAGACATCGTGGGCGTGCACACCGTCGACGTCGAAGGACACCAGGCCGGAGCGCGGGACACCGGCGGGCGGGCCGACCAGGCGGATGCCGGGCACGGCAGCGAGGCCGACGAGCATCCGGCGGGCGAGGTGCTCCTCGTGGGCGCGGACCCGTTCCATGCCGATGCCCTGCAGGTAGCGCACGGCCTCGGCCAGGGCGACCGCCTGGGACACGGGCTGCGTGCCGGCCTCGAACCGCTCGGGCGCCGGCATGAACTCGGAGCCCTCCATCGTCACGGTGGTGATCATCGAGCCGCCGGTGCGGAACGGCGGCAGGGCGTTGAGCAGCTCGCTCCGTCCCCAGAGCACGCCGATGCCGTTCGGGCCGAGCATCTTGTGCCCGGAGAACGCGGCGAAGTCGACACCGAGCTGCTGCACGTCGAGGGGACGGTGCGGCGCGGACTGGCAGGCGTCGAGCACCACGAGGGCACCGCGGGCGTGGGCGAGGCCGACGACCTGCTCCACGGGGGCGATCATCCCGGTGACGTTCGAGACGTGCGAGAACGCGACGACCCTCGTGCGGTCGGTGATCAGCGCTGCGGCGTCGTCGGCGGTCCAGGTGCCGTCGTCGGCGACCGGGATCCAGCGCAGGGTCGCACCGGTCAGGGCTGCGAGTTCCTGCCACGGCACGAGGTTGGCGTGGTGCTCGGCCTCGGTCACCAGGATCTCGTCGCCGGCGCCGAGCCGGAAGCGTGCGGCGTCGACGCCCCCGCGACCGCGGCTGGCGTTGGCCATGCCGTAGGCGACGAGGTTGAGGGCGTCGGTGGCGTTCTCGGTCCAGACGACCTCGGCCGGGGCAGCCGCGCCGATGAACCCGGCGACGGTGGCACGGGCGTCCTCGTAGGCGTCGGTGCTGAGCGCCGCGAGCGTGTGCGCACCGCGGTGGACGGCGGCGTTGTCGTGCTCGAGGAAGCGTCGCTCAGCGTCGAGGACCTGACGCGGGCGTTCCGCCGTCGCCCCGGAGTCCAGGTACGCCAACGGCTGCCCGTTCACGTCCTGCGCGAGGATCGGGAAGTCCTGCTTGATCGCCTCGACCTCGGTCTCGGTGAGCGGCTGGTTCGGCGCCACGACTGTCACGTCTCGTCCTCCTGGTGCTGCTGTCCGGAGCAACCCGTCCATGGTGTCCGTTGTTCCCGACCGCGTCCAGTCGGCACGGTGACGGCCCAGGACCACGCCGGGACCTGGGCCGTCGCACGTCGTTCGTTACTCGTTGCCGATCTTCTCGTCCGCTGCGTCGCGGGCGCCGTCGATCTTGTCGTCGTACTTGCCGCCCGTGGCCTTCTTGACCGCGTCGGCCACGCCGCCGAGCACCTTGTCGCTGACGTCCTCGGCCTTCTCGCTCTTCAGGGCGTCCTGGACCTTGCCGTCCTTCAGGAACTCCTGGGCCTTCTTCGTGATGTCGTCGAACCCCGCCATCGGCTGCTCCTCGTCTCGGTGCGGAGCCCGTCGCTCCGTCCTGGCGCCGACAGTAGGCCCCTGGGCCGCCGTCCGCACCGGAACGTCCGGGGTCCTCACACCATCTGGGCGCTGCGACGACGGGCGAGGACGTACCCGACGGCGACCGCGCCGGACACCGCGAGCAACGAGGGCACGAGGATGTCGGTGCCCTGCTGCGTGAACTCGACGACGAGCACGAGCGCCGTGAACGGTGCGCGCATGGTGGTGGCGAGGAAGGCCGCGGCACCGACGAACGCGAAGGCCGCCAGGCTCGGGCCGTCCGCCGGCCAGAGCAGCAGCCACGCGCCACCCAGTCCGCCGCCGATCGCCGAACCGATCGCGATCGAGGGGGTCAGCGTGCCACCGACCGCACCAGCGCCGATGGTGGCCGAGGTGGTCACGGTCCGCAGGACCCCGAGCAGCAGCAGGAACACCACCGGCGAGAGACCGGCGAACGACGAATCGTCCAGGGCGCTGTTCATCGCGACGAGGCCGAGCGCCCGCCCGTTGCCGAGGATCTCCGGGAACGGGATCGCGATGAGCCCGACCATCGCGAACACCAGCGGCAGCACGACGAGCAGGTGCCAGCCCTTCGGCGCGATGCCCTGCAGTCGGTTGGTCAGCTTCACGAACCCGACCCCGGCGAGCCCGAGCACCGGCCCCACGACGATCGCCCAGACCAGCAGCGACGGCGACAGGTGCATCGCGGGCACGTGGTAGAGCACCTCGTCCGGGATCACGAGCCGGGCGGTGATGGCGGCGACGGCACTCGTGGCGAAGGCGGGCAGCGCGGTCGCGAAGCTGATCTCGCCGAGCAGGACCTCGACCGCGAACAGGGCACCGCCGAGGGGCACGTCGTACACGGCGGCGAGGCCGGCCGCGGCACCGCAGGCCACGAGGATCTTCGTCTCGCGCGCCGTCAGCCCCGCACGACGGGTGACGAGCTGGGCGAGCCAGGCCCCGACCTCGCGCGGCGCGACTTCCTTGCCGATGGACGCCCCGAGCCCCACGGCCAGGATCTGGACGCCGGCGTTCGCGAGCGTCGCCAGGGCGGGCATCCGCTTGCCGTCGACGGCCGCGGTGACCGAGACGATCGAACGACCCCACCGACGGAGCGCCCACCAGGCGAACCCGGTCAGGACCCCGGCGGCGGTGAGCGCGAGGAACCGTTTCAGCCCGGAGGGGGCGTCGGCCGCCTCGAGGTGCCCACCGAACCCGTACCCGAAGGCGACGAACTGGATGAGCTGGAGCGCGAGCCAGACCGCGATGCCGGCGATGCCGCCGGAGACGCCCACCAGGGCGGTGACGACGGCGAGCTTGAGGGCCCAGACCGGGGTCGCGTGTCCGGAGTGCGGCATGACCGGAAGCCTAACGGGCCGGACGCACCCGATGACGGACCGCGACGGGCCCGCCGGACGCGGGGCGGGCCTCCAGGCCGGGTGTCCCGACCACCCGCCGTCAGACGGCCGTCACCCGGAACGGCACCACGCCCTCGGCCGGCATGAGCGGCGGCTGCAGGCCGACCGTGCCGAGCACCCGTCCGCTGAAGACGCGCGGGCCGGACCACCAGTCCGGTCGAACCAGGTCATGGCCGGCCCCGATGACCACGGGGTCGACGCGGTACGACGTGTCCGGGTCGAGGTCGCGGAAGGTGACCCGGCCGGTGCCGGACACCTCGGAGCGCCCGATGCTCGCCAGGAAGAAGACCGCCTGCTGCCGGTCCGGCGTGACCGTGCCGTACACGAGCCGCGAGTCGTCGACCTCGTCCGAGCGCACCAGGTCGCCGCCGTGCAGGAGCGGGCGGAGCTCCCGGTACAGCGCGATCCACTCGGTGAGCGCCCGGGACTCCTCGGCGGTCGCACCGGCCAGGTCCCACTCGATGCCGAGGTGCCCGACCAGGGCGGTACCGGCGCGGAAGGCGAGGTCGTGGACCCGACCGGTGGTGTGGTTCCGGCCGCTGGCGATGTGCGAGCCGAGCAGCTCCGGCGGCAGGAGCTGCTGCGTCCACCGGTGCATCTGCTGACGCTCGAGCGGGTCGATGTCGTCGGACACCCACACCCGCGCGGTGTGCTCGATGACGCCGAGGTCGACGCGGCCGCCACCCGACGAGCACGACTCGATCTCGAGCGCCGGGAACCGCTCGCCGAGCGTGGCCATCAACCGGTACGCCGCGAGGGTCTGCTCGTGGACCGCTGCACCGCCACCGGGGAAGCCCGCCTCGACGAGGTCGCGGTTGTGGTCCCACTTGACGTACTCGATGCCGTACTCGCCGATGATCGCCGTCATCCGCTCGAGCACGTACGCGAAGGCCTCGGGGATCGCCAGGTTGAGCACCTGCTGGTCGCGGGAGCGCGCGGGCAGTCGTCCGTCGGCCTGCAGGATCCACTCCGGGTGGGCGCGGGCGAGGTCGCTGTCCTCGTTCACCATCTCGGGTTCGAACCACAGGCCGAACTCCATGCCGAGTGCACGGACGCGGTCGACCAGGGGTCCGAGCCCGTCCGGCCAGACGTCCTCGTCGACGTACCAGTCGCCGAGGCCGGCGTGGTCGTCGCGGCGCCCGCGGAACCAGCCGTCGTCGAGCACGTAGCGTTCGACGCCGAGGGCCGCAGCACGCTCGGCGAGGTCGACGAGGCGGGCCAGGTCGTGGTCGAAGTACACGGCCTCCCACACGTTGATCGTCGTCGGGCGCGGCGTCGTCGGGTGCTGCGGGCGGCTGCGGAGCCAGCGGTGGAACCGTCTGGCCTGGTCGTCGAGTCCGTCGCCGTGCGCGAAGTACACCCACGGCCCCTCGTAGGTGGCACCGGTGTCGAGCCGGACCTCGCCGGGCAGCAGGAGTTCGCCGCCGCCGATGACCTGGCGGCCGGTGGCGAGCCGTTCGGCGTGGTGCCGGTGGTTCCCGCTCCACGCGGTGTGGACGCCCCAGACCTGGCCGCGGGCGAAGCCGAAGCCCGGCTCCCCCACCGTCAGCACGGTCGCCGCGTCGGTGCCGGTGCGGCCCTTCCGTCCCTCGCGCTGGTGGGTGCCGACGACGAGTTCCCGGCGCTGCGGGGTCCGTTCCTTGCCCCAGCGGCCGGCGAAGTCCAGGATCTCGCGGGCCCCCGACGGGATCGGCATCGCGAGCGTCAGGTCGTCGACGGTGTAGGCACCGTCGACGGTGTTCGTCACGCTCGCCCGGGCCCGCACGAGCCCGGAGCCGAGCATCTCGACCACCACCCGGATCGTGAGCCCGGCGGTGGTGTCCGCGGCGTCGGCGGTGACCGTGGTGTCCGTGACCGCGAGGGCCGTCACCGTGAACGCCGGCGACCAGTCGGCACCGTCCCGGTGCCCGGCGAGCCCCGGACGGCCGCTCCAGCCCCGGTGCGGTTCGGGCAGTACCGACAGGCGGACGGGGGCGTCCATCTCGTTCGGGGACACCGGGGTGACGTCGGCGTCGGCGAGGGCCGTCAGCGCGGCGGTGTCGAGCGGGCCGAGCGCCGCTCCCCAGTGCACGACGGCGGGGAGCGCGTCGTCGCGGCAGTCGAGGACGAGCGAGACGCCACCGGCGCTCAGGTGGACGAGTTCGTGCGGCATGCGGGCTCCAGTCGGCGTCGTTGCACGTCAGAGCTTTCCGGTCCGGGGCCGTCCGCTGCAAATCCGGCTGCGGCGCGGCTCAGAACCAGCGCTTCACCTTGAACACCACGTACAGGATCGCCGCGAACAGGACCATCGCGACGATCGACAGCGGGTACCCCCACGTCCAGCCGAGTTCGGGCATGTGCGTGAAGTTCATCCCGTAGATCGCGGCGATGAGCGTCGGTGCGAACAGGATCGCCGCCCAGCCGGAGATCTTCTTCGTGTCGTCGTTCTGCTTCTGGGCCGCCAGGGTGGAGTCGACGGTCAGGGCGTTCTGCAGCAGCTGCCGGAAGGTGTCGAGCCGCTCCACCACCCGGATCGAGTGGTCGAGGACGTCGCGGAACCGGCGCTGCATCTCCACCGGCAGGTGGTACTTCTCGGCACCGCGGTGCAGGTTCTCGATGATGTAGACGAGTGGACGCGCTGCACGCTGGAAGTCGACGACCTCGCCGAACAGCTCGTACACCCGGCGGGACACCCCGGCCTCGCCGGAGAACAGCTGGTCCTCGATCTGGTTGATGTCCTCTTCGAGCCCGTCGATCACCGGCACGTAGCCGTCCACGATGGAGTCCATGAGCGCCCAGAGCTGCGCCTGCGGCCCGACCGTCACCAGACCCGGCTTGCCGCTCATCCGCTGCAGTGCCCGGGGAACGGTCTGCTTGCCCCGCGGGTCGGCCTTCACCACGACGAGGAAGAACGTCTCACCGACGAAGGCGTGCACCTCGCCGAACGCCACCTCTTCCTGCTGGTCGTTGTACAGCGCGGGCTTGAGCACCACGAACAGCGTCGATCCGTAGCGCTCGAGCTTCGGTCGCTGGTGCCCCTCGGCGGAGTCCTCGACGGCGAGCTCGTGCAGACCGAGGGCGACCGCGACGTCGCCGAGTTCCTGGGCGTCGGGCTGGTGCAGGACGATGCACGCACTGGCGCCCTGCTCGTCGAGCATCCGGAAGGTGTCGTCGAGGGACGGACTCGCGATCGGGGCGATCCGGTCGATGTAGACGGTGTTCAGTTCGACGCTCACGCGCCCACCGTACGCAGGGTGGCCGGTCTCCGGCCTGGAGGCCCGTGCCGGCTCCGCCACACGCCCCGCGTCCTGCCTGAACGCGCGCTGCACGACCGCCGCCACCGGCCGCCTACGGTGCAGGTCATCAGCATGCTGACGAAAGGGACTGTCATGAAGAGGATCTGGAAGCGCATCGCGGTGGCCGTGAGCGCGGTCGTCGCCGTCATCGGCGCGTACGTGGGGTCGGGCGCTGCCGGCGGCACGCCCATCCAGGACGCCGCCGGTGGCGCCCTGTCGGCGTCCTCGACCGCGATCGCCCCGGACGGCCCGGCCTTCTCGATCTGGAGTGTGGTCCACGCCGGGCTCATCGGCTACGCGGTGCTGCAGCTCTTCCGCACCGCGAACGACGAACGGCACGAGCGGCTGGTGGTGCCGGCGGTGCTCTCCCTGCTGCTCAACGCCGCGTGGATCCTGTCGGTGCAGTTCGGGTTCCTGTGGGCGAGCGAACCGATCATCGTCGCACTGCTCGTCGTGCTGATCTGGACGTTCACGATCCTGCGCCGGACCCCGTCCCGGGGCGTGGTCGAGGCGATCCTGACCGACGGCACGTTCGGGCTGTACCTCGGGTGGGTCTGTGTCGCGACGGCCGCCAACACCGCCGCGGTGCTGACGGCGGCGGGCTTCCGTGGCTTCGGACTCGGACAGGACCCGTGGGGCGTGCTCGTCGCCGCGGTGGCCGGGCTCGTCGGGGTGCTCATCGCGCTGTGGGGCCGGGGACGCCTGGCACCGATGGCCTCGGTCGCGTGGGGCCTGGCGTGGGTCGCGGTGGCCCGGTTCGACGGGCCGCTCGTCTCCGTCCCGACGGCGGTGGCGGCCGTGGTGGCTGCGGCGGCCGTGGTCGTGGTGACCGTGGTGGTGCGGGCCCGCGCCGGCTGGGTCGGCGGCCGTGCCGGTCGGGCGGCGGCTCCGGTGGCGGCCTGACGCGCGACTGCCTGCGCGTCGTTTCGGGCTGAGCGACACCTCACGCAGCGATTGGGCCGTGAGGTGTCGCTCAGCGCGAAGAATCAGCGCGCGGACACGACCAGGCCGTGCGCGGCGGCGACCGCGGCGTTCGTGACCCGGCCGGCGTGCACGTTCAGGCCTCCGGCGAGGGCGGGGTCGGCCTCGAGCGCGGCTTCCCACCCGCGGTCGGCGATCGCGACGGCGTAGGGCAGCGTGGCGTTCGTCAGCGAGATCGTGCTCGTGCGCGGGACGGCGCCGGGCATGTTCGCCACGCAGTAGTACACGGTGTCGTGCACGGCGAACGTGGGGTCGTCGTGGGTCGTCGGGCGGGAACCCTCGAAGCAGCCGCCCTGGTCGATCGCGATGTCGACCAGCACCGAGCCGGGTCGCATGTCGGCGACCATGGCGTCGGTGACGAGCTTGGGAGCCGAGGCCCCGGGGATCAGCACCGAGCCGATGACCAGGTCCGCGTCGCGCAGGGCCTCGGCGATGGCGTGCGCCGACGACCGCAGGGTCGTGACACGCCCGTCGAACCGGGCGTCCAGGGCCCGGAGCCGCGGCAGGCTGATGTCGAACACGGTGACGTCGGCCCCCATGCCGAGCGCCATCGTCGCGGCGTGCTCCCCCGCGACGCCGCCGCCGATGACGACCACGCGGCCCTTCGGCGTGCCGGGGACCCCGCCGAGCAGCAGTCCGCGTCCGCCGTTCGTCCGCATCAGGTGGAACGCGCCGACCTGGGCGGACAGCCGCCCGGCGACCTCGGACATCGGCGACAGCAGGGGCAGCGAGCGGTCCGGCAGCTGCACGGTCTCGTAGGCGATGGCCGTCGCACCCGAGTCGATGAGGGCGTCGGTCAGGGGGCGGTCTGCGGCGAGGTGCAGGTAGGTGAAGAGCACCTGCCCCGGGCGGATCATCGGGTACTCCGACGCGACCGGCTCCTTCACCTTGAGGATCAGCTCGGCGCGTTCCCACACCTCGGCCGCGGTGTCGACGATCGTGGCGCCGGCGGTGCGGTACTCGTCGTCGGTGAACGCCGAACCGGACCCGGCGCCGGCCTGCACCAGGACCTGGTGGCCGTGCGATGCGAGCTCGGCGACACCGGCGGGGGTGGCCGCGACGCGGTACTCGTTGTTCTTGATCTCGGTGGGGACGCCGATGCGCATGCGGACTCCTTCGTGGGCGGTGCGTTCGTCCCGTCCATTCAGCACCGGATTCGCCCACAGCAGCGCTGAGCCGAACATCCGGACAGCGGCAGCGCGATCCGTGTCACGAGATTCGGCGGAACCGTCCGCAGCAGCAGTCGGTCAGTGCCCGCGCAGCGACTCGCTCGGCAGCTCACCGAAGCGGCTGCGGTAGGTCGCCGAGAAGCGACCGAGGTGCCCGAAGCCCCACGTCCGCGCGATCTCGGCCACGGTCGTCTCGTCCAGCGCACCGCCGACCAGGTCCGTCCGGGCGCCGTCGAGCCGCACGCCGCGCAGGAGTTCCCCCGGCGTCTGGTCGAGGTGCCGACGGAGCGACTGCTGCAACCCGCGGGGGCTGAGGCCGGCCGCCGCCGCGATGTCCGGCGTGCCGATCGCTTCACGCGCGTGCTCGTGCACGAACTCGAGCGCCCGGCGCAGGCGGTCGTGCTCGGGGCCGCTGCCGGACACCGACGCACGCCACTTGTTGCGCCGCGGGAACGCACGGATCGCCGCGGTCGCGAACGCCTCGGCGATGTCGTGCTGGACCATCGGGCTCATGGCCTGTTCGACGTCGAGCCAGACGGCCGAGTACTTCCGCACCACCGATCGCCACAGCGCGATGCCGTCGGCGGTCGGGCGGCGCATCGGTTCGAACGCGAAGTCGTCGTCACCGGCGACGGCACGGACGAAGTCGCGGTCGAGCTGCACCAGGTTCAGGGCGATGTCGTGGTGGTGCAGGGCGTAGGGCTCGGCGAACGGCAGCACGACCGGCACCCCGGCCTGGAGCTCGAACGTCTCGCCGCCCGTGGTGATCCGGCTCGAACCGCTGCGCAGCCACGCGACCAGGAACTCGTCGTCGACCTGGCTCTCGCTGCGCAGGTCGACCATGAACCGCGACGAGCGCAGGGACATCCGCTCGTCACCGACGCCCGCGAAGTCCCAGTGGGCGTTCTCGTGGGTGCGCCGGACGACGGGAGCACGGAAGTCGTAGTCGCCCGTGAAGAACGCGAGGGCCTGGTCGACGTCGCTGCCGACCATCCGCCGGAAGTACCGCGGCCCGGGCCGTTCGAGAGAAAGCACCATGCACCAGAACGTAGGACGGACCACCGACAAACTGCGTCAGATCCCGACTCAGGGCTGCAGGATCGCCTGCCCCACGCTCTCGTCGAGGATCAGGTCCGTGATCAGCCCGGCGGCCAGCGCACCCCGCAGTGACGCCGCCTTCGACCGCCCGGCGACGACGCAGACCCGCCGGGGCGCGCGCTTGATCGTGTCGAGGTCGGGAGCGCCGGCCCGTGCGTTCACGCCGATGTCCTTCCACGAGCCGTCGGACCGGTAGAACACCGTCGAGACGTCCCCGACGACCCCGGCCTGCGTGAGCTCATCGCGGTCCTCGGGGTCCAGGTACCCGCCGGAGTAGACGTGCGAGGGCACCGGGGCCTGCGGGGCGCCGACACCGAACACGACGAGGTCCATCCGCTCGTGCAGGTCGAGCACGCGGCGGATCGAGCGCTCGCGGAACAGTGCCTCCTTCGTCGCGGGGTCGTCGAAGAACGCCGGCACCGGGAACTGCTGCACGAACGCCCCGTACGCCTCGCCGAACCGCCGCAGGATCTCGGACGCGTAGACGATGCCGGTGGTGCGGGTGTTCGCGGCGCCGTTGATCTGCACGATCGTCGAGCCGTGGGTGGTCTTCGGCACCAGGTACCGGCTGACCGCGCTCACGGTCGAACCCCACGAGATCCCGATCACCATGTTCGACTCGACGTACTGCGTCAGGATCCGGGCGGCGGACAGTGCGACGCGCTCGAGCCGGTCGACGTCGCTCGTGTGGTCCGGCACCGGGACGACGTGCGCGTGCACCCCGAAGCGGGATCGGATGCTCCGGCTCAGCGCGGCGGCCTGGTCCAGGGGCGACCGGATCTGGATGTCGACGAGCCCGGTGTCCCTGGCGTACTTCAGCAGCCGCGACACCGACGAGCGCGAGGTGCTGAGTTCGTCGGCGATCGCGTCCATCGTCAGGTCCTGCAGGTAGTACAGGTGGGCGGCGCGCAGCGCCTGCTGCGTGCGCATGGGCTGAGCCGCGTCACTCATGGTGCTCCGATCTGTCGAACGCAACCATGCACGGACGTGCAGGGCCTCTGCAACCCCGGCCGCGCCTCCAGACCGCCGCGTCGGGCCTGGACGACACGTGTGCTGCACGTTCGTGCACGCGAGTTGCCCGCCCTGTCGAACGAGCGCACGATCGATCCTGACCCCACGAACAGACGAAGGAAGCGACGAACCATGTCGAAGAAGACACAGCCCCGGAACACGGTGACCGCCCTCACCGAGCGCCCGAACGCGCAGGTCCTCGTCGTCGGCGGCGGCATCAACGGCATCGCGACGTTCCGTGACCTCGCACTCCAGGGCGTCGACGTCGCCCTGGTCGAGCGTGGCGACTACGCCTCCGGCGCCTCCGCGGCCTCGAGCCACATGATCCACGGCGGCATCCGCTACCTCGAGAACGGCGAGTTCCGCCTGGTGCGCGAGAGCGTGCAGGAGCGCAACGGCCTGATCCGCATCGCCCCGCACTACGTCAAGCCGCTGCAGACGACCATGCCGATCTTCTCGACGTTCTCCGGCATCATGAACGCCCCGCTGCGCATGCTGACGCACAAGCAGCGCTCCACCAAGGAGCGCGGCGCGATGCTCATCAAGATCGGCATGACGATCTACGACTCCTTCTCGCGCGACGGCGGCTCCGTCCCGAAGCACGTCTTCCGCACCAAGAAGGCGGCGCTCGAGGACATGCCGGCCCTCAACAAGGACCTGAAGTACACGGGCACCTACTACGACGCGAGCGTGCACGAGCCCGAGCGCCTGGCCCTCGACGTCCTCAAGGACGGCCTGGCCGCGGGAGCCGACAAGGCACGCGCCGTCAACTACGTCGAGGCAGCCGGCACCCGCGACGGCGGCGTCCTGCTGCGCGACCGCGAGACCGGCGACGAGTTCGTCTTCACGGCCGACGTCGTGATCAACGCCTCCGGCCCCTGGACCGACCTGACGAACGAGGCGTTCGGCGGCGAGACGAAGTTCATGGGCGGCACGAAGGGCTCGCACATCGTCGTCCACAACGACGAGCTGCTCGAAGCCACCAAGGGCCGCGAGCTGTTCTTCGAGAACGACGACGGCCGCATCGTCCTCATCTACCCGCTCAAGGGCCGGGTGCTCATCGGCACGACCGACATCGACGCCGACCCCGCGAAGCCGGTCACGACGACCGACGAGGAGATCGACTACTTCTTCGGGCTCGTCAAGCACGTGTTCCCGCAGATCGAGGTCACCCGCGACCACATCGTCTACAGCTACTCCGGCATCCGCCCGCTCCCCCGCCACGAGGACACCGCCCCCGGCTTCGTGTCGCGTGACTACCGGATCGTGGACACCCAGATCGCCGGCCTGCCGAAGTCGACCGTGCTGTCGCTCGTCGGCGGCAAGTGGACGACGTTCCGTGCCCTCGCTGCACACCTGTCCACCGAGGCGACGACCAAGCTCGGCATGAGCCGCAAGGTCGACACCACCGGCATGCCGATCGGCGGTGGCAAGGAGTTCCCGACCACCGACGCCCAGCGCGCCCTGTGGATCAAGTCGCACCGCGACGGGCTGGACGAGTCACTGGTCGAGGGGCTGCTCGAGCGCTACGGCACCCGTGCCGCCGAGGTCGTGGACGTCCTGACCGACGGCCCGGTGGAGCCGCTCGAGTCCGACCCGTCGCTCACCCGCGCCGAGGTCGCCTACTTCGCCCGCCACGAGCAGGCCGTCCACCTGGTGGACGTCGTCCTGCGCCGCACGAACCTGGCGTTCGTCGGTGGGGTCACGATCGACCTGCTCGACGAGCTGGCCGACGTGCTCGCCGGTGCGCTCGGCTGGACGACCGAGGAGCGCGCGGACGAGGTCCAGCGCACGCTCGACGTCCTGCGCGAGTCGCACGGCGTGATCGTGCCGCTGACGTCCGCTTCGGCGCCGACGTCGCAGCTCGCGTAGTCGACGCCCCGACGGACGGACGGGAGGCCCGGTACCAGCTGGTACCGGGCCTCCCGTCCGTTCGGGGTCGCGTTGGCGGCCCGCTGGTCGCGTCAGAACCGCTCGCCGGTGGGGTCGAGCGCCGTGCGGTCGATGAGCTGGTCGCCGCCGACGGGCTCGCCTTCCCAGTCGACCAGGCGCCAGCCGTCGGCGAACGAGCCCTCGAGTTCGACGATGCCGGTGTTCTCCAGGTGGCGCTTCGTGCCGAAGTGGTCGGGGGTGTTCTGCGCAGCTGCGCTCGCCCACGTGCGGATCGCGGCACCGTGACTGACGGCGGCGGCCACCGCCACCCCGGTGGCCTCGATCTGGCGGACGGCATCGTCGTAGCGCTCGAAGAACTCGACGCCGCTCTCGGCACCGGGCATCCGGGTCGTGCGGTCACCGCCGGACCAGCCGTGCACGGTGGAGATGTAGGTCTGCACGGACACCGTGTCGCTCTTGCCCTGGGTGTCGCCCGCCTCGATCTCGCGGAGGCCCGGCAGCACCACGGGCTCGAGGCCGAGCGAGGCCGCCAGGGGTGCCGCCGTGACCTGCGTGCGGACCATCGACGACACGAACAACCGCTCGATCCCACGGTCGGCGAGCGCTGCGGGCAGGGCGTCGGCCTGCTGCTGCCCGAGCTCGGTCAGTCCTGGTCCGGGCACCACGGCATCGAGGATGCCGTGCACGTTCGCGGGGGTCTGGCCGTGGCGGATGAGCAGCAGTCGCATGCCGCCACCCTACGGACCGCCGCTGACGTCAGCCCTGCCGGGTGTTCCAGCGGGGGTTCTTCTTGTTGATGACGTAGACGCGGCCGCGGCGCCGGACGACCTGGGAGCCGGGGATCTTCTTGAGCGCCTTGAGGGAGTTGCGGACCTTCACGACGAGCCTCCTTGTTGATAACGGTTTTCAGTTACAGTAGCCCACATGCGTGCTGCTGCCATCACCCTCGTCACCGCCCTGCACCAGGTCGACGCCGACCGCGTCGCCGCCCGGATCTCCGACGGGCACCGGATGCACGTCGCCGGGAGCGCCTTCGCCACCGCCCGTGCCGTGGCGGACCGCGCCGACCAGCTCGACCGGCTCTGCGGGCCCGAGGCCGACCACGGGCTCGTCGTCACCCTGCACCCGGGGGCCGATGCCCGCGCCGTCGGCATGCTGCTCGCCAACGCGGCACGGTCCGAGACCGGCGACGACCGGGTGCTCCGGCACGTCGTCGGGGTGCTGCGGGCCGACGACGTCGCACACCTGCTCTGGTCGGACGTCGACGACGCCTTCGTGGCCGCGGACCGGATGGCGGCACTCGTCGAGTACGCGACGGTGATCGCCCTCGACCGCATCGAGCCGCTGTCCGGCCGTCGGCGTCGGGCGCTCGTGTCCCTGCTGCACCGGATGGCGCCCCAGGCCGTGATCGTCGCCCTGCCCGCGATCCGGAGCGCCGCCGACCTGCCGGCCTCGAACGGCGGCGCGGCACGGGTGCTCGCCACCGGCGCCGGCTGGATGCGCGCACTGTCGAGCGGCGCGGACACCGGGCGCGACGCCCGCGACGCCCTGGTCTCGATGCGCTACCGGGAGCCGCTGCCGTTCCACCCCGGGCGACTGTCGTCCGTCATCGCCGAGGACCTGTCCGCCGGGGTGAACGGTCGCGTGCTGCGGTCGCGGGGGTTCTTCCGCCTGGCATCGCGGCCGGACCACGTCGGCTCGTGGTCGAGCTTCGGGTCGATGCTCGCGCTCGACCCCACCGCGAACCCGTCGTGGGACGCCGATGCCCCGATCGGGCAGGCGCTGTGGTTCGTCGGCGAGCAGCTCGACGTCCGGGCGATCGAGCGGGCCCTCGACGGGGCGCTGCTCACGCCGTCGGAGCTGCTCGCCGGGCCGGACGTGTGGCGCAGCTGGGCGGACCCGTTCCCGGAGTGGCCCGCGGTGGACCCGGCGTCAGAGCACCGGCACGAGTGAGGGCGCGCGTGGGTGCGCACACGTCCCGCGACAGAGCACGAGTCGATCGTCGCGTGCATCGTCGTCTCATGCGCACACACCCGCTGCGTGCGCAGGTTGCGACAGAACGCTCGTCGATCGTCGCGTGCATCGTCGCAGTGTGCGCACGCACGCACGGACGGGAGGCGCGGTGCGGGTCGGACCCACACCGCGCCTCCCGTCCGTGGTCACGTCGAGAGCCGCAGCGTCAACGCGCCGGTGACGCCTCACGCGCAGCGGCGGCCTCGCGCGCAGCGGCAGCCGCGGCGTCCTGCGCGGCGAACGGCAGGTCGCCGAGGTCCAGGTGCGGGTTCGTGTCCTGCGTGAGCACGAGCTCCTTCGCCTCGTCCTCGGTCTCCACGGCCGGCATCGAGCCGGGCAGCGGGCGCTGCGAGGACTCCTTCATGCAGAAGACACCGATCGCGCCGACGACGCTCATCGCCATCAGGAAGTACGCCGGGGCGAGCTCGTCACCCGTCGCGGTGAGCAGCGCCTGCACGATCAGGGGCGTGGTCCCGCCGAACACCGCGATCGCGATGTTGTAGGCGAAGCCCATGCCGCCGTACCGCGTCGACGTCGGGAACAGCGCCGGCAGCGACGCGGCCTGGTTCGACACCCACAGCGCGGTCATCAGCGCGAGCAGCCCGAGGCCGGCGAGCGTCGACCACTGCGCCCCGTGCCCGATCAGCATGAACGCCGGCACGACGAGCACGACCGTGGTGGCCGCACCGATCCACATCACGACGCGGCGGCCGAGGCGGTCGGAGAGCTTGCCGGTCAGCGGGAGCATCACCGCGAGCAGCAGGAGCACCGGGATCGTCAGCAGGGTGC
This sequence comes from Curtobacterium sp. 8I-2, assembly GCF_902506155.1. Lineage (NCBI taxonomy): Bacteria > Bacillati > Actinomycetota > Actinomycetes > Micrococcales > Microbacteriaceae > Curtobacterium > Curtobacterium sp. 8I-2. The sequence continues at coordinate 940,321 of NZ_LR732827.1, forward strand.
CGTCGATGGCGGAGTAGCCGAGCGAGTCGGTCAGGTACGTCGGCATGTACGAGGTCAGGGCGTAGCCCACGGTGTTCGACGCGGCGACGAGCATGATCGCGATGACGATCGGGCGCCAGTGCTGGCGGACCATCGCGACGACGTTGGCCGGACGCTCACCGTCGAAGGACGCCCGGGACTCGCTCGCGGCCTCCTGCGCGGCCTGGGTCGCCTGGAACACCGGCGACTCCTCGATGCGCAGACGGAAGTAGATGGCCACGACACCGATCACACCGGCCGCCAGGAACGGGAAGCGCCAGCCGTAGGCGGTCATCGCCTCGTCGCCCAGGGTGATCTGCAGCACCGACACGACGGTTGCACCGAGCGCGAAGCCCAGGTAGCTGCCGAAGTCGAGGATGCTCGCGAAGAAGCCGCGACGGCGGTCCGGGGCGTACTCGGTGACGAAGGTCGTGGCCCCGGCGTACTCACCACCGGTCGAGAAGCCCTGCGCGAGCTTCAGCACGACGAGCAGGATCGGACCGAAGACGCCGATGGTGGCGTACGCGGGCAGCGCACCGATCAGGAACGTCGACGCCGCCATCATGATCAGCGTCGTCGCGAGCACCTTCTGGCGGCCGATCTTGTCGCCCAGGCGTCCGAACACGATGCCGCCCAGGGGCCGTGCGATGTACGTCGCCGCGAAGACACCGAGGCTGAACAGGATCTGCACCGAGGGTTCGGCCGTCGGCAGGAAGACCTTCCCCATCGTGACGGCCAGGTAGCCGTACACGCCGACGTCGTACCACTCCATGGTGTTGCCGACGACCATGCCGCTGACGGCTCGTCGCATCATGCTCTTGTCGACCACGGTGACGTCGCTCTCACGCAGCCGTCGGTGTGGTCGGGTGTTGGTACTGCTGGGGTCGGAACCCATGCCTTGCTCCTCGAGAAGATCGGTGGGCCGTCGGGTACCGGCCCAGAACAGCGAGCGACGTTACCGAGCAACCGAAATGTCATTGGCCGGTGATTCTCAGGAACCGGCGTGTCACCCGGACGGGGGTCACGCCCGATCCGCACCAGCTCGCGGAAGGACGGAACTGAGTAACGACGCCGTAACATCGGGCCCGTGGCGATCGAACCCGAGACGAAGAGCTGGACGTGGGTCATCGAGACCGCGTGCCCCGAGTGCGGCTACGACGGCAGCGCCGTGACGATCCGCGACGTGCCGGGCATCATCGACGACAACACCGCAGGGTGGCCCGAGGTCCTCGGACGCGACGACGTCCGGGACCGCCCGGACGTCCACACGTGGTCACCGCTCGAGTACGGCGCCCACGTGCGGGACGTGCACCGCACGATGGCCGAACGCCTGGACCTGATGCTCACCGAGGACGCCCCCGCCTTCGCGAACTGGGACCAGGACGCCACCGCCGTCGATGACCACTACGGCGAGCAGGACCCCGCGGTCGTCGCCCGGCAGCTGCGGGAGTCGGCGGACCGCGCGGCCCGGGCCTTCGCCGCCGTCCCCGACGAGGCGCTCGAGCGCACCGGGCTCCGGTCCGACGGCAGCGCCTTCACCGTCGCGACGCTCGCCACCTACTACGCGCACGACCCGGTGCACCACCTGTGGGACGTGCGGCGCACGCGCTAGACGTGGGGACCACCGGTCGGGAGGCGCGGTGCGGCCCCGCCCCGCGCCTCCCGGCCGCAGGCGGTCGCCCCCGGAACCGGGCGTACCTGCCGGAACCGGGCGTACCTGCCACGAACAAACGACCAGGGATGCCCGGAAGCACCATCCATCGCGCGCGTGATGGGAAGGAAACGGCCACTCAGGCGAGTGCGTCGAGCACCGCACGTGCCGTCGCGGCGTCCGTCACCAGCTCGTTGACCAGGCCGCCCCGCACCGCGGCGACGATGCTCGTGACCTTGGCGCTGCCCACGGCCACCCCGACGGCGTGCGGCACGGTCGACAGGACCTCGCGCGAGGTCCGCACCATCCGGTCGCTGCCGGGGAACTCGATCGCCGAGCCGTCGGCAGCGTAGAAGTTCAGGCAGACGTCACCGGCGGCCCGGTCGAACGCGGCGTCCTCGACCGGGATGCCCCGGGCCAGCGCGTCACGGGTGTGGGTCGGCGCACCGATGCCGAGGATCGCGCCCTTCGCCCGGCTCCAGAGTCCGACGACGTGCTGGAACGCCGGGTCCTCGTCGAGGGTGGACCGCATCGCCGGGGACGGCAGCGCCTGGGCGAACAGGAACGCCGGGATCGCGCCGGAGTGCTCCGCGGCCGTCCGGGTGATCTCGTTCGTCTGGAACCACGGCATCGGGTCGGCCTGCCCACCCACGGTCGGCACGAGCTGGACGCCGGGCATGGTCGGCATGCCCGATCGTGCGACGTCGTACACGGTGCGACCGGACGACATCAGGACGGCGTCGCCGGGGACGAGTCCCATGCCCTCGACCGCGGCGGCCAGCGGTGCGGCCAGGTCGGCGCCGAGCGTCGCGGCGTGGGTGACCGCAGCGAGGTGCACCGCGCGGAGCCCGAGCACGACCTGCAGGCGTTCGGCGAGCGCCACGGTCTCGTCCTGGAACGGGTCGACGACCTCGATGCGGACGAGTCCGGCCTTGCGGGCCTCGGCCACGAGCCGCGAGACGGTCGGGCGCGAGACCCCGAGGCGCGAGGCGATCTCGACCTGGGTGGCGTCCTCGAGGTAGTACATCCGCGCCGCCTGGTAGACGGTGTCCAGCGGGAACCGGGTCCGCGACGAGTCGGGGCCGGGGCCGGCAGTGCTCTCGGACGACATGGAGCGGGACCCTTCGACTCGATCGGACACCGCGATCGTAGTCCGAGCACGGCTCAGCGGATCGTGAACCCGCCGTCCACACGGAGGTCCGCGCCGTTCACCATCGCGCTCGACTCCCCCGCCAGGAAGAGCACGGCCGCGGCGATCTCGTCGGGCGTCGCGAAGCGGCCGGTGGGGATCTCGTCCTGGTGCCGGATGCCGTTCTCGTTCGCCCAGGCAGCACGGCCGAGGTCGGTCAGGACGACGGTCGGCGACACGGTGTTCACGGTGACGCCGCGTCCGCCCCACTCGAGCGCGAGCACCGTCGTCAGGCCGATGACGCCGGCCTTCGACGCGCAGTAGGCAGCGTGCCCGTCGATGCCGACGTGGGCCGCCTGCGACGCGATGTTCACGATCCGCCCGTACCCGGCGTCGAGCATGTGCCGGCCGACGGCCTGCGCCACGCGGAACGTGCCGGTCAGGTTGACGTCGATGGTCTTCGCCCAGGTGTCGGCTGCCAGGTCCTCGGCCGGGGCGAGGGCGGCGATGCCGGCGCAGTTCACCAGCACGTCGACGCCGCCGAAGTGCCGGACGACGTCCGCCACGGTGCGGGTCACCGAGTCGGCGTCGGTCACGTCGCAGGCGAACCCGGCGTGGAGGCTCGTGGCCGCGTCCGCCCCGTCGGCGGCGGTGTCCGGTGCGGCCGTCGACGGCACGGCGGACGTGGGCAGGTCGGCCGCGGCCGACGTGGCACCGTCGGCCCGGACGTCGACGATGGCGACGCGGGCGCCCCGGGCCGCCAAGGCCCGGGCGATCGCGTTGCCGATGCCGGACGCCCCGCCGGTGACCACCGCCGTGCGGCCGCTGAAGTCGTTGGTCAGGTCGATCGTGTCGGGGCCCTGTCGGAGGGCCGCGGCGAAGTCCGTCGTCATGTTCGCTCCCTTGCGTTCGGTGCCGAACGTACCAGAAATTGTGTTCTGGACAAACGTTCTCGAAGGTGTACAGTCATCGCCGAAGCCACCCAACGGAGGAACAGCTCATGTCGACGACGACCGAGAACGCGGCCACGACCGCCCCCACCACGATCCCCACGACGATGCGCGCCGTCGTCGTCCACGGCCCCGGTGACTACCGGCTCGAGGAGCGTCCGGTGCCGACGCCCGGCCCCGGGGAACTCCTGCTCCGCACCGACGCCGTCGGCATCTGTGCGAGCGACCTGAAGTGCTACCACGGCGCCGCGAAGTTCTGGGGCGACGAGAACCGTGCGGCCTGGGCCGAGCGCGACCGCATCCCCGGGCACGAGTTCGTCGGCACGATCGTCGCCGGCGACGACGCCGCCCTGGCCAAGCGCGGCGTCGACCTCGGCGACCGGATCGCCTGCGAGCAGATCGTGCCGTGCTGGGAGTGCCGCTACTGCCTCGAGGGCGCGTACTGGATGTGCAACGTGCACGACATGTTCGGCTTCAAGGGCTACGACGGCGCGATGGCCGAGTACGTCCTCGTGCCCGCCAAGGCACTGACCCACCCGGTGTCGAAGGCCCTGCCCGGCCAGGTCGCCGCGTTCTCCGAGCCGCTGTCGTGCGCCTTCCACGCCGTCGAGCGCGGTGACATCAAGTTCGGCGACACCGTGGTGATCGCCGGCGCCGGCCCGATCGGCCTCTCCGCCATCGCCGGTGCGCGGCAGAAGAACCCGCTCCGGATCATCGCGCTCGACGTGGTCGAGGCGAAGCTCGAGCTGGCCCGCAAGGTCGGCGCCGACCTGACGATCAACATCGCCCAGGAGGACGCGGTCGCCCGGGTCAAGGAGCTCACCGACGGCTACGGGGCCGACGTCTACATCGAGGCGACCGGGCACCCGTCCGCGGTGCCGCAGGGACTGAACCTGCTCCGCAAGCTCGGGACCTTCGTCGAGTACTCGGTGTTCAAGGACGACGTGTCCGTGGACTGGTCGATCATCTCCGACGACAAGGAGCTCGACGTCCGCGGCGCCCACCTCGGCCCGCACACCTGGCCGGCGGCGATCAAGCTGCTCGAGGCCGAGACCCTGCCGATGTCGGAGATCTGCACGCACCAGTTCCCGCTCGAGCAGTTCCAGGAGGCGCTCGACCTGGTCGGCGACTCAGCCGGTGCCAGCGTCAAGGTGTCGATCATCCCGTCCCTGACCGCCCCCACCACGGCCGCGCCGCAGGCCTGACCGACTCCACCAGCAGGGAGAGAACGAGCATGTCAGCGACGACATCACGCGCCACCGGCGCCCGCACGACCACCCCCCGCGCCGAGGGCCGCCTGGACCGGATGGGCATCCCCCGTCCGCTCGCCCTCGGGTTCGTCGCCGTCCTGGTCTTCATGACCGGGAACGGCGTCGAGTCGAACTTCATCACGCCGCACATGGTGGCCGTGCTCGGCAGCCCCGAGGCCACCGTGGCGACGATCGTCACGTTCTACAGCCTGGCCGCACTGATCGGCAGCTACGTCTCGGGCGCCCTGTCCGACCTGGTCGGGCCGCGCCGGGTGATGATCCTCGGCTTCGCCGTCTGGGTCGTGTTCGAGGTCCTGTTCCTGCTGGCACTCGGCGCCGGCAGCGTCCCGTTCGCCGCCGTCACGTACGCGTTGCGCGGCTTCGGGTACCCGCTGTTCGCCTTCGCGTTCCTGGTCTGGGTGAACATCACCACCCCGGTCGAACGGAACGGCTCCGCGGTCGGCTGGTTCTACGTCGCCTTCACGGGTGGTCTGCCGACCCTCGGCTCGCTGTTCGCGATCGGTGCGATCCCGGTGTTCGGCGGCGGGACCGTCGGCGAGACCGGGGCGATGGTCGCCTCGATCGCCCTCGTCGTGATCGGGTTCCTCATCATGCTGTTCGGCGTCCGGCTGCCGAACGGGTTCACGCGCATCGCCCCCGCCGGTGAGAGCGCCTGGCAGGTGCTGACGAGCGGCATCCGCCTGACGGTCACGCGGCCGAAGATCCTGATGGGCTTCCTCGTCCGACTCATCAACACCGCACCCGAGTTCGGCATGTTCGTCGTCCTGCCCGCCGTGATCGCGAACGAGCGCGGCTGGGGCCAGAGCCGCTGGCTGCTCATGACGGTCTGCGTCTACGCCACGAACATCCTGGTCAACGCCCTGTTCGGCTGGGTCGGGGACAAGATCGGCTGGCAGCGCACCGTCAAGTGGTTCGGCATCGTCGGCTCCGCCCTCGGGCTCATCGCCTGGTGGTACGTGCCGCAGCTCGTCCCCGCCGGTTCGGACTGGGGCTACGTGCTCTCCGTCGTCGCCGGCTGCGTGTTCGGCTGCCTGCTCGCCGGGTTCGTGCCGATGGGCGCGATCATGCCGGCGCTGGCCCCCGAGCACAAGGGCGCCGCCATGGCGATGTACACCACGGCCGCCGGCGGTGCCGCGTTCCTCGGCACCGGTGTCGTCGCCGCGGTCTTCGCCCTGGGCGGCGGTGGCCAGGCCGCCACGTGGACGTTCGTCGGCCTGTACGCCTGCGCGTTCGTGATGATCCACTTCCTCAAGGTCCCGCAGGGCGACCGAGGACACTGAGACCCGGGCGACGACGGTCGTCCCGTCGTCGCCCGGTGCACCACCCCACCACCACCACCTCCGGAGGACCCGCACCATGACCACGATCCACGACGACCCGGACGAGTTCGCCGAAGACCAACTGAGCGGCTGGCTCGCGCTCTACGCCGACCGGGTCCGCGGCGTGCACGGCGGCGTCGTGACCCTGCCCACCGAGGGGGCCGCACCGCAGGTCGCCGTCGTCGTCGGGGGCGGCTCCGGCCACTACCCCGCGTTCTGCGGCGTCGTCGGCCCGGGCTTCGCCACCGGCGCCGTCGTCGGCAACGTCTTCACCTCGCCGTCGACCGCGCAGGTCTACTCGGTCGCCAAGGCCGCCGACCAGGGCCGCGGTGTCGTGCTGTCGTTCGGCAACTACGCCGGTGACACCATGAACTTCGGGCTCGCGGCCGAGCGGCTGCGTGCCGAGGGCATCGACACCCGCATCGTCGTGGTCACCGACGACATCGCCAGTGCCGACGACGAGACGAAGCGCCGCGGCATCGCCGGTGACTTCTCCGTCTTCAAGGCGATGGGCGCCGCCGCTGCCGAGGGCGCCGACCTCGACGAGGTCGAACGGATCGGCCGGGCGTCGAACGCCGCCACCCGCACCATCGGCGTCGCGTTCTCCGGCTGCACCATGCCCGGTGCGACCGAACCGCTGTTCACCGTCCCCGACGGCCACCTCGGCCTGGGGCTCGGCATCCACGGCGAGCCGGGCATCCAGGACGTCCTGCTGCTCCGTGCGACGGACCTGGCGTCGCTGCTCGCCGAACGACTGCTCGCCGACCGCCCCGCGACGGCCGGCACCCGGGTCGCCCCGATCCTCAACGGGCTCGGTGACACCAAGTACGAGGAGCTCTTCCTGCTCTGGGGCCGGGTGCTGCCGCTGCTGCAGGACGCCGGGCTCGAGGTCGTCGAACCCGAGGTCGGCGAACTCGTCACGAGCCTCGACATGGGCGGCTGCTCGCTGACGCTGCAGTGGCTCGACGACGAACTCGAACGGCTCTGGCGCGCCGACGCCTACACGCCCGCGTACCGCAAGGTGGCGGCACCGGTCGCGGCGCTCGTGCCGGCCGATGCGGTGGACGCCGCCGAGGACGAGGCGACGGTCGTGCCGGAGGCGACCGATGCCTCCCGGCAGGCCGCGCAGACGGCGCGAGCCGCCGTCGAGGCGATGGACGCGCTCCTGCGCGAGCACGAGGAGACGCTCGGCCGCATCGACGCGGTCGCCGGGGACGGCGACCACGGCCGCGGCATGGTCAAGGGGATCGGTGCGGCGCGCAAGGCGGTCGACGGGCTCGGCCCGGAGGCCGGGGTCGCCTTCGTCCTCGGACGCGCCGGTGATGCGTGGGCCGCGTTCGCGGGCGGCACCTCCGGTGTCCTGTGGGGCGCCGCACTCGAGGCGTTCGGCCGCTCCCTCGGCGACGACCGCGAGTCGTACCAGGCAGCCGACGTCGTCGACGCGGCGCAGGCCTTCGCCGACTCGATCGTCCACCTGGGCGGGGCGTCGCGCGGTGACAAGACACTGCTCGACGCACTGCTGCCGTTCGTGGAGCAGTTGCGTTCCTCGGTCGAAGCTGGTCAGCCACTCGCCGGAGCGTGGCAAGCTGCAGCGGAAGTCGCTCGGGACGAGGCCGACAAGACCGCCGACCTCACGCCGAAGGTCGGACGGGCCAGGCCGCTGGCCGAGAAGAGCCTGGGGACACCCGACGCGGGTGCCACCTCGATGGGGATGATCCTCACGCGGGTCGGCGAGGTCCTCGCCGCCCGTGCTGACAAGGAAGGAACACACGCATGACGTACCGTCTCGTGATCGGGTCCGACGACGCCGGGTTCGACTACAAGGAGATCATCAAGGCCGACCTGCTCGCCGACGACCGGGTGTCGGACGTCACCGACGTCGGCGTCGACGCGGACGGCCACACCGCCTACCCGCACGTGGCCGTGGACGCTGCGCGCCTGGTGGCGAACGGCGAGGCCGACCGGGCGATCCTGATCTGCGGCACCGGCCTCGGTGTGGCGATCAGCGCCAACAAGGTGCCGGGCATCCGTGCCGTCACCGCGCACGATTCGTACAGCGTGGAGCGCTCGATCCTGTCGAACGACGCCCAGGTGCTCTGCATGGGGCAGCGCGTCGTCGGCGTCGAGCTCGCCCGTCGGCTGGCGAAGGAGTGGCTCGGCTACGAGTTCGACCGTTCCAGTGCCAGCGCTTCGAAGGTGCAGGCGATCTGCGAGTACGACGGCAGCGCCCCCGCCGGGGTCGACGCGCAGGCGTAGGCAGGGTTCCGCACGACACCGGTGTTCGCGCACTGAACACGCCCATTCCGGTGTTCGGCACGCGAACACCGGTGTTCCGCGGAGCGGCGCCGCCGCCGATCAGCCCCGCGCGGCCAAGCGGTGCACGACGGCCTTCGTCGCCTCGTACAGGTCGCGGTAGTCGCGGTACCCCGCCTCGTACGCCGCCGTCGCCTCGGGGTCCGGCTCGATCACCGTCGCCGGCGGGTTCCACGCACCGATGTCCACGGTGTCGCCCGGCCCCGCGACGAGTTCGGCCGCCAGGAACGCCGAGCCGAAGCACGCACCGATCGTCACGCTCGGCACCGTCTGCCGCAGCCCGGTGACGTCCGACACGATCGTGGGCCACAGCCGTCCGAGCAGCCCGCCGCCAGCCCCGACGAGTTCGCGGACCTCGACCCCCGCGTCGCCGAGGGCCTCGAGGTGGTGCCGCACCGCGTACGCCGTCGCCTCGAGCGTCGCCCGGTAGATGTCGCCGCGCGTGTGCCGGACTGTCAACCCCGCGAGCACGCCGCGAGCGTCCGGGTCGGCGATCGGCGTCCGTTCCCCCGCGAAGTACGGCAGCATCAGCAGCCCGTTCGCCCCGATGCCGGAGCACCGCGCTTCCTCGAGCATGGTCGACCACTCGCCGTCGACCAGCCGTCGCAGCCAGTCCGTGATCGCCCCGGAGGTCGCCATCCCACCGGACACGCTCGGCTGCCCCGGGTGCGTGCCGACGGTCGTCCACATGCCCGGCACCGACGTGGGTTCGGCCGTCGGCACGATCATGAACATCGTGGTGCCGTACTGCAGGAACATCCGGCCCGGCACGGACTCGCCGACGCTCACGCCCTCGGCCCAGGCGTCGATGGTCCCGGCCGTCACGGGGATGCCGGCCGGGAGGCCCGTGGCCGCGGCCGCCTCGGGCGTCACGACGCCCGCCTGGTCGCCGGACCACAGCAGGCGCGGCATCGCGAGACCGGGTGCCAGTCGGTCGCACCACTCCGGGATCCAGGCGTTCGCGTGCACGTCGTAGAGGGGTGTCGTCTGACTGGCCGAGTGGTGGTCGAGGACGTACTCCCCCGTCAGCCGTTCGACCACGCGGGACGACGGCATCGTGAACCGTACGGCCCGCGCCCAGACGTCGGGTTCGTGCCGCGCGAGCCAGGCGAGCTTCACGCCGGCGGCCTGCGTGCTCAGGGCGGACCCGCAGCGGGCGCGGATCGCGCCCTCGCCGCCGAGCTCCGCCGTGACGTCGTCGAGCAGCGTCGCCGTCCGGGTGTCGATGCCGTACAGGATCGCCGGACCGAGCGGCGCACCGTCGACGTCGGTCAGCAGCGCGCACGGTCCGATGCCGCTCACGCCGACCGCCTGCACCTCGACGTCGGGCACACGGTCGAGCAGGGAGCGGGTGAGCGACGTGAACTCCTCCCACCAGACGTCGGAGTCCATCTCGACCAGGCCCTGTTCGGGGCGGTCGACCTCGTGGCGACGGCTCACCTCGGCGAGCACGGTGCCGTCGAACCGGGCCAGCAAGGCCTTCGTGCTCGACGTCCCGATGTCCAGACCGAGCACCGCGCGCATGCCGCCTCCTTCGCCGCCACACGACCGCCGCCGGTCGCCCCACGAGTCTACGAGCGACGCCCAGCTGCCTGTCGGGGGCCGGACGTACGGTACCCACGACTCGAATGCTCCACGAGGGGAACCCGATGAAGAAGTCAGCCTGGCTGCCAGCCGTCATCGCACCGGTCGTCGTCGCCGGCGCCGTGGCCGCGCCGATGATCGCGAACGCCGCGAACGACCCGATCGCGGGGACGAACCCCACTGCGGCGGCCGTCATCGCCAGCATCGCGAAGTCGTCGGATGCCCAGTACTCGGGCAAGCTCTCGCAGACGAGCGCGCTCGGGCTCCCCGAACTGCCCACCGGGTCCGGCGGCTCCTCGGTGGAAGGCGACGCCTCCGACGTGCTCGGACTCCTCACCGCGTCGCACACCGCCCGTGTCTACGTCGACGGCCCCGACAAGCAGCGCGTCCAGCTGACGCAGCAGCTCGCCGAGCAGGACGTCGTCCGCAACGGCTCCGACGTCTGGACCTGGGACTCGAAGGAGCGCACCGCCACGCACGTGACGCTGCCGAGCGACACCGCGAAGGACCCGCAGGACGGCACGACGACCCCGGCCGACATCGCGGAGCAGGCCATCGACGCCATCACCCCGACCACCACCGTGTCGAAGCCGACCCAGGTCAGCGTCGCCGGCCACGACGCCTGGCAGATCACCCTGACCCCGAAGTCGTCCGACACCCTCGTCGGAGCCGTCCGGTTGGCCGTCGACCAGCAGACCGGGCTCCCGCTCCGTGCGAGCGTCCAGGCCGCCGGCGCGGACGAGCCCGCGGTGCAGGTCGGGTTCACCAGCCTCGACTACGGCGCCCCGGCAGCCCGGCTCTTCGACTTCACCCCGCCGTCGAACGCGAAGGTGACGGAGAAGGACCTGTCCGACGCCGGCACCCACACGAAGGGCGAGCACGGCGACCGCCGTGGCACCCCGAGCGGTGACGAGCCGACCTTCACGGGCACGGGCTGGGGCACCATCGCCGAGCTCCCCGCGGGCACCGCCGACCAGTCCGGGCTCGACGGGGACGCCTCGGGCCTGCTCGACCAGCTGACGAAGCCCGTCGACGGCGGCCGCGCGGTGCAGACGTCGCTCGTGTCGGTCTACCTGACCGACGACGGCCGCGTCTTCGCGGGCGCCGTGCCGGTGGCTTCCCTGGTCGACGCCGCGAAGTGAGCACGGCCGACCACCAGGTGAGCACGGCCGGGCCGGCGCCCGACCTGGCGATCCGCACCACGGGCCTCCAGAAGGTGTTCCGCAAGCAGCGCGCGGTCGACGGCATCGACCTGGCGGTGCCGCGCGGCGCGGTCTTCGGGTTCCTCGGGCCGAACGGTTCCGGCAAGACCACCACCATCCGGATGCTGCTCGGTCTGTCGAGCGCGAGCGGCGGCACCATCGAACTGCTCGGCGAACCGATGCCGAAGGCGCTGCACGATGTCCTGCCCCGCGTCGGCGCGCTCGTCGAGGGGCCGGCCTTCTACCCGTACCTGTCCGGTCGGGCGAACCTGCAGCGCTTCGACGCGGCCGACCCCACGTCCGACCCGCGAACGCGCAAGACCCGCGTCGCCCGTGCCCTCGACCGCGTCGGGCTGACCCACGCCGCCGACAAGAAGGCGCACGCGTACTCCCTCGGCATGAAGCAGCGGCTCGGCCTGGCAAACGCCCTGCTGTCGCCGCGTGACCTACTGGTGCTCGACGAGCCGACCAACGGCCTCGACCCGCAGGGCACGCGCGAGGTCCGCAACCTGATCTGGTCCCTGGCCGACGACGGCACGACGGTGTTCGTGTCGAGCCACCTGCTGGCCGAGATCGAACAGGTCTGCACGCACGCGGCCGTCATGCGGACGGGCAAGATCGTCGCGCAGGGCCCCCTCGACGAGCTGCGCGCAGCCGGCGCCCGGACCGTGACCGTGCGGACGCCCGACGTCGGCCAGGCCGGCACCGTCCTCACGCGGCTCGGGCTGACTCCTCGGCACGACGGCGGGGCCGACGTGCTCGTGGCCGACCTGCCGAACGAGCTGCTGCCCGAGACCATCACCGCCGAACTCGTGCGCGCCGACGTCCGGGTCCGTGGCCTGGACGTCGGCGGTGGCACCCTCGAGGACCTGTTCGTCGCACTCACCGGAGAGGGATTCGATGTCGCAGCCTGACGTGGCCGTGCGCGAGGTGCCCGTGCGCCGTCGGCAGCGCACGTTCGCACTGCTCGGTTCGGAGCTCGCGCTGGTGTTCCGGCGACGCCGCACCTGGGCGATGCTCGGGGCGCTGGCGCTCGTGCCGATCCTGATCGCGGTCGCCGTGCGGCTGACCACCGACGGCGACGACGGCGGGCCGGCGTTCCTCGGCGACATCACCAACAACGGGCTGTTCGTGGCGTTCACCGCGCTGACCGTGTCGATCCCGCTGTTCCTGCCGCTCACCGTGGGTGTGGTGGCCGGGGACACCGTCGCGGGCGAGGCCAGCCACGGCACGATCCGCTACCTGCTCGTCGCACCGACCGGCCGGGTGCGGTTCGTCCTGGTGAAGTTCGTCGGCGCCGTCGCGTTCTGCCTGGCCGCCACGCTGCTGGTCGTGCTGGTCGGCGCCGCGATCGGTGCCGTGCTGTTCCCGATCGGGCCGGTCACGCTGTTGTCCGGCACGCAGGTCGACGGCTGGTCGTACGCCGGCCGGGCCCTGCTGCTCGCGCTGTACGTCGCGATGTCGATGCTCGGGCTCGTGGCGATCGGCATGTTCGCCTCGACCCTGACGAACGTGCCGGTCGGGGCGATGGCGGCGACGGTCGTGCTCGCCGGGGCGTCGCAGGTGCTCGACCAGCTCCCCCAGCTCGACTGGCTGCACCCGTACCTGTTCTCGCACCAGTGGCTCGGCTTCGGCGACCTGCTGCGCGACCCGATCTCGTTCGACTCGTTCGGGTCGAACGCGGTGCTGCAGCTCGGGTACGTCGTGGTGTTCGGAGCGCTGGCGTACAGCCGGTTCGCCTCGAAGGACATCCTGAGCTGACGCGGACGGGGCCCGGCACGAAGGTGCCGGGCCCCGGCAACGCTCAGCTCGCTCAGCTCGCGGGCGAGGCCGATCCGCCGGCCATCGTCTCCGTTTCGGTCCCCCGCGCATCGGCGTACCGGTCGCGCAGGTCACGCGCCTTCTCGGAGCGGTACCAGTCGAGCCGCGCCCCGGTCTCCACGGTCTGCATCCCGATGACGACCTTGCCGCGGGACTTCATCTCGGCCAGGTCCTCGTACGCCTCGACGATGTACTCGAACGGGTAGAAGCCCGAGATCAGGACCTGCACGCGACGGTCCTGCACGGCCTTCGCCAGCAGGGTCAGCAGCTCGCGGGTCTCCTCGTCCTCGGCGGGCGCGCGGAGGAACCGGACCTCGATGTCCCGGCGTTCCTCGGACGACACGAACCGCTCCTGCCCGACGCCGAGGCGCTCGGCCAGCAGCTCGGCGTTGCTCTCGCCGTGGTTGTCGATGAACGCGGTGATGGGCCGTCCGTCGGCGATGTCGCGGATGCGGTCCTCCTCGCCCTCGCCGTACGCGACGGGCAGCGTCCCGATCTGTCGCAGGTAGTCGTGGTTGCGCGGGCTGCCCAGGGCGATCACGGTCGCGCCGGCGTCGTGCGCCAACTGGCACTCGATGTGCCCGACGCCACCCGCCGCGGCCGAGATGACGACGGTGTCCTGCGGTCCGAGCCGCAGCGACCGGACGATCGACACCGCCGTGCAGCCCGCCAGGTACAGGCCGCCGGCGACCTCCCACCCGACGTGCTCCGGCTTCTTGATGACGGCGCCGCGCGGCACCGCGATCCAGGTGGCGTGGGCGCCGCCGGTCGGCGCGTGCCCCATCACCTCGTCGCCGATGCGCAGGTCCTTCACGCCGTCGCCACGCGCGCGGACGATGCCGGCGAAGTCGACACCCTGGTGTGCGGGGAACTCGAGGTCGACGTGGTCGCGGAGCTTCCCCTCGCGCAGGAACCGCTCGATGTGGTTCAGGCCCGCGGCCACGATCTCGACGACGATCTCGCCCGGACCTGCCGTGGGCTTCTCCTGGGGGACGAGCTCGACGACGTCGAAGTCTCCGTACCGGTCGTACTGCACTGCACTGCCGACTCGCATGGGTGCTCCTTCGCTCAGGTGTGCATCCGTGCTACTCGGTGTTCCCGCATGCAACCCGAAGACGCGGGGTACCGCGGCTGTGGACGCGACCAGACGACGGACGGGAGGCCCGTGGCGGCCCCGCCACGGGCCTCCCGTCCGTCCTGACGCGCGTGCACCGCTCGCAACGGCCGGGCGCGGCGCCCGCTGGCGCTCGGATCAGTGCTTGCCGGCGGCCGCGATGACGGACCGAACCGTCTCGGCGTCGAGGTGGAAGGCCCGCGAGTCGGCGGCGCCGCGCGGCACGCGGACCGGTGTGGACCAGACCGAGCCGTCCGCGGCGACGTCGACGACGAGTGCGCCGCTGTCGACGACGGCGGACTCTTCGTCGTAGGGGCCGACGACGTCGGTGTCGTTCGCGACGCCGGGGGCGACGAGGACCGGGACGCCGGCGAGCGACCCGGCGAAGTGGTGGTGGTAGTGGCCGGCGAGGACGACGCGGACGTCGGAACCGCGGATGACGTCGGCGAGCGCCTCGGGGTTCTGCAGGCGGAGTGCCTCGTGCAGCTCGGTCGGGGCGGGCAGCGGTGGGTGGTGCAGGACGACGACGGTGCCGTGCGGGGCGTCGGTTGCGCCGTCCGCGTCGGCGAGGGCCGTGCGCAGGTGCTCGAGCGCCGTGTCGCTGAGCTCGCCGTACCCGGCACCCGGCACGCTCGTGTCGACGGTCACGATCCGGCAACCGGCCACGACCGACTGCCCGGAGACCGGGACCGTCGGCGGCAGGTACTCCATGGTGTGCACGAGCGCCGCGCCGCCCTCGCCCAGGACGTGCCCGTTGGTCAGGACCTGACGGAAGCCCTCGCGCAGGTCGTGGTTGCCGGGCACCGCGACGAGGGCTGCACCGTGCCGTTGCGCCCAGCCGCCGACGCGGTCCCGCACGGTGGCGTAGGACTCGGGACTGCCGTCCTCGGAGACGTCGCCGGAGACCACCACCAGCCCGATGCCGGGGACGTCGTCGACGTGGGCGAGCAGCCGTTCGAGCGCGACCGTGGTGTCGACCGCGCCCTGGTGCAGGGCCCCGTCGCCGGTCAGGTGGGTGTCGGAGAGGTGGAGGATGCGGAGGGTCCCGGCTGCTGGCGGCTGCATGCGTCCACGGTAGCCACGGCCCCCGTCAGTCCGGTGCGGCGGCCACGGCAGATCGTCTCTGCCCTCGATCGATCCGGAGACGTAGGATGTCTGCATGACCTCGACGGACGACCAGCACCGGATCGACCCCGCCACCGGGGCACCGGCACCCGCGACCGGACCTGCGTCCGCCGCTCGCACGCGGGTCAAGCGGCAGCTGCCGACGGTGCGGGACCTCGCGCCGCTCATGCAGTTCAAGAAGCCGTCGCTGCCGGGTCGGCGTCAGCGCCTCGAACAGGCCTTGACGATCTGGGACCTGCGGGACATCGCCGCCCGCCGTACCCCGAAGGCCGCGTTCGACTACACCGAGGGCGCGGCCGAGGCGGAGATCTCGCTCGCCCGTGCACGGCAGGCGTTCGAGGACATCGAGTTCACCCCGGCGATCCTGCGGGACGTGTCGAAGGTGGACACCTCGCGTCAGGTGCTCGGGGCGCCGGTGTCGTACCCGTTCGGCATCGCGCCGACGGGCTTCACGCGGATGATGCAGACCGAGGGCGAGCGGGCCGGAGCCCGGGCGGCCGGGCGAGCGGGCATCCCGTTCTCGCTGTCCACGATGGGCACCACCGCGATCGAGGACGTCCGCGACGCCAACCCGCACGGCCGCAACTGGTTCCAGCTGTACATGTGGAAGGACCGCGAGAAGTCGATGGCGCTGGTCTCCCGGGCCCAGCAGGCCGGGTTCGACACGCTCCTGGTCACCGTGGACGTCCCCGTCGCGGGTGCGCGGCTGCGGGACAAGCGGAACGGGTTCTCGATCCCGCCGCAGTTGAGCGCTCGGACCGTGGTGAACGCCATCCCGCGGCCGTGGTGGTGGTTCGACTTCCTGACCACCGAGCCGCTGGCGTTCGCGTCGCTCGACCGCTGGTCCGGCACCGTCGGGGAGCTGCTCGACCACATGTTCGACCCGACGGTCACCTACGAGGACCTCGCCTGGATCCGCGACCAGTGGCAGGGCAAGGTCGTCGTCAAGGGCGTGCAGTCCCTGGCGGACGCGAAGCGCCTCGCCGACCTGGGGGTCGACGGGATCACGCTGTCGAACCACGGCGGTCGGCAGCTCGACCGGGCACCGGTGCCGTTCCACCTGCTGCCCTCCGTGGTCAAGGAGGTCGGCAACGACACCGAGGTGCACCTCGACACGGGCATCATGTCCGGCGCCGACATCGTCGCCGCCGTGGCCCTCGGCGCGACGTTCACGATGGTCGGCCGTGCCTACCTGTACGGGCTGATGGCCGGCGGCGAGGCCGGGGTGGACCGGATGATCCAGATCCTGTCCGAGCAGATCGAGCGGACCATGCGGCTGCTCGGGGTGGCCTCGCTCGACGAGCTCGAGCCGGGACACGTGACGCAGCTGCAGCGCCTGCAGCCGATCCCCCGGGCCTGATCGCGCGTTCGACTGCGGCCACCGGATGTTCGTCGGTCGATTTCCGTGACACCCCCCGAACGGGTCACAGATGATGCAAGATGTGCGTGGACGCGTCAACGAAACCCTCGGCACCCGGCCGGCTGCTGCGTCCGTCCCTCCCCGCATCCTGCGCCCGAGCATCCACGAGGAGCCCGACATCTCGACCCGAAGCACGTGCACGCCGCCGCGCGGCACGACCCCACGACACCCGTCCACTCCCAGGTCCACGACCGCCTCTGCGCCCACCGACGGGCGCACCCGATGATCCGCCACCGCGCGATCCTGGCGGCCGCGACCGCCGGCGCCCTGGTCCTCGGCGTCCCGACCGCCGCTTCCGCCCGCACCTGGTGGGGCTGGGACGGGGAGCGCCACCGGCACCACGCCCCGGTGGACCCCACCCCGACACCGGTCCCGGACGAGACGGAGCCCACGGCCCCCACCGACGAGTGGACCCCGGAGGCGGAGCCCACGCAGGACTCCGCGCCGGTCGAGGACACCGCGCCCGTCGTCGAACCCGAACCCGCGCCCGCGCCCGCGCCCGATGCGGAACCCGGAGTGGACGCTGCCCCGGACGCCGATGCCTCCCCCGCAGATCTGTCCGCACTCGCGCCCGACGCCCCGTTCGTCGAGGACTTCACCACGAACGCCGTCACCGGCCTGGTCCAGTCGCTCTACCCGCAGTCGTGGCACCCGTACCCCGACGGCACCTCGGGCATCTACGCGCCGAGCAAGACCGTCTCGGTCCACGACGGCGTGATGGACGTCGCCCTCGGCACCGGTGCCGGAGCGGCCGGCACCTTCGGTTCCTCCGACGGCGCCTGGGACCACGTCGGCGGCTCGTTCTCGGTGCGCGCGAAGGCGACCGGCGGCGACGGCAACGGCGCGGCCTTCATGCTGTGGCCGACGTCGAACGTGTGGTCCGACGGCGAGATCGACTTCCCCGAGGGCAACTTCGAGGACAGCCCCTCGGCGTTCCACCACTCGATGACCCCGGGCAAGGAGTCCGACCGGGTCCAGGTCGGCACCGGTGTCTCGTGGCGCGAGTGGCACACGTACAAGGTGGACTGGGTGCCCGGTGAATCCGTGACCTACAGCGTCGACGGCACGGTCCTCGACACCGTCACGGACGACGTGCCGACGACCCCGCACCGCTTCATGTTCCAGGTCGGCAACTGGGGCGAGCAGGGCAACCTGCTCATCGACTGGGTCTCGACGACCGAGTAGCGTCCGCAGGCCGCACCACGACGGACGGGAGGCCCGGTGCCAGCTGGCACCGGGCCTCCCGTCCGTCTGCGTGGTCGCGTCTGCTTGCCGCAGCGCGCCCGGCGGGGCCTGTGGGCTAGGGCTTCTCGTCGACGAGGGCGATGAAGCGGCTGCCGATGCCCTCGACCTCGCGCCGCGTCAGCCCGGCGGTGGGCTCGGGCGCCTGGTACGGGGCGTGGTAGTCGCACATCAGGTAGTCCCACTCGGGCCACCACTTCTTCGGACGTGCCTCTTCGTCGAAGCCGCAGACCACGCACTCCAGACGGGCCCAGACCTTCTTGGTGCCGGTGCGGTTGGCGCGGGACTGCACGAGCCAGGCGGGCGGGTCCTGCTCGATCGCGTCGAGCTCCGCTTCGCTCAGGCGCGACGGGATGCCGTGGCGGGTCGCCATCTCGAGGGGGATGTCGAGCCGGACGGCGGCTTCGCGGCGGGAGAGCATCCGTCCAGGGTAGGTCCTGCGGCGACCGCTCCCGCGCGCGGACTTCCGTCGACCGGTCGGTCCGTGTATGGTCTGGATCACTGAGGTAAAAGGCGCCGCGATCTGCGACGCACCAGCACGCGGCATCGAACGAGTCGCCACTTCTTCCCTCGAAGGAGTGCGCCATCGTGTCCCCCAGTTCCCCTCTCAGCCCCGGGCACGTGCCCGCCGGTGGCCGGTCTCCTCGTCTGCGCGACGCATGGATCGCCCTCGCCGGACTGTCGGCGGTGTTCCTGTTCGAGATGCTCGACAACTCCGTGCTCAACGTCGCCCTGCCCACGATCGGTCGCGACCTGGGCTCGTCGACGACGGGCCTGCAGTGGGTCTCGGGTGCCTACTCGGTCGCCTTCGGCGGGCTGATGCTCCTGTTCGGCGCCGTCGCCGACCGCATCGGTCGCCGCCGGGTCATGCTCGCCGGGCTCGTCCTGCTGGCCCTGGCGAGCCTCGCCACGGCGGTGGTCACGTCGACCGAGCAACTGATCGCCGTGCGGGTCGCGATGGGCATCGCTGCGGCGATGACGACGCCCGGGTCGATGGCGCTGGCGTTCCGGCTCTTCGACGACGAAGGGCTCCGGGTCCGGGCGCTCACCGTCATCTCGACGGCCGGGCTCGTGGGGCTTGCCATCGGGCCGACCGTCGGCGGGTTCGTGCTCGCCGTCGCGCCGTGGCAGGTGCTGCTGCTGGCCGACGTGCCGATCGCGGTCCTCGCGCTCGTCGGGATCCGGTCCGGTGTCGTCCGCGACGATGCTGCAGGGCTCCGCCGCGACCCGGTCGACGTGATCGGGGCACTGCTCGGCACCGCGACGACCGCAGGGGCGCTCGTGACACCGACGATCCTGGTCGAGTCCGGAACAGCGGACTGGTCGGGGTGGGCCGCCCTCGCCCTGACCGTCGCCTGCGCGGTGGGGTTCGTCGTCCGGGAGCGGACCGCCCGGCACCCGCTGATCGACCTGCACCTGCTCGCTCGTCCACTGGTCTCGAGCGGACTGGCGTTCAAGGCCGCGTCGGGTCTCGCCGTCGCGGGGCTGTCGTACCTCGTGACCCTGCAGCTGCAGTTCGCCTGGGGCTGGCCGCCGGCCCTGGCCGCGCTCGGAACGCTGCCGCAGGTGGTCGTGCTGCTCGTGGGAGGCCGCTTCGTCGGACCGTTCGTGCAGCGGGTCGGCCTGGGCCGCGCCGCCTGGACGAGCGCCGTCTCGGTCGTCGCAGGGCTCGTGGTCTTCGGCACCCTGAGCCGGTACGGGTACCCGTGGGTGCTCGTCGCGCTCGTGCTCGTCGCTGCTGGCATGCGCGTGGTGGGCGTCGTCGCCGGCGCCTCCGTCCTCACCGGTCTCCCCGCGGACCGCACCTCGGTCGGGGCCGCGCTCGTCGACACCTCGAGCGAGCTCGCGAGCGGTGTTGCGGTCGCCACGGCGGGGACGATCGTCGCAGCCTTCGTCGCCGGGAGCATCACCACGACCACCTGGACCGCCGCCCGGCTCGAGGGGTTCCAGGACGCTCTCACCATCGCCGGTCTCGGCCTCGCCGTGATCGCAGCCCTGCTCGTCGTGGCCGGCATGCTCCGAGCCCGGACGAGCGACGTCCGGGAAGGCACGATCCGCGCCGACCCTGCCGGCCCCACCCCCGCACACACCGACCAGACCACCATCACCGAGGAGCCCTCCCGTGTCTGACACCATCGCCCTCCCCCGCCCGCCGTTCGATCCTGAGTTCGTCCCCTTCCTCACCACCATGGACGCGCGCGGCCGCTTCCACCTGACGACCCAGATGCTGCCGCAGATGCGACAGCTGGACATGACCGAGGCGCAGCTCGACGAAGGACTGCGTGCTCGCGGCCTCGAGCGCCGCAGCGTCACGGTCCCGGGGCACCGCGGCGACCCGATCGACCTCGCCGTGATCCAGCGCACCGGCCGCACCGGCACGGCCGCCCTGGCCTACGCGATCCACGGCGGCGGCATGATGTTCGGCCACCACCTCGGCAACCTCGACTCCTACGACGAGTGGCTGCTCGTGCACGACGTCGTCCTGGTCAGCCCCGACTACCGCCTGGCTCCGGAGCACCCGGACCCCTACCCGGTCGAGGACTGCTACGCCGGACTCGTCTGGGCTGCCGAGCACGCCGACGAACTCGGCATCGACCCGGAGCGCATCGTCCTCGTCGGGCAGAGCGCCGGTGCCGGTCTCGCCGCAGGCACGGCCCTCCTCGCCCGCGACCGACAGGGGCCGACCGTGATCGGCCAGGTGCTCGTGAGTCCCATGCTCGACGACCGCGACGCGACCCTGTCGGCTCGGCAGTTCGACGGTGTCGGGGTCGCCGACCGGGAGATGACACGGTTCGGCTGGGACGCCTACCTCGGTGACCGGCGGGGTGGCGAGGACGTGTCGATCTACGCCGCCCCCGGCCGCGCGAGGGACCTCGCCGGGCTCCCGCCCGCGTACGTCGACTGCGGCAGCACCGAGGTGTTCCGCGACGAGACCGTCGCCTACGCCAGCGCGCTCTGGGCCGCTGGTGTCCAGGCGGAACTGCACGTCTGGCCGGGAGCGTTCCACGGGTCGACCAGCATGATGCCGGAGGCAACCCTGTCGCAGCGTGCGACCCGGGCCCTGCGCGAGTTCACCGGAGGCCTCCTCGGCCAGTCCGCCTGAGCGCGGGCAGTCCGAGGCCCGGAAGCCCACACGGAACCTGACGGGAGGCACGGTGCCAGCTGGCACCGTGCCTCCCGTCTCGGCCGTCACCCCCGCGCCCCCGCGCCCCCGCGCCACACGATCAGATCACCCACGGCGCTTCGTCGCCTGCTCGCACGCCCCGAAAGGGGGGAGACGGATCCGTCCAGAACGATCTACGTTGAAGCAACGCAAGGGGGCAACATGTGTCGAACACACAGTGCCGATCAGTCCGAACCCGCCGCCTTCATCGCTGCGTACCAGCAGCACGCTCCGGGACTGCGACGGTTCGTGGGGACGGTCATCGTCGACCGACACCTCGCGGAGGACGTCGTGCACGAAGCGTTCCTCGAGTTCTGGCAGCACCCGGATCGGTACGATCCGGACCGAGCCGATCTGCAGTCGTGGTTGCGCACCGTGGCGCATCGTCGGGCGATCGACCGGATCCGCAGTCTCGAAGCCCTGCGGAAACGCGAGCTCCGCATCGGCACTCGTGACCACCACAGCGTCGACCGCGACGACGACCAGCGCGACGCGTTGTTCCTCCGCCCCACCCTGCGCATCGCTCTGGCTGACCTCTCGGACAAACAGCGGGACGCTGTGGTGTTGCGGTACTTCGGCGAACGGAGCACCGCAGAAGTCGCCAGTCAGCTCGGCATCACCGTCGGGACGGCCAAGACCCGTGTCCGCGACGGCCTGAGCGCTCTTCGAGCGCACCGACTGATCGCTGCCACGCGGGCGGCCTGAAGACCGACCGCCACCCGTGCTGACGGTCAGGAGGGCACGGAAGCTGCATCCAGCAGACGGACGGGAGGCCCGGTGCCAGCTGGCACCGTTCCTCCCGTCCGTCTCGTGGTCGCGTCAGCGACGCGACCAGATCCGCCGTCGGAGTGTCAGCGCGATCCGACGATCGCGGCCTTGGTCTGGTCACGCAGGTACGCGATGCCGGCAGCGTTCGGGTGGAGTGCGCCGAACAGGATGGAGTACTTCGTCCCGGCCAGCGGGGTGCTGTCCGCAGCGGTACCGCGATCGGTCAGGGTGAGTCCCGACATCCATGCCGAGCCCGACGCAGCGCAGGGGGT
The DNA here is from genome assembly GCF_902506155.1 of Curtobacterium sp. 8I-2. Lineage (NCBI taxonomy): Bacteria > Bacillati > Actinomycetota > Actinomycetes > Micrococcales > Microbacteriaceae > Curtobacterium > Curtobacterium sp. 8I-2. Next base: position 962,683 of record NZ_LR732827.1, read on the forward strand.
GTGCGCAGCAGAGCCCTGGAGCGTCGAGACGTAGGTGAACCCACGAGCCTTCGCCGCAGCCTTGACCGCTCCGTCGAGCGCGTTCTGGGTGCGGTGGAAGTAAGCGGTGTCGGTCGGGGTGAAGGGGAACGCGTTCTGCGGGAACGGCGGCTCGAGTCCGGAGTCACCGAGGAGGCTCGAGAAGCATCCCTTCGGGGCCTGCGCCGTGCCGGGCGCGAGCATCGGGTAGCCGACGACGAACACCTTCGCCTGCGGCGCGCGCTGCGCGATCACGCGGAACGTCTGCGCGAGCCGAGGTGCCACGACGGTGCGGACGCGCGCTGCGAGACGGTCCCGCTCGACCCCGTGCACGACCGGTGCGTAGTAGTCCTTGCAGTGGTTGTAGGTCTTCCCGTGGATCTCCGCGAACACCGGGCCGGCCTTGTCCAGCGCGACGCAGTTCGCGATGACTCCGGCGAACCCCAGGTCGTTCCCGCCGATCGACACCGTGACGACGTCCGTGTTCTTGGACAGCGCATCGGCCTGGACGGGCGCAGTGGCGCTTCCGGCTCCGGTCTTCTGCGCGACCCGGGAGATGTTGCCGGTGGTGGCACCGGCGCAGGCGCGGTCGTCGAGCTGGAGTCCCAGCGACGCTGCGACCTGGTGCGGGTAGTCGGTGGTGGACTGGAAGCAGCCGGCCGCCGGACCCGAGCTGTAGGGGGCGACGCCGAAGCCGCCCGCGTACGAGTCGCCGAGGGCCACGTAGTCCCCACCGCTGGCGGCGGCCACGGACTGGGTGGGCGCCGTACCGTCGGCGTTGGCCGCGGAGACGGGCCCGGCTGCCCCGACAGCGAGCGCTGCCGCCGTGAGGACACCGCTGGTGATCAGCAGCGCGTTGGTCCGGCGGAGGCGAGGAGCGTGACGCATGGAGCAGGTTCCTTCCAGAGGGCCTATTCGACAGACGATCGTCTGACAAGTAGACGGTAGGTCGGTACGACGCCCCGCGCCATGAGAGGACGACCAGGGGCGGACGGGAGGCCCGGTGCCAGCTTGCACCGTCCCTCCAGGCCCGGCTGCTCACGCTGTCGCTGCAGCGACGCTGGCTGCCGTGTCGCGGCGGACGTCCGGCTGCACCGGTTCGGCCCCCTGTCGGTCCATCCTCCAGGGGCGGATCGGGGTCGGGTGCGCCGCCGCGATCGAGGCAGCCGCCCGGCGACCGGCGTCGATGGTGACGGTCCACGCCGTCGCGAGCCGAGGGTCGGCTGACTGTGCCACGGGGCGCCATCCGAGGAGGGGAGCTGCCGTCGTGACGCCGGCCGATGCCGCGGCGACGCGGAGCCCCGACGGTTCGCCGCGCAAGCCGACACCGACTGACTTGAGGAGTGCCTCCTTGTCGGTCCACACCTGGACCCGGTGGACGAGGCCATCGCGTCCGGTCGGCATCGCCGCCCGCTCTGACGGGTGCAGCGCGTAGTCGTCGAACCCGTCCCACAGGGTCTCGGGGTACTCCTCGACGTCGACCCCGAGCCGAGCCGCGTCATCGCCGACAGCAACGAGCACCAGTCGTCCAGAGGTCGAGGTGGACGCGGAGGACCCAGCGATACGAGGGCGACCGTGCGGCGCGCTGCAGTGCTCGCAGGTCCGGTCCACCGGGACGGACGCGGCGTCGGACCACGAACGGCCCTGCACGGCGCAGGCCAGGAACCGGAGCGCGAGTCGCCCGGCGAGGGTCCGCCGTCGATCCAGGTCTGCTCGCCTGCTGTCGGCAGCGGCACGATCGGCTGCGCTGACGAGCGAGGCAGCACCCGCGCCGCCCGTCGATCCGAGCAGGCGATCCCCGGTGGCGAGGACGTCGTCGACGGTGGTCAGCAGGAGATGGATCACCGCTTGCTGATGCGTCGGTACTGCACGACGGCGATGGGTGCGAAGACAGCGATGATGGCGACGCAGCACAAGGACGCGTAGAGCAGCGCGTTGTCGGCCGGCCATCCGTGCCCGACGGCGAACCCGGACGGCGGTTCGTTCCCGAAGCCCCGCCGCACCGCGGTGGCGACGGCGGTGACGGGGTTCCACTCGGCGACCACCCGGAGCGGACCGGGGAGCATGTCGGCGGACACGAACGCTCCGGAGACGAAGCACACGGGGAACAGCCAGAGCAGGCCGAGGGACTGTGCGACCTCGACGCTGCGAGCGGTCAGCGCGATGAACGCCCCGATCCAGGACGTCGCGAACGCGAAGAGCAGCAGCAGCCCGAACGTCAGCACCACGGACCCGATGTCGGAGTGCACACGCCAGCCGATCACCAGGCCGCACGCGATCACGACGACGATCGAGATGGCGTTCGTCATGAGGTCCGAGGTCGTGCGCCCGAGGATGACCCCGACCCGCGACATCGGCAGGGCCCGGAACCGGTCGATGAGGCCCGTCTGCAGGTCCTTCGCCAGGTACACGGCGGTGAAGGACGAGTTGAAGGTCAGCGTCTGCGCGAGGACACCGCCGATGAGGAACTCGCGGTAGTCGTCTCCGCCGAGTGCGTCGGCGAACACGAACCCGAGGATGAGCACGAAGATGATGGGCTGCGCGACACCGGTCACCAGCGCCCCGGGCGTTCGGCGGACGCCGAGCATGTTCCGTCGGGCGATGACCCGGCCGTCGCGGAGGACGCTCGCGATGCTCATCGGCTCGCCTCCGTCGGTCCCCCGGCGATCACCGGGTCGGGCTCGGAGGACCTCGCCCCCACCGCTGCGACGGGCGCGTCCGGATCAGCTGGCGTCCCGGTCAGCTGCAGGAAGACCTCGTCGAGCGTCGGCTGCCGGAGTGCCGCTTCGGACGTCTCGAGCCCGACGGCTCGGAGTGCGCCGACGACGTCGAGGAGATCACTGCTGCCTCCGCCGGCACCGACGGTGAGGCGACCCACTCGCCTGTCGACGGCGGGTTCGTGACCCACCCGACGGACAGCGTCCACGGCAAGGTCGATGTCGCTGCCGGGGGCGAGCACGATGTCGAGCCGTGCTCCGCCGGTCTGGGCCTTGAGTTGCGCGGCCGTGCCCTCTGCGATGATGCGTCCTCCGTCGATGACCGCGATGGAGTCAGCAAGCTGGTCGGCTTCCTCGAGGTACTGGGTGGTGAGGAGCACGGTGGTCCCGCCTGATGCCAGCGACTCGATCGCGTCCCAGGTGTCGCGACGACCGCGGGGGTCCAGCCCGGTGGTCGGTTCGTCGAGGATGACGACCGGGGGCCGGGCGACGATCGCCCCGGCCAGGTCGAGCCGGCGGCGCATCCCCCCCGAGTACGTGCCCGCACGTTTGTCGTCGGGGACGTCGTCGAGGCGGAACTCCCGGAGGAGCTCACGTGCTCGAGCCTTCGCGTCCTTCCGACGCATGCCGTACAGCTCGCCGACCATCGTCAGGTTCTCGAAACCGGTGAGCTTCTCGTCGACCGCTGCGTACTGGCCGGACACGCCGAGACGTTGTCGCACAGCGTGGCCTTCGGTCAACACCGATCGTCCGGCGACGAAGGCGTCGCCGGAGTCGGGCTGCAGCAGCGTCGTGAGGACGCGCACGGTCGTCGTCTTGCCGGCGCCGTTGGGCCCGAGGAGCCCTTGCACCGTGCCCTCGGGCACCTCGAGTTCGACGCCGTCGAGCGCCTGGTGGGTCCCGAACCGCTTCGTGATCCCTCGTACGGAGATCACGACGCGACGCGGGTGCTCTCGAAGGACGGTGTGATGTCGTGCCAGTGCTCCGACACGTAGTCGGTGCACGCCGTCTTGACGGCGGGACCGAACACGGCGACCCACCCTCGAGGAACGTCGGCGAACTCGGGCCAGAGCGAGTGCTGTCCGGCTTCGTTCACGAGCACCCGGAAGGTGCCGTCCTGATCGTCGAACGGGTTCGTCACGGTCGATGCTCCTCTGGGTCAGCTGCAGGGGTGTTCCTACCTGGGTCTTCGGAGCCGGCGCCGAGTCGGTTCGCTCTGCGTGCGTCGGTGTGTCGGACGTTCTCGAGGAGGTGGTCGAGCACCGGTGCGACGTCGTCGAGTGCCCGGTCGGTGAGCATGTCCTGGTGACGGGCTCCCACGGAACTCGACGTCACCGTCCCGGTGACGAACTGCTCCCACACCGCGGGCGCCGGACGGTTCGCGGGGACGTCCTCGGTCGCGGCGAACACGTGGAGATCACCGTGGACGACGGGGACCGGAGCGTCGTCGAGGAGCTCCCCGAGCCGGCGGAACCGCCGCACCATGCGGTCGACGACGTGCCCCGGAACGTCGGCCAGCGGGTTGCCAGCCTCAGCGAGGAGGGAGAGCACCCGTTCGCCGTCGAGGTGGCCAGCAGGAGGCGTCACACCGTTCGCGTCGAGGAAACCGCGCCACATGTCATCGGTGTCGGCCACACCGTCGAACGCTGATGCTTCGGTCGGGTACGCGTCGAGCACCGCGAGGAGCGCCACCTCTTCGCCCTCGGCCTGCAGCCGCGCCGCGATGTGGTGCGCAAGCCGGCCGCCGAACGAGTACCCGGTGAGCAGGTAGGGGCCGTGGGGTTGCTCGCCGCGGATGGCGGTGACGTACTCGGTGAGCAGCTCGTCCAACGATCCGGCCGTCGCGGGTTCCGGACGGTCCGGCGCGATCCCGGGCATCTGGACGCCGAGGATCGGTCGGGTCGTGGCCAGACGAGCGACGAACGTGGAGAACTTCCACGCGACGCCGCTCGCAGGGTGCACCGCGAACACGGGGGCACCCTGCCCGGTGGGCCGGAGGGGCAGGATCGTCCGGAGCGACTCCGCCACGTCCGCACCGCCGGACTCGACCAAGGCGGCGAGTCCGGCCACGGTCGGCGCTTGGAAGAGCGCCTGCACGGGCAGGTCCGCGTCGAGGGCTTCGTTGACCGCCTGGATCGTCGGCTGCGCGACGAACGAGTGACCGCCCAGCGCGAAGAAGGAATCGTCGGCGCGGACGCCGTCGACACCGAGTGTCGCGGCGAGCGCCGCGGCGATCGCGAGTTCCGCGGGTCCGCTCGGAGCCGCCCCGGCACCGCCACCGATCCGGAGCTCGGGGAGTGCCCGCACGTCGACCTTCCCGTTCGGCGTCAGCGGGACGGCGTCGATCGCCGCGATCCCAGCGGGCACCATGTAGTCGGGTACACGGGAGCGGAGACGGTCGGACAGTGCGGTGAGGAACGCATCGGAGGCGACTCCGTCCGTCACGACCCAGGCGCCGAGTTCCGTGCCACGTGCGGTGTCGACCGGACGGACCACGGCGTGCGTGACGCCGCCGGCACCGCGCAGGACCGCCTCGACCTCGCCGGGTTCGACACGGTGGCCACGGATCTTCACCTGCCCGTCACTGCGGCCCAGGGAGACGACGCCGGGACGCTCGTCCCCGTCGGCGTCTCGTCGGACGACGAGGTCACCGGTCCGGTACATCCGCGATCCGTCCGAGGCGAAGGGGTCGGCCACGAACCGCTCGGCGCTCGAGCCGGGCCGGCCGCGGTAGCCGTGCGCCAGCTGCTCGCCCGCCAGCCACAGCTCACCGACGCTGCCGACCGGGGTCGGGCGCAGGCGGGAGTCGAGGACGTACCCGACGGTGTCGACCGTCGTCGCGCCGAGTACCGGGGCGGGGCTGTCGGCCACCCTCGCCACCATGGAGTCGACGCCGACCTCGGTCGGACCGTACAGGTTCCACGCTGCGACGGCCGGCCGGTCGCGCAGCCACGACCAGAGACCTGCGTCGAGCGGTTCGCCACCGAGCAGGAGCACGAACGGGTCGGCCTCGTCGCGGTCATCGAACAGCGCTTCGAGCTCCGTCTGGCCGGCGAGGGCGGTGACGTAGCTCGGCGTGGTCTCCCACGCGCTGATCCGACGCTCGGCGAGGAGCGCGACGAGGGCCTGGGGGTCGCGCCGGGTGGAGTCGTCGACGACGTGCACCTCGTGGCCTGCCGCGAGCCAGACTACGGGGTCCATCGCCGCGTCGAACCCGACGCCGGTGGTGTGCGCGACGCGGACGCGTCGTTCCTCGGGGTCGGGCAGCAGCGTCGCACGGTGGCTCGACAACAGCGCGGCCAGCGCGCGGTGCGGCACCTGCACGGCCTTCGGCTCGCCCGTCGTACCGGACGTGAACACCAGGTAGGCGGGGTCGTCGAGCCGCGGCGGCTCGACGCGCGCCGGCACGGCGGGCCCCGATGCCGCATCGTCGTCGATCCGGAGCAGCCGGTCCGACGGCACGCCCGCGTCGGACGCTGCGAGGGTCGCCACGTCCGCAGGTGTGGCGTCCGTCGTCCCGCCGCCGACGCCGTGGTGCAGCACCAGACGCACGTCGGCGCTCCGCAGCATCGTGGCGATCCGGTCGCGGGGCAGCTCGACGTCGATCGGAGCGGCGACCGCGCCGGCGCGCCACGCCGCGAGGAGCGCGGCGACGGTGTCGACGCCACGGCCCAGGGGCAGCGCGACGACGTCGCCGCGTCGGAGCCCGGCGGCGATCATCCGGGCCGCGATCCCGTCGACGCGAGCGTCGAGTTCCGCCGTGGTGAGCGAGACGCCTCCGGCCACGACGGCGGGTGCGGTCGGGCGGGCGGCGACGGAGTCGGCGAACGCCTCGAGGATCGACTGCTGCCGGTGGTCGGTCGCGGCCGGCCAGGCATCGAGGCGCCCGGTGCCGGCCTGCACGGGGACGTCGAGGAGCGGCCGCCGGGGGGCGGTGGCCGCTGCTGCCAGGAACGCCGTCCACCGTTCGACGAACCCTCGCGCCGCGCGATCGCTGAACATCGACGCGTCGTACTCCAGGACGCCGTCGACCTCTCCCGAGGAACGCGGGCGCAGGACGAACGACAGGTCGACCTTGGCTGCTCCGGTGCTGTCGGGCTCGAGTCGGTCGGTCGTCACGCCGGGCAGCGAGATCGAGACCCCGCTGTCCTCCTCCACCGAGAGCATGGTCTGGAAGAGCGGGTGTCGTCCGAGTCGACGTTCGGGGGCCATCGCCTCGACGATGCGCTCGAACGGCACCGACTCGTGCTCGATGGCGTGGAGTGTTGCGGCTCGGGCCCGTTCGATGGTCGCGACCAGGTCCGGTGCGTCGGTCATCCCGATGCGCAGCGGCAACGTGTTCACGAAGAAGCCCACGAGGTCAGCGGTGTCCGGGTCGGACCGCCCGGCGGACGGTGATCCGATCACCACGTCGTCACCGGCACCGATGCGGTGCAGGTAGCCGGCGAGCCCGGCGAGCCACGCGTGGAAGCTGCTGGCCTGCGCCTGTCCGGCAGCGGCGTGCACCGCGGAGACGACGTCCTCGGGCAGTGTGAATCGCAGTTGCCGGGCAGCTCGGGTCGCCGACTCCGGCCGACGTCCGTCAGCAGGCAGGGCGAGCTCGTCCGGGATGCCGGCGAGCTGCTCGACCCACGCCGACAACGACGCGTCGTGCCGTCCACCGTCGGATTCCAGGAGGGCGCGCTGCATCCGCGCGAAGTCGGCGTACTGCACCTCGAGCGGACGCTGCGCACGCGCCGTGCTCCCGGTCCGCGCGGCGTACGCGGTGGCGATGTCGCGCGCCAGCGGGCCGAGCGAGGCCCCGTCCGTGGCGATGTGGTGGATCAACAGGTCGAGACGCCACTGCTGGTCTCCCGTCGCCACGAGCCCGGCCCGGACAGGCAGGTCCACCGTGAGGTCGAAGCCCGCTGAGGTGTCGACCGCGGCGCTGGTGACGATGCCCGGCACCACGTCGTGGATGCGCTGGACCGGCTGACCGTCGACTTCCGGGTACGTCGTCCGGAGGATCTCGTGCCGGACGACCACGTCGTCGACGGCGTCGGCGAACGCGTCCGTGTCGAGATCGCCGCGGAACGTCGCCTGCAACAGCACGGAGTAGTCGGTGGAGGTGGGGTCGAGCCGGTTGAGGAACCACAGCCGCGCCTGGTTCGGCGACAGCGGCAGCTGCTCGCCTTCCCGTCGCGGGTGCTGCGCGGCCCACGCGCGGAGCGCCGGGTCGGTCTGCCGGTCGCCCTGCTGGGTGGCGGCTCCCGCGGATCCGACCGCGGCGAGGAGACCTGCCGGGGTGGGGGCGTCGAAGATGCTGCGGAGGGGCAGCGTGGCACCGAGTTCGTCCCGGACGCGCCCGATCAGCCCGACCGCGAGCAGCGAGTGTCCACCGAGCGCGAAGAAGTCGTCGTGCATGCCGACGTCGCGCACACCGAGCACTTCGCCGAACACCCGCGACATCGTCCGCTCGTCGTCGCTCACGGGCTGGCCGTCGCCGCCGGTCGAGGTCGGTTCGGGCAGCGCGGCGGTGTCCACCTTGCCGTTGGGGGTCAGCGGGATCGCGTCGACGACGGCGATGGCCGAGGGGACCATGTAGTCGGGGAGATCGGCGGCGACGGACCGGCGGACACCCTGTTCGTCGACGGTCCCGACGACCCACGCGACGAGCCGTGCGGTGTCCGGTCCGCCGGGCACGACGACACGAGCAACGGCAGCCTCGACGCCGTCGATCCGTTCGAGGGCCTGGGTGACGTCGGCCAGCTCGATCCGGTACCCGCGGAGCTTGACCTGGTCGTCGTCACGGCGGAGGAAGTCGAGTTCCCCGGTGACGCGGCGACGCACGACGTCGCCGGTGCGGTACATACGGGTGCCGTCTCCCTGGGGGTCGGCGACGAAGCGGCTGGCGGTCTCGGCGGACCGTCCGCGGTAGCCGTGCGCGAGGGAGCTGCCCGACAGGTAGAGCTCTCCCTCGACTCCGGGCGGCACCGGCTGCAGGAAGTCGTCCAGGACGCGGGCCGTCACGTTCGCGATCGGCCGTCCGATGGTGACGGCGCCGGGCTCGATCCGCGCGACGACGGCGTCGACCGTGCTCTCGCTCGGTCCGTAGAGGTTCCAACCGTCGATGTGGTCGGCTGCGGCGACCTCGTTCCAGAAGTCCGCGGGGACGGCTTCTCCGCCCACCGCGACGGTCAGGTGACCGTCGTGCTCCGCGACGGCGTCGAAGAGTCCGACCGCGGCCAGCTGACGGGCGTACGACGGCGTGGTCTCGATCACGTCGATGCCGTGCTCGACCACGTCTCGAACGACCGTCTCCGCGTTCGTCCGGGTGGCGTCGTCGGCCACCTCGAGCGTCGTGCCGGCGACGAGCCAGACGATCGGGTCCCACGCCGCGTCGAAGCCGAGCCCGGACAGGTGCAGCATCCGCGGGGCTCGACCACCGACGCGGTCGCGGACCGGACGGATCATCGCGTCCTCGTGCTGCGCGAGCACGTTGGCGAGTGCCGCGTGGGACACCTGCACGCCCTTCGGCGTCCCGGTGGTCCCCGACGTGTAGACCAGGTAGGCGACGTCCTCCGGTGCAGGGGCGACCGGAGCTGCGGCGTCGCCGACGTCACGGTTGAGCGCCGAGGGAGCGACGACCTGCACGGGCACCCCTGCCTCGTCGGCGACCGACCAGGTGCCCTCCGCGTCGTGGGCGACCACGACGGTCGGTTCCGCCCCGGCGAGGATCTGACCGATGCGCGCGTCCGGGTAGGCGACGTCGATCGGCACCGCCACCGCACCGGCCCGGAGGACGCCGAGCACCACCGCGATCGCGTCGGAACTGCGCCGGAGCGCGACGGCGACGCGGTCACCCCGACGCACGCCGAGGCGCGCCAGGTTGGTCGCGACCGCGGTCGTCTGTGCTGCCAGGTCGGCGAAGGACACCGTCCCGGCGGTGTCGACGAGTGCGTCTGCGTCGGGCGAGCTCGCAACCGTGGTGTCGAGGCGGTCGAGCACGGTCCCCGTCACGACGAACGTCCGGCCACGCGACTGGTGGTCGAGTTCGAGGGCGGTCTCAGCGTCCACGTTCGGGATGTCGGACAGGCGACGGTGCGGACCCTCGACGAAGGCGGTGAGCACGCGGTCGAGCGCGTCGCGGAGCCGCGTGACGGTCGTCTCGTCGAACAGTGTCGCGTCGTACCCGAACGTGACGACGAGTCCACCGTCGTCACCACCGGGGGTCGTCACGTCGAGGAGCAGGTCCGTCTTCACCCCGGCACTGGTGGACTGGGCGGGAACCGTCACCGCGACGTCGCCGAGATCGAGGGCCGCCGGCCGGGTGTTCTGCAGTGTCAGCATCACCTGGAACACCGGGTGACGACCGACCGACCGGGGTGGCCGGACGGCGTCGACGACAGCATCGAACGGGACGTCCTGGTGGGCGTACGCCGCGGAGTTGCCCGATCGGATCCGTTCGAGCAGGTCCTCGACGCTCGGATCACCGTCGAGCGAGGTGCGGAGCGCGACGGTGTTGACGAAGAAGCCGACCAGGTCGTCGAGCTGCGCGTCCGTCCGTCCGGCGACCGGGGTCCCGATGACGACGTCCTCACCCGCGCCGTGCTGCTGGAGCACGGCGGCGACGGCTGCGTGCAGCACGATGAACAGACTGGTGCGGTGGTCCCCGGCGAAGCGGCGGAGCTCGGCGTGCCGCGCGGGGTCGAGGGTCAGCTCCACCGCACCGACGGCCTGTCGGACGGTTCCGTCGTCGACGGAACGTGCGCGGTTCCGGGGCAGGGAGATCTCGTCCGGCGCGCCCGCGAGTGCCATCCGCCAGAACGCCAGCTGCTGGGCGAGTTCGCTCGAGGGGTCCTCGGCGTCGCCGAGCTGTTCCCGCTGCCACAGTGTGAAGTCGGCGTAGTCGACCGGCAGCGGCAGCCACGCTGGTTCGGTCCCGGCGACACGGGCCGCGTACGCGGTCCCGAGGTCGCGGGCGAAGGGTGCGAGCGACCACCCGTCCGACGCGATGTGGTGCATCGTCGCGACGAGCACGTGGTGGTCGTCGTCGATGCGGAGCAGCACCGCGCGGAGTGGCGTCTCGCTCGTGACGTCGAACCCACGCGTCGCCTCGGCGCGGACGACGTCGTCGATGCGGTGCTCGGGGACCGTGACCGTCAGGAACGGCGGTTCGGCGGCAGCACCCTCGAGGACCTGCTGCACCGGCCCGTCGCCCACGAACGGGACGATCGTCCGGAGCGGCTCGTGCCGCATCGCGACGTCCACGAACGCTGCGCGCAGGGCCTCGGCGGACAAGGGACCGTCGAGGCGGAGCACGACGGGGATGTTGTAGGCGGCGGAGTCCGGTTCGAGGCGGTTCAGGAACCACAGTCGCCGCTGCGTGAGCGACAACGGCATCGTGTCCGGGCGCGTCCTCCGTGCCAGGCGGGCTGCGCGATCGGTCGGCGTGCCCGTGTCGAGTGCTCCGACGAGAGCAGCCACGGTCGGCCGTTCGAACACGTCCCGCACGGTGATCGTCCGGTCGAACTGTTCCGACAGACGCGCGGCGAGCCGGGTTGCCAGCAGGGAGTGGCCGCCCGCTGCGAAGAAGTCGTCGTCGATCCCGACCGCGGAGACCCCGAGGACCTCGGCGAACACCGCAGCGGCGACGCGCTCGTCGTCGTTCCGTGGCGGCAGCACCGTGCCGGAACCCGACAGCTCGGGCGCTGGCAGCGCGCGACGATCGAGCTTGCCGTTCGGCGTCACGGGCATCTCGCGGAGGGCGACGACGACCGAGGGGACCATGTAGTCGGGGACGTCGGAGCGCATGCCCTCCCGGACCGCCGCCGGGAGGTTCCCGAGGTCGCCGTCGGAGGTGACGTAGCCGACGATGCGACTGGCAGGACCCTCGCCCAGCACGACGGCCGCTGCGAGGTCCACCCCGGGGTGGCGGATCATCGCGGCCTCGACCTCGGCGAGCTCCACGCGGTAGCCACGGATCTTGACCTGGTCGTCGATGCGTCCCACGAACCGCAGGGACCCGTCACGGCGACGACGGACCACGTCTCCCGTGCGGTACATGCGGGAACCGTCGGCGGAGAACGGATCAGCCACGAACCGCTCGGCGCTGAGCCCGGGCTGTCCCACGTAGCCCTCTGCCACGTTCGCCCCGGCGAGGTAGAGCTCGCCGACGGCGCGGTCGGGTACCGGTGTGAGGGCAGCGTCGAGGATGTAGTGCCGCGTGTTCCGCACTGACGAGCCGATGTGCGGCGGGCGTCCCGGTTCCAGCACTGCGGTGAGACTGTCCACCGTGGCCTCGGTGGGGCCGTAGAGGTTGATGGCGTGCACGTCGTCGCGGTGGGCCAGTGCGTCCCACAGGGCCGGGCCGACCGCTTCGCCGCCGACGGCGATCTCCGTGGGGTGGACATCGGCGTCGAGCATGCCCGCGGCGAGCAGTGCCTCCGCGAAGGACGGGGTGGTCTCGATGGCGTCGATCCGGTGGCGGACGAAGTACTCGACGAGTCGCTCGGGGTCACGACGCACGTCGTCGGCGACGACGTGCAGCTCATGTCCGGCGAAGAGCCAGAGCAGCGGATCCCACGCCGCGTCGAACGACAGGCCAGCGGTGTGCGCGACGCGGAGCGGCCGGCCGAGCCGCGCTTCGGCCGGGTCGAACATCTCGGCCCGGTGGTGCTGGAACAGGTTCCGCAGGGCGGCCCGGTTCACGCCGACGCCCTTCGGGCGCCCGGTGCTCCCGGAGGTGAAGACGATGTAGGCGAGCGCGTCCGGGGCGATCGCTGGCAGAGCACTCGGGTCGTCCGTCCGGCGTCGCCACACCGTGGTGTCGGCGTCGACAGGGAGCGAGGGAACCTGCCAGGAGGCGCCGGCGGCCCGGTCACGGACGAGCTGCGCGCTGCTCGTGAGGACCAGCGTCGGACTCGCGTCCTCGATCATCCCGGCGACCCGGTCGGTCGGGTACTCCGGGTCGAGCGGGACGTAGACCGCGCCGGCGCGCAGCACGGCGAGGACGAGCATCGGCAGGAGAGCACTGCGCTCGATGCGGACGGCCACCCGGCTCCCGGGAACCACGCCTTCGCGGATCAGGTGGTGCGCGAGTCGTGTCGCGTCGGCGTCGAGCGCCGCGAACGTCGTCGTGCCGTCCTCGGCGACGACGGCGAGGTCGTCCGGGCGTCGACGGGCGACGTCGGCGAACGCCTCCATGACCGGTTCCGGGTCGAGGGTGACGGTCTCCCCGGCGCCTTGGCCGAGGAGGAGCGGGACCTCGTCCTCGTCGAGGATCGTCGCGCCCGTGACGGTGAGACCCTCGGGGCAGCCGACCACACGGTCGACGAACGCGAGAAACCGGTCCGCGTGCTCGGCGAGACTCGCCGTCGTGTGGAGCTCGGCGTCGCCTTCGAGCTGCAGGGTTGCGGTGGCAGCGTCGCTCGACAGCCCCGACAGGACGATGGAGAGGTCGTGGACCGGACCCGTCGAGAGGATGTTCACCGCGCCGACGGCGTCGCCGAAGCGGATCTCGTCGATGACGGGCAACAGGTTCACCGAAGGCCCAGCATGCCGAGGTGCCCCGGCGAGGGACTCGACGCGGAAACGCTGGTGTCCGACCGCGCTCCGGACGACGTCGCCAGCATGGGCGATGACGTCCGAGATCTCGGCGTTCGCGGGGACGTCGATCCGCAGCGGCAGGATGTTCGAGAGCATGGACGGGGTGCTCTTCGCCACTCTTCCCCGTCGGGCGGTGACCGGGAGGCCGAGCGCGACACGCTCCTCCCCCGTGATCTTCGCCATGTACAGGGCGACGATGGCGACGACGGTCTTGGGGAGGTCCCGGCCGAGTGCCGTGAGGCGTGCAGCACGCGCGTCGTCGAGGGGCACGGCGACCCGCACGATGGAGCTCGCTGCCGACCTCGCGGTGCCCTCGAGGCCGGCGACCGTTGCGTCGTCGTCCAGTGCGCTGCGCCAGTAGGCCTCGTCGGCGTCACGCTGCGCGGATGCTTCGTACTCGGCGATGTCACGGTGGAGGTCGTCCAACCCGGGAAGCACCGACGGCTGCCGGGCGGCGAGGTGTGCGCGGGGCTCGGCAGCGACGTCGAGGCCCCGGCTCGACGGTGCGGGCTGAGAAAGACGCGTGTACACCTCGGCCATGTACCGCAGCGCGATGACCGCCGAGTAGCCGTCGAGCAGCAGGTGGTGCACCCGTTGGAAGAGCAGCGACCGGGTGTCCGTGATCTGGAACAGGACCGCGCCGAACAGGTCGTCACCCTGCAGATCGCGCGGGGTCTCCATCGCCCGGTCCATGGACGCCATCGCCTCGGAGAGCGCCGCCTCCGGATCGAGGTGACGCAGATCGACGACCTGCACGACGTCGTCGGTCGGACGCGGACGGACGATGACCCCGTAGGGACCGTCCGCGTCCGACCGGACGCGCATGGACAGCGCGTCGAGGTCGGCGACCACCGTGTTCAGCGCGATCCGGACGAGCCGCTGGTCGAGCGCGCCCCGGAGGTCGAGGTACTGCCCGATCTGGTACGTCGCGTTCGACGGGTCCAGCTGCTGGGCGTACCAGATGCCTCGTTGCGCGGAGGTCAACGGGACGCGGATGCCGGCCTCCTGCTCGTCCCGGTCGCCATGGTGGTGCTTGCTCGTCACAGAGAGACTCTTCCTGTCGGGACGCGGCCGCTACCGGGCCGGATCGCGGTTCCGCTGGTTCCGGTTCCTCTGGGCGCTACTGGAACTGACCGATGCGGAGCGAGTCGAGGATCCCGCCGATGTCGATGAGCGGGCCCTGGACGAGGGGGCCCTGGATGAGTGCCGGGGACGTCGCGTTCGTGGAGGTGTCTTCGGCGGCGTTCGCAGCGGTCGCGTTCGTTGCGAGACCGCCGAGCGTCAGCGCCACGGCGATGGTCGCGGTGCTCAGGATGCGGGTGTTCTTCTTCACGGGAAGCTCCTCGTCGACTGTCGGCGGCCGGACTTCGGCCACCGTGGAGTCGTTCGGGGCCACCGTGGTGACCGGTTTGGTCGTTCACACGGTGTTCAGATCGCTCCGCTCGTGCGACCCACTGTGCGGACGCCCGTACTCGCGCCACCCGCCCTGGCCGTAGGTGTCGTAGGCCGCCGTCGACGCGACCGTCGCCCCTGCCCCGTCCGTCTGGACGAAGTACGGGGTCGGATCGCCCTCGGTCGTCCGCCGCACCCAGGCGAGTGACGCCACGTTGCCGGCTCCGCTCGCGTCCGTCAGGCACTGCAGACTCTCAGCCGGGAGCGCGCCGTCGGTCTCGAGCTCCACGTCGCCGCAATCCTCACGGTTCGGGAACGGATACGCCCCGGGAAACTCCACAACACTCCTTGTGCATGTAGGGTCGCACCATGATTGCAGGACGGATCGACGACCCCGCCCAGATGCGCGCCCTGGCCCACCCGACGCGCCTGCGCATCCTCGGCCTGTTGCGGGCAAACGGCCCGCAGACCGCCGCGACGCTGGGCGACGTCATCGACGAGGCTCCGGGCACGATCAGCTACCACTGCACCAGACTCGCGGCTGCAGGCTTCATCGAACCCGCTCCGGACGCCGGCACGGACCGCCGCGAGCGCTGGTGGCGAGCCGCGCACGAGGCCTCCGTGTGGGAGCTCGCCGACGCGCTCGACGACCCGGAGCGGTTGCTCGCCACGAACGCCCTCGACCACGCGGTCGCCCGTGTGTACGCGGCGAACTACGAGGCCTTCGTCGACCACGCGCCGACGTTCGGCCGCGAGTGGGTGGCGGCGTCCTCGAGCACCGACCGAGTGCTCCGGCTCACGGCGGCTGAACTCCAGGACATGGGCGAGGAACTCCGTCAGGTCGTCGACCGCTGGGCCGATGTCGCCGCCGAGCACAGCGCCGACGACGGTTCCGAGCAGGTCTTCGTGCTGAACCAGGCGTACCGATGGCCGCGCAGCTGAGCCCCCGCGCACAACTGCGCGCGCTGCTGGCGGTGCAGGTGGTGTCACGGATCGGGAACGTCGTCACCACCATCACCGTGCCGTTCGCCGTCCTGGCGCGCGGCGGTTCCGCCACCGACGTCGGCATCGCCGCGTTCATGGCGACGGTCCCGATCGTGCTCGGCGGCCCGTTCGGTGGTGCCCTCGTGGAGCGGGTGGGCTTCGTCCGCTCAAGCGTCGCCTCCGACCTCATCAGTGGGCTCACGCTGCTCGCGATGCCGGTGCTCGCCTGGACCGTCGGGCTGCCGTTCTGGGCACTCCTCGCGCTCGTCTTCGTCAGCGGCCTGTTCGACACCCCCGGCGAGTCCGCGCGACGGGTGCTCCTGCCGGGGCTGGCGACGACGGCGGGGGTGCCGCTGGAACGCGCCGTCGGCCACTTCGAGGCGTCGTCACGGCTGTCGGTGCTGATCGGCGCCCCGCTCGGCGGGACCCTGGTCGCCGTCACGGGTCCGATGCCGGGCCTCGCCTGCGTGGCGATCGCTTTCGGGGCAGCCGCGCTGCTGATGGCGGTCACGGTCCGTGGCGCAGCGGCACCGGTCGAATCCGCCGAGCCGGTGGCGTCGCAGGGGTACTGGCGTGACATCGCCGACGGGTTCCGGTTCTGCGTCCGCGACCCCCTGTTCCGGCTCGTGGTCGCGCTGGTGCTCGTGACGAACCTGCTCGACGCCGCACGCTCGACCACGCTCCTGCCGCTCTACGCCGACCAGCGGCTCGGCGGCGCGCAGGCGCTCGGGCTCGTCACCGGCGTCTTCGGGGGTGCGGCGTTCCTCGGCTCCGTCGCCTTCGGGTACGTGGCGCACCGCGTGCCGCGACGGGTGGTCTTCGCCCTGTGCTTCGTCCTCGCCGGTGGGCCGTCACTGGTCGTTCCGGCGCTCGGGCTCGGCCTGCCGTGGATGCTCGCGTCCGCCGCACTCTCAGGGCTCGCGGCCGGTTCGATCAACCCGATCCTCGGAGCCGTCGAGCTCGAGCGGATCCCGGAGCACATGCGCGCGCGGGTGTTCGGCCTGCTCGGTGCCGGCGCGTGGGCGGGCATCCCCGTCGGCGGCCTGCTCGCCGGGCTCGCTGCCGACGGAGTGGGGGTCGAGGCCACCTTCGCCGTCGTCGCGGTCGTGTACACCGTCGTGACGCTCACGCCGCTGCTCGGCGGATCGTGGCGGCTCATGGAACGCCGCTCGATCACCGTGCCAGCGGGTTCGACGGCATGACGCCGGGGCGCCCGAGCTGCCGCCGGGCTGCGATCGTGGCCGGACAGCGGCTGCTGGTCGCTCGTGTTCGTACAGCCGCTGCCGGGCGTGCGCGCGGCCGAACTGCCGACGACGCTGGGCCCCGCGCCGTTCGTCAGACTGCCCGGCACGCTGGGGGATCCCCGCGTCGTCACCCTGACGTCCGAGGTCCGGAGCGACCTCCACGTGGTCAGTGGCTGTCGGTCATCCCGCTGCTGACGTACGAGGAGTCCACCGTGTCGTCGGTGAGCGTGCAGTTGTAGACGGCGTACGGATCGGTGTGCCCGTCGTCGAAGGTGAAGGGGTAGACGAGCTGGTAGGTCCCGTCGCTGCCCGGGTACCCCGACGGGTCGTCCGTGAAGGTCAGGGTGACCCCGGCGTCCGCGGCCCCCTTGCTGCACTCGTCGTAGATGTGCTGCGCGAGCGCCGACGTCCCGGGGGCCTTCGACGGGGACGTTGGCGGAGTCGACGGAGTCTGGTCGTCCGTGGTCGCGGCGTCCGTCGCGGTCGGGGACGGGGACGGGAGCGGGGTCTTGTCCCCGGTCATCGCCGTGGTGGCGGACGGCGCCGGAGTCGGGGTGCTCGCAGCACAACCGCTGAGGGCGGCGACCACGACGCAGGCAGCCACCGCGGTGAGGCTGACGCGGGTTCGTGTGTTCATCGGTTCTCTCCTTCGGTGGGAGCAGGGTCGCTCACTGAGAGATGTCGTGCGACGGCCGATCCTGACACGGTGTCGGCCGGGTCAGCCGGTACCGGCGCACCGCGCCAGCGGGGCGACGGCCGTGCCGGGAGGGACGGTGCCAGCTGGCACCGGGCCTCCCGTCCGCCCTGTGGTCGCGTCGAAGACGCGTCAGCCTTCCCAGGGCCAGTACGTCTGGCAGGTCTCGGGGCTGCCGTTCGTCGAGTTGCACACCTGCACCGGGCCCCAGAGTGCGACGGCGACGAACGCCACCTGTAGCACCAACATGCCCAGGCCGACGATGAACAGGGCGCGGACGCGGCGACGGTCGTCGCGGACGCCGGTCAGCAGCGAGCCGAAGGCGGCGAGCAGCCCGCCGGCCGGGACCACGAGTCCGAGGACGACGGTCACGGTCATCAGGAGCGCGAATTCGCCTCGGGTCGCGCCGAAGCGTCGACCGGTCTGCACTGCAGTCACGGAAGTGAGCTTATTGGCCTTCGGGCCACGCCGATGCGCCCACTTCGGGCGGGCCGCCGACCGCGGTTCAGCCGCCGCTGCGCTCCCGGCGGCGCACCCGCAGCGTGCCGATCCCCTGCACGATGCACAGGACGCCGCTCGCGACGACGATGACCCCGGTCACGATCCGGCCGACGGAGAACCCGCCGAACAGCAGTGGGGCGACCGCGACAGCGATGAAGATCGCGCCCATCACGATGACGACGACCGGGTTCTGGGCGACGAAGAACCGGCGGCCACCGTTCGCCTCGGCGATGGCGCGGTCACGCGCACGTGGGACGGCGTCGGGGGACCGACCCGCGCGACGATCTGCACGCCGTCGACGGCTGCGCAGGACCAACCACACCGCCGCACCGATGACGACGGCCGCTCCGATCGCGATCCACTCGACGAGCTGGAAGAACCCGAAGACGAGCAGCAGGACGAACCCGACCACGACGCCCGCGAACATGTCCGTGGTCATCCGGTCGGTCCGGCCGTCGACGCTCGTGACGTAGCCGGGGCGACGTTCGTACGGATCGTGCTCGTCCACCGCCGGTCCGTCGGCGCGTTCGGTTCCCATGCACCGAACGTACCGACGGCGCTGGGGAGCCGTCCGGTTCAGCCGACGCGCGCGGCTGGCTGCTCGGCCCGGGCTGCGGGCGCCGGACGCCGTTCGCGCATGATCGCCACCGCCTGGCGGAGCGACAGCCCCGGCAGGTAGGTGCGGACGATGGCGACGCCGATCGTGGGCAGCGCCACCGGGTCCGGGTACGCCATCACCAGTGGGTGCAGGTCGGGGCCGAACTTCGCCTTGAAGCGCAGCAGGGAGCGGAACCCGTAGACCGGTTCGAGGGCTCCGCCGACGACGTCGAGGACCGATTCGACGCCGCTCCGGCCGCCGGTCTGCGGTTCCGCCGAGGACGCGAGCGGTGCCGCGGACAGACTGAGCCGCTCGGCCCCGTCGGCGCGCATCCGGTCGACCGCACTCGCGACCAGGAACTCCATGACGCCGTTCGGGGCGTCCGGGGCGCGGCGCATCACGTCGAGCGTCCAGCCGACCACCTGGCCGGCGCGGTAGGCGGGCAGCCAGCTGGTGACGGCGAGCACGGTGCCGTCCTCGCCCAGAGCGACGAGCGTGCGGACGGCGGGATCGCGCATCTCGTCGATCCCGCCCAGGGTGAACCCCATCTCGGGCAGTTCGCGCTCGGCGACCCACTCCTCCGAGATCGCCTCGATCTGGCGGGTGACCGAGCCGGGCAGCGAGGCCCAGTCCGACCAGAGCGCGGTGGTGCCGGAGCGTGCGGCCTTGTTGACGGCCGTGCGGACGTCTTGCTTGCGCTTGCCCGTGGTCGTCCAGGTGCGCGGGTCGAGGTCGGCGTCCTCGGCGACGGGAAGGGTCGTCCAGCCCAGTCGTGCGAGTGCAGCACCGAGGGTGGCGTCGATGCCGTAGAAGACGGGCGTCCAACCGTGGTCGTCCGCGGCCCGTGCGAAGCCCTCGAGTGCTGCGAGCCGTGCGTCCTCGTGGCCGAAGGGGCCACCGGTCGTCACGGCGACGCTGCCGGTGCGGTGGTACGCGACCCCGGCGCGGCCGTCCTCGGTGAACCAGTACTCGTTGCCGGGCCAGGTCGTCATCCACCCGAAGGTGTCGCCACCGCCCGCGACCAGCAGGGCACGAGCGGCCACCCGGGCGGCGTCCTGCCCGTCGAGGTCGCTGTCCGAGCGTCCGGCACCGGTCGGCCGGACCGCGGCGATCGCCACCGCCAGCCACAGGAGTGGGCCCGAGATGCCCACGACGAACCGCAGCGCCGGCTCGGCCAGTGCCAGGTGTGTGGGCAGGGTCACGGGGGCGATCGGGCCGAGCACGGCGAGCGCCAGGTGCAGGGGCTCCCGCACGCTGTCGCCCGAGGCCACGGCGACGCCGACGACGACGACCGCGAGCACCAGTGCCGCGCCGGCGACCGTGATCGCGAAGGTCAGCAGTCGTCGCCGGTCGGTCCGGACCGGGAAGTCGGCGCGGCGCAGGACGAGCACCACGGCGGTGGCGATCGGCACCAACACCGATGCGACGAGGGAGAGCGATACCGCGAGGTGGTCCGATGCCAGACGCTGCACGACGGCGTGGTGCCGCTCGGGCAGCACCCCGTACGACACGGCGGTCGCGATGCCGGTGATCAGGTCGACGGTCACCACGAGCCACAGCGCGAACCGGCTGCCACGCCGGAGTCCCACGGCGCCGACCGCCAGGACCACGAGCGGCATCACGGCCAGCAGCGACTGGAACAAGCCGTGCGGGTGCACCGCGGCGAGCGCCCGGACACAGCTGGCGGTCACCCCGGTCACCGAGCAGTGCGGCATCCTCCCGGTCGGCCCGGTGTCGAGCACCACGGCGAGCGGGGCGAGCAGTCCGAACTGTGCGCCGGTGACGAGCGCGAGCACGGGTCCGACCGCCGACACCGTCACCGCGGCCACCAGCAGCACCCGGGTCTCGCGTGAGGAGCTCCGCGTCCAGCCGCTCCGCACCGGGGACCGTCGCAGCACGCGACCGAGCACCAGGCCGACGACCAGGGCGAGCGCCGCGTGCAGGTCGGACGCGTGTCCGGCGTAGAGCAGCAGTGCCGCGACGACGGCGATCGACACGACCCGGATCCGGCGCCGCCACAGGGCGCCGGCGAACGCGCTCGCGGTGACGATGGTGCCGACGATCCACGTCCAGGGTCCGACGTGCCCCAGGTGCACGAGGAAACCGCGGTTCGCCGGGGCGCCGTCGAACAGCTGCAGCACGGCGCCGAGGCCGGTCCCCACGACGGTCGTGACGACCATCGCGAGCAGGGTGCGCCGCCAGCCGAGCAGCCGTTCGGACGCCCCGGTGCACACCACGACGGCGACGAAGGTGACGAGGAACCCGACGACGCTGCTCGTCACCGCGACCACGCCGAGCGGACCCATCGTCCCGCCCAGGGAGTCGGGCGTCCGGCCGTCGTGCGCACCGATGCAGCGGAGCACCACGGCGGCGATGCCGGCGACGACCGTCAGGGCCGAGACGACGCTCGTCAGCGGGTACCGACGGGCCACCGGCACGAGACGCTTCGGTCTCGCCCACGCGAAGGCCGCGGCCATCGCGTTCACCGGAGGCCCAGGTGCGCGATGACGCCGGGCATCCCGACGCGCAGGGCGTAGCGGACGGTGTTCCAGTCATGGGCGGAGCCCTCGGACACGAACAGCCGGGTCTGCATGCCGGCGGCGTTCGCGGCGGCGCGGAGTGCCCTGGTCGACGCGACGTAGGGGGCGTCGTCGCTGCCGTAGGCGAACACCGTCAGGTGCCCGGGGTAGGGACCGTGCGCACGCATGATCGCCCGCGGTGCCGCTGCGGCGTACCGCGAGGCCGAGCCGCCGAACCCGTACTGGATGCTGTGCTGGACGGAGCCGTTCAGGGGTGCGAGCTCGCTCGAGATGGCGAAGGTCGTGCCGAACACGCCGGGGTGTGCGGTGGAGAACTGCATGGCGCACGTCGCGCCCTGCGAGAACCCGACGATGCCCCAGGCGGAGGGGGACGCTCCGACGCGCAGGTGCTGCCGGATCCAGTTCGTGGTGTCGGTCATGATGTACGTCGCGGAGCGGCCGAGGGACGAGTCGACGCACATCGGGTTGCGGTCCGGCGCCCCGAGCTGGTCGGGTGCGACGACGATCGGGGCGAGCCCGTGGTGTGCCGCAGCGAAGGCGTCCATCACCGCGCCGAGCCGGCCGGCCTGGAACATGTCGCTCGGCTGGCCGGGTTGCCCGGCGAGGCTGATCAGGACGGGCAGGGTCGGCGGCCGTTCGGTCAGTGCTGCGGGCGGCAGGTACACGACCGCCGGCCGTGCGTGGAAGTGGGAGACGGTCGACGGGATGTCGACGGAGAGCACCTTCCCACGTCGCGGCATGCCGGCGGGTGCCCGCCAGGTGGCCGGGTCCACCACCGGACTGGAGGCGCGCCCCACCCCCGTCTCGTGTCCCAGCGGACCGGATGGGTACGGATCGGTCGTCACGGCCTGCTCGATCGTGCGGTACGCGCCGAAGTCGACGTTGACGCCGAGGACGGCGGCCAGCGCCACCGCCACCGCCGCGAGCAGGCCGAGGACGCGGCGCAGCCAGCCGCCCTGGACGACGACCACGACGAGCAGGCCGACACCGCCGAAGGCCAGGGCCACCCACATCCGGGTGACCGGCGTGAACGACACCCCGTACAGGTCCTGCACGTCGCCGAACCACCACACCGCGACCAAGCCGAGCACGGCTCCGACGGCCATGGCGCCGAGCCGCCAGACCAGGCCCCGGACCGGGTGCCGGGAGCGACGACCGAACGCAGGCAGGAGCGCGGCGACGGTGAGGAGCACCGCGATGACGTCGACCGGGACGAGCACGGACGGTGCGACGACGGCGATGTGGAACAGGGGTCGGAGCAGATCGTGGAACATGGGGCCTCCCGGCGGACGTTGCCATCGTGGCGGTGGCCCGCTGCGAACGGGGCACCGAGGCGCTTCCGGTTCCCACAGTTCCCACCTGCCCCGCTCCCAGGAGACGCCCGAACAATCCCCAGTGAAGGGTCCGGCGCGCCAGCGTCACCCGACTGCCGGTGGCCGCATCTAGGGTGAACGGGTGACGCACGACGGATCAGCCCGGGCAGCACTCGCCGCGGTCGCTGCGGACGGCTGGGGCGACGCCGGGCCGATCGGCGAACCCGGCGGGACGTCCACCCCGCGACGGGCGGCCGTCCTGATGCTCTTCGGCGTCCTCGACCGCATCCCGAGCGACCGACCCGCGACGGCACCCGGGGTCCCGCGCGACCTCGACGTCCTGCTCCTCGCCCGGGCCACGACCCTGCGCGCCCACGCCGGCGAGGTCGCGTTCCCCGGCGGGCGCATCGACCCGGGCGACGTGGACGCCGTCGCCGCCGCACTGCGCGAGGCGCAGGAGGAGACGGGCCTCGATCCCGCCGGCGTCGAGGTGCTCGGCCCCCTGCCCGCCGTACCGCTGGCGTTCTCGAACCACCTGGTCCAGCCGGTCATCGGCTGGTGGCGGGACCCGTCACCGATCCACGTCGTCGACGAGCACGAGTCGGCCGCGGTGTTCCGGGTGCCGGTTGCCGATCTGCTCGACCCGGCGAACCGCGGCGTGACGGTGATCCGCCGCGGTGGTCAGGAGTGGCGCGGAGCAGCGTTCACGATCGAG
Organism: Curtobacterium sp. 8I-2; assembly: GCF_902506155.1. Lineage (NCBI taxonomy): Bacteria > Bacillati > Actinomycetota > Actinomycetes > Micrococcales > Microbacteriaceae > Curtobacterium > Curtobacterium sp. 8I-2. Next base: position 985,986 of record NZ_LR732827.1, read on the forward strand.
GCCGACGGCGACGACCACCTGGTGTGGGGCTTCACCGCGATGCTGCTGGATGCACTGTTCGACCGACTCGGCTGGACGGAACCGTGGGACCGGGACCACGAGGTGCCGCTGCCCGGCTGAGCAGCGGAAAGGACAGCGGGTCGGCCCGCACCGCATCGACCGCGTGGGCCACGGCCCCGATGACGACGACGTCGGCGCCGAGCGACGACGCGACGAGTTCGGGCACCGGGTCGAAGTGCCCCTCGGCGAGCAGGTCGCGGGCACGGTCAATGACGGCGACCGCCGGTTGGGCGATCGCGCCGGCGACCACCACGCGGTCGATGTCGAGCAGGCTCGCGAGCAGGACGCAGACCCGGGCCAGGCGGTCGCCCAGGCGGTCGACGATGGTGCGCGCGACCGGATCACCGCTCCGTGCGGCCGCGAACACCAGTGCGGCGTCCGCGGCGAGCGCGGCGTCCGCGGGGATGCGCCCCGCGGCGACGGCGTCGGCCACGAAGGTTCGGGCGACGGCGCCGATGCCGGCGGACGAACCGACGCCCTCGACGAGCTCGAGCACCCGCATCTCCCCCGCTCCGCCGTGGGCGCCGCGCAGCAGGACCCCGTCGACGACGAGGCCCGCGCCGTAGCGTTCTCCGGACAGCAGCGCCGCGAAGGACGCGTCACCCGAGGACGGCCGTTCGGCGAGCGCGGCGAGGTTCGCATCGTTCTCGACGAGCACCCGCCCGCCCGGCACGGTGCCGTCGAACCCCGGGTTCATCCGGACCCAGAAGCCGCCGTCGTCGGGCGAGGCACCGGCGGCGTCGACCGGTGCGGGGACACCCACGACGGTGACCAGGACCCGGGTGCGGTCGACGCCTGCCGAAGCGAGCGCAGCGGCCACGGTGTCGGCGATGACCCGGAGCCGCACGGGCACGTCGAGGCCAGATGCACCGAGCGCCCCCTCGGCACGGCCCAGGACGGTGCCGCGCAGGTCGGCGACGAAGGTGGTGACCCGGTGCTGGCCGGCGTCCACGCCGACGACGACCCCGGCGACGGTGTCGAGTTCGTAGCGCCGGGCGGGGCGTCCCATCCGGTACTCCCCCGCGGCACGGGCGTCGTCGAGCTCGCGGAGCCAGCCGAGCCGGACGAGTTCCTCGGCCGCACCCAGGACGGTCGACCGGGTCAGCCCGGTGGCGTCGATCGCCTCGGTCGCGGTGAACGCCGCGGAGTCGAAGGCGTACGCGAGCAGCGTCTCTGCGCTCGTTCCACGGGGTGGCGGCATGCCGTGACCCTATCGTGCGACGAGTTCCTTGCAGAATTAGATTTTCTCGCTACATTTAGTTCCGCGGGCTGCATCGGAGCCGCTCGCGGGACGGAACGGCAGGGACGCCGGGTCCGGACGGACGGAGACGACGTGCAAGCACACGCCACCGCCAGGAACGCAGCCTCGGTCAGCCGACGCTCGTTCCTGCTGGGAGCGGGCGGCATCGGGGCGGGCCTCGCGCTCGCCGGGTGCGCCCCGATCGGGTCCTCGAGCGCCAGGCCGGAGACCATCACGTTCTACGTGTCGAAGCCCGAGGTCATCGGCTACTTCGACGAGCTCATCGCACGGTTCCACCAGACCCAGTCGAAGATCCGGGTCGTCCGCGACTCGACCTCGAGCATGTCCGCGAACTTCGTCCGGAACCGACCGCCGGACCTCGGCTGCTGGAACTACAACTTCTCGGTCGTGCCGTTCGTCGAGCACGGTGCGCTGACGGACCTGTCCGACCTGCCGCAGGCCGACACCATCAACCCCGACCTGTGGCCGCTCATGGAGCAGACCGCCGACTACCCCGGCCGGAAGAGCGCCCTGCCCTACTCGGTGACCGCGGCGTCGGTGATCTACAACAAGGCACTGTTCGCGGAGCAGGGGCTCGAGGTCCCGACGACGTGGAGCGAGTTCGCCGACGTGTGCGAACGACTGACGAAGGCCGGCATCGCGCCGATCTACGGCACGTTCAAGGACAACTGGACGATCGCCCAGGGCATGTTCGACTACTCGATCGGCGGCATGATCGACACCCCGGCGACCTTCGAGGCCCTGCGGCGCGAGGGCACGAACGTCGGAACGGGATCGGCCGTCTCGTTCGAGCGCGACCTGCGGGAGCCGATGGAGCGCATGGTGCGACTCCGCGCCTGGCACCAGGACGGCGCCGCGAGCCGTGGGTACGGCGACGGCAACCTCGCCTTCGCCCAGGGCAAGGCGAGCATGTACCTGCAGGGACCGTGGGCGCTCGGTGAGATCGCCAAGACGAACAAGGACATGGACCTCGGCACCTTCCCGCTGCCCGTCACCGACGACCCGGCCGACCGGAAGGTGCGCGTGAACGTCGACCTGGCCCTCTGGATCCCGGAGGCGTCGCGCAAGCAGGAGGCCGCCCGCGAGTTCCTGACCTTCCTGATGCAGTCGAAGGTCAACGACCAGTACAACGCGGACAACAACGGCTTCGGCGTGCGCAAGGACGCTCCCCCGGCGTCGAACCCCGCCCTGCGCGGCATGCAGTCGTACTACGACGACGCAGCCTTCTACCTCGGTGCCTCGCAGCTCATCCCCGCCGAGATCCCGGTCGCGAACTCCGCGCAGTCGATCGCCTTCGGCGGCGACCCGCAGCGCCAGCTCCGCACCCTCGACGCCGACTGGGCGCGTCTCGCGCTCCGCACGGCCGCGTAAGGAGACGTCCGAATGGCAACCACGACCACCGAATCGATCACGACGGCGGACCGCCGCCGCCGTGGCGGGGCCGCCCCGGGCCTCCAGGCCGGACGACGGAAGGGACTGCGGGACGGACGCCGGAAGCCCCGCGTCGACCCACTGTTCCTGGCGTTCCTGCTGCCCACGCTGGTGCTCTTCACGCTCGCCATCACGCTGCCGGCCGTGATGGGCATCGTGCTGAGCTTCACGAACTCCGTCGGCTTCGGCGAGTTCCGCTTCACCGGGCTCACCAACTACATCGCGGTGTTCTCCGACCCGGCGATCCTGCAGGCGTACCTGTTCACGCTCGGGTTCTCGCTCGTCACCGTGATCGTCGTCAACGCGATCGCGTTCCTGCTCGCCATCGCGCTGACGTCGAAGATCCGCGGCAAGATCGCCCTGCGCGCGGTCTTCGTGCTGCCCATGGTGATCTCGGGCATCGTCATCGCGTACGTGTTCTCGTTCCTGTTCGCGAACAGCCTGCCGGCCTTCGCCACGGCGATCGGGTTCGGCCCGCTCGAGCAGAGCATCCTGGCGGACCCCGACCTGGCCTGGCTGGCGATCGTGGTCGTCACCGCGTGGCAGGCGATCCCCTCGACGCTCCTCATCTACATCGCGGGGGTGCTCTCGATCCCGGGCGAGGTGTACGAGGCGGCGGCCCTCGACGGTGCCAGTGCCTGGCGCCAACTCGTCTCGATCACCGCACCGCTGACCGCGGGCTACATCCTGATCAACCTGGTCATCGGGTTCAAGAACTTCCTGAACTCGTACGACATCATCGTCGGCCTGACCGACGGCGGCCCCGGCACCTCGACCACCAGTGTCGCGATGTCGATCTTCAAGGGCTTCAACGGCGGCGACTACGCCTACCAGATGGCGAACGCCACGATCTTCTTCGTCATCGCGGTCGTCATCGCCGTGATCCAGCTGCGGGCGACCCGCGGGAAGGCAGCGCTCTGATGTCCCTGCAAGCACCCCTGCGACCGGGGACCACCGCGACCGGCAGCATCCGGTCCGTCGACGCCGACCGATCCGCCGGCGGACGATCCGCCGGTCGGCGCGGCGGCACCGCCAACTGGCCCGTCACCGTCGTCCTCGTCCTCTGCGCACTGACCGTCCTCGTGCCGCTCTACGTCACCCTGACGATGGCGTTCAAGACCACCGGCCAGGCGGTCGACGGCAACGCGTTCTCGCTGCCGGCGCCGTTCAGCGTCGACGGCTTCGTGCAGGCGTGGCAGCTGACCGACTTCCCGCGGGCGTTCGGGGTCTCCGTGTTCGTCGCCGCGATCACCGTCGTCGGCACGATCCTGCTCGCCTCGTTCACGGCGTACGCGATCGCCCGGAACTGGGACCGCCGGCTGTTCCGCTGGTCGTTCTTCTACCTGCTCGCCGCGATGTTCCTGCCGTTCCCGGTGCTCGCGCTGTCGCAGGTGAAGCTCACCGGGCTCGCGCACCTGGACAACCCGCTCGGCGTCGCGATCCTGCACGTCATGTTCCAACTGTCCTTCAGCGTGCTGCTCTTCACGGCCTTCCTGCGTTCGATCCCGGCGGAACTGGAGGAGAGTGCACGCATCGACGGTGCGAGCACGGGACAGGTGTTCTGGCGACTCGTGTTCCCGCTGCTGGCACCGATGAGCGCCACCGTCGGCATCTTCGCGTTCCTCGCGTCCTGGAACGACTTCGTGATGCCGTCTTTGATCACCTCCGACCCGGGCTTGCAGACCCTGCCGGTGCTGCAGCAGATGTTCCAGACGCAGTTCAGCAACAACTACAACGTGTCGTTCGCCTCGTACCTGATGGCCATGGCCCCGGCGATCATCGTCTACCTCGTCACCCAGCGGTGGGTGATGGCGGGCGTGACGCAGGGCGCGATCAAGTGACCGACACCGCCGGTGCGGACCCGACCGACACACACCCCACGAACCCGACGAACCCCTCGACCCACGAAAGGCCCGACGTGACCGACACCCTCGCCCAGCCCGCCGCCACCACGAACGACGAGACCTGGTGGCGCCAGGCCAGCGTCTACCAGATCTACCCCCGCTCGTTCGCCGACGCGAACGGCGACGGCATCGGCGACCTGCCCGGCATCACCGAGCGGGTGCCGTACCTGGCCTCACTCGGCATCGAGGCCGTCTGGCTCAGCCCCTTCTACCCGTCCGCCCTGGCCGACGGCGGCTACGACGTCGACGACTACCGCGACGTCGACCCGCGCCTCGGCACCCTCGACGACTTCGACCGGATGGTCGAGGCACTGCACGCCGCGGGCATCCGGGTGATCGTCGACGTCGTCCCGAACCACACGAGCGACCGGCACGAGTGGTTCCGCGAGGCGCTCGCAGCGCCGAAGGGCTCCCCCGCCCGCGACCGCTACGTGTTCCGCGACGGCAGTGGACCGTCCGGCGAGGACGCCCCCGCCGACTGGATCTCGATCTTCGGCGGGCCGGCCTGGACCGCCGTCGGCGACGGCCAGTGGTACCTGCACAGCTTCGCGAAGGAGCAGCCCGACCTGAACTGGGCGAACCGCGAGGTCCGCGACGACTTCCTGCACACCCTGCGTTTCTGGTCCGACCGCGGCGTCGACGGGTTCCGCATCGACGTGGCCCACGGCCTGGCGAAGGACCTGGGCGAGACCCTGCCCACCTGGGCCGAGCTCGCCGAGATGCCGAAGGACGGCACGCACCCGCTCTGGGACCGCGACGACGTGCACGAGATCTACGCCGAGTGGCGGACGGTCTTCAACGAGTACACGCCGGCCCGCACCGCGGTCGCCGAGGCCTGGGTCCCCGCCCACCGCCGTGCCCGCTACGCCAGCGCCGAGGGGCTCGGTCAGGCGTTCAACTTCGACCTGCTCGAGGCCGACTTCGACGCCGGGCAGTTCCGCACGATCATCGAGTTCAACCTCGGCCTCGCCGAGCAGTCCGGCTCGTCGACCACGTGGGTGTTCTCCAACCACGACGTCGTCCGGCACGCCACCCGCTACGCCCTGCCGCCGCGCGCCGGCGGCACCGACAAGCAGGGCAGCGCCTGGCTGCTCGCCGGCGGCTCGCAGGACGCGCTCGACCGGTCGCTCGGCCTGCGCCGCGCACAGGCCGCCACACTGCTCGAACTCGCCCTGCCCGGCTCCGCCTACCTGTACCAGGGCGAGGAGCTCGGCCTGCACGAGGTCGGCGACATCCCGGACGCCGACCGCCAGGACCCGGCGTTCTTCCGCAACCCGGGCGTCGACGTCGGCCGTGACGGCTGCCGCGTGCCGATCCCGTGGACGCGCACCGGCTCGTCGTTCGGCTTCGGTCCGGACGGCTCGCACCTGCCACAGCCGGCGTGGTTCGCCGACTCCAGCGTCGAGGCCGAGGACGCCGACCCCGACTCCACCCTGCACCTGTACCGGAAGGCGCTCGGCCTGCGCGGCCAGCTGCAGTCCGAGGAACAGCTCGAGTGGATCGAGACCCGCCGCGACGACGTGCTCGCGTTCCGTCGGCCGAACGGATGGACGAGCGTGACGGTCTTCGGCGACGAGCCCTTCGCGCTGCCGGCCGGGGAACTGCTGCTCGCCTCGGCCCCGGTGGTCGACGGCGACCTGTCGGGCGTGGGGACGGCCTGGTTGCGTTCCTGACGGAACCAGGTGGCGGACGGGAGGCGCGGTGCAGGCCGGCACCGTGCCTCCCGTCCGCCGTGGGGTCACCATCTCGGGCCGCGACCGGCATCCGAGACGTCAGCCGCTGCCGGTAGGGTCGCCGCATGAGCGGGGCGAGCATCGGCGTGCAGGACTTCGTGATGCGGTTCGGGGATCGCACCGTGGTCGACGGGCTGTCGTTCGACGTCGCCCCCGGTGAGACGTTCGGGTTGCTCGGCAGCAACGGCTCCGGCAAGACCACGACGATCCGTGCGCTGCTCGGCATCACCACGCCGACGGCGGGGACGCTGACGATCGACGGTCGCCCCTACCGGCCGGCCACGGGCGGAATCGGCTACCTGCCCGAAGAGCGCGGGCTGTACCGCAAGGAATCCGTCATCGACGTGATGACCTACTTCGGGCGTCTGCGCGGGCTGCGCGGCGCCGAAGCGACCGCGTGGAGCATGGACTACCTGGCGCGCGTCGGGCTGGCCGACCGTGCGAAGCTGCGCGTCGACAAGCTGTCCGGCGGGCAGCAGCAGAAGGTGCAGCTCGGCATCACGATCATGGACCAGCCGCGGCTGCTCATCCTCGACGAACCGACCAAGGGGCTCGACCCGGTGAACCGGCGGCTCCTGCTCGACCTGGTCGACGAACGGAAGGCCGACGGCGCGACCGTGGTCCTCGTGACCCACCACATGGACGAGGTCGAGCGGCTCTGCGACCGCATCCTGCTGCTCAAGGACGGCCGGGCCGCCGCCTACGGATCCGTGCCCGACGTGCAGGACGCCTTCGGCGGCGCGGTCGCCCGCGTCGGGCTCGACGGCCCGGTGCCGAAGTCGCCGCTGTACCGGCTCGCCCGGCACGAAGGGCACGTCGCCTACCTCGTCCCCACGCAGGCCGCCGCCCCGGACGGTGCGGACGTCCTGGCGGAACTCGTCGCCGCCGGGGTGCACGTCACCGCGTTCGAGATGCGCCGGATCCCGCTCGACGAGATCTTCGTGCAGGTGTACGGGCACGACGCCCTGGCCTTGACGTCGACCGACGGGGCAGCGGCATGAGCAACCTCGGTACGGTCGTGCGGTTCGAGTTCGTCCGCGCGGTCAAGAAGCCAGCGTTCTGGATCGGCACCCTCGCGCTGCCGGTCGTCATCGTGGTGGTCTCGCTGCTCGTCGGCATCGGACAGGCCGCCGGCACGGACTCGGTGGTTTCCGGGTCGTCGGCCACGAAGACACCGTTCCACTACGTCGACGATTCCGGCCTGGTGTCCGAGTCCGTCGCCGCGAAGTGGGGCGGGACACCGTCCACCAGCGCCGCCGCAGACCGCGCCGCCGTGCGGTCCGGCGACCTCGACGCCTTCATCGTGTTCCCGTCGTCACCGTCCACCACCGCGATCCGGGTCGACGCGGCCGACCGCGGGCTCTTCGCCAACGGCGTGTACTCGTCGCTCGCCCAGCGGGTGCTCGAGCAGAGCGTCGCCGCGTCGGTCGACGACCCCGAGACCGTGCAGCTGCTCCGCAACCCGCCCGCCACCGACGTCACCACCTACGCCGACGGCCGGGTCGCGCCGGGCTGGTTGTCCGTCGTGCCGCCGTTCCTGTTCGTCGCCGCGTTCTTCGGGCTCGTCATCCTGCTCGCCGCCCGGATGGTCACCGTCGTGGTCGAGGAGAAGGAGAACCGGATCTCCGAGATGATCCTGACCACGGTGACCGCGGGCGACCTGATCCGCGGCAAGGTCATCGCGATGCTGCTCGTCGGCTTCGTGCAGGTCAGCGTGTTCGTCGTGCCCGGACTGGTCGGACTGCTCGTCGCCCTGCCGCTGCTGTCGTCGCAGCTCGGCGGGCTGACCATCGACCCGTGGCGGATGGTGACCGGGGCGCTGTTGCTCGTCGGCGGAGTGCTGCTCGCATCGGGGCTGTTCGTCGCCGTCGTGGCCGCGGTGCCGTCGATCAAGGACGCCTCGGCCCTGCAGTCGGCAGCGATCTTCGCGCTGATCATCCCCCTGTACGCGGCGTTCTTCGTCATGACGACGCCGACGTCGCCGGTGGCGCAGTTCTTCACGTACTTCCCGACCTTCACGCCGATCACCGCGATGGTGCGGAACGCCGTCGGCGCCCTGACCGTGACGGAGTCGGTGGTCTGCATCGTCGAGGTGTTCGTCGTCGCCGGGCTGCTGCTGTGGTTCGCCGAGTACCTGTTCCGGCACTCGGTCGCGCAGTACGGGTCGAAGGTGACGGTGCGGCAGGTGCTGTCGTGGCGGCGGGGGCAGCGGGGCTGAGCGGGGCGGTGCTCGGCCCCGTCGGCCCGCGGTGCTCGCGTCGCCGGCCCGCGGAGCTCGCGCCGTCGGCCCGCGGAGCTCGCGCCGTCGGCCCGCCGCGCTCGCGTTGCCGGCGCGCGGTGCTCGCGTCGCCGGCCCGCCGCGCTCGCGCCGCCGGCCCGCAGCGCTCGCGCCGCCGGTCAGCCGGCGGCGATGCGGCGGAGCGCGTCCAGGTGGGCGGCCCAGACGGCCCGGCCCGAGGCGGTCAGGGTGATCGACGTCCGGGGCGTCTTGCCCACGAAGCCCTTCCCCACCGACACGTAGCCGGCCGCCTCGAGCGCGGACACCTGCTTGCTCAGCACCGAGTCACTGACCTCGACCGCGTCCCGCACCTCGCGGAACCCCAGCGTGCCGGCGCGGGTCAGGGCGGCGATCACCGAGAAGCGCACCGGGTGCTGCAGCAGGTCGTCGAGCTCGTGCCGCGGGTGCGTCCGTTCCGTGGTGCTCACGAGCGGGCCTCACGAGCCGCACAGACGAGCGCGACCAGCAGGACGAGCCCCGAGGTGATGCCCGACCAGAGCACCGAGCCGTGCACCCACCCGACCACGGCGATCGCCGCCAGGTAGGTGACCGCCCAGCTGGCGATGTAGACGGTCCAGCGGCGGCTCCGGGCGAAGGCCGAGCGGCCGCGGATGCTCACCATGAAGAACACCACCAGGGCGAACAGCGCGACGAGGGTGCCGACGTAGACCGCGGCGAACGCGTCCCCCGTCGTGAGTCCCATGCCGAGCGTGCCGAGCGACGTCGCGACGCCGAGCGCGGTGATGAACGTGACGTACGGCCAGCGGACGGCGTCGTGCGCGCGTCGGCCGATCCGGTCCGCCTGGTCGAGCAGTCGGGCCGCCTCGGCGGGTCCGGGTCGTGCGGTGGTGTGGTCCATGGTGTCCCCTCTCGTTGACACCAGTATGGCAAGTACTTTCCAAATCGGCAAGCACTTTCCTGATGCACGAGTCGCGTTCGCGGTGCGCTCGCGCTCGCGGCCCTCAGACGCGGACAGGCGTCTCGTCGAGGTCCCACGAGGGAACGGCATGCCGCTTCCACCCCTGACGCAGGGTGTCGGCCGCACGGTCGAACTCGACCAGGACGTCGATGTGCGGGCGGACGAGCATCTGGATCTGCAGCCCCTCGTACATCGCGAGCAGCTGTGTCGCCGCCTGGTACGCGGGGATCCCGGCCTCTTCGGCGCCCTTGTCGAAGTCGCGCTGCAGCCCGACGGTCAGCTGCTCGGCGTACTCCTCGAACCGCTTGCGGAACAGTTCGGCGAACCCGGACTCCGAGCTGGCCACGGTGATCAGTCCGGCGAGGACCCGGACGAGGCCCGGATCGGCGACGTCCTCGGCGAGGGTCAGGCGGACGTGCTCGATCATGCACGTCGGCGGGGCCTTCCGTCGGGTCCCGCGCAGCCGCACCCACCGGTCGTAGGTGACCAGCAGCAGGGCGTGCCAGGTCGGGAACAGCCGCTCGACCGTCTCGAGCGGAACGCCGGCGACGTCGGCGATGACCGCGGCGTCGACGTCGTCGAACGGGTGCAACCGGTACGCGCGGATGGCTGCGCGCACGGTGCGCTCTGCGAGGGACTCGTCGTCCTCGACGCGTTCGCCGTGCAGGGGTTCCATCCGACCATTGCAGCGCATCGCGGGCCGTTTGTCTCGTCCCAGAGCGGGGGCCGTGCCCCCAGGCCGTCAGCCGACGGTGATCGGCGCCGCCGGCGGGCGGACCCGCTGGCGCATCCACACGAAGAACCCGGTCAGGGTGAAGACGCCGTAGAAGACGTACATCAGCCCCGATGCGTAGTACCCGGCGGAGAACAGCAGCGGCACGCCGACCAGGTCGACCGCCACCCAGATGAGCCAGAACTCGACCCACCCCTTGGCCATGCCGTAGGTGGCGAGCAGCGAGCCGACGAAGATCCAGGCGTCGCTCCACACCGGTTCGTAGGATCCGAGCGCGCGGAAGACGGGGGTCAGCAGGGCGGTGCCGCCGACCAGGCCGACGACGAGCAGCAGGCGGGACCGCCAGGAGGCCCAGTGCGGGTCGATCACGGTCGTCGCGTCCTCGGGGCGGTGCGTCCACCGGTACCAGCCGTAGACGCTCACGATGATGAACATGACCTGACGGCCCGCCTGGCCGAGCAGGTTGACGGGGTTGGGGGTGTCGAACAGCGCACCCATGAAGACGGTGAAGAGCAGGGCGTTGCCGACCAGTCCGACCGGCCAGGCCCAGACCTTGCGACGCATGCCGCCGAGGGCGCTGAGCAACCCGAAGACGTTGCCGATCACCTCACGCCACAGCACCGTCTGGTCGCCGATGACGATCTGCGCGTCGAACAACCAACGCACGATGTCCATGGGCCCTCCTCGTTTCCGCCGGACGGTGCAACGACGCCACCCGTACCGGCATTCCTTCCGGGTTTCCCCTGTCCGCACGGAGCGCACACCCAGAAATCGGGGTACAAACCATGTCCTCCAACACGAGGACTCAAATGCCCCCCGTTCTGGGGTCCCGGTGAACGCTCGTTCTCGCTTGTCCGCACTTTGGGGGACAGCTAACGTCGTCCCCAGAGCGAGTCCAGCCCGCCCGAGCAGCAGTCCCTGCGCTCAGAGGCCCGGCGACCGTTCTCGGCACCGGTCAGCCGCGACCCCTTCCAACCACTGGGTCGATGACAACCTCCCCACCGGGCAGGACACCCGAACGTCCCCGGTGGGCTTCAGCGCGCCCAGGCACGCAGGAACGGAACCACTCCATGCACAAGATCGTCACCGGTGCCATCGCCGGCGCAGCAGGCGTCGCACTCCTCCTCGGCGGTGCCGGCACGTTCGCCCTCTGGAACGCCAGCGCCTCGAGCGCCGCGTCCGCGGTGAGCGCCGGCACCCTGACGCTCAGCGCCAACAACGACGGCGCCTGGACCGACATCACGAACGGTCGTTCCGCCGCGATCGACCCGACGAAGGCGCTGATGGTGCCGGGCAACACGTTCCAGTTCACGCAGACGCTGAACATCGGCGCGACCGGCCAGGACCTCAAGGCCAACCTGACCTACGCCAACCAGAGCATCACCGGTGACAGCGCGCTGATCGCCGCCACGACGAAGACGCTGGCCGTCACGTCGACGAGCGCCTCGATCGTGCAGTCCTCGTCGAACGCGAACACCTTCGTCGTCTCGCCGTCGTCGTCCACCTCGACGGTCAAGGTCGTCTTCACCGTGACGCTGCCCGCCGCCGCGACCACCGGTCAGGGCGGCTCGCTCAACCTCAGCGCGCTCGCCTTCACGCTGACCCAGACCGCGATCGGTTCCTGACCCACCGATCGCACCCCACCGACCACGACGACCAGGAGCAGGGACATGACCGCCACACCGCGGACGACGGGACGCCACCGCGCCTCCCGACGCCACCGCTGGGTGTGGCCGGTCGCGCTCGGCCTGGTCGTCGCGGTCGGCACGGCGCTCCTCGGCGTCGGCGGCACCTACGCACTCTGGAACGGCACGGCCAGCACGGCCGCCACCACCGTGCGCTCCGCGACGGCGACCATCACCGTCGGCGGCACGACGGCGATGAACACCGCGGTCCTCGGGCCGGGCACCAGCACCACCGGCACGTTCACCATGCGGAACACCGGGTCGATCCCGCTCTCCGTGCGCGTCACGACGACGTCCTCGAAGTCATCAGTCGCGGCGGCGTCCGGTGAGCTGACGCTCCACCTCGCGATGGTGTCGTCGACCGCGAAGTGCGTGCCCGGGCTCACCGGCACGAGCGCGCGGCTCGCCACCTTCGACACGGGCTCAGGTGTCGTCACCCTGCCGGCCGGGGGCAGCGGGATCGCGTGCCTCGAGATGGCCCTCGACGCCGACGCCCCGCAGACCGTCGCCGGCGCCACCACCGACTTCACCCTCACCGTCACCGGAACGCAGGTCGCCGCATGAACCGCCGCCTCCGGCTCCTCGTCGCCGTGCTCCTCACCGCCGTGTTCGTCGGTGGCACCTCGAGTGCCGCGTGGGCCTTGTGGAGCGCCTCGGGCACCACCGCGGCGAGCACGACGGTCGGCACCGTCACGGCGTCGATCGGCGGCACGAGCGCACTCACCACCGCCTTCTCGGCGAGCGTCACCTCGACGACGAAGCCGATCACCCTGACCGACTCGGGCACCCTCGGCGGCACCGCCACCACCACGGTCTCGGTCGCCTCCGGCAGCTCGACTGCACTCGCCAAGGCCGTCACCGTCGTCGCCTGGCCGGTCGCCTCGACCACGGCCTGCACCACGAGCACGGCCGTCGGAACCGGATCCGTCAGCGGAACCTGGGCGTCGCTGCCGAGCATGAGCGCGAAGCTCGCCGCCGGGGCCTCCGCGATCTGGTGCACGCGCAGCACCCTGCAGTCGTCGGCCCCGGCCGGTGCGACCACCACGGTGAACGTCGGCCTCACCGTCACGAGCGGCACCTGGAGCTCGGGCGTCGTCACCGGCAGCTTCACGCTGACCACCCCGGCGGCGACCGTCGACACCACCCCGTCGCTGGTCTGCACCGACCACGGCGGCTGGTACGTCGAGGTGCGCTGGGACGCCGCGAACCGCCCGCAGGACACCTGGTACGGGGCCTTCGTCGGCTCGACCCCGGTCGGGAAGAAGGCGCAGGACTACTCCGCGTTCATCACGATCGCACCGCCGGACGTCCCCGCGAGCGCCGGCACCTCGGGCACGCTCACCGTCACCGTCAAGGTGCTCGACAGCGCCGGCAACCCCACCTCGACCGTCGCGGGCACCGGCAAGGTCACGCTCTTCACGCAGGACAACGGGGCGGCGATCCGATGCGGCGCATGAGCACCCCCGCCCCACGCACCGGGTGGCGAGCGGTCGTCCGCGCCGTCGCGTTCGGGCTCAGCACCGGGCTCCTGCTCATCGTGGCTGCGCTGGCCGTCGTGCTGATCGTCGTCCCGAAGGCCACGGGGTCGATGCCGCTCACCGTCCTGACGCAGTCGATGGAGCCGACACTCCCCCCGGGCACCCTGCTCGTGGTCCGGCCGACCCCGGTCGAGGACATCCAGGTCGGCGACGTCGTCACCTACCAGATCGTCTCCGGCCAGCCCGCGGTCATCAGCCACCGCGTGGTGTCGGTGTCCTCGTCGTCGGACGGCGGACGGACCTTCGTCCTCAAGGGCGACAACAACGCCGAGGCCGACCCCGCCCCCGTCACCGCCGTGCAGATCCGCGGAGTCCTCTGGTACAGCGTCCCGGACATCGGCCTGGTCAACCAGCTCGTCAACGGGTCGCGCAGCTGGCTCATCCCGCTGGTCGCCGGCGTGCTCCTGACGTACGGCGCGGTCATGATGACCGCGGGCTTCGTCAGCACCGCTCGTCGTCGTCGGGCGGGCACCGGCCGCGGGCGTCGCAGCGCAGCACACCACGTCGAACGGAGCACCACCGAGACCACGACCCCCACCCGGTCTAGGCTCGGTGGACGTGACGGACGGAGTGCAGCGGGCGCGGGAGCTCCTCGACGCAGCGGCCCGACGGCTCCGCGCCGCGGACGTCCCCGACGAAGCGCTCGGCGAGTACGTCCAGCCGAAGGCCGTCCTCGGGATCCGTCGTGACCCCACCATGCGGCCGCTCGGGCGGGTGTGGCGGGTCGGAGCGCTCCTGATCGGGTCGTCCCCCGAGACCGCCGGCGGTGTCTGGGCCACCGGGTCGATCACCCGGGTCACCGAACCCGGTCGTTCGCAGTACCAGTCGGTCTCCGCCGAGGTCCGTCGCGCCTACCGTGCCGCCGCCGCGAAGGGACACTTCGCCGCCGGTGAGACGGTCAACCACGGCGCCGTCCCGATCCCCGTCGACGAGACCCTGGTCGCCGCCGACGGCGTGCTCTTCGTCGCCGACGACGTGCCCTCCGTCCGGTGGTCCCCGACGGCAGGCGCCGCCGTCCCCCTCGCCGACTACCTGGCCGACCGCGTCGGACTGCTCGTCGATCCCCCGCGGGGCGCGACCGACTGACACGGCACCGCCCGTCGCACGGTGCGGGGTTCGTCGTGCGGTGCAGGTTCGTCGCGCCTGCGCACCCTGCAGTGCCGGAGGCTCCGTGCGCGTTCCCGCTCCCGGTGCGAGCTCCTGCCGCAGAGCCGCGGAACCGCGGAACTGCGGAACCGCGGAACCGCGGAATCGCACCGTGCCGGATCGCCCGACCCGTGCGAACTCCACCCGCCCACGTCGGCGCACCCGGGTGGTCCTCCGGTCCACTGCCCGTCCGCTAGCCTCGCGACGTGAAGCGTCTCTCCCCCAGCCAGCGCTGGGTCATCGGTCTCGGCGCGTTCGCGCTCGTCTGTCTCGTCGTCGGCGTCATCGCGTTCGCGGTCGGCTTCCCCTGGGGCGGCGTCGTCGGCATCATCGGGCTGCTGCACCTCGGCCTGACCGGCCTGGCCGGTGCACTCGTCTGGACCTCGACCCCGGCGATCGCGCCGCGTCCCGTCAAGCGTCCGACGCCGCGCCCCGGAGCGACGCACCGGGTCTTCTCGTACGGCACCCTCCAGCAGCCCCTGGTGCAGGAGTCCCTATTCGGCGACCACGTCCCGACGACCGCGGACTCCCTGCCCGGCTGGCGACTCGACTGGGTGACGATCACCGACCCGGACGTCATCCGGACGAGCGGCTCCGACCGGCACCCGATCCTGCGCCGCGGCGCCGCGGGCGACGTCGTCGAGGGCGTGGCCCTGACGCTCGGGTACGAGTGGCAGCTCCGCGCGGTCGACGACTACGAGGTCGCCGACTACCAGCGCATCCAGGTCACGCTGGCCTCGGGCTGGACGGCCTGGGTCTACGTGGCGGCCGACGAAGCCTGAGCCGCAACGCGCAGCCGTCCGAGCCCCTCGTCGATCGACACCGACGGGGTCCACCGCAGGTCCTGCCGGGTCCGTCGCTGGTCGAACCAGTGCGCGGTCGAGAGCTGTTCGGCCAGGAACCGGGTCATCGGCGGCTCGTCCTCACCCGGTCGGACACGCCAGACGGCCTCGACCACTGAGCCCGCTGCCCGGGCGACCGCCGCCGGCACGTGCCACTGCGGTGGCCGGACGCCCGATGCCGTGCAGATGCCGGCGAGCAGGTGGGCGACGGGTCGGGGCTCACCGTTCGTGACGACGTACGCGTTGCCGTGCACGCCGTCGTCCGTGACGCGCTCGAGTGCCGCGACCATGGCCGTCGCGGCGTTGTCGACGTAGAGCGTGTCGATGAGCGCGGCGCCGGAGTCGAGCAGCGGGAGCCGTCCGGCTCGGGCCCGCTCGACGATCCGTCCGACGAGCTGCGTGTCACCCGGCCCCCACACCAGGTGCGGCCGGACCGCCACGACGGCGAAGTCCGGGGCGTCGGCGTCGAGTGCCAGCAGCTCCGCCGCGGCCTTGGTGCGGGCGTAGTCGCCACGGGCACGGGACGGTTCGGCAGGTCCGGCGTCGGCCCCGACGAGCGACGACCCGGTGTGCGCGACCGACGGCGACGACACGAAGACGAAGCGCGCGACCCCGGCGGCACGGGCGGCTCGCAGCAGCGATCGCGTCCCGTCGACGTTGACCCGGGCGAAGTCGGCGGGGTCCCCGGCGAGCGACACCTTGGCGGCCAGGTGCACGACGGCTTCGACCCCGTCGACCGCGCGGGCGAGCGCAGCGTCGTCGGTCATCGTGCCGGCGACGTCCTGCACGCCGGCGACGCCCGAGGGACGGCGCTGGAAGGTGCGGACCTCGTGCCCGGCGTCCCGCACGGCCGCGGCGGTGGCCTGCCCGAGGAACCCGCTGGCCCCGGTGACCAGGACCTTCACGGCCGGACCATCCGTCCGCCGGACAGCACCGAGCCGGCCCAGCGCGACAGCCGGGTGCGGTCGACCTTGGAGTTGTGCCGGATGTCGGTCGGCAGCACGGGCACGACGAGCACCGCGGCGAGCCGGACCCCGGCGGCGGCGCGGACCGCGGCGGCGAGCTGCGGCGACGCCAGACCCGGCCGGCGCACGGCGGGTTCGGTCTCGACGACGGCCACCACCTGCTGCGTGCCGGTCGGACCGATGCCCGCCACCCCGGCACGTCCGACACCGTCGACGCCCTCGATCCGCTGCTCCGGCCCGACCGGTGTGACGACCCCGTCGGGCGTGGTGAGCACGTGCTGCAGCCGGCCTTCGACCCAGACCCGTCCCGCGGAGTCGAGGTGTCCGACGTCCCCGGTGCGGTGTCCGCGCGGGTCGTCGACCCCGAGCCGCGAGACCCGGTCGGTGCGCCAGAGCCGGTCGTAGTGGTCGCGCACGTGCGGTGCCGCGACGACGATCTCGCCGGTGACCCCGGGCTCGTCCGTCAGGGCTCCGGTCGCGCGACCGGAACCGTCGAGCGGCGCGATGCGGACGCGGACGTTCGCCGCTGGCACCCCGACGCAGATCCCCTCGTCGGCGGACCGGCCGGCGGCGCGGACCCCGTCCAGGTCGACGTCGGTCATGAGCAGTCCCTCGGTCATGCCGTAGGGGGTGTGGGCAGTGGCGTTCGGCATCAGCTCGGTCGCCGCGGTCAGCAGCGCGGCCGACACGGGAGCGCCGGCCGACAGGAACAGCCGCACGCCCCGCAGCGCCGCACGGTCGGCGTCGGTGAGCTCCGACGCAGTCTCGACGACGTTGGCCAGCGCTGCCGGCGACAGGAACACCACGGTGGCATCGGCGGCGCCGACCGACGCAGCGACCGCCTTCGCCGTGAGCGTGCGCGGCGCGGTGACGTCCATGTCGGGCGCGACCGACCTGGCGCCGAGGGCCGGGCCGAGCAGCGCGAACGGTGCGAACCCGGCGACGAGTCCGGTGCCGACCCCGACGTCGTACTGGGTCGCCAGGGCGTCCCGGACGGCGCTCAGCTGCCCGTGCGTGTACACGACGCCCTTCGCCGGGCCGGTCGACCCCGAGGTGAACAGCACCGCGGCGGGCGCGTCCGGCGACGGCGCTGCCGGCAGTTCCGCCCCGTGCGCGAGACGACGCGCACCACGTCGGGCGACGTCGACGAGCGTGTGCTCGACGCGCAGCGCCCTCCGTGCCGGTGCGGGCAGCGAGACCGTCGCGATGCGTCGCCCCGGCCAGCCGAGGGCACGCGCGGCACCGAGGCCGGGCAGCGCGCCGATGATCCAGTCGGGTCGGGCACCGCGGACCGCGCGGGTCAGGCCCCCGAGGCCGAGTCCGGCGTCCGCGACGACGACGACCGCGCCGATCCGCACGCAGGCGTACAGGACAGCGGTCAGGTCGGCGCCGGGGGTCACCAGGAGCGAGACACGGTCCCCGCTCCGGACGCCCAGGTCGTCCAGCCCGGCGGCGATCTCGTCGACCCGTCGGGCGAGCAGCCGCCACGTGATCGTGCGGGGACCGCCAGGGGCGGCCATCTCGACCAGGGCGGGTTCGTCACTCCCCCGCAGCTCGTCGAGCCGCGCCCAGAGCGGCGGCGTCGCCGCGGCAGGCCGGTCCGTGTCCACGGGTCCGGACTGGAGGCCCGTGGGGGCCTGCGCAGGACGGCCACCGTCCGGCAGGCGGTCACCGAGCCAGTCGAACACCGCGCCCGCCACGTCGGCGTCATCAGGCAGCAGGTGCCCGGCGCCCTCGAACCGGTGGACGTCGGCGTGCGGCATCCGCTCGGTCAGGTCGTCCAGGTAGCGCTCGAGGAACACCGGGTCACGCGGACCCCAGAGCAGGAGCGCCGGCACGTCGAGCGCCGCCACACCCGCAGCGATGCGGTCGAGCTCCGGCGCACTCCGGTGCCGGGCGTCGACGGGGATGTCCGCGACGAAGCCGCCGATGCCACCGCGCCGCGCGGCACCGCGGTAGGGCGCCCGGTAGCCGTCGGCCGTGGCACGGTCGAGCTTCGGGTGCGCGATGGCCAGGGTGGTCTCGAGGAACGCGGGGGTCACGACCGTCGCGCGGCCGAGCATGCCGGGGCCGAGGGCGAGCCGCAGCGGGGCGGGGATCGGGGCGTCGTCGGGCTGGTGCACCGCGGTGTTGCACGTCATCGCGGCGGCCAGGACGTCCGGGTGGTCGACCGCCCAGCCGAGCGACACCACACCGCCCCAGTCGTGGCCGAGGGTGACGACCGGGCCGGTCAGCCCGAGTTCGTCGGTCAGGGCACCGAGGTCCGCGACGCGCTGCGGCAGCCCCCGCTCGACGCCGGTGCGCTCCGAGAAGCCCATGTCGAGCTGGTCGACGGCGACCACGCGCCAGGCCGGGCCGCCGGCCCGGGCGACCTCGAGCGAGGTGCGGAGCACCGACCGCCAGAGGTACGACCAGGTCGGGTTGCCGTGCACGCACAGGATGGTGCCGACCGGTTCCACGCCGAGCGCGGCCAGGGACCCGGCCGTGTCGAGGAGGTGCCAGGTGCGCGCGGCGCGATCCGTTCCTCCCCTGCGATCTCCGGACCACGCGGGGACCGTGACCAGACGCGACCACGCCGGGTCGAGGCCGGGCAGGGAGGGTGGCTGCGTCGCCGGAGCCGTGCTCGCGGCGACGCGGGGCAACCGGGACCTCACCAGTGGAGTTCCATCATCGCCGTGTTGATGCCGGAGCCGACGCCGCCCAGGAACACACGGTCACCGCGACGGATCCCGCCGGAGGCGACCTCGTCGGCCAGGGTGATCGGGATCGACGCGGGGCCGACGTTGCCGAACCGCTGGTAGGTGGTGGGGACCTTGTCGCGCGGGATGCCGATCGCCTCGACGAAGGCGTTGGTGTGCACGTCGGAGACCTGGTGCAGCACGTAGCGGTCCATGTCGGCCCAGTCGAAGTGGGCGCGGGCCTCGGTCCAGGCGGCGACGACGAGCTCCATGCCGCCCTTGAGCAGCATCTTGGCGTCCGTGAACATGCCGTCGACGCTGCCGACGCACAGGTCGTACCACTGGGTCGCCGCGCGGGTGACGCCGCCGACGATCCGGTGCCCTTCGGGGTGCAGGTCCGCCGGGCCGAGCACGGCCGCCGCGGCACCGGACCCGAGGGTCAGGCTGGCGAACTCGCTCATGAAGTCCTTGCGGTTCCGCCCGCCCTGGTTCAGGCGGTCGATGGTGTTGAGCTGCACCTGGTCGGCGTCCTCGCCGTCGACGACGAGCGCGTACTTGATCTGCCCGGAGTCGATCATGCCCGCGGCGACGCTCATGGCGTTGACGAACCCCAGGCAGGCGTTCGCGATGTCGAAGTTGATGGCCGACGACGGCAGCCCGAGCCCGTGGTGCAGGCGGACGGCCACCGACGGCTCCAGGTGCGGACGGGTCACCGAGGTGTTGATGAGCAGGCCGATCTCGTCCGGACGCACCCCGGCCTCGGCCATGGCACGGCGGCCGGCGTCGATCGCGGCGTCCTGGAAGGTCTGCCCCTCGCCCCAGTTGCGACGTTCGATGACCCCGGCGACGCGCTCGAGCAGTCCCATCGGCAGACGGAGTCGACGGAGGACCCCACGGAGCTTGGCCTCGATGTCGGCAGAGGTCGTCACACGCTCCGCCGTGGTGGTCGCCACGGAGAGCAGTGAGACGTTCCGGTGCTTCGCCGTGGCGTTGCCGGGCTGCTCCGGTTCACTGCTCGATGCCTGGTCGACCGGCCGTTCCGTCATGATCGTCACCGACACATACTTCCGCATCTGGCCTGTGTGCGCGATCCGGATGCGCTGGACGGCTCCGGATCAGACGTCCTTCGGCAACTTCCGCACCTTCGCGCGCCGCTTGCGACGCTCCGGGATCATCGAGCGCATCTCCTCGAGCTTGCCGAAGCAGAGCAGGCGGTCACCCGGCTCCAGGACGACACCGCTGCGTGGGTTCGGGATGACGTTCGAGCCACGGTGCAGGGTGAGGACCGTGATGTCGCGGTCCCAGAGCCCGGACTCCTTGATCGTCTTGCCGACCAGGTCCGCGTTGGTGTGCACGAGGAGCTCCGCGACGCCGTAGCCGGTCGAGACGGACAGCCGCTGGCGGACGTCGATCTCGGGGAACGCCACCTGGTTCGCGATGAAGTCGACGACCGCACCGGCGATGTCGAGGCCGGTGGCACGCTCGACGCCCTCGAGCCCCGGTGAGGAGTTGACCTCCATCACGAGCGGCCCGTCGTTGCCCTCGAGCATGTCGACGCCGGCGACCTTCAGGCCCATGATCTGCGCCGAGCGGACGGCCACGGCCTCGTACTCGGGCGTGAGCGTGACCTTCTCGACGGTGCCGCCGCGGTGCACGTTCGACCGGAACTCGTCACCCGAGGCGGTCCGGCGCATCGCCGCCACGACCCGGTCACCGACGACCAGGGCCCGGATGTCCCGGCCGCGGCTCTCGGCGATGAACCGCTGGATCAGGACGTTCTGCTTGGTGGAGTGCAGGGTCTCGACGATCGACTCGGCGACCTTCGCCTCGGGTGCCAGGATCACGCCGATGCCCTGCGTGCCCTCGAGGAGCTTGATGACGACGGGCGCGCCGCCGACCCGTTCGATCGCGCCGCGCACGTCGTTGCGCCCGGCCACGAACGTCGTCGCCGGCATGCCGATGTCGTGCCGCGACAGGATCTGGTTCGCCCGGAGCTTGTCACGCGAGTTCGTGATGCCGTTCGCCGTGTTCGGCGTGTAGACGTCCATCTGCTCGAACTGCCGCACGACGGCGGTGCCGTAGTAGGTGATCGAGTTGCCGATGCGCGGCAGCACGGCGTCGTAGTCGCTCAGCAGCTTGCCGCGGTAGAGCAGGTCCGGGTCGTCACCGGACAGGTCGATCGCGAAGCGCAGCGTGTTGAGCACCTTGACCTCGTGCCCGCGGTCGAGTGCCGCTGCGCGGAGGCGCTGGGTCGAGTACGCCTGGGGCGCACGCGACAGGATGGCGAGTTTCATCGAGGGGTTCTCCGCTGGGTCGGATCGACGGCGACGCTCCATCAAAGCATGCGGACGTGGCCGCGGAGCATGCGACAGGATGGGCACATGGCCCGAGCTCCGAAGTCCTCCGACAGCGGGCTCGTCGTCGCCGGGTGGCGGGAGTGGGCGGGCCTGCCGGACCTCGGCGTGCCGTGGATCAAGGTGAAGCTCGACACCGGCGCCCGGAGCTCCGCGTTGCACGCCTTCGACCTCGAGGAACTGCCCGGCGAGCGGGTCCGGTTCTCGCTGCACCCCTGGCAGGACACCGATGCCGACGCCGCCACGATCGAGTGCGACGTGCACGACCGGCGCGTCGTCCGCAGCTCCACCGGGCACACCCAGGAACGCATCGTGGTGCTGACGCAGATCGCCCTGGCCGGGCGCGTCGTCGAGTCCGAGGTCACGCTGAGCAACCGCGACCAGATGGGCTTCCGGATGCTCGTCGGGCGCGAGGCGCTCCGGCAGGGCTTCCTCGTCGATCCTGCGCGGTCCTTCGTGGCCGGGCGGGCTCCGAAGGAGATCCGGCGCCGCAACCGCGGGCGCGCCTGAGCGGTCCTGGTCACCCGGCACGGGCCGTTGCCGCGACCGGTCGACGGCCTGGAGGCGCGGTGCGGCGCCGCCACGGGCCTCCCGTCCGCCTCGGCGCGCGTCTCGGGCGCTGGTCGGGTCAGTGACCGAGGTGGCGGCCGAGGAAGGCGAGCTGCTGCGGCGCCAGACGGCGCCAGTAGCCGTGCGTGTGGCCGCCGGGTGCGAAGCCCCCGGCCGGCGGCTCGGCGAAGCCGTCGACGTAGGCGTGCACCGCCGGCGCGAACCCGTCGCCGTTGCCGCAGTCGACGCGGACCGCGACGCCGTCGAGCGCGCGCTGCCGCCCGAGGACGGTGTTCGCGCGGAAGTCGGCCGCGTCGTCGAAGGCGCCGCGGGCGGTGTCGGCGGCCGACTTCCAGAGCGCGGGGCTGATGGCCGAGACGGCCCGGACGCGCGCGGCGCCGAGGACCCCTGCGAGCCGGAGCGCGCCGAAGCCACCCATCGAGTAGCCGGTCACGGCGAGGTGGTCGGTGTCGTACCCGCGGCGGCCGAGCAGGGGCAGGAACTCGTCGACGACCATCGCGGCGGGGTCGTCCCCGTCGGCTCGTGGGTGCCAGTACCGGTTGCCGCCGTCGATCGAGGCGATCGCGAACGGGGCTCCGCCGGCGGCCACGTGCGCCGCGAGGAACCGGTCGTAGCCCAGGCTGCGCCCGAAGAACGAGGTGTGGTCGTCGCCGTACCCGTGCAGGGCGACCGCCACCGGCAAGGGGGTGTCGGACGCCGGTGCCGCGATCGTCCAGCCGACGGTGCGGCCCTTCCGCGCCGCCGACACGAAGGTGCCGGAGGTCGTGGGGACGGGCTCGACGTCGGGGACCGTGCCGTCGGTGCCGTCCAGACCGAGGACCCGGTACATGGTCGAGCGCCCGGGCAGCAGTCCGAGGTTGATCGCCTCGGCCACGGCTCCCGCGGCGACGACGCCCGTCCCGCCGATCAGCAGGGAGCGGCGGGTGATCGTGGCAGCACGCGATCGGGTCATGGGGTGGGCGCCGTTCCGTCGGGGGTGGTGTGTTCCCGGATGAGGGACGCGGCGACGGACCGTGCCGTCGTCGTGTCGAGCGCGGGGTCGCGCAACCGCATCGCAAGGGAACCGGAGACGATGAGGAGCAGCTGGTCGGCGAGGGCCTCGGCACGGGGACCGACCACCGGCGCGGCCCGCGACACGAGCCGCTGCCGCAACGTGGTGGTCTCGAGGTCCAGGACCTGCCGGACCTCGGCGGGCGCGTCCGCGTACTCGGCGGCGGTGCCGAGGAAGGCGCACCAGCGGGAGCCCGTGGGCGTCGAGCGGTAGTCGTCGAGGGCGTCGAACACAGCCAGCAGCCGGCCCAGGTCGTCCCGTTCTGCGGCGGCCGCACGGTCCCAGGTGGCGATCCAGTCGTCGTGGCGACGGGTGAGCGCCGCGGCGACCAGTGCCTCCTTGCTCGCGTAGCCGCGGTAGAGCGTCGCCGTCGAGACCCCGGCCCGTTCGAGGACGGCGTCGATCGGGGTGGCGGCGATCCCCTGCGAGAAGAAGAGCTCCTCGGCGGCGTCGAGCAGCCGTTGCTCGGTTCCTGGGCGCATCACCATGACAGCACCCTAGGGTCTGAAAAGTGAAACGATCGTTTTCGTTGCGACATCGACTGCTCCTCGTGAGCGGACTCGGCCTGATCGCGGCCACCTACGGGCTGGTGCGGCTGGCGTACGGGCTGTTCCTGCCCGACGTGCAACGCGACCTGGGGCTCCGGTCCGACGCCGCCGGATGGGTCTCGTCGGGCGCCTCGGCGCTGTACTGCGTCGGTGCGGTCGCCGGGTTCCTGCTCGCCGCACGGATGCCCCGGGTCCTCGTCGCGGTTGCCACGCTGGTGGCGGGGGTCGGTGCGATCGCCATGGCCACCGCCGACGGTCCGGTGCCGTTCGGTGTCAGCGCAGTGCTCGCGTCGGCAGGCGCCGGGCTCGCGTCCCCCGCACTCGTGCGACTCGTCGCGGAGCAGGTGCCGTCCGCGTTGCTCGGTCGAGCGCAGGCGGTCGTGAACGCCGGCACCGGACCGGGGCTCGTGGGCGCCGGGGTCCTCGCGCTCGTGCTGCTGCCCGACTGGCGGACGGCCTGGGTGGTGTCCGCGGTGTTCGCCCTGGCCGTCGGAACCCTGTTGCTCGTGGTGTCCCGGGGTGGTGCGGCGACATCCCGGCCCCCACTGCCCGGTGCTCCGTGGTTCGCGGCGCACCGAGGGGTCATCGTGCTGGCGCTGCTGTTCGGGGCCGGTTCCGCCGTCGTCTGGACCTACGGTCGTTCGGCCCTGGTGGACGCCGGTGCGTCGGTCGTGGTCTCGGTGTCGGCCTGGATCGCGCTCGGGGTCGGCGGAGCGGCCGTCGTGGTCACTGCGCGGTGGACCAACGGACTGCACGCCCGGACGCTCTGGGCGGTCACGGCGGGCTCGGTCGCCGTCGCTGTCGTCGTGCTGGGGGCCTTGCCGCAGTCGACGGTCGCGGCGCTGCTGGCGTGTGCCGTGTTCGGTTGGGGCTACACGGCGGCGACCGGGGCGCTGATCACGTGGACGACCGAGATCGACTCCGAGCGGTCGTCGGCCGGCACGTCGATGCTGTTCGTCGCACTCGTGCTCGGGCAGGCCGTCGGCGCGGCGGGTGCCGGAGTGCTCGTCGGTGCGATCGGGTTCGTCGCGACGTTCGTGGTCGGGGCCGTCGTGACCGCGGCGAGCGCCGTCCCTGGGGTGGTCCGTCGGCCGGGCGACCTGCGTGCCGTCAGAGCAGCGGGCGGAGCTCGATCTTCCGGTTGCACGCCTGCGACGCCTGGTGCGCCACCCGGGCCGCCGTCTCGGCGTCCGGGAGCTCCATGACCCAGAAGCCGGCGACGTACTCGTCGGTGCCGGTCGCGGGTCCGGTCGTGGCGCGCCCGGCCGTCGCGGGGCCGGTGGCCGCGTCGCCCGCACCTGCACGGGCGTCGACCAGGGTGGCGTCGGCCGGTGCGGAGACCCCGGCCGCGAACACGATCGCGTCGGCCATCCGGGCGTTGAAGGCGTCGACCGCGGCGGCTTCGGCGTCGGTCGCGGAGTACGTGTTGCCGACGGCGGCGGCCTGGCCGTCGTCGATGACGTTGACGAGGAACTGCATGGCGTCTCCCCTGCTCGTTGGCGGGAGGCTACTCTCGTCGCGCACTGACCGACCCCTTCGCCCCGAAGCTGCGGTTCCACTGGGACATCCGCGGATGCGGCAGTTTCACGTTTACCATCTGTGAACATGAATTCGTCCTCTCGAGGAGCTGCAGCCGGGACTCGCCTCAGGCAAGGGCGCGGCTGGCAGACGCCGGTGTTCCTGTGCAGTGCCGCCCTGGTCGCGTCCTTCGTGTTCGTGGCCGAGGGGCTGGGTGCCCCGCGGCTGCCCGTCCTCGCGATTGCCGCTGTCGCCGT
The DNA here is from genome assembly GCF_902506155.1 of Curtobacterium sp. 8I-2. Classification (NCBI taxonomy): domain Bacteria; kingdom Bacillati; phylum Actinomycetota; class Actinomycetes; order Micrococcales; family Microbacteriaceae; genus Curtobacterium; species Curtobacterium sp. 8I-2. The sequence continues at coordinate 1,011,457 of NZ_LR732827.1, forward strand.
CATCGCACTGTGGCTCGTCGCGAGTACCCGGCGGGTCGTCCCCCGCGGAGGCAACCGACTGATGACCGTCGCCTGGGTCGCAACCGGCGTCCTCTACGTCCTCGCCGTTGCTCCGCTCGACGCCGCGGTGCTCCGAGGACTCGACGGGTCGACGTCGCTGATGGCATGGGGAGCGACCTCGCTCGTCGTCGCAGCTCCACTCATCGTGGCGGCAGCGCAGGCTCGGCCGCGGCGCCGATGACGAGCGGCGCCCACCCTCGGCACGAACTCGACGACCGGATCCACTCGCCGGTGCGGTTCTCACTGCTCGCCCTGCTCAGGACGGTGGACGAAGCGGAGTTCGGTGTCGTCCGGGACGCACTCGAGGTCAGCGACTCAACACTGTCCCAAGCAGCGGCGGTTCTGGGCGAGGCGGGGTTCCTCCGGGTCCGCAGGCTTCGCGTGGGGCGGAGCACGAGGAGCTGGCTCGCCCTCACCGACGCAGGACGGGATGCGTTCGAGCGGCACCTCGCCGTCATCCGGGCGATCGCCGAACCCGACGGGTGACCAGAGCACCGTGAAGCGAGCGGACGCCGAGCAGTCCAGCGTGATGGCGACATCGCACCGGGATTCCGCTAGCGTTTCGCGAGTGGGGACGACGGCGGAGTGGTCGCGACTGCCGGTGGGGCGGCACGAGTACCGACAGGACACGGTGCTCGCCGTGGTGCTGGCCGGTGGGCTCGCGCTCACGACGTTCCTGTACGGGTCGGCCGGCACGTACGGCGACGACCAGGCCGTCTGGTGGGTCTCGGCCCTGATGATCGTCGCGAACGCGGCACCGATCGCGTTCCGCCGACGGTTCCCCATGTCGGTGGCGTTGGTGTCGGCGGTGGCGTTCGCCGCGACGCAGCTGCTCCGTGTCCCCGAGGTCTTCCTCGTCAACTTCACGCTCTTCATCGCGCTGTACACGGTCGGAGCGTGGTGCTCGGACCGGGTCCGGTCGGAAGCGGTGCGCTGGGTCGTCATCGGTGGCATGTTCGCGTGGCTGTTCATCGCGATCTCGTTCGGGTGGGCGTCACCGAACTCCCTGCCGAACGACACGGACTCGCCCGTGGCGCCGTACGTGGCGTTCTCGCTGCTCAACATCTTCATCAACGTGATCTACTTCGGCGCCGCCTGGTACGCCGGCAACCGCGCCTGGGCCTCCGCCGTCGCGCGGCACCAGCTCGCCGAGCGCACCGCCGAACTCGCTGCGGAGCGGGAACGGTCGGCCGCGCAAGCGGTCACGATCGAGCGGGTGCGGATCGCCCGCGAGCTGCACGACGTCGTCGCCCACCACGTGTCGCTGATGGGTGTGCAGGCGGGTGCGGCACGGCGCGTGCTCGACCGCGACCCGGGGCAGGCGTCCGCATCGCTCGAGGTGGTGGAGGAGAACGCCCGTACCGCGGTGGAGGAGCTGCGGCGGATGCTCGGTACCCTGCGCTCCGACGACGATGCGGCCGGCGGCGGGACGACCGGTGGCGACGGGCCGAGCACCGAGGGCATCACGCGGATCGCCGAACTGGCCGAGTCGGCCCGGGTGGCCGGCCACCCCGCCGAGTACGTCGTCGTGGGTACCGAGCGCCCGGTGCCACCGACGGTGGCCGCCGTGGCGTACCGGATCGTGCAGGAAGCGGTGACGAACATCCTGAAGCACGCCGGACCGACCGCCCGCGCCGACGTCCGGCTGCGGTACCTGGACGACAGCGTCGAGGTCGAGGTCGCGGACGACGGACTCGGTGCCCGTGCAGCCCGGAGCACCTCCGGCAGCGGGCTCGGGCACGTCGGGATGCGGGAACGCGTCGACGCCGTGGACGGACGGATCGAGATCGGGCCACGCGCCCGGGGAGGCTACCTGGTGCGTGCATGGCTGCCGACGACGTGAACGGGACGGCCGACCTGACCATCGTGCTGGCCGACGACCAGGAACTCGTCCGTGCCGGGTTCCGCGTGATCCTGGAGTCCGAGCCGGGCTTCCGGGTGGTCGGAGAGGCCTCGGACGGAGCGCGGGCGGTCGAGGCCGTGCAGGCGCTTCGCCCCGACGTGGTCTGCCTCGACGTGCAGATGCCCGGCGTCGACGGGCTCGAGGCCGCGCGGCGGATCGCGGCGCTGCCGGACCCGCCGGCGGTGCTCATCCTCACGACGTTCGACAGCGACGATGCACTGTTCCAGGCGCTCGAGGCGGGAGCGAGCGGGTTCCTGCTGAAGAACGCCTCCCCCGAGCGGCTGATCGACGCGGTGCGGACCGTCGCCGCCGGGGACGCCCTGCTCGCGCCGGACGTCACGCGGCGGGTGATCAGCCGGGCGACGGCGACGACGCTGCCGGAGACCCGGCCCGAGCCGGCGACCACCGCGACGGCAGCGACGTCCGGCCGGGATGCGCTCACCGCCGCCGGGCTCACCGAGCGGGAGACCGAGGTGCTGCGGCTCCTCGCCCGAGGCCTGAGCAACGCGGAGATCGCCGCCGAGCTCTACGTCGGGGACGCCACCGTGAAGACCCACGTGTCGAACGTGCTGCAGAAGCTCGCACTGCGCGACCGGATCCAGGCGGTCGTCTGGGCGTTCGAGCACGGCGTCGCCGGCTGACCGAGCCCGACCGATCCGGCACCGGCGGGACAAGTCCGCACGGTGCCGAGTTCGCAGACATCGCCGCACCGTGCGCCATCGTTCAACCCGTGCAGCGTCGACCGCACCGTGCCCCGCCAGCACGACGCACCGAGCAACCAAACCCGCACCAGCCCAACAAGCCCGCACCGTGCCCACCACCGCACCCCACGCCCGCACCGTGCGCCATCGTTCAACCCGTGCAGCGTCGACCGCACCGTGCCCCGCCACCACGACGCACCGAGCAACCAAACCCGCACGAGCCGAACAAGCCCGCACCGTGCCGACTCGACGCACGCACCCCGCAC